>CANGPS010000001.1 GCA_947456245.1 Acidimicrobiaceae bacterium
AAGATGCCGTTGGCCTGGCAGGCGTCGACCATGCGGGCGATCGTGTAGTGCCAGAGGTCCTGCTGGAACACGGCCCGTGGTCCGTTGATGTCGCCGTCGGTCGGGTCCTCGCGGACGAGGTAGTCCGGGTGGCCGCCGCCGACGCGGGTGGTCTTCATCCGTCGGTTGGCGGCGAGGTCGGCTGGCCCGAGGGACAGGCCCTGCATGCGCGGCGAGGCGGCGCAGATCTCCTCGACGTTGGCCACGCCACGCGCCGTCTCCAAGATGGCGTGGAGCAGGATCGGCCGGTCGAGGCCGGCCTTGGCCTCGAGCTGGGCCACGAGGCGATCGACGTAGTGGATGTCCTCGGCGCCCTCGACCTTGGGGATCATGATCACGTCGAGCTTGTGGCCCACCTCCGTGACGGCCGTGGTGAGGTCGTCGAGCCCCCAGGGCGAGTCGAGCGAGTTCACCCGGGTCCAGAACTGGGTGGAGCCGAAGTCGACCGTGCGACCGACCTCGACGAGTCCGGCGCGTGCCGCCTCCTTGTCGGTGGCCGGCACGCCATCCTCGAGGTTGGCGAGGAGGACGTCGACCTTGGGTGCGAGCTCGGGGAGCTTGGCCACCATCTTCGGGTTCGACGACGGGAAGAAGTGGATCATCCTCGAGGGGCGGAACGGGATCTCGCGCAGGGGCTCGGGGGCGCCGACGGCGAGCGGGCGGAAGAAGTCTTTCGGGGAGCGCACTGGACCTCCAGAGTCAGGGAACCCCCACAATCTAGGAGGTGCGGAGGATGGGTGGTCTCGAGATCCCGTCCAGGTCGACCCGCCACCCCAGCGGGCCGCTGTGTCGGGGCGCCGGTCGGGCGATATCGTCCGGCGATGGGCCTGCGAGGGATGCGCTCGGTGCTCGTGGCTCCGGTGGCCGCGATGCTGCTGCTGTTGAGCGTCGCGGTCCCTGCTGAGGCGTCCTCGTCGCCCAAGGTCACGACGGTGGCGCTGTCGATGCCTAGGTCGTACACGCCGCACGCCAAGGTCGGATCGACGGACGACTACCACTGCACCCTGATGGACCCACGCGTGGCCAGCGACGCCTTCGTCACCTCGAGCCAGTTCATTCCGGGGTCGAAGGAGGTACACCACGCAGCGCTGTTCCTGGTGCCGCCGAAGCTGGCCGCCGCTGCCCGTCGCGCCAACGTCGGGGGCCGGGGGTGGACCTGCTTCGGGGAGGCGTCACTGCCCGGCGTCCCGTTCGCCACGATCCTCAAGGACCCGATGCTCAGCGAGTGGGCCCCCGGGCACGGTGCGGACGACCTCCCGTCCGGGACCGGGGTCTACCTGCCCAAGGGCAGCCTGGTCATCATGCAGGTCCACTACAACCTCCTGGTCGGACACCGAGCCGTGCGCAACCGCCTGGTGCTGCACACTGTCCCGGCCAGCACGCCGCTGCAGCGCCTCAAGCTCAACATCGTGCTCGCACCGCCGGACATCCCCTGTCCTGCCGGGGTGACCGGTCCTCTGTGCGATCGGTCGGCATCGTTGGCCGATCAGGGGGCGCGCTTCGGCGACCATGCGGTCACCATCGTCAACTCGATCGAGACGGCGTGCCGGCGCGATGGCGTCAATCCTCCGGCGGGCGACACGACGACCTGCACCTGGCCGGTCTCCTCGGACGGCTACATCGTTCGGACCCAGGCCCACATGCACCTGCTCGGCCGGAGCCTCCAGCTGACGCTCAACGCCGGGTCGGGCTCACCCGAGACGGTCCTGAGCGTGCCCGCCTACAACTTCGACTTCCAGAAGGCCTACAACCTGCGCCATCCGATCGCTGTCCACGCCGGCGACACCCTGCAGGTCTCGTGCACCTTCGACCCGACGCTGGCGCAGAAGCTCCCCGTGCTCCGCAAGGCCCCGCCGCACTTCGTGACCTGGGGCGATGGGTCCACCGACGAGATGTGCATCGGGTTGGCCTATGTGTCGCCCAAGCTCCCGAGCTCGTCGTCTGGGGCCTGACTCACCAGGGTCCCGGGCGCCTCAGCCCTTCCGCGGGCCGCCCGCCATGCGCTCAGCCATGTCGTCAGGAAGGCCGTGGGGGAGCGTGCGCTCCCTGTGCAAAGCCTCTGAGCGCGTCATCTCGCGACGCTCGTCGACCAGGCGCTTGACGATGCGGTTGGTCCCTGGCGAGTTGGCCGCGATCTCCTGTGCGAGTGCTCGGACCGTGGCGTCGAGGTCCTCGTCGGGGACGCAGCGGTCGACGAGGCCGATGGCGAGGGCCTCTGGTCCGGTGATCCGACGGCTGGTGAACATGAGCTCCTTGGCCGTCGACCGGCCGACGCGCTCGGGGAGTCGGACCGACATGCCCCAGATGGGGGCCAGGCCCCACTGGCCGTGGGTGTCACCGAGGCGGGTCGACGCCGCCGCCACCAGGAGGTCGCAGCCCAGGGCGAGCTCCAGCCCGCCGGTGAAGCAGTGCCCGTGGAGCCTGGCGATGGTGGGCATGGGGAGGGACTCGAGGGCGTCGACGGTCTCGGGCTCGAAGTGGCGGGTGGGGGCGCGCTCTCCGCTGGCGATGGCTGGGAGGTCGTGGCCGGCGCAGAAGGACCGACCGGCTCCCTCGAGGACCACGACGGCGGTGTCGCTCGAGTCGGCGAGATCGTCGAGGTGGTGCCGGAGCTCCACGAAGACCCCGGGGGTGAGGGCATTGAGCTTGTCGGGGCGATTGAGGGTGAGCGTGGTGATGCCGCCGTCGTCGGATCGGAGCACGAGGGGTTCGGTCATGGTCGCAGGACCTCCTTGTCGAGTCCGACCATCCCTGGAGGCGGGGCGTCGACCGAGTCGATGTCGGCTGAACCTACCGCGTCGTCCTCGGTGGGCATGTGGACCGACGTCGGCTAGGCGGCTAGACCACTAGGACTGCGGACGATCCCAAGGAGCACCCATGCCCATCGCCATCACCGAAGACCACCTCGCCCTGGCCGAGACCGCGGCCGACCTCCTCGCCGCCCGAGGAGGGACGCAGGGTGCGAGAGACCTCCTCGCGGCACCGGCTGAGGAGCTCCCGGCCACCTGGGCAGAGATGGCCGAGCTCGGATGGCTCGGTCTCCACCTCCCCGAGGCCCACGGGGGGTCCGGCTTCGGCCTCGAGGAGCTCGTCATCCTGGCGGAGGCGATGGGAGCCAACCTCGCGCCCGGGCCCTTCGTCCCGACGGTCATCGCCAGCGCCGTGATCGCTGCGGCTGGGAACGATCAGGAGTCCGCTCGGCTGCTCCCGGGCTTCTCGGATGGCTCGCTGACCGGGGCGGTGGCGCTCGGCGCAAGGGTCTCGTTCGACGGGACGACGGCCTCGGGCGACGCTGGCGTCGTGCTCGGCGGCGGGCTGGCCAAGGTGCTGCTGGTCGCCTGCGGTGACGACGTGCTGGTCGTCGAGGTCGGTGCCGGGGTCTCGGTCGAGGTACCGGAGAACCTCGACCCCTCGCGTCGCTCCGCCAGGGTCGTCCTCGATGGTGCTCCCGCCACGGTCCTCGCCGGCGCCGGCCAGCTCCTCGTGGACCTCAGCCGCGTGCTGCTCGCCGCCGAGGCGGTCGGCGTCGCCTCTGCGTGCACGCAGATGGGCGCCGCCTACGCCAAGGAGCGCCTGCAGTTCGGTCGGGTCATCGGCACCTACCAGGCCGTGAAGCACCACTGCGCCAACATGGCCGTGGCCACAGAGCTCGCCACCTCGGCCGTGTGGGACGCAGCGAAGGCGGCCTCCACCGGTGGTGACGTCTTCTCCTACACCGCCGCCGTGGCCGCCACGCTGGCCGGGCCGGCCGCCGACCTCTGCGCCAACCTCAACACCCAGGTCCACGGCGGCATCGCCATCACCTGGGAGCACGACGCGCACCTCTACATGCGACGGGCCACCACCCTGCTGTCCTTCCTCGATCCCGAGCGGGCGGCGACCGACCTCACCGAGCTCACGCGTCGGGGCGTCACCCGGGGCAAGAGCGTGGAGCTCCCGCCCGAGGCCGAGGAGATCCGTGGCGAGGTGCAGGCCTTCGTCGCCAGCATCGCGGGGCTCTCGGCCGACGAGCAGCGTGCTCGGTTGATCGAGACGGGGTACGTGATGCCGCACTGGCCGACCCCCTACGGTCGTTCGGCGGGCGCCATCGAGCAGCTCGTGATCGAGCAGGAGTTCGGGGCCGCCGGCATCCGACGCCCGGGCTACGGGATCACCGCGTGGAACATCCTCACCATCATCCAGTTCGCCACGGAGGATCAGAAGGCCCGGTGGGTGCTTCCTGCCCTCAACCACGAGGTCATCTGGTGCCAGCTGTTCTCCGAGCCGAACGCCGGCTCGGATGCCGCCGGTGTCCAGACCAAGGCCACCAGGGTCGACGGCGGTTGGCTGGTGAACGGCCAGAAGGTGTGGACGTCAGGTGCTCACGTCGCCGGCATGGGGTTCGCCACGGTGCGGACCAACCCCGATGTCCCCAAGCACGACGGCATCACCATGATGGCGATCGACATGCACGCTCCCGGTGTGGAGGTGCGCCCGCTCAAGCAGGCGTCCGGAGCATCGGACTTCAACGAGGTCTTCTTCTCCGACGTGTTCGTGCCCGATGACGATGTGGTGGGACCCGTGGACGGCGGGTGGACGGTCGCTCGGGCCACGCTCGGCAATGAGAGCGTGAGCATCGGCTCCGGTGACGGCGGCCTTTCGCTGCCGGGTTCCGCCCTGGTCGAGGCCTTCGACAAGAACGACGGCCGCCTCGATGGCGGTGAGGCGCGCATCGGCCGCTACATCGCCCAGCACCAGGCCATGGGGCTGCTCAACCTCCGCGCCGCCAACCGAGCGGTGGCCGGTTCGGAGCCCGGGCCCGAGGGAGCGATGACCAAGCTGGTCCTCTCCGAGATCGGCCACGAGGCCGCCGCCATCCTGACCGATGCCTACGGCCCTCAGTCGGTCTTCATGGACGGGGACACGGCCATGAGCAACGTCCTGGTCCTGATGCACCGTGGGATGTCGATCGCCGGAGGCACCTCGGAGATCAAGCGCAACCAGATCGGTGAGCGGATCCTCGGTCTCCCTCGGGACCCACTGATCAAGTAGCCGCCCCGGGCGGCCGACCGGGGCGACTGCTACCGTCCGGCGACAGGCCCGGGACGGGTCCGAGCAGGGGAGGGTTCCATGGCGTACCGCGTCATCCAGTGGGCGACCGGAGGGGTCGGCCGGGCGGCGATCGAGGGCATCCTCGACCATCCTGAGCTCGAGCTCGCCGGGGCGTGGGTGCACAGCGAGTCCAAGGTGGGGGTCGATCTCGGAGAGCTCGTGGGGCGCGCCGCCATCGGCGTGGAGGCCACGGACGATGTCGACGCCCTGCTCGACCTCGAGGCCGACTGCGTGCTGTACGCCCCGGTCATGCCCGATCCGGGACTCGTGGCGAGGATCCTGCGGTCGGGGCACAACGTGGTCACGCCGCTCGGCTGGTTCTATCCACCTCAGGCCGATCGGGAGGTCATGGACGAGGCAGCGGTGGCTGGCGGTGTGACCCTCCACGGCACGGGGATCCACCCGGGCGGGATCACCGAGCGCTTCCCGCTCATGATCTCGGCGCTGTCGGGATCGATCACGCACGTCAGGGCCGAGGAGTTCTCCGACATCCGGACCTACGGGGCGCCTGACGTGATCCGGGACTGGATGCTCTTCGGCGCCACCCCGGAGGTCGCTGCGACGTCGATCATGGCCGAGGCACTCGGTGCGGGCTTCCGCCAGTCGGTCCAGATGGTGGCGGACGTCCTCGGCTTCCGACTGGACCCGGTGATGCAGACCACGCACGAGACGGCGGTGGCGACGGCGCCGATCGACTCGCCGATCGGGCCGATCGCGCCCGGACTTGTGGCGGCCCAGCGATTCCGGTGGGTGGCGACGGTCGACGGGGAGCCGGTCGTGACCGCCGCGGTGAACTGGCTGATGGGTGAGGAGCACCTCGAGCCCGCCTGGACGTTCGGACCCAAGGGCGAGCGCTTCGAGGTGGAGGTGACGGGGGACCCCTCGAGCCTGACGACCTTCTCCAAGCTCCACCCTGAGTCGGTGGCGGCCGGCCTCGAGCGGAACCCCGGCATCGTGGCCACGGCCATGCACTGCGTCAACGCCGTCCCGGCGGTCTGTCGTGCCGAACCCGGCCTCAAGACCTATCTCGACCTCCCGCTGGTGGCGGGGACCGCGGCGAGGGCGCTCCGATAGCCTCAGGCCTGATGCGCCACCTGGCGCCGGGAGGGGTGAGTTCGATGGAGTACGTCACGCTTGGACGCAGCGGGCTGCGGGTCTCGACCGTGTGCCTCGGCACCATGAGCTTCGGCGACGGGCGCGATGCCACCGGGTCGGAGGACCGGCCCTGGACGATCGACGACGACGTCGCCGACGAGGTGGTGCGCACGGCGGCGGAGGCGGGGGTGCAGTTCATCGACACGGCCGACGTCTACTCGCACGGCTCGTCCGAGGAGGTCACGGGTCGCCTCGTGGCCAAGTACTTCACCCGCGACGAGGCGGTCGTGGCCACCAAGGTCTTCATGCCGATGGGACCGGGCCCCAACGGTGGTGGCCTGTCGCGCAAGCACATCGCGTCGGCCATCGACGCCTCGCTCCGGCGGCTGAACATGGACTACGTGGACCTGTACCAGATCCACCGGTTCGACCCCTCGATCCCGATCGAGGAGACGATGGGGGCGCTCCACGAGGTGGTGGCCTCCGGCAAGGCGCGCTACATCGGGGCGAGCTCGATGCACGCGTGGCAGTTCGCCAAGGCCCAGCACGCCGCAGATGCCATCGGAGGCACCCGGTTCATCTCGATGCAGAACCACTACAACCTGCTCTACCGAGAGGAGGAGCGCGAGATGATCCCGCAGTGCCTCGACATGGGGGTCGGGGTGATCCCGTGGAGCCCGCTGGCGCGGGGAATTCTTGCCGGGACGCGGTCTCGTGGGGGCGAGCGCCGCACGGCGCGCTCGAGCACAGATGCCTTCGCCGACTACCTCTACTCGGAGGCCGACTTCGACGTGGTCGACGTGGTCGAGGAGGTGGCGACCGAGCGTGGTGTCCCGATGGCCCAGGTGGCGCTCGCCTGGCTTCGGACCCGGCCGGGCGTGACGGCACCCATCGTCGGCGTGACCAAGGTCCACCACCTCACGGACGCCCTGGCGTCGCTCGACCTCGTCCTCAGCGATGAGGAGGTCCGGCGACTCGAGGCTCCCTATCGGCCCCACGGGGTGCTCGGCCACGTCTGAGCTCCGCAGGGTGCGAACTCCGCACGCCAAGGAAACCGCTGGTCCTGACCAGATTCTGAGCGCCGGCGGTGCAAGACTCGGCCATCGGCTCGCTGGAGGGGAGGCAGGCGGATTCTGAGACGTACCAGAAGCCCTCTGGTACCATCAAGCCAATCGCTATGACCTCCGCCACCCTCTACCGTCGCAGTGTCCCGTGGCTAATCGCGACGTCCGTCGTGCTCCTCGTCTCGAGCTTCCTCGTCAACACGTCTTCAGGCGGTGCTGGCGGGTATCCCGGACCGATCGCCCGTCCGGACATCCCCGGTGGGGGGTTCGACCAGATCGTCCCGATCGGCGGCTCGACGACGACGGTCTATTTCTGCGGCTTCCTGATCGGCACCCCGGTGACCTTCGAGGTCAATGGCACCGCCGTCTCCGGCGCGGCGAGCCCTGACAACAACGGCTGCGTGCAGTTCCTGATCACCGTCGGCGGCGGGCCGACGCAGACCTTCCAGACCTACGGGCCGAACGGGCCCATCACCCTCGGTCCGGTGAACTCCACCTTCGGCCGGAACACGGTGACGGCAAGGGGAACCGGTGGCCCAGGCCCGTACCGCGGCAAGCGCGTCGGCCTCAGCGGGTACGTGACGACTCCGGAGTCGCCGCCACCTCCGCCGCCTCCGCCCACGACGACCCCACCTCCGACCTCGACCCCCGTGGGTCCGACCTCGTCCACCACCACGTCGACCACCCAGCCAGGCCCGACGTCCACCACGACGACCCGCCCGTCGACGACCACGACGACCCGCCCGTCGAGCAACACCACCACCACGCTTCGGCCGTTCGTCCCGTCGCAGCACCACATCAACCACCATGACGCAGCCAGCATCGGCCTGGCCGCCGGTGCGGCCGCAGCCGCCGCCGCTGGTGCGGCAGCCGCCGCCGCTGCTGGCGCAGCCGCTGCAGGTGTGGCCGGCGCCGCCTCGGCCGCGGCAGCTGGAGCGAGCGCAGCCGGTGTTGCGGGCGCAGCGGGCACGGCTGGTGCCGCTGGTGCAGCAGGGACCGCAGGAGCGGCTTCTTCGGCCGGAACCGCTGGGGCCGCTTCGGCTGACGCCGCCGCAGCCTCGGGGACGGGTAGTGCAAGCAGCTCCGCAGCCGCTGGGGGCCGCTCGGGTCGTTCGGGTGCGGCTGGAGCCGCCGAGAAGGACACCCAGGAGGGCACCAAGGACGAGGAGTCCGAGGAGGACGAGTCCGAGGGCAACTCCTTCACCAAGGACACGGACGGAGACCAGCCATGACCCAGGAGGAGGGGAGCGCCGTGGCGATCGAGACCGAGACGCAGGCTCCCGCGGCGCCCATCGTGAGCCAGGACAGGGTCAAGAGCTGGACGTGGTTCGGCACGGGTGCCGCCGACTGGGTCGGCGTCCGCATCCCTGAGATCCTCGGCAAGGTCACCTTCATCCCCAAGCGGACGCTCAGCGACTCGACCTACCTGCGCGCCTCGCTCGGCGACCTCTGGTTGGCGCTCCCCATGGTCGCCTTCGTCTTCGGCGTCATGTCGGCCCACACCACCGGTGGTGTCGCCATCCCGCCGACCACGACGCAGTTCCTGATCCTCATGGTGATCGGCATCATCGACGCCTTCTCTGGGCTGATCGGGTTCCTGCCCTTCTTCGTCTGGACGATCCTGACCGGCCACCTCGACTCGCTCCACGCCATCGGCGGGACCTTCGGGCTAGCCATCATGTGGTGGGCAGGGGCGCAGACCGGTCACTACTTCCGCCCCGTCGGGCGCTGGGACAACGAGCCTTCGGCCTGGCAGCGGGCCTGGCGCATCGGTGGTGACATGATCATCCTCCCGGCGATCGGCGGCCTGGTCCTCGGCTCCCTCGTCCTCGTCATGCCGTGGATGACCGGCCTCCAGGTCCCCATCGCCAACCAGTCGAACCTGGTCAAGATCGTCGCCATCTCGGCCTTCTTCGTCCGGGCGGTGGCGGGGGCCGTGGTCATCTACAACTACCGAGACCGCCTGGCCAGCCTGCCGTGGCCGGTCGTCGAGCCCCGCAACAAGATCGTGGACGCGGTCATCAAGCTCCTCGGGGTCTTCGTCGCCTTCGTCGCCATCTGGTGCATGTTCGGATGGACCCTGCCGACGCTGCTGATCGTGATCGTCTACATCGTGATGGGACCGATCGTCCTGCTCGGCCAGAAGTTCCCGGAGTCCACCTGGATCTACCGCCTCACCCCACGGCGGGCCAACCAGCTGATCGTGATCATCCTGGTGGCCGAGCTGATCCTCCGCCTGGTGAGCCCCCACATCGCTGACCAGCAGACGGCGCTCGCCTGGACCTTCGTCGGTCTCGGCGCCCTCGTGCTGGTGCTGATCACCCTGATGCAGTTCAAGGGCAGGGACTGGCCGGAGACCTGGGTCTTCCGGGTCCTCGGAGCGGCCTCGATCGTGCTCTTCGTCCTCGTCGTCCAGGGGTTCGTCACCCTCAGCTGATCCGCAGGCCCGCCTGTGCGTGCAGTGTGGAGGAGGGGACGATCAGGCCGTGATGGCCGGTGGTGACGGTCGTCGTGCATCGATGGCCGCCAACGAGGACTTGAGGCTCTCGATGAACTGCGCCTGATCTCCTCGCCAGATCGCCAGCGCGAGATCGACGTTGAACCCCACCCACCCGGCGACGCCGGAGCCGTAGGTGATCACCGTGGGCTTCTGGCGGTTGCTCACCGCCACGGTCAGCGTCCCGGTGTCGTCGTCCCGGTTCATCGCCACCACCTTGGCGAAGGCGCACTCACGGGTCTGCGTGGGACCGGTGAAGACGATCCGCTGGTCGGTGATGAACATGGTGCCGGTGGCGACGACGCTCGGAGCCATGGGGCCCTGCTCGAAGTGACCCCGCTGGGCGGAGACGTGGTAGCGGACCGTGCGACCGCCGAGGGAGCCGATGGGGATGGAGAAGCCCTGCGAGCCGCCCACATAGTGCCCCTGTCCCCGGCGCTCCTCGACGAGGCCGCAGTTGGTCAGCATCCCCACGCCCCGCTCGCCCTTGTGGAGGACGAGGCCCTCGGTGGCGCCGTTGGGGTTCGACGCCGCCTCGATCAGGGCCAGCTCGGCGTCGTGCTCTGCCTGCCAGGAGGCCAGCCTCTTGGCATAGTCCTCGCCGGCGACCTTGGCCTGATGGGCCGCATGGGCCGCGGCGCGCTTCTTGCGGAACTGCTCGAACATCGGTTGCCTCCTCGAGCCCGAAGGCTAGCGGCGAGGTGTCTCCTATGCCGTGGTGACCGAGGTGGTGTCGGCGCCCGAGCGAATGACGGAGCCGGGGAGCGCCCCGGTGGGGGTGCCGTCCACGATGATCTCCGTGCCGCCGACGAGCACCCGGACCACGCCGATCGAGGCGGCGAAGAGTCGGGGGGATCCGCCGGGCAGGTCCTCGACGAGGCGGGCGGGCTCGGAGGCGATCGTGGTCGGATCGAAGATCACGAGGTCGGCGTGGGCGCCCTCGCGCACCACGCCGCGATCGGTCAGCCCGAAGAGCTCCGCCGGGTCTGAGGTCATCATGCGGACGGCCTCCTCGACGGGGATCAGCTTGCGACCGTGGAGGCAGTCGCCGAGGAAGGAGGTGGGGTAGTTGGTGCCGCACATGCGGTCGAGGTGCGCACCTGCGTCGGAGCCGCCGATCATCACCCGCGGGTCCCGCCAGACCTTCACCCGGGCCTGCCAGGTGGCGTCGTCGGTATCGGTGGCCTTGGGCCACAGCACCGTGCGCAGGTCGTCGGCGATGACGATGTCGAGCAGGGTGTCGAAGTCGGACTTGCCGAGCTCGGAGGCGATCGAGGCGACGTCGCGCCACTCGTACTGGGCGTTCTCCTCGCAGAAGGTGTCGCCGATGATGTAACTGCCCCATCGGGCCACGTGGCGGAAGACGCCGGCGTCCTTCGAGTTGCCCAGCTCGAGCAACTCGGCGCGCACCGCGGGGTCCTTGAGCTTCTCGATGCGCTCCTCGACCGGGAGGTTCATCACGTCGCCGTAGCCCGGGATCAGGAAGATGGCGCAGAAGTTCCGGAAGCTCATGTTCATCGGGACCACGGTGGGCATCGTGAGGGCCACGATGCGGCCGCCCTTCTCTGCGGCCGCATCGGCGGCGGCGAGCTGGTGGGCGATCTTGTCCTCGTCGCGCTGGTTGACGGTCAGCACGTTCCAGTTCAGCGGGCGGTTGGCAGCGGCCGACATGTCGGCCATGAGGTCCACCTCCTCATCGGAGAAGTTGTCGAGGCAGCCCGAGGTGATGTACTCGAGCGTGGTTCCCTCGTGTCGGGAGACCTCCTCGCAGAAGGCCAGCATCTCCCGGCGGTCGGCGAACTTCGAGTTGATGGGTCGACCCTCGCCGTCGGAGTGGGTCCGAGACTGGCTGGACGAGAACCCGAGGCCGCCGGCCGCGATCGACTCGGCCAGCAGGGCCCGCATCGCCTCGATCTCCTCGTCGGTGGCGACCTCAGCATGCCGATCGTCGCCCATCACCTTCCGCCGCAGCGCGCAGTGGCCGACCAGGAACCCGGCATTGACGCCGAGCTTGCCCTCGAGGCGGTCCAGGTACTCGCCGAAGGACTCCCAGTTCCACGGGACGCCCTCCTCGAGGGCGATCAGCGGCATGCCCTCGACCTTGGCCATCATCCGGCTGATGTAGCCGGCATCCTCGGGTGCCACGGGGGCGAGGGTGAAGCCGCAGTTGCCGCCGATGATGGTGGTCACGCCGTGGAGGTTTGAGGGCGAGGCCGTCGGGTCCCAGAACAGCTGGGCGTCGTAGTGGGTGTGCGGGTCGATGACACCGGGCATCACCATCAGGCCGGTCGCGTCGATCTCCTGAGCCCCCTGGTCCTCGACGACCCCGAGGGCGACGATGCGGCCGTCGGCCACACCGACATCGGCGACGAAGCCGGCTGCACCGGTCCCGTCGATCACCGTGGCGTTCCTGATCACGTAGTCGAGCATCTCGGTCCTCGTTCCTCAGCTGTGTCGGAAAGATCTGACGGACCGTCAGTTTAGTGACCTGCCGGCACCTGCGGAGGAGGAGGCGGACTCCGCCTCCGCCGCTGGCGGGTGGGCCACCGCTCTGCGAGGCTCGGGGGAGTCGTCGACCCGAGGAGCCAGACCGTGACCACCCCCAACCGCCAGGTCGTCCTGGCCAACCGCCCCACGGCGAACGTGGATGCCGAGACCTGTGCGCTCGTGACCGCAGAGGTCCCCGAGCTGGCCGAGGGGCAGGCGCTGATCAAAGTGTCGCATCTGTCGATCGACCCGACCATCCGGACGTGGATGGACGACGCACCGGGGTACCTGCCTCCGATCGGCATCGGCGAGGTCATCCGCTCCGGCGGTGGTGGCGTGGTGGTCGAGTCTCGCTCCGACCGCTACCAGGTCGGCGACGTGGTGACCGGCATGGTCGGCTGGCAGGAGTACGCCATCGCCGACGAGGGGATGGGGGCGATGGCCAAGGCACCTGTCGGCATCGACCTGCCGGTGAGCCTCAACGTGCTCGGCATCACGGGCATGACCGCCTACTTCGGCCTGCTCGAGGTGGGACGGCTCAAGGAGGGCGACACCGTCGTCGTCTCAGGCGCCGCCGGAGCCACGGGCTCCTCGGTGGGCCAGATCGCAAAGATCAAGGGTGCGGGAGCGGTCGTGGGCATCGCCGGGGGCCCGGCCAAGTGCGCCCAGCTGGTCGAGGAGCTCGGCTTCGACGCCGCCATCGACTACCGGGAGGGAAACGTGTCGCGGCGCCTTCGCGAGCTGTGCCCGAAGGGTGTCGACCTCTACTTCGACAACGTCGGTGGGGCGATCCTCGACGCGGCGCTGGCCAACCTCGCGATGCGCGGTCGGGTGGTGCTCTGCGGTGCCATCGCCGGCTACAACGACAAGTCAGCCGCCCCCGGGCCGGCGAACCTCACGTCGCTGATCATCAGGCGGGGATCGATGGAGGGCTTCATCATCCTCGACTACCTCGGTCGCTGGCCTGAGGCACAGGCCGAGATGGCCGGGTGGCTGGCCGAGGGTCGGCTGGCCCACGCCGAGCACATCGTCGACGGCCTCGAGCATGCGCCAGACGCGCTCAATCTGCTCTTCACGGGCGGCAACACCGGCAAGGTGCTGGTCAAGGTCTCGTGACCGTGGGTGGTGGGCGCCGACCCACCACCGCACCCGGATCCAGAGGATGATGGACCGATGAGGCGCCTCCAGGGGATCACCGGGACCGTGATCGCCGTGGCCGTCGTCGCCATGGCGGCCGGCTACGGGCAGTTCGGTGCCGTGTCGGCACTGGGCCAGGTGGCCACCGCCTTCGGGCACCCGGTCCACGCCGGGACGGTCGCCGAGGAGGCCGGCCTCTCGGGAGCCGCTCTCGGCGCCGGCCTCGCCATCCTCCGCCTCGCCTCGATGCTCGGGCAGCCCCTGGCCGCCGCCGCCGATCGGCTCGGCCGCCGCCGCACGCTCATCGGGTGGTCGCTGGTGGGCCTGGGAGTCACCCTGCTGGCGGCGCTCAGCCCCTCGTACTGGTGGTTCGTGGCCATCTTCGCCGTCGGCCGACCCTTCCTGTCGGCCGCCGCTGCCCTCGGCCACGTCGTGACCGCAGAGCTCACCGCGCCTGAGAACCGGGCCAGGGCGCTGAGCGTCGTGGCCGCCGGCTACGGGCTCGGAGCGGGGCTCAACGCCCTGCTCCACTCGGCGCTGCGAGGGGTGGCGGGCTTCCGCGTCCTGTTCCTGACCTGTGCCGTCCCCTTCGCGGTCGTGGTGGTCCTCGCCCGCAGGGTCCCGGAGCCCACCTCGCTCACCCGGGACTCGACCGAGGAGCGGCCGAGGTTCGGCTGGGTCGAGCGGGGGTCGACCGGCCGGCTGCTCGTGGTGATGGGCCTGATCTTCGCCACCTCGCTGACCTCGGCGCCGGCGTCGAGCTTCGTGTTCGTCTACGCCGAGAACGTCACGCACCTCCCCAAGGGGGTCGAGAGCGCCATGATCGTGGCGGCGGCCATCACCGGGCTGCTGGGCCTCGTCCTAGGCCGTCGATCGGCGGACCACCTCGGACGCCGTCCCTCTGTGGCCATCGGGGCGACGGGTGTTGGCCTCGCAGCCATCCTGCTCTACTCTGGCAGCCAGGCAGCCGTGGTCCTCGGCTACCTGCTCGCCGTCCTCGCCACCGGCTTCGTGGCACCCGCAGGCACGGCGCTGCCCAACGAGCTGTTCCCGACGTCCGTCCGGGCATCGGTGGCGGGGTGGGTCATCGTGGCCTCGGTGCTCGGGGCGATCGTCGGCCTCCTCGTGTTCGGGCTGATCGCCGACTCGACCGGCTCGTTCGAGACCGCCGCGCTGGTCGTGGCGGCCCCCATCGTCGCCGTGCTCGCCCTGGTCGGTCGGGTGCCTGAGACCAAGGGCACCTCGCTGGTCGGCACGATGGGTGCCGGCGCGTGAGACTGGAGCCATGACGATCCACGAGATGCACCCTCCGGCCAAGGCCCGCCAGGTCGACCTCAGCGCTCCGGTCACCGCGCCGTCGACGGACGCCAGCCGCTCGATCGGCTCGATCGACTCCTATCGCTCGATCGGCTCGATCGACTCCTATCGCTCGATCGGCTCGGTCGGCAGCGTCCTGAGCATCGGCTCGGTGGGCAGCGCCCTGTCCATCGGTTCGGTCGGCTCCTTCTGCTCGATCGGCTCCGTCGGCAGCGCCTTCTCCATCGGGTCGCTGGGTGCCTTCGCCTCGCTGCTGTCGGTGGGCGGCACGTTCGGCATCCTGGCGATCGGTGGGCGACGCCTTCTGGCGGCTCAGCGCCGACGCTGAAGGCGACGGAACATCGGCCCCTGGGTCTTGATGAGCTTCGGGAACTCGGCGTAGAGGCGGTCGTAGACGGCTGCGGTCTCGGGATCCGGGTCGAAGCGCTCAGCGATCTCGACGAGGCCGGGGATTGACGCATCGTCGACGACGCCCAGGGTGCGCCCGGCGAGCAGGGCCGCCCCGCGCAGCTGGGCGACCATCGGTTCGGCCACCTGCTCGATGGGTCGGCCCATCACGTCGGCGTGGATCTGGCACCACAGCCGTGACCGTGCTCCGCCACCGATGATCCGGAGGGGGGTGAGCGTGCGTCCGGCGAAGCGGTCCACGTACTCGGCGAGCCACCGGCTGTTGTAGGCGACCCCCTCGAGGACGGAGCGGATCAGGTCGGCTCGGGTGGTGGTGAGCGAGACGTTGTGGAACCCGCCGCGGGCGGAGTGGCTCTCGACCGGGGAGCGCTCTCCGGCGAGCCATGGCGTGAAGATGACCGACCCCGAGCCCGCCGGCGCCGAGGCGGCCTCGGCGCACAGGGCGTCGAAGTCGATCGGGGCGGGGAGACCAAGACCACCGGCGAACCACTCGAGGGCCTTGGCCCCGATCTCGTGGTTGTTGACGATCAGGTAGGAGGTCTGATCGAGGCCCGGCATCGTGGCGATGGAGTGGAGGATGTCGGTCTTCTTCGCCGCGTGGGGGGCGGAGATCCACGAGGTGGTCGACAGGGCCAGGTGTCCGGGTCCGCCGAGCTCGGTGGTGCCGGTCCCGAGGGCGGCCGCGTGGAGGTCGGGGACCCCTGCGAGGACCGGCGTGCCCTCGGGGACGCCGGTGGCCCGGGCGGCGGCGGTGGTCACGCCGCCGATGATCGAGCCGAAGGCCACGAGCTCAGGCAGCAGGTGGTCGTCGATCCCGAGCACCTTGAGCAGCGCCGGGTCGTAGGACATCCGGTCGAGTGCACGGTTGTCGGTCAGCCAGGACCCGAACATCGAGGCATGGGTGGCCCTCGCCTCGCCGCAGAAGCGCATGGCGAGGTAGTCGACCGGCTCGAGCAGGTGCGAGGCGGCAGCGACGACCTCCGACCGGTCGTGCAGCAGGTGGAGGAGGCCCCCCGCCCCATCGGCGCCCGACGGGCTGGGCGCACCACCGGTGGTGCGCACGAACCGGAGCACGGCACTGGGCCGATAGCCAGCCACCCGGCCGCCGATGAGCCGCCGGGTGTGCTTCCCGCCGCGCATGTCGCTCCACAGGATGCACTCGGCAACCGGGCTGCCTTCGGCGTCCACCGGCACGATCGAGGCGTACTGCCCGCTGACGACGACCGCAGCGATGGTCTCGGCGCCGATCTCGTTGAGCAGGGTCGAGGACATCCCGGCGATGAGATCCCACCAGAGCTGGGCATCCTGGGTGGCGGCGCCACCGGCACCGTGATGGGTTGTGAGCTGAGCCTGGCGGCTGGCGAGGAGCCGGCCACCGAGCGAGGCGATGCCGACCTTGAGACCGGTCGTCCCGAGGTCGACGACCAGGCAGAGGTCCTCAGCCGTGGCCATCAGCCTGCGGCACCGAGCGACTGCTGGGAATCCATCATGTCGGCCATCATCATCCGGATGAACTCGTCGGCCTCGTCCGTCATCCCGCCGGACACCCCGCCGTAGACGGCGGATGACTGGGCTGGCTCGCCTGCATGCTCGCGGGCATAGGCGACGGCGTCGTCGAGGTCGGCGTCGAAGGCCTCGGCTACGCCGGGCTGGGTCTGGGGTCGGGTGACCGCCATGTGGAGGGCGTTGGGATACTGCTGGCCGTTCAGCCGCCATCCCCTCGTCCGGAGGAAGTCGTTGACGTGGTAGACGTCGAAGTCGTCCGACGTGAACGAGAACAGGAACGTCGGGCTCCCGAGGATGCGCAGCTCAGGGTGCCGGCCGACCGAGGCCCGCATGGCGGCGGCGGTGCGGAAGATGGCCTCGGCGTACCTCAGGTAGCCCGATCGACCGAGGCTGACCATCGAGGCCCAGGTGGCGGCCAGCAGGCCGCCTGACCGGCTGCCCTCGATGCCCGGGGAGCAGTACTTCCCGCCCGACCAGTCGGTGAGGTAGAAGTACTGGGCGTTGCGCAGGGCCTTGTCGCGGAAGGCGAGGACCGAGGTCCCTTTGAAGGCGTAGCCGTACTTGTGGGTGTCGGCCGAGATCGTGGTCACGCCGGGGACGCTGAAGTCGAAGGCCGGGATCGGCTCGCCGAGCTCGCGGCCGAACGGCAGGATGAACCCCCCGAGGCAGCCGTCGACGTGGAGACCCACCCCGGCTGAGAGCGCCACCTGGCCGAGCTCGGAGATGGGGTCGACGGTCCCGTAGCCGTAGTTGCAGGCTGAGCCGATGATGGCGATCGTCTCCGCGTCGATGGCGGCGGCGACGTCCTCGGGCCGCACGGTCGTCGTGACCGGATCGACAGGGACGGTGACGACCTCGAGGTCGTAGAGGTGGCAGGCCTTGTTGAAGGCCGGGTGGGCGGTCTCGGGCTTGATCACCTTGAGCCGACCAGACCGCCCCTCCGCCCGCGCCGCTTCGCGGTAGGCGAGCATGGCGTGGCTGATCGAGCCGCTGCCGCCGGTGGTGATGAGGCCGACGGGCTCGGTCTCGGTGACGGCACCCGCACCGAGCATGTCGAGCGTCATGGCGATGACCTCAGCCTCCATCTTCGTGGCGCTCGGGCACATGTCGCGCTGGAGGATGTTGACGTGGGCGAACCTCGAGAAGGCCTCGGCCATGAAGTCGTAGTGGTCGTGATCGCCGCAGTACATGGTCCCGGAGCACTTGCCGACCTCCCAGGTGGGGTCCTCGGCCTCCGCCATGGCGGCGAGCTCGGCGAGCACCTCGCTGCGGTCCCGCCCCTCGGCGGGGAGGGTCCGGTTGACGGCGAATCGGTCGCTGTAGGGGACGGCCATGGGGCTCCTTGCTCTGTGGTCACCCGGAACGCCGGGCACGCAGATGATCGTAGGCGTGTCGGTGGCCGCAAGGCCGGGCGAGCCGGTCAGCGAAGAGCGAGGGTGGCCACGACGGGGAGGTGGTCGCTGGCCTGGGCCTGGGCGATCGTGCCGTCGAGGACGCGGAGCCGGTGCCCCACGAGGAGGTGGTCGAGCTGGCTGTGCGGTCGCCAGGTGGGCCAGGTGGGCCCGATCGCCGCTCGCTGCCAGCCGGGGAGCAGGGCGCGCAGAGGCGGAGACCAGCAGTTCATGTCGCCGCCGAGGACGGTGGCGCCCCGTGCGGCGGCACGCCCCCCGAGCGTGCGCCCAAGGAGTCGGATCTGACCCGGAGAGCCATGGATCAGGTGCGACATGTGGACGCAGGCGATCTCGACCTCGCCGCCCGGGGCGGCGATCTGGACCACGAGGACCCGTCGGTGGGCCCGATCACGCCGTCGCCGACCGAGGTCGAGGACGCGGACGGCCCTCACCTCGAGCCGGCTCACGATGGCGATGCCCCACGACCCCTCCTCGGCATCGGCGAACCGATCCGAGGCAGCGAGGCGACCGCGGAGCGGGAGCTCGGAGTCCACGTACAGGGCGTGGTCTCCGTCGAGGAAGGCGCGATGGCGGTGCCAGTCGGACCCGGCCTCCGGGTGCGGCAGCCCGCGTCGGCCGTGGGCCAGGGCCACCTCGTGCACGCTCCCGCCGACCAGGGTGCCGAGCGATCTCGCCACCGACGAGCCCTCGGCGTCGACCCAGTTCTCCTGGAGCAGGGTGACATCCGCTCCGAGTGAGGCGGCATCGCCCGCCGCGTCGACGGGGCGGCCCCATGAGTCGACGCCCCCGTGGACGTTGTAGGTCGCTACTGTGAACGCATCGTGCACACCTCGACGCTACGCCCCTGCCGACGCCGCATCGCACCACGGAGCCCGCGGCCCGGGACGGCAGCGGCGTGAGCGACCTGCTCGGCGGCGACACGCCGCTGACGCGGCTGCGCCGGCTGCCCGAGAAGGCGGCCTACGACGCCCCGACCATCCACGCCATCCTCGACGCCACATCGGTCTGCCACGTCGCCACCGTCGACGACGGCCAGCCCATCGTCCTGCCGAGCCTCCACGTCCGCGACGGTGGGAACCTCCTGCTCCACGGGTCTCGGTCGAGCCGGCTCCTGCGGGCCATGGTGGCGGCGGAGTCGGTGTGCTTGGCGGTGACGCTGGTCGATGGCCTCGTGGTGGCCCGCTCGACCTTCGAGTCGTCGGTGGCCTTCCGGTCCGCCGTGGTGTTCGGTCCCGCTGAGCTGATCGAGGACCCCGACGAGCGATCGGTGGCGCTCGACCGGCTGATCGACGGCCTCATCCCCGGCCGCTCGGCCGAGGTCCGGGCGTCGAGGCCCGACGAGCTGCGACGCACGTCGGTGGTGCGGGTGCGCATCGTCGAGGCATCGGCCAAGATCAGCGCCGGACCTCCCGACGACGACCCGGAGGACGTCCTCGGGGACGCCTGGGCCGGCGTGGTGCCACTCGAGACCCGCTGGGGTGCTCCGCAGGATGCTCCGGACGGGGCGGTGGGCCGAGGAGAGATCCCGGTGCCCGCCTCGGTTCGCAACCTCGAGGGCCGCCTGTGAGCTCCGGTGCCCTCCAGCAGGTGCTCGAGGAGATCGGCCGCATCGAGCCGGTCGACGAGCGCGAGGCCGCGTCCATCGCTCGCATCGTCACCGAGGCCCCCCGTCTGGCCGACCCCTTCAGCGAGGAGGCCGATCCGGTCCACCTGACCGCCTCCGCCTTCGTGGTCTCCTCGAGGGGCACGATCCTCCACCTGCATCGCAAGCTCGGCATCTGGGTGCAGCCGGGTGGGCATGTGGACGCCGGTGAGTCGCCGCTGGTTGCGGCCATCCGAGAGACCGAGGAGGAGACGGGCCTCATCGTCGAGTCCGCCACTCCCGAGGGCCTGCTCTTCCACGTCGATGTCCACCCTGGTCCCCGAGGCCACACGCACTTCGACCTGCGCTACGTGCTGCTCTCGGCTGGCGATGACCCCACCCCGCCTCCCGACGAGAGCCAGGACGTCCGGTGGTGTGCCTTCTCCGACGTGGCGGGCCTGGCAGAGCCGGCCCTGGTCCCAGCCCTGGCGAAGCTCGGCGAGGCCTGGGCCGGCCCGGCGACCGGCTGGCGTGAGAAGGTGGAGCAGATGCAGGAACGACGACGAGAGATGACCACGTGACCGATCACCCCGCCCTCGACACCCTCGCCACCCTGGATGCCGACCTGCTCCGCCTCGAGCGGTCTCGAGCCTCCCTGCCCGCCCGGCTCGCGCTGGGCGAGCTCGCAGCGAGTGCGACCGAGCACGCCGGGTCCCTCGCCGCCATCGACGCGGAGCTCGGACCCTTGGCGGCCTCGTTGGCCGAGCTCGAGGCCGAGGTGGGCAAGGTGGCGGAGCGCCGGGCGGTGGTCGAGGCCCGCCTCGCCTCGTCCACGGGGGCCAGCCGTGACCTCGTGGCCATGGACGCGGAGCGCCAGCACCTCGCGGAGCGCCAGGCCACCCTCGAGGACCAGGAGATCTCGCTGATGGAGCAGGTCGAGCCCCTCGAAGCTCGTCGGGCCGAGGTCCTCGGGCTCCTCGCTCCGATCGAGGTCTCGGCCGTCGAGCGTCGCTCCGAGCTCGTCGAGCAGGAGGCATCGCTCGACGCCGAGATCGCGCAGCGCACCGCAGAGAGGACCGCCGTCGCCGGCGAGATCGGCGACGGCCTCCTGCGTCGCTATGAGTCGATCTCCCGGTCGGTGGGAGGGGTCGGAGCAGCCCGCCTCGTCGATGGTCGCTGCGGGGGCTGCCACCTGGCCTTGGCCGCAGCCGAGCTCGAGGCGGTCAAGAAGCTCGATCCTGACGCGGTGGGGACGTGTGAGCAGTGCGGCCGGATCCTCATCCGGCCCGGGCAGTTCGCCGAGTAGCGATGCTGGTCCTCGTGCGCCACGGTGAGTCGACGCTCAACGCGGAGGGCCGCCTCGTCGGCCGGCTCGATCCATCGCTGACCGCCCAGGGCGAGGCGCAGGCCGCCGCGGCAGGACGGCTCCTGTCGGCACCGGCCATCGAGCTGCGCCACAGCCCCCTGACGAGGACCACGCAGACCGCCGGCCTGCTCGGCCTCGAGGTCGCTCCGACGGTCGAGGACCGTGCGATCGAGCTCGACTACGGATCGCTCGACGGCGAGCGCCTGGTCGACGTCGATCCGGTCCTCTGGCAGCGGTGGCTGACCGACCCCACCTTCGCTCCAGAGGGAGGCGAGAGCCTGGCCGACCTCGGTCGTCGTGTCGAAGGCCTGCTCGACGAGCTGTTCGCCACCAAGGGCGAGGGCGCCCGGAGCCGTGAGGGCGATGTGGTGGTGGTGAGCCACGTCTCGCCGATCAAGGCGGCCGTCGCATGGGCGCTCGGTGCCGACGAGCTTGTGGCGTGGCGGCTCCGGCTCTCCACGGGATCGGTGACGAGGATCGACATGGGCCCTCACGGCCCCCAGGTCGTCTCGTTCAACGAGACGCCGTCTGGCCTCTAGGCATGCCCACCGGTCACACTGGGGCGGTGGATGACGAGGTGACCTGGCTGGCGGACGGACCTGACCCCGATCCGGTGCACGTGCGGACCATCGAGATCCGGGTCTTCGAGGACGGCGCGGCCTTCGAGCTCAACGGCCGGCTGCGCGACGAGCGGCCCTGGGCCGACGGAGACGCCAAGCCGCGCCGGATCCACGACATGGAGCTCCGGATCAAGGTGGATCGGGCGACCCTGACCATCACCGCCGTCAAGACGACGATGCACGCCTTCCCGCACGCCGAGTGCCCTACGATCGAGCCGGCGTTCGACGATCTGGTTGGACTGTCCATCGCCCGGGGCTACACCAAGGCGGTCCAGGAGCGGTTCGGCCGCCAGGCCGGCTGCAGCCACCTCGAGTTCCTCGCCCGGGCCCTCGGTCCGGCGGTCATCCAGGCCATGCCGAGCTCGGCGTCACGACTGCCCGACTCGACCGCCGTCGGCCGGGTGGTCAACGGGGGAGGCTGGCTCACGAACACCTGCCACTTCTGGTCAGAGGGTGGCATCGGCATGGCCAAGCTCGAGGAGGGATGGCGGCCGGGGATGGGGGAGTACCCCGCACCGTCGCTGGTCGAGATCCGTGCCCGGAAGGCTGCGCCGGAGGCGGGCAGCAACTAGGTGCACCCCGGGGCCCGCCTGGAGCAGAGCTCACAGGCGGGCCACCGAAGTGCCTGGCCCCCCCTGCCAGTGAGGCAGAACCTAGACAGGACCGTGCATCGCGTGCAAGACGACGGACGGTCAAGCGAGGTCGGCGACCTCGGCGGCGGTCAGGGAGCGGATCCGACCCCCGGAGAGCCACGCCACGCGCTCGCACCGCCTCGCCTCGGCGATGTCGTGGGTGATGAGCAGCACGGTGGCGTCTTGGGCGACCTCGAGGGCGAGGTCGAGCACCTCGCCCGCCTGCACCGGGTCGAGCCCCACCGTCGGCTCGTCCAGGATCAGTAGGCGCGGTCGACGCAGGAGGGCCCGGGCCAGGGCCAGGCGCTGCTGCTGGCCACCCGAGAGCGAGCCCCCATGCTCGGCGATGATCAGATCGAGCCCATTAGGTGGTGAGAGCAGGTCGGTGAGCTGGCAGGCCGTGAGCACGGCGGCCATCTCAGCGTCGTCTGCGTCAGGGGCGCCGAGACGGAGCGTGTCGCGCAGGGTGCCACCGAAGATGGCGGACGACTGGTCGAGCAGGGCGACGTGGGCGAGCACCGTGGCGCCGGGAAGGTCGTCGAGGTCCACGTCCCCGATCCACACGTGTCCGCCAGAGGGTCGGATGAACCGCAGGAGCACGTCGGCCAGGGTCGACTTGCCTGCGCCGCTGGCACCGAGGAGGGCGATGCGTGAGCCCGGAGGGAGCTCGAGGCTGGCCCCGTCGAGCACCGGACTGCGGCGACCCACGGGGCTGGCCTGGACGTCCTCGACGCGGATGGTCACCGGTGCCGCCGGCCACGCTGCCGAGGACGAGGGCGCATCGCCCCGCAGTGGTGATGCCTCGACCGACTCGAGCCTCCGGGCGGACTCGGCGACCTCGGGGGCTCGCATGGCTGCGGCGATGAGGCTGGCGAGCGGCTCGAGCCCGGCCACGGCCAGCAGGATGATGCCGGCCGCAGCGGCACCGCTGATCTCGCCTCGGCCCACCGAGCGCCCGGCCAGGATGGCGACCCCGACGATCCCGGCGCCGATGACCAGGGTCTCGACCGACCCGCCGATGCCTCGGACCCACGCCAGGCGCCCCGCGATCCTCGACCGGACCGCGGCGGCGGCCTCGACGTCGCGCAGTCCGGCGGAGGTGCCGTCGACCATGGCGAGCTCGGCCATGCCCGCCACGAGGTCGGCGGTCGCCCGGGCCTGCGAGCTGCGAGCCTGGGCTCCTGAGCACTCGAGCCCGTCGGCCCTGCGGGCGGTGCCCACCGCGACGAGAAGGCCGACCGCGACGGCGCCGACCAGCACGAGGCCGGCGGCCGGAAGGACCACGCCGATCCAGATGGCCGCCACCAGGCCCGCAGCGCCGACCGAGAGCACCGGGAGCGCCAGGCGGACGTAGAGGTCCTGGAGGGCGTCGACGTCCTCGATCGAGCGATCGAGGAGCTCCCCGGACGAGAGCACGAGTCCACCCGGCGTTCGTTCGGCGATGCGGTCGTAGAGCCAGATCCGCCAGCGGACCATGGAGCCGAGCGCGACGCGATGGGCGGTCAGGCGCTCGCGCAGGCGCAGGGGCGCCCGGAGGAACGCCATCAGCTCGATGGCGATGAGGAGGCCGCCGAGGGCTGCGAGGCCGCCGCCGCCGGTCGCCCGGACCACGAGGACGCCTGAGCCGCCGAGCAGCGCTAGGGCGCTGATGGCGGCCACGAGGGCCAGGGCGACGGCGGTGGCGAGGCTCGTGGTCGACGGCCTCGAGCGCCCGGCCCACCGGCGGAGCACGGCGAAGGTGGCGTCAGACCTCATCGCTGCCCTCCGCCGAGCTCGAGGGTGGCCGCATCGCGACGCGCCACGCCGGGCCGGTGGCCGACCTCGATCACGGTGCGCTGGTCGAGCCATCCGGCGAGCGCTCGCCGCAGGTGCGCCACTGTCTCGGCGTCGAGGTGGCTGGTGGACTCGTCGAGGAGCAAGATCGGCCGGTCGAGCAGGAGCGCTCGGGCGAGACCGAGGCGCTGGCGCTCGCCGGCGCTGATCGTCGTCCCGCCCTCTCCGAGCACGCGGTCGAGTCCGGCAGGGTCATCGCGGGTCAGCCCGCTCAGGCCGACGTGCTCGAGCGCACGGTGCAGGTCGGCCTCAGACGCCTGGCCGCCGAGGAGCAGGTTCTGGCGGAGGGTGGCGGCGAAGACGTGGGGTCGCTGTGGAACGAGCGCCACCTGCTGGTGCCACCAGGTGGGGTCGATCGCGTCGAGGTCGACACCGCCGATCGACAGCTCCCCCTCGACGGCCGGCAGGAACCCGGCGAGCACGGCGAGCAGGGTGGACTTCCCCGATCCGGATGGTCCGGAGATCCGGAGGTGCTCGTGCTCCCCGAGGCTGAAGCTGACCTCGGAGAGGGCCAGGGTCGGGGCGTCGGAATAGCGGGCGGCGATGGCCCGGGCGACCACTGGCGTCGATGCCGTCGGGACAGACGCGCCTGAGGGTCGCTTGGGGGCTCCATCGAGGTCGTCGAGGACCGCGTAGAGCGACTCGGCGGCGGCTCGGCCCTCCTGGCTGGCATGGAACTCGGCGCCGGCGCGTCGCAGGGGGAGGAAGACCTCCGGGGTCACCAGGATGACGGCGAAGGCGGTGGTCAGGCTGAGGTCGCCGGCGAGCAGGCGCAGGCCGGCGAGCATCGCCACGAGGCCGACGCCGACGCCGGCGACGAACTCGAGGGCGGCGCCCGACGAGAGAGACGCGGTGAGGGTGGCATCGATGCTCTCGGCGACGGCCTCGCTGGCCGCGGAGAGCTCGGTCCGGCCGTGGTCGACGCGCCCGAGGGCTCGGAGGGTCGGCAGCCCGCGGAGCAGCTCGAGCGAACGGGTGGACAGCGACGAGAGCCGGCTCCACTCGCGGGTCGAGGCTGCGGCAGCCCTGCGGCCGAGCCGGATCATCACGAAGGGCACGAGCACCACGAGCGCCAGGGCCACCAGCGCGCTCGGCCAGTCGGAGACGGCCAGCACGCCGAGGGCGATGATCGGTGCCACGGCGGCAGACATGGCTGCTGGGATGTAGCGGCTGATGTAGGTCTCGAGCGATCGCAGGCCCCGTGTGGCGGTCAGGACGAGCGCTCCCGACCGTCGGCTCGACACGGCGACCGGTCCCTCCTCGACCACGGCGGACAGCAGGCGCTGGCGCAGCGCGGTGGCGACCCGGGTCGCCGATCGACCGGTGAGGCCCTCGCCGATCAGGCCGAGCATCGCTCGTGCGGCGATGGCGGCACCGAGGGCGATGAGGGTGGCGAGGGGGATCCGCTGGTCGTTTGGGTGGACGGCCCAGGCGAGGAGGTCGGCGAGAGCGAAGGCCTGGACGATGACGGTCGCCGTCAGCAGCGTCCCGACCAGGGCGCTGACGGCAAGGGCGGAGCGGACCGGGGCGAGCTCGGAGCGGAGGCGTCGATCGACGTTCGATCGGCCTCGTTGCGCTGCCGGGGTTCGCTGCGTCGCCATGGGATCGACCCTAGCGAGGCTCCCGGAGGGCTCGGTGGTGCTCAGAGCCGCTCGCCGATGCAGCTCGAGGCGCAGAAGCGATCGAAGGACGCGGCATCGTGGAGCAGGGCGAGGTGGCGAGCCCCCTCGTCGTCGCGGCCGAGGACGGCTGCGGTGGTCGTGTCGCCGTCGGCCCACGCCGTCGAGGTCTCGACCGTGAGCCCACGGTCGTCGGGGAGCATCGTGCACGGCACGCGGGCCGTGCGTCGGCCAGCCTCGGGTCCGAGATCGTCTACGAGTGCCGCCACCCCCGGATCGTCGGCACCCCAGACGCAGAGCCCGGGCTTGGTCAGCAGACCGCTGACCGTCGTGACGAGGCCCGTGCTCCCCGTGGTCGTCCGCAGGCGCTCGGCCATCGTCGCCGTCGCGCCGATCACGTAGTTGTTGAAGGGTCCGCCACCGAAGGTCATCCCACCGGTCACCGTCAGGGGTCGGCCGAGGGACAGCCCGAGCTCCTCGGCCTGCATCCTGACGGCCACGGGGAAGCACGAGTAGAGGTCGAGCAGGTCGACCTCGCTGAGAGGACGTCCGATCCGACGGGCCGCCACCTCGCCGAGCAGGCCCATGGCCGGCCAGCGGTCGAGCGCAGCCCGGTGGATGACCGGTACCGAGTCGGTGGACTCGAGCGCCACCAAAGGGTGGACGGCGGCCGAGGGCTCCACCCCAGCGGCGCGTGCGGTGCCATGGTCCATGATCAGCAGTGCCGCGGCCTGGTCCACCGTCCACTGGCTGGCGTGGGTCCGCAGGTAGGGAGCGGAGAGCAGACGATTCGACGAGGTGACCGTCGCGATCTCGGCTGCGGGCACGGGAGCCGAGGCCATGGTGCCCTGCAGGCCTGCCGCGACCGTGCTCATCGCCGACCAGAGCTCGGCGTTCACCTGGCCGGCCGCCTGGTCGTCGAGGCCGAGGCGAGCGTCGAGGGCCCGCTCGAGCAGGGCATAGCTGCGCACGGCGGGGAACACGAGGCCTGAGGTGATCTCGAGGTCGTCGATGAAGTGCTCGGGGCGCTCGAGGACGAGGTCCGGTACGCCCGGAAGCTCGCTCATGGTCCCGGTGGCGGCCCATCGGCGAGACTCGCCGCCGACGATGAGTACCGAGCTCGCCGTGCCGCTCACCACCCGCTCGATGGCGATGTTGATGAGCTCCTGCTGGGAGATCCCGAGCTGACCCAGGATGCTCTGCGCCTGGGGGCAGCCGAGTCGACGGCCGAGCTCGCGGCCGGGGTCGCCATAGGGCCAGGTGCCGGCCGGCACGATGATCGCATCGATGGTCGGACGTCCGGGAGCCACGCCGCTGCCGGCGAGGGCCTGGCGGGCGGCGAGCTCCATGAGGTCGATGGCCTCGGCCGACGCAGACGCCATCGCCGACCCGGCCAGGAGGGCTCGACGCCGTTCGCTCATCGGGCCTCGATGGTGTCGTCGAGGTGGGGGAGGCCTCGGGCCGGGCCGTCGAGCCACGAGCGGAGCGCGCGGGTGGCCAGCACGTCGTCCTCGTTGTACTCGAGGAGGCGCCGCCGTGCCGAGTCGTCGCCGGCGGCGGCCTCCTCGTACCAGGCCATCGACGCCTCGCCGCTCGGGTCCTCGTCGCGCCAGGTGAAGCCGGCACGGGTGGCGAGGACCTTGAGGCCGAGCGGGCCCTCGGTGAGGATCTGGTCGGCCACGATCTGATGGAGGTCGACCCACTCCTCCGAGGCGAAGAACCGCTCGAGGGCGCGTGGCGAGGGGAGGTCCGCATCGTCGGGTCGCAGCGCTCGGCGCATCTGGCCCTCCTCGGCGGAGCGCCAGAAGCAGTAGACGCGCACGGTGCGACCCTGGCGCTTGACCTCGGTCCGAAGGGCGCTGAGCCAGCTCCAGAGCGATCGGAACAGCTCGGTCTCGACGTCGGCGTCGAGCCGGTCGAACTCGACGAACGCCCGGTAGCCCTCCTTGATCCCCTCGACGGGCGTGCGGCAGGTGACGAAGGCACCCCACAGGTAGGTGGCGTGGTCGTAGCTCTCCATGTCGATGTCGACCTCGACGTCGCCACGGGCCGCGTCGATCTCGTGGGCATGCACGGTGCGCACCGCACCTCCCGCCTGCCAGGCTCGCGCCCGCCTGATGAGGCGGTCGAGATCGTGAAGGTCGAGCACCGATCGCGTCGTCTGGTCCCGGCTCGTGAGGTCGCCCACCGTCTCGAGTCCGGCGGCCTCGAGACGCCGACGGACCCCGAGTCGCGATCCGACAAGGTCGGCGAGGAGTGTCTCGTCGGGCTGGCCCTCGGCCATGGTGAGGATCTCGGGGAGCGGGAGCGTGGTGTCGGCGAGCCTCCGGGCCAGCGTGACCAGCTCGAGGTCGAGTCGGGCGAGGTCTCGACGGGTGGCGACCCCGGCCGACCGAAGGCGATCGAGGGCTTGCGGCGTCGACCACCGCACCAGGCTGACGTCGTCGATCGCCTCGAGCTCATCCCGGCAGGGCTGCTCGAACTCGCAGCCCTCGCACTCCTTGTGCCACCAGGGGTCCACCGCACGCGGCAGGGTCCGGTCGGCATTCCTGGCCATGGCGAGATCGACGAGGTCCAGGCGCTGGGCGAAGGCCTCGTCGTAGGTCTCGAGCAGGTTTCGGCGGCGACCGCGCCGCAGGTCGACCGGGATCCACCAGAGCGACCCCGAACCGTCGATGACCCCTCCGAGCAGGCCGGCGTCGGAGCTCGAGGCCCCCAGGGCCTCGAGCATGCGCCGCAGGTGGGCCAGCTGCAGGCCGTCGGACTCCACCGCCCGTCCCCTCCGGAACTTCCGGCCGTGGACCTCTTCGGCGACCTCGGGCAGCGGTGAGTCGGGGGGCGAGCACGGCAGCGACCCGTGGCCGTCGGTGGTCAGCAGGTGGAGCTTGATCACCACGGGCAGGTAGCCGCCCTCATGGCGGACGAGCAGGTCGGGTCGTCCGACTCGCCGTCCGTCGATGTCGGCTGGCAGCCAGGGCCCGAGGATGATGCGCCGGCCGGCGGCGATGGCCGCCAGGGTGGCGGCTCGTCCGTCGCCGACCTCGACCTGTCGGATGTCGACGAGATCGTCTGGGGCGCCCTCGAGGATCCGGCGCACGATGAGCTGCTCGTGCTCCGACCCGGCGTCGATGCGGCGCTGGAGCGACGAGGACCGCTCGGTGGAGCCGGTGATCGCGTCGTCGATTCGGTTCTGGAGCTTCACCGGGCACCGCAGGGTGGCGTGGGCGTCGAGCATCGGTCGTTGGTCGGTCCTCTGGGCGTCCACGCCGCAATGCTACGGAGCGCGGGCACCCTCGTGATCCGCCACCGGTCTCGTCGGCCGGTGAGGTGGTGGTGGTGAGTCGGCCTGTAGGCGGGATTCTGTCCACCCCTCGTGAGAGGGGTTGGGTGACCATCCATCTATGCGGCCTACCTGGGGAGTGTCCGGTCTCCCGGACGGGCGAGCAGCCCATCTCCCACGCTTGGCCTTGCTCCGGGTGGGGTTTACCGAGCTGACCACGTCTCCGTGGCCACTGGTGCGCTCTTACCGCACCGTTTCACCCTTGCCTGTGCAGGTCGCCCTGCCATCGGCGGTCTGTTCTCTGTGGCACTTTCCTGCGAGTCGCCTCGACACACATCTCGTGAGCACCCTGCTCTATGGAGTCCCGACCTTCCTCGACCTCGGGCGAACCCTCGGCCGCGGCCACCCAGCCGACTCACCACCGCCTCCAGTCTTGCACCCCGCCTGCCCGCCTGTCACCGGGACCTCGTCGTCCCTCGGGTCGGTAGCCTTGCGACGTGGACTCTGAGTACGACCTCCTCGCCGCACGGCGGCCGACGCTCTCGATCTCCGAGCTCTACGACGAGGTGACCGACGTCCTCGACACCGCCTTCCCGAGGAGCCGGCCGATCTGGATCCGCGGAGAGGTCCAGAAGGTCTACGAGTCCTCGGGCCACGCCTACATCGACATGGTCGATGCGGAGGCCGGAGGCGGTCGCGGTGCGCCGGTGCTCAAGGTGAAGTGCTGGCGCTCGACCTGGGGACCGCTCAAGGCATCGCTCGCCGCCGACGGAGTGGCCCTGACGGCGGGCATGAGCGTGGTGCTCAGGGGTCGGCTGGACTTCTACAAGGTCCGGGCTGAGGTGGGCTTCATCCTCGATGAGGTGGACGTGGAGGCCCTGCTCGGTCGACTGGCCCAGGAGCGGGCCGCCCTGGTGGCCGCGCTCGCCGCCGAGGGCCTGCTCGACGCCAACCGCCAGCGGACCCTCCCGACCGTGGCGCTTCGGGTGGGTCTCGTGGGGAGCCCCGGCACCGAGGGCTTCAGCGACTTCCTCGGTCAGCTCGAGCGCTCGGGCCTCGCCTTCGATGTCACGGTGGCGAGAGCGTCGGTGCAGGGGGCGCAGGCCCCGGCCGAGGTGGCGCGGGCCATCGCCGGCCTCGAGGCGGCCGGCGTCGACCTGATCTGCGTGGTCCGTGGTGGCGGTTCGAAGGGCGATCTGGCCGCCTTCGACGCAGAGCCGGTGGCCCGGGCGATCGCCACCGCCCGGGTTCCGGTGTGGACCGGCATCGGGCACACGGGCGACGAGTCGGTGGCCGATCTCGTGGCGCACACCCGACACATCACCCCCACCGCCTGCGGCCAGGCGGTTGCGGCTCGGACGCTGTTGTGGTGGCAGGACGTGGCCGAGAGCGCCGACAGGATCGCCGAGCAGTCTCGGCGTCGAGTCGCCGAGACGGCCAGGGAGCTCGCCGCGCTGCGGAGCCGGCTCGTCGTGGGGCCGTCGGCGGCGATCGCTCGAGCCGAGGCCTCCGTGCAGGCACGGGCGGCCCGACTCGGGCCCATGGCGCAGGCCGTGCTCGAGCGCGAGCAGACGTCGATCGCCGCCCGTCGGCGCCTCCTCTCGGCCTTCGACCCCGCCCGGCTGCTCGAGCGAGGGTGGTCCATGACCACCGACGACACCGGACGGGCCATCCGATCGGTGGAGGACCTCCACGAGGGTGCAACAATCGTGACGCGGCTGCGCGACGGGGTCGTCGCTTCCGTCGTGGCGTCGACGAGCAAGGGAGATGAGGGCTGACCATGGCCAAGAGCACACCGACCGAGGCGGGGGACCTCAGCTACGAGCAGGCCTCCGCCGAGCTCGACCGGATCGTCGAGTTCTTCGAGTCCTCCGATGTTGACGTCGACGACCTGGTGGCCCAGCTCGAGCGAGCGACGGTCCTCGTCGAGGAGCTCGAGCGTCGCCTGGTCGCCACCCGGATGCAGGTCGACGAGCTGAGCCCGAAGCTGGCGGCGGCGGCTTCGCGGGCAGCGTCGGTGGATCCGGAGACCGGGGAGATCGTCGATGCCTGAGACCACCGACCGCCTGTACTTCCGCCAGCTGCTGGCCGGCCGGGACTTCGCCCGCAACGACCCGGTGGCGCGCTCGATGGTGAACTTCGCCTACGCCATCGGCGACCGCCAGACGGGCGAGGCCCTCCTGGTCGACCCGGCCTACGCCACCGCAGAGCTCCTGGCGGTGCTCGATGCCGACGAGATGGCGCCGGTCGGCGTGCTGGCCACGCACTATCACCCGGACCACGTCGGCGGCGAGATGATGGGGCACGCCATCGAGGGGATCGCTGCGCTGCTCGAGCGGGTCGACATCCCGGTCCACGTCCAGTCAGCGGAGGTCCCCTGGGTCGAGCGGACCACCGGGGTGACCGGGTCGCTGATGGCGCACGAGCCCGGCGACGTCGTTCGCGTCGGCGAGGTCGACGTCACCCTGGTCCACACCCCCGGCCACACCCCCGGGAGCCAGTGCTTCCTCGTGGAGGGGTGCCTGGTGTCCGGCGACACGCTGTTCCTCGATGGCTGCGGCCGCACGGATCTGCCAGGCTCGGACCCACTGGCCATGTACGAGACGCTCACGCAGCGCCTGCGCCACATCCCCGACGAGACCATCTTGTACCCCGGCCACCTCTACTCGGCCGCCCCCAGCCAGTCCATGGCGGAGACCCGCCGTGACAACTGGGTGCTCGCTCCTCGGACCCCCGAGGAGTGGCTGGCCATCTTCGGCTGACGCCCACCCACCTCCTGAGGAGCGATCCATGACCCATGCACTGACCCCTGACGCCACGGTCACGATCGTCGGGGCCTCCCTGGCGGGCCTCCGCTGCGCCGAGGCGCTCAGGGCCGACGGGTTCGCCGGGACGATCACGCTGGTGGGCGACGAGCGGCACCGGCCCTATGACCGGCCGCCGCTGAGCAAGCAGTTCCTCACGGGTGCGTGGGACGAGGACCGCATCTCGCTGGTCAAGGCAGAGAAGCACGACCCGATGGGACTCGACCTGCGGCTCGGGGTCCGGGCCACCCGCCTCGACGTCGAGGGCCGTCGGGTCGAGCTGGCCGACGGCACGGTCCTCGATTCCGACGCTGTCGTCATCGCCACAGGAGCGGCACTCCGACGGCTGCCCGGCACCGAGGACCGACTGCACGTCCACGGCGTGCGGACCCTCGATGACGCGGCAGCCCTGCGCGATGACCTCGCCAGCCTCCCGCCGGCCAGCCGTGTGGTCCTCATCGGTGCGGGATTCATCGGCCAGGAGGTGGCCACGGCGGCCGCCGCGGCGGGGCACCGGGTGACGATCCTGGAGGGAGCGGATCTCCCGCTGCGACCGATCGTGGGTGAGCAGGTGGCACGACTGCTCCTCGACCTCCACGTCGCGTCCGGTGCCGAGCTGCGGTGCGGGGTCACCGTGACGGGCATCGCTCCGCCCGCCGGTGACGCCCGGGCCGGGTCCGTCGAGATCGACGGTGCCGATCCCGTCCCCGCCGACCTCATCGTCGTGGGCATCGGCGTGACCCCATCGACCGGATGGCTGGAGGGATCGTCGCTGACCATCGACAACGGCGTGGTGACCGACGAGCGGCTGATCGCCGCTCCGGGCATCCTGGCCATCGGCGACGTTGCGCGCTTCCGCTGGCTCGGGGCGGGCCACGACGAGCGGGTGCGGATCGAGCACTGGCAGACGGCGGCGGACCATGGGTCCCATGCGGCGAAGGTCCTGCTCGCGGGAGGCCCGCTCGCCCCGGTCTTCGCGGCGGTGCCCTACTTCTGGAGCGACCAGTGGGGCAAGAAGATCCAGGTCCTCGGGCATCCCGGTGCCGACGACGACGTGGCCGTCCTAATGGCCCCAGACGAGGAGGGGCGATTCCTCGTGGCCTTCCACTCGGGGGCGTTCCTCACCGGGGTGCTCGCCGTCTCGAGGCCCCGGCAGCTCATGGCGTTCCGGACGATGCTCGGCGAAGGGGCCACCATCGACCAGGCCCTCGCCGTCGAGCTCTAGTCGACCAGCTGGCTCAGAACTCCACCCCGGACAGGTCCGGGATGGTCCGCTCGGCGCGACGACGAGCCTCGAGGAACCGTTCGCGCCGCATCGACCGGGTCGCGTCGTCGGCCGTCGGCTCGACCACAGACCTCGGCGACCACGAGGCTGCCACGTCATCCTCGCTGCCCCACAGGCCGGTGGCGAGGCCCGCGAGGTAGCCGGCACCGAGCGTGGTCGCCTCGAGGATGGGCGACACCTCGACCGGTCGGCCGAGGGTGTCGGCGAGGATCCCGAGGAAGACCTCGTTGGAGGTCATGCCTCCATCGACCCGCAGCGACGAGAGCGTCACCCCGCCGTCGGCCTCCGCAGCCTCCACGAGGTCGAGGCCGCGCTGGGCCACGCCCTCGAGCACGGCCCTCGTGATCTCCGACCTCCCGGTGCCCCGAGTGATGCCGAGCAGGAGGCCTCGGGCTCCGAAGTCCCACGAGGGGGTGCCGAGGCCGAGGAGCGCGGGGACGAACACCACGCCGTCGTCGCCGGTCGCCTGGGCGGCCACGGCCGCCGACTCCTCGGCGCTCGTCAGGATCCCGAGATCGTCGCGTAGCCACTCCACGCAGGAGCCGGCGGACAGCATGATCGCCTCGAGGCCCCAGACGGGAGCGTCGTCTCGCTGGCGGGCGATGATCGGGAACGTGCCGCCGGCTGAGCGCTGAGGCGACTCCGGTGCGTCGGGGCCGGTCACCATGTCGAGCATCCCTCCGGTCCCGAATGTGATCTTGGCCTGGCCGGGCGCCACGCAGCCCTGACCGATCAGGGAAGCCTGCTGGTCGCCGGCGATCCCACAGATCTCAGGCGCCCCCTCGAGGGCTGTGGCCAGACCGACGGCACCGGTCGAGTCGACGATGCCGGGCATCATCGTGGCGGGGAGGCCCAGGACGTCGAGGGTGCGGGCGTCCCAGGAGCGAGCCGAGTGGTCCACCAGGCCGGTGACGGCCGCGTTGGTGGCATCGGTGACGTGCAGGCTGCCCTCCGAGAGGGTCCAGGCGATCCAGGTGTCCATGGTCCCGAATCGCAGGTGCTCCGCCCCACTGCGCTCGGGATCGAAGGTGTCGAGGAGCCACTGGGCCTTGGAGGCCGAGACGTTGGGGGCCAGCCGGAGGCCCTCCGCCTGGAGCAGGAGGCAGTTGATGACCGTGCGCAGGTCCTGCCAGCCGATGGCCGGGCCGATGGGGAGGCCGGTCCTCGCGTCCCAGACGACGGTGGTGGCGCGCTGGTTGGCGATGCCGACCCCGTCGACCGGTCCGGCGGAGAGAGCGGCGCGGGCGGTCTCGAGCACGGCCGCCTGGATGGCGAGGGCATCGAACTCGACCTGCCCGGGCTCGGGCGACGAGGGGAGCACGGGGACCTGGACGACATCGGTGACCGTGGCGTCCGCCTGGACGATGCCGGAGCGCACCGACGAGGTGCCAACGTCGACCACGAGGATCCGGCCGGTGCTCACCATGCCTCCGTGGCGCCGAGGCCCAGCTTGCCCGGGTTCAAGATGCCCGTCGGGTCGAGGGCGGCCTTGACGGCGGAGAGGACGGGGAAGGCCGACCCGAGGGCGCTGGCCATGAACCGGCTGCGGTTGAGGCCGATGCCGTGGTGGTGGCTGATGGCCGAGCCAGATCGGTCGATGACGCCGGTGGCGGCCTCCCAGCAGGAGCGGTAGTACGCGTCGTCGGCATCCTGGGCGAGCGCGGGATCCTCGGGGCGCTCGGGTGCCCGGCCGGCGAAGGTGAAGTAGAGGCAGGCACCGTCGAGGTAGGCGTGGCTCTGGTGGACCGACGCCACCATGGTCCCGGGGACGGCCTTGAGGGCCCCGATGATGGCCTCGGTTACCGCAGGGAGCGAGGCCCAGGACCCGGCCATCTCGATGGTGTCGACCACCACGCCCGACTCCCACAGGGGCCGCAGCGCGCTCACGTCGTTGCGGTGACCCATCCAGCGCTCGACGAGCGCCGCGTCGAGCGGGGTCGCGGCGGCGCACTCCTCGGCCACGATGCCCATCGTGACCTCGACGATGGCGGGGTCTGCCTCGTCGAGCACGATCAGCACGTTGCTCTCGACATCGAAGTTGCGCTTCGACTCAGGGACGTCGTAGAGGCGCAGCACGGCGGGGGTGGCTCCTCGGCGCAGGATGCGCCGGCAGGCGTCGAGGCCCTCGTCGAAGGTGTCGAAGCTGAACGCCGACCGCTGCTCGGCGGCGGCGATGGGGTGGATGGCGAGGGTGGCCCGGGTGATGATGCCGAGCGTTCCCTCTGAGCCCACGAAGAGCTGGGTCAGGTTCGGCCCCGTGGCCGCCCGTGGACCCGTGCCCTCGGTCTCGATCACGGTGCCGTCGGCGAGGACCACGGTCAGGCCGCGGACCATGTCCTCGATCTTCCCGTAGCGCGTCGAGTACTGGCCTGCGCCACGACAGGCGAGCCAGCCACCGACGGTCGACAGGTCCATCGACTGGGGCCAGTGCCCGAGGGTGTAGCCGGAGCCGACGCCGGCGAGGTGGCGCTCGAGGTCCGGACCGAAGACGCCGGCCTGCACGTCGAGGGTCAGCGAGGTCTCGTCGACGCCCTCGATCGCGTCGAGGCCCGTGAGGTCGAGGGAGACGCCGCCGGCCAGCGGGATCGACCCCCCGCACACCCCGCTGCGACCTGCGGCCGGCGTGACCGGCACGCCGGCAGCGTGGCAGAGGCGCAGCACAGCGGCCACCTCTGCGGTGGAGCTGGGACGCACCACGGCGCTGGCGAGGGCGCCGACGGTCCCGGTGGTCGCCCAGCCGATCGTCACGGGCCACCAGTCCCGAGAGCTCTCGGCTCGGGCGGACACATCGGTGGTCACGGCGATGCCCGCGCTGCGAAGGTCGTCGAGCAGCTCGGCGCTGACGGGGACCCGGGTGCCGGGGAGTCGCTCGGCAGGGGAGCCGGAGCCCCCGAGCGGTGAGACGAGGGTGGGGACGGTCATGGTGCTCCTTGTGCTCAGCTGAATCCGGGGAGGCCGGCGCTCGAAGCCTCGGCGCTGATGATCCCGATCATGTGGTCGACCTGTGCGTCCCTGAGCGTGGCATCCCACCCGAGCTCGGCGGCCATGATCTCGGCGACGCGTGGGGCCGCCTCGACGGTCGACCGGGCGTTCTGCAGGTGGGCGCGGGTCCGGCGCGACAGGACGTCCTCGAGGGTCACGGCCATCTCGGAGCGGACAGCCCAGACGACCTCTGCGCCGATGTAGGGGAGCGTGTCGGCCACCGGCTCGGCGAGACGGGCGTCCGCCGTGATGAGGGCGGCCACGGCGGGAGCGTCGGTGCCGAAGCGGTTGGCGAGGTGCGTGGCGAGCTCGTCGGAGACGCCGGGCACCGAGACCTGCTTCTTGCCGGGCGAGCCGTGGAGCGGCAGCGAACGGGTTGGGCACTTGGCGGTCCCGGGGAGCTGTCGGCCGACCTCGTCGACGGCGTCCTCGGCCATCTTGCGGTAGGTCGTCCACTTGCCCCCGGTCACGAGGACCACGCCCTCGGCCGAGGTCTCGACCTTGTGCCGGCGAGACAGGTCAGCGGTCCTGGCCGACACCTTCTTGCCCGAGGCGGGCTTGATGAGCGGACGCAGTCCCGCCCAGACGCCGGTGACGTCGGCGCGGGTGAGCTTCGACGAGGTGAGGGCGTTGATGGCGTCGAGCAGGTAGTCGACGTCCTCCTCCTCGCAGCGTGGGTCGTCGATCGGCCCGTCATAGGAGGTGTCCGTGGTCCCGAGGAAGGTGTAGGGGCTCTCGTACCACGGAACGACGAAGATGCTGCGCTTGTCCTTGGGGACGGGGATCACGGCGGCGATGTCGCAGGGGAGCCGGTCGGCAGGGACCGAGATGTGGACGCCCTTGGCCGGCGAGATGGTCTGCTCGGTGACGCCCTCCTCGAGCCAGGAGACCTCGTCGGCCCAGACGCCGGCGGCGTTGACGACCACGCGGGCCGAGACCTCGAAGGGAGCCGCCGCCTCGCCCGGGGCCTTCGGGGTGACCACGGCGCCGGTCACGCGGCCGGCAGCGTCGTGCAGGAAGCTCGTGGCCTCGACGTAGTTGGCGACGATCGCCCCGTGGTCAGCCGCCGTTCTGGCGAGGGTCAGCGCCACCCGAGCGTCATCGCCGCGGGCGTCGTAGTAGACGAATCCGGCCACCAGGCCGGAGACGTCGAGGTTCGGGAAGTGCTGGACCACCTCGGCGCGGTTGACGTTGCGGTGGCGCTTGCCGATCCGCCATCCCCCCGTGATGTCGTAGAGCCACAGGGCCGTCTTGTAGGCCCGCGCCACGGTCTTGGACACCATGCCGTCCTTGCCGAACAGCGGGATCAGGAAGGGCAGCGGCGAGACGAGGTGGGGTGCGTTCCGAAGGAGGCGCTGACGCTCGTGCAGGTTCTCGTAGACGAGGCCGAACTCGTTCTGCTGCAGGTAGCGCAGGCCACCGTGGACCATCTTGGAGGACTTCGACGAGGTGCCCGACGCGAAGTCGTCGCGCTCGATGAGGGCCACGGAGAGTCCGCGGGCGGCGGCATCGACGGCGATCCCGGTCCCGGTCATGCCCCCGCCGATGACGAGGAGGTCGAAGGCTCGGTTGGCGAGCTCGTGGATGGATGCTTCTCGGGAGAATGGCGGCACGGTTCTAGCCTGCCACAGCACGGCGGTCCGTTCCCCGGTGACCCTTTACAGGGGGCGTCCGCTGTGGGAGAATCGGAGCTCCGCTACCCCGGTGTGCACCGCACCCCGCGTCGGTGGTGGAGATCGCCCCCCCGATCGCCAGTACAAGGAACACATCATGAAGCCCACGTGGCGCAGCCGTGCAGCCTGCACGGGAATCGACTCCGACATCTTCTACCCCTCCAGCGAGGACGAGGCGGACGCCGACGAGGCGAAGGCCATCTGCGCCGTCTGTCCGGTGAGCACCGTCTGCCTCGAGCACGCGCTCAGCGTTCGGGAGAAGGAGGGCGTCTGGGGCGGCGCCACCGAGAAGGAGCGTCGTCGCATGCTCCGCCAGCGCCGCCAGTCCGCCTGAGCGACCCGTTCGGCCATCGCCGTCCACTGGCGGTGGCGGCACCGGTGTGAGGGTGATGATCGGGAGGCCTCCCGGCTAGGTTTGCCCTATGAACTTCGACCTCCCCGATGAGATTCTCGAGCTCCAGGCCTCGGTCCGGCGGCTCTCGCAGGAAAAGATCAAGCCCCGTGCACGTGAGATCGATGCCACGGGCGAGTACCCGCAGGACGTGTTCGAGGCGTTCCGGGACGCGGGGCTGACCGGTCTGTGCATCCCCGAGGCCTACGGCGGTGCCGGTGCGGGGATCCTCGGCCTCACCGTGGCCATCGAGGAGGTCACCAAGTACTCCAACGTCACCGGCCTGATGCTGCTGCTGACGCGACTGCCGACCGGGCCGATCATGATCGCCGGCACCGAGGAGCAGAAGCAGCGCTACCTGCCGGGGATCGCCGAGGGAACGACCCGGTGCGGATTCGGCCTCTCCGAGCCCCAGGCCGGCAGCGACGTGGCAGGGATGCGCACCCGGGCCACGCCGGACCCTGACGTCGAGGGCGGCTGGATCCTCAATGGCCTCAAGTGCTGGATGTCGGGCGTCGTGCAGGCTGACTGGTACACCGTGTTCGCCAAGACGGGGGACCCGTCGTCGAGGGCGCACGACTCCATCACCTGCTTCGTGATCGATCGCGACACGCCCGGGGTCAGCGTCCCGCGCACCGACCGCAAGATGGGCGTCAGGGGCGTCGACACCGGAGAGCTCCTGCTCGAGGACGTCAAGGTCGGTCCGCAGAACGTGGTCGGCGGTGTCGGTGGCTTCCGCCTCGCCATGTTCGGCCTCAACGCCATGCGGCCGATCGTGGCGGCTCGCGGGATCGGTCTCGCCGAGGGGGCGATCATGTACGCCACCGAGTACGTCAAGGAGCGTGCCGCCTTCGGGCAGAGGATCTCCGACTTCCAGGGCATCCAGTGGAAGCTCGCCGAGATCGCCACCGAGATCGAGGCCGCCCGACTCCTGACCTATCGGGCCGCATGGCTCGCCGACCAGGGCAAGTTCACCAAGGAGTGGGTGCCGCACCTGTCGATGGCCAAGATGTACGCCACCGAGGTGGCGGTCAAGGCATCGGGCATCGCCGTGCAGATGCTCGGTGCGGCTGGCTACATGGAGGACCACCCGACCGAGCTGTGGTACCGGGATGCCAAGCAGCTCACCATCGTCGAGGGCACCAGCCAGGTCCAGCTCGGCCTCATCGCCCGCGGCCTGCTGAACCACGACCTCTGGTGGGACTGAGCCCGGAGGAGCGGCTCGCTCCCATCGGAGGGATCGCCGGGGCGCTCGATGCGCTGGCCGGCGGCCGGGACCTCAGCCTCGACGAGGCGGAGGCGGTCATGGACCTGATCTTCGACGGCACCCTCGACCCTGTGGTGGTGGCCGGCGTCCTCGTGGCGCTGCGCACCAAGGGCGAGTCGGTCGATGAGCTGACGGGCATGGTCCGCTCGATGGTCGGCCACGCCACCCCGGTGCCACTCGGCCACCGGGCGATGGACATCGTCGGCACGGGCGGGGACGGCCTGCGGACGATCAACGTCTCGACCATGGCGGCGCTCGTCGTGGCCGGGGCCGGGGTCAAGGTGTGCAAGCACGGCAACCGTGCCGCCTCGTCGAGCGTCGGGACAGCTGACGTGCTCGAGGAGCTCGGCGTGGCCATCGAGGCGACCCCTGAGACGGTCGCCGCCTGCGTGGAGGAGGCCGGCATGGGCTTCTGCTTCGCCCAGACCTTCCACCCGGCCATGCGCTTCGTCGGGCCCGTCCGTCGGGCGCTGGGGATCAGGACGGCCTTCAACTTCCTCGGTCCGCTCTCGAACCCGTCGCGACCGGACCGCCTGCTGATCGGCACCGCTGACCCGTCCTCGGCCGAGCGCATGGCGGAGGTCCTCGGGGCCAACGGGGTCACCCGTGCCTGGGTCGTGCACTCCGACGATGGGTTCGACGAGCTCTCGCTGTCCGCTCCCGCCGCAGTGGTGGAGGTCGTGGGGGACGGTCGGGGTGACTACGCCCTGTCGACCTGGACCCTCGACCCGGCATCCGCCGGATTCAGCGCCGTGCCCCTCGAGGCGGTGCGGGGCGGTGACGTGGCGGAGAACGCCGCGGTGGTCCGCTCGGTGCTGGCCGGAGAGCCCGGGGCGGCTCGCCAGATCGTCCTGCTCAACGCGGCGGCAGCACTGGTCGTCGCCGAGGTCGCCTCCTCCATCGAGGAGGGTGCCGACCTCGCCGCCGCGGCGATCGACGACGGAAGGGCTGCCGGCGTGCTCGACCGCCTGGTCACCACCAGTCGACGGTGACCGACCACGAGGTCGTCATCTCGGACCCCGACTCGTCGGGCGACGCGCTCGACGAGCTGGCGCCGCTCTGGCGCCAGATGCAGCTCCACCAGATCGCCGTGGCGCAGCACGAGCACCTCAACCACGACCTCGAGCGGGGTTGGGCCATCCGCCGGGAGCGCTACGTCAGAGAGCTCGGCCGGGGAGGGGCCATCCTGCGGGCGCATCGCGGTGGGCGCCTGGTGGGCTACTGCGCACTGAGCCTCCAGCCGCGCCCGAGCGAGACCTTCTCGTCGATGGCCGCGGTGATGGTGATCACGCTCACCGTGGACGAGGCGGAGCGGGGCAGAGGCGTGGGGTCGGCACTGCTCCGCGCGGCAGAGGATGCCGCGCATGGTCTCGGGGCGGACACCCTCGGCCTCGAGGTGATGCCCGGCAACGATCGAGCGCGCGGCCTCTACGAGCGGCTGGGGTTCGAGCCGGTCGAGGTCCGCATGCACCGGCGCATCATCCGGTCGGACTGAGCGCCGCCCCGTCGGCTGGCCTGACCGTCCAGGCCCGGTCGAACGACCTCGGGTCGAGGGCGCCCCGCTCGGCGACGGCCACGATGCAGCCACCGAACCCACCTCCCGTCATGCGGGCCCCGAGCACGCCCGGGCGGTGCGCCACGTCGGCGACCAGGGCGTCGATCTGCGGGGTCGAGACCTCGAAGAGCTCGGAGAGCGAGCGGTGGCTCTCGACCATCAGGCGTCCGGCCTCTGCCGGATCGGTGATGATCGTCCTGGCGAAGGCGGCGACCCGGGCACACTCCGCTGAGACGTGCTGGGCCCGGCGCGCCAGGACCGGGTCGTCGATCTCGGCGAGCTGCTGCGGGGTGGCCCGTGGCAGCGGTCCGACGAGGGCCTCGGCGGCGGCCACCTCGGCGCGCCGCTCGGCATAGGCGCCGCTGGCCAGCGACCGATCCTGACCGGAGTGGACGATGACGACCTGGAGGTCGTCGGGCAACGGGAGTGGGGTCGAGGTGAGCTCGGCGAAGTCGATGAGCACCGCGTGGCCGGCGCGACCAGCGATGATGGCCATCTGGTCGAGCAGGCCGACGTCCTGTCCGGCCTGGCGCTCAGCCTCCTGGCACAGGAGGGCGAGCTCGAGGTCCTGCTGCGGCGCGCCGAGGGCCATGGCCCCGGCGACGAGCAGCGAGGCCGACGACGACAGGCCGGCACCGAGGGGGAGCGTGGAGTCGACCTCGAGCAGTCCCGCACGGGGGCCGAGGACGGCGAGCAGTCCGGCGACCATGGCGGCGAAGCTGCCTGGCTCGTGGTCGTCGCCGGCACGCAGGATCGTGCGGTCGCCCGTGGTGGTCGACCGGATCTCGAGCCGTTCCCCTCCGGCCGTGTAGGTGACGGTGGTCCCGAGATCGATGGCCATGGGGAGTGCGGTGCCGCCTGCGTAGTCGGTGTGGTCGCCGATCAGGTTGACCCGGCCCGGCGCCACCGCGGTGACCGCCCGGGTCATCGGCGGCTCGGCCGGCTGATCACCGTGTCATCACCGCGTCGGAGCCCCTCGATGATGGAGCGGAAGGCTCCGGCGGAGTCGTCGCCGTAGTCGTCGGTGTCCTTGATGGCGTTGTCCCGCTCGCGGTCGAGGCCGAAGAGCCCGAAGCGGGGTTCGTAGCTGCCCCATTCGTAGTTGTCGATGAGGGTCCAGTGCCAGAAGCCACCCACGTCGACGCCGGACTCCACGGCGGCGACCACGGCGCCCACGTGGTCGGCGAGGTAGGCCGGGCGGCGCACGCCGTCGAGGCGTGGGTAGGCGCGTCCCCGCAGGGTCCGGTTGCACATGCCGTTCTCGAGGACCCACACGGGTCGGCCGTACTGTCCCGCCTCCTCGAGGACGGTGAGGAAGAAGGCCGGGTCGGGGGCGTCGTCCCAGAGGGCTCGGCCGGGCTTCCACCAGCGACCACCGGCGGTCGGGGTGCCGGGGATCCACAGGTGGCTGGCGGCGATCGGGGCGTAGTGGTCGACGGCGATCACGTCGAGGTGCCGGGGAGACTCGCTGGCCGCCAAGGCCGCTCGGGTGGCGGGCAGCGAGTCGGCGACCGGCGACTGGCTCGCAGCGAAGCGGCGGAGGAACCGCTCGATCGTCCCCCGGGGTCCCGTGCCGCCGTCGCCGATGCGGCGATAGTGGGCGCGCCGTCGCTCGAGCAGGTCGGCGCTCGTGTCAGCGTCGGCCACGCCTCGAGGACGGGAGGTCAGCAGGTCGGTGGCGACCTGGTCGAGCTCGTAGATCGAGAAGGTGTAGGGGTTGGTGGTCACCACCGCATCGGGCTGGAGCTCGTGGATGGCGTCATAGCCGGCCACGTGGGCGGAGAGCAGCGTGTCGAAGGTGGCGAACATCCCCTTGCCGTCGAGCAGGTGGCCGGGAGGGAAGATGCCGGTCAGGAAGCTGTTGACGGCCAGGATGTTGGGCTCGTTGATGGTGACCCACCTCGTGCAGTGCTCGCCGAGCTCGGCCACGGCCCGTCGCATCCAGCCGACGAGGGCTGGGGCATGGGTCGGGTCGGTCCACGGCTGGTCGCCCAGCCAGGCAGGGTGGGTGAAGTGCTGGAGGGTGACGACGGGCTCCATGCCTGCGGCCCGGATGGCGGCGAGGATGCGCCCGTAGCCGGCGAGGGCCTCGGCATCGATCCGGCCTGGGGTCGGCTCCACCCGGCTCCACTCGACGGAGAGGCGGAAGCTGGTGAGCCCGACCGAGGCGGCGAGCTCGATCTGGTCGAGGTGCCGGGTCCAGAAGCTGTTTGCCGCACCGGAGCGCTCGACGCGGCCCTCGCGTTCCCAGGTGGCCCAGTTGTTCGTCGGTTCGCCCTGGCCGTTGAAGCCGCCCTCGATCTGGAAGCCGGCGGTGGCCACGCCGAAGAGGAAGTCGTCGGGGAGCAGTGCTGGAGTCGTCACAGCGAGAAGTGTGGCACGCCCCGCACTTGACCGCCCGATGGATGCGGGGCGACGATGCAGGCGCTGCCGACGACGGCGGCACGAGCTGGGAGGGCACCGTGGCAGGTCCGTTGAGTGGCATCAAGATCATCGAGCTGGCCGGGATCGGTCCCTCGCCCTATGCCTGCATGCTGCTGGCGGACGCTGGGGCGGACATCCTGCGCTTCGAGCGCACGAGCGGCGGGATGATCCCCGAGGGCCTCCCGAACTGGGACCTGCTCAACCGATCGAGGCGCAGCGTCGGGATCGACCTGAAGAACCCTGAGGCGGTGGCGCTGCTGCTCGAGCTGGTGGCGGACGCCGACGTGGTGATCGAGGGCTTCCGTCCCGGGGTGGCCGAGCGGCTCGGGGTGGGACCGGACGAGTGCCTCGCCGCCAACCCGGCCATCGTCTACGGACGCATGACGGGCTGGGGACAGGACGGTGCGCTGGCCGACCGCGCCGGACACGACATCAACTACATCGCCATCTCGGGAGCCCTCTGGCCGATGGGGCGGTCCGGTGACATCCCGGTCCCACCGCTCAACCTCGTGGGCGACTTCGGCGGTGGCGGGATGATGCTGGCCTTCGGTGTGACCTCGGCGCTGCTCTCCGCCCGCGCCACGGGGGTCGGACAGGTGGTCGACGCCGCCATGACCGACGGCTCAGCTTCGCTGATGACGATGGTCCACGCCTTCCGCTTCGCCGGCCTCTGGGAGGACGAGCGCGGTGCCAACATGCTCGACACGGGGGCCCACTTCTACGAGGTCTACGAGACCAGCGATGGCAAGTACATGTCCGTCGGCGCCATCGAGCGCAAGTTCTATGCCGAGCTCATGGCGGGACTCGGACTCGAGGTCTCTGACTACCCCGACCAGATGGACCGGTCGAGCTGGGTCGACATGAAGGCGCTCTTCGCCGAGCGGTTCAAGACCAAGACCCGCGACGAGTGGTCGGCCATCTTCGAGGGCGTCGACGCCTGCACGCTTCCCGTGCTGTCTCCGGCGGAGGCGCCGGACCACCCGCACAACCGCGACCGCGGGACCTTCGTCGAGGTCGAGGGCGTGGTGCAGCCGGGACCGGCCCCCCGCTTCAGCGCCACCCCGTCGGAGATCTCCAAGCCGCCGTCCTATGCCGGGGCCGACACCGACGAGGCGCTCGCCTCGTGGGGGATCGACGCCTCGCGCGTCGCCGCCCTGCGCTCGGCGGGAGCGATCGGCTAGAGGTTCACGACCGGGCAGGTCACCGTCCTGGTGATCCCGCCGATCGTCTGGATCTGCCCGACCACGAGCCGTCCGAGCTCGTCGACGCTCCGTGCGGTCGCCTTGGCGATGACGTCATAGGGGCCGGTCACGTCGTTGGCCTCGTCGACACCGTCGATGCTGCGGATGGAGGCGGTGACCCCCTGGGCGGCACCGATCTCGGTCTGGATCAGGATGTAGGCGCTGACGGCCATGGGCACCTCCTCGACTGGGCTGAGGCTAACCGGAGCGCTTCGCGACCGGGCCGGCGCCGCAGCCGATCAGCCCGTGCGTCAGGAGCCCGACGATCTCGGCCGCCGCCGCGTCGGCGGGCCCGGTCGGACCCGTGGCCGAGCGCACCGCGAGCGCACCGTAGATCTGCTGCCCGATGAGGATCGAGGTCCGGGTCGGGTCGTCGACCCTCCAGGCTTCGGAGGTGGTGCCCTCCTCGAGCAGGGCGATGACGCGGGCGGCGACCTCCTCGCCGATCCCGCCGATCTGGGCTGACACCGCCGCACCCGCCGGGCTCGGTGCGCTCTGCACGGCCATGACCAGTCGGAAGAAGATCGGATCCTCGTCGATGGTCGTCAGCAGTGCCGTGATCAGGCGCTCGAGTGCCTCGGAGGGCGACCGCCCCGTGTCGAGGGCGAGCGCATCGGTCATCTGGGCGTACATCGACGCCACGCAGCCAACGAGCAGCTCGGTCCGGTTGGGGAAGTAGACGTACAGGGTCGACCGGACCACTCCCGCCCCCGCTGCGATCTCGTCCATCGAGACCTCGAGCGACCCGCGCTGGCCGAACAGCCGGCGCGCCACGTCGATGATCTCGCTCCGGCGCCGATCCGTCCGATCGGGGGCGATGGCGCTGGCCAGGCCGGCCACCTAGCTGACGACCCTCGGTCCCGGGGTGAAGGAGACCGGCAGGTGCTTGATCCCGGAGATGAACGGGCTGCGAAGCCGCTGGGTCGGGCCGGTCTGGGTGATGTCGGGCATGCGGTCGAGGAGGTGCTCGAACATGACCTTGATCTCCATGCGGGCGAGGTTGGCCCCGAGGCAGAAGTGCGGGCCGCCACCGCCGAAGGCCATGTGGGGGTTCGGGTTCCGCCCGATGTCGAAGACCTCGGGGTTCTCGAAGATCTTCTCGTCCCGGTTGGCCGAGATGTGGAAGAAGATGACCTTGTCACCCTGCTTGATCTCCGCGCCCTCGAGCGTGACGTCGGTCATGGCCGTGCGGCGGAAGTTCATCACCGGGGTGACGTAGCGCAGCATCTCCTCGACGGCGGAGTCCATGAGCGAGCGGTCGTCGCGCAGGCGGGCCCACTGGTCGGGGTTCTGGAAGAAGGTGTTCATGGCGCCGGCGATGAGGTTCCTGGTCGTCTCGTTGCCGGCGACGGCGAGGAGGAGGAAGAACAGCTCGAGCTCGAGGTCGCTCAGGTGCTCGTTCTCGACCTCCACCTGGGTCAGCACGCTCATCAGGTCCTGGTGGGGGTTCGAGCGCTTCGACGCGAACAGCTGGCTGGCGTAGGAGTAGAGCTCCATGGCGGCCTCGGCTGCCACCTCGGGGGTGATGTTGTACTCGGGGTCCTGGCTGCCGATCATCTTGTTCGACCAGTCGAACATCTTGTGGCGGTCCTCGAAGGGGACGCCCATGAGCTCGGCGATCACGATGAGCGGGAGCTCGGCCGCGATGTCGACGACGAAGTCGGCCTCTCCCTTCTCGATCACGTGGTCGATGAGCTCGTCGGTGACGGTGTGGAGTCGGGCCTCGAGGTCGCGGACCATGCGCGGGGTGAAGCCCTTGTTGACGAGGCGGCGGTAGCGGGTGTGCAGCGGCGGATCCATGTTGAGCATCATCAGCTGCTGCTGGACGACCTCCTCCTCGGGCACGTCGAAGGGCAGCGAGGTCATCGCCGAGCTCGAGTACTCCTCCCACTCCCGGTTCACCCGGACGCAGGCGTCATACGAGGTCACCGCCCAGTAGGGGACGACGTCGGGCTCCTCGCGCCATGAGACCGGTGCGGTGGCGCGCAGGTGAGAGAAGTACTCGTGGGGGACCGCGTCGACATAGGTGCCGGGGTCGGAGAGGATCAGGTCGTTCGGTGCCATGGCTGGTGCTCCCTCGTCGTGATCGGACACCTGTCCGATCCGTGGGAGCACGATAGCAGGGCCGTCGGAGGTGACAGGGGCGTGGCTCAGTCCGCGAAGGGCTTGCCCATGTGCCATCCGTTGCAGAACTCGCACAGGTACACGTTGAGCTCGACCCGGTCCTCGACCCAGCGCAGCTGGGCGGCGTCCTGGGCGTCGCGCTGCGAGGGGAAGCGGGTCTTGGCGGCACCGTCGGCCCGCCAGTGGGTGCCGCCGAGCGAGAGGGGCCGGTGCGACGGGCGCGGGGACCTGCGACGGCGAGCCATGGCAAGAGTCTGGCCCATGGTCGGCCCCGGTCAGAGCGACTCGGTAGGTTGGAGCCATGACCGACATCGCTCCGGTGATCGAGCCGACCACGACCGACCCCATCCTCGACGAGGGGGATCACGAGCGCTTCACGCACATCGTCCTCGAGGGCTACACGCCGAAGGGCACCAAGGACGTGGTGCCCATCGGTAACTCGGTGGTCGAGGGCATGATCAACGGCACCGCCGTCACCGCCCTGTGCGGCAAGGTCTGGGTGCCGGGCCGCGACCCGGGGAAGTTCCCGGTCTGCAAGACCTGCGTCGAGGTGGCCGAGTCGATGGGGTGGAAGGTTCCGGGGGCCTGAGCCCAGGGCGCCACCGGGAACGGGTCGGCAGCTGGCTCGCCGACTAGGAGGTGACCCCGAGTCGCTCGGTGAAGAAGTCGAGCACCTGGGCGAGCGCCTGCTGGGTCGGAGAGCCCTCGGTGTCGGAGTAGTGCTCGGTGAGCACGGAGTGCGCTCCCTTGGGGTAGCCCCAGGGGTTGCCCTCGCTCGAGTCGATCTCCACGCCGATGAAGCCGTCGCCGAGCTCCTGGCGAAGTCGGGCGAAGCGCTGCTCGGGCACGGCCGGGTCGCAGGTGAAGCGCAGCCCGATCACCGGGGTGCCGTCTGCCACGCGCTGGCGGACGGCGGCGAGGTCGACGTCGGAGACCCCGAGCGACCCCTTGCGCTCAGCGCCGACGGGGAAGGGGAGCGAGGGCTGGCTGAGCACCGGCGCCACCACCACGGGATCCACCATCATGCCGAGGGCGAAGCCGCCGGTCAGGCACATGCCGACCGCACCGACGCCCGGGCCACCGCAGCGGTCGTGCCACTCGCGGCTCAGCGCCCGCAGCCAGGAGATGACCGGGCTGGTCTTGTTCATGGCCATGACGGTGAACTCCTTCGAGATGCACGCCTTGGCCATCGAGGAGGCGATGTAGCCCTGCGAGGGAGCCCTCCCGGGCGTGCCGAAGAGGTCCGGGAGCACGGCCGTCATCCCGGCAGCGGCCACCTTGCGACCGAACTCGGCCACGAGGGGCGTGATCCCCGGGATCTCGTGGATCACGATGACGGCGGGTCCCTGGCCCAGCGAGTAGACCGTCCGAGCCTCGCCGTCGTGCTCGAAGCGCCCCACGGCGAAGTCGGCGAGGACCTGTGCAGCTGGTGTGTCCATGGCCGAACCCTAGGACCACGTCTCGTGCGCGTCCATCACCGCTGCATCGTGCGGCTCATCGAACCTCCGTAGGATGGCGACCGTCGGACGACGGACGGGGGGATCATGGGGCGACGCACAACCACGTGGATGGGGTCGGTGGCGATGACCCGCCGCCAGCTCCTGGCGGCCGGTGCGGTGGGGGCGGCCTCGGCGATGGTCGTCACGCGGCCCGCTGGTGCCGCCTCGCTTCCCTTCGCCCTGACCAGCCCGGCCGGCCCCGCGCCGCACCCGAGGCTCAAGGTCGGCAAGCCCGTGGCGGCCTACGACAGGATCGAGCACATCATCATCGTGATGATGGAGAACCACTCCTTCGACAACATCCTCGGTTCGTGCGGCCGAGGCGACGGCCTGACCTTCGCCGGCGGCGACACGTCGACGAGGGCGCTCAACACCAACCCCAACCGCCCCGACGACCTCAACTACGCCACCAACAAGACCATCCGGGCGTTCGAGATGCCGACGACGGTGCAGATGGCCGAGAAGCCGTCCCAGGCCTGGGGTGCCTCGTGGACGCAGTTCTACGGCACCGACTCCCCGACGTCCGAGTACCTCGGCGACGGCTCGTACCCGGCCGAGCGGAACTCCGGCTTCGTCCTGTCGGACTCCGGTCCGGTGGGCATGGGCTACTACACCGAGGAGCACGTGCCCTTCATCCGGTCGATGGCTCGGAACTTCCCCATCGCCGACCGCTGGTTCGGCTCCTGCATGGCGCAGACCTATCCGAACCGCCGGTTCATGATGGCCGGGACGTCCCTCGGGCAGACCTGGAACGACCTCAGCATGTCGGACCTGCCGCGCAACGGCACGATCCTCCAGGCGATGTCCGAGCACAACATCTCGTGGAAGAACTACTTCGGGAGCCTCCCGAGCACGCTCATCTGGCCCGGCCAGGGCCGTGACGTCTCGTTCTTCGACCACCTGCGCGGCATCGAGAACTACTTCATCGACGCCAAGAACGGCACCCTTCCGAGCGTGAGCATCGTGGACCCGAACTTCGACCAGGCCTCAGGGGAGAACGCCGAGGACGTCCAGCACCACGACGCCTTCCTCCAGAAGGTCGTGACCGCCGCGGTCAAGGGGAAGCACTGGGATCGCACCCTGCTCGTGTTCACCTATGACGAGCACGGCGGCTACTACGACCACGTGCCGCCGCCCACGGCGCCCGTCCCGGACGCCTCCGTCCCCCAGGTCGTGGTCAAGCCGGGGGATGTCTGGGCCGGGGGCTCGGAGTACGTCGGCTTCGGCCGCCTCGGCTTCCGGGTCCCCGCCATCGTGGTCAGCCCCTACGCCAAGCCCGGGTATGTCACCTCGACCGTGTTCGACCACACGGCGGTGATGAAGCTGATCCAGAAGAAGTGGAACCTGCCCTCGTTCACGCCGCGCGACGCCGCCTCGAACGACCCGTGGGAGATGGTCGATCTCGAGGCACCTCCGGCCTTCCCCACCTTCAGGTCGACCGGCCTGGCCGGTCCCACGATCGAGTTCGGTGGATCTCGTCCCGTGTCACCTGCCATCGGCAGCTACCGCCCCACGCATGAGGAGACGGCTGTCTACCCCGATGGCGGTCCGAAGGTGCCGGGCTTCGGGATCCCTCGTCGCAAGCAGTACTACGAGAAGAAGAACGGGACCCCGCTGCCGGCCAAGGGCGAGACGCCGTTCTACACAGCGTTGCGTCAGGCGTGGGAGCAGAGCTGATGGCCATCGTCGACCCTCCCTGGTTCGTCAGGAAGAGGATCGGCTGGGGACTGTCCCCGGGGACGTGGCAGGGGTGGGCGGCCATCGGGATCCTCGCCAACGCGGTGCTGATCTGCGCCATCGTGCTGGCCCACGATGCGGTGGCGCTCGGGATCGCCGTCGGGCTCCTGCTCGTCGCCTTCTGCGTGGTGGCGGTGCTCACGGGTGAGGCTCCCGGCAAGCGCGCTCGTCGTCGCTGAGCGCGGTGGACGTCCTGCTCCTCACGGAGCCCAAGCACCCGCCGAGGACCGGACCGGCGTCGGCGCGCTATGAGGCCGGGCGCGGCAACCTGCTCGCCGAGGCGCTGCTCGACGCCGGCCACCAGCCGGTGATGTGGTGGGACCACCCGCTCGGGCCGATGGTCGAGGCCGACCCGTCGGTGGTCCTCCTGCGCTCCGGCGCCCCCATCCAGCTCGATCGCGCGGAGCGCCTGGCGCTGGCGGGCCTGGCCGTCGTAAACGACCCGGCGGCCCATCGCCGGGCTCAGGACAAGCTCGACCAGGCCGCCGCGTTCCTGCGTGCCGGGGTCCCGCACCCGGCGACGGCAGGCATCGGCGAGGGGGTCGACCTTGCCGCATCGACGTCGCTCGTGGCCAAGCCGCGACGGGGCTCGTCGGGTGACCAGGTCCGACTGGTGTCCGGCCAGGAGGCACGAGATGCGCTGTCGGCCGGCGACCTCGTCCAAGAGCGCGTCGTCGACGCCGTCGAGTACCGGGTGACCGTGGTGGGGGGAGTCGCCGTGGCCTGGGCGCGGAAGATCCTGGCCGAGGGGGAGTTCCGGGCGAACCTCGACCGAGGGGCGCGGATGGTCGCGACCGAGCGGCCTGAGGGGGACGCAGCATCGGTGGCATGCGCTGCCGTGGAGGCGCTGGGCCTCGACATCGGCGGGGTGGACCTGATGGTCACCCGGTCCGGACCGGTGGTGCTGGAGGTCAATGCCGCCACCACGCTGCACGGTGCGGATGCAGGCTCCACGTCGGAGATCCTGCGTGCGGTGGTCGCCCTGTGCGCCGCCGCGGGTGGTCGCTGAGGACGACCGGAGATCACCCCGACCAGCCGGCCTGCCATCCCGGTGGGGGCAGGCCGGCTGGCGGAGCTGAGGATCAGATGGCGCGGACGGCCTTGGCCTCTTCGCCCTTGCGACCCTCGCCGACCTCGAACTCGACGGCCTGGCCCTCCTCGAGGGAGCGGTAGCCGTCACCCTCGATGTTCGAGTAGTGGACGAAGACGTCCTCGCCGTCGGGACGCGAGATGAAGCCGTAGCCCTTCTCGTTGTTGAAAAACTTCACGGTGCCGGTAGGCATGACTGCATTCCTTCTTTCTTTGGATTCCCGCATGGTGCGGTGGTGGGCAGGCCGGGGCCCGTCGCCGTCAGGCGAGGAGCGTGGCTGCGGAGTGGAGAGGAGAGGTGGTCGATGGACCGATCTGTGCGTCGCTGTCTGACAGGCGACGATTGCTGTGCGTCCCCAACCGTAGCCGTGATGACGGCCGGGTGCTCCTGCAGGGCCGCCGAGACGTGAAAATCATTCAGGTAACATGGCGGCCGATGACCATGGCCAAGCCGATCCCAAGGCTCGAGAAGCGCTCGGCGCTCATCGACGCAACCCTCGACGAGGTCCGCATCCACGGCCCCATCAACGTCCACCCGTCGGAGATCTGCGAGGCGCTCGGGCTCTCGAAGGCGCTGGTGAACTATCACTTCGGCGGTCGCGACGGTCTCGTGGCCGAGGCCATGGAGCGGGGGTACGCCCTCTACGTCGACGGGCTCATGGCGGCTGCCGACGCCGCCGGCGACGATCCGGTCGAGCGACTGTTCGCCTGGTTCGAGGCCCAGGTGCGCTGGACCATCGCCAACCCGGGACTGGCGGCGGCCCTCAACTTCCCGACCGAGGCCGGCGGCATGACCGAGGAGACCAGCTCAGTGATCGCCTCTCGGATGACCGAGCATGGTGCGAGGAACTTCGCCAACCTGACGGCTCTGGTCGTGGCCGCCCGGGTGGAGCTCTCGGACTCCGATCCCGAGGATGCCGTCGGGATGGCCCTCGACGCGGGCGTGGTCGGCTGGCTCTGCCTGGGCTCGTCCGTCTGGTTCTCCGGCCGCCACCTGCCGACCCGGGAGATGGGTCTGGCGCAGTACCTCGATCTGGCCTTGGCGCACATGCGGACCTTGATCGTCGCCATGCTCAGCCGCCCGGCCGCCTGAGGTCAGTCCTCGCCGCGGAACTGCCGCTGGCGCTTGGTCTCCGATCTGCGCGCCTTCTCCTCGAGCCGCTTCCTCGTCGCCGACCGCTTCGGCCGCGTGGCGACGCGTCGGGCCTTCGGTGCAGCGGCCGCATCGAGGGCGGCGAGCGCCCGGGCCTGGGCGAGCTGGCGGTTGCGCCACTGGCTCCGACTCTCCTCGCAGGTGACGGTGAGCTGATCGCCGATGGTCTGGCGGACCCTGGCGCGCACGACGTCGCTCATGGTGCAGGCGTCGAGGTCGATGGTCAGGTGGACCTTCGAGCTGGTGGTGTTGACGTGCTGGCCACCCGGGCCTCCCGATCGGGCGAAGCGCGTCGAGATGGCGGACTCAGGGACGACGATCCCTCGGGCGGTGCGGAGCTCCTCCATGGCCCCGAGTCTTGTCGGTGCGAGGACGTCGGGTGGAGCGAGTGCCGGGATCCCGGGCACGTGGGTAGCGTCGGACAGGTCTGGTGCGCGCTGACAGGAGGAGGATGATCATGGCTCGACGAGCGTTCTCGGTGGTCGACGTGTTCTCGGCCGATGCCTTCCGTGGGAACCCGGTCGCCGTGGTGCTCGAGGCCGAGGGGCTGGCCGACGACGAGATGGCGCAGATCAGCGCGTGGACCAACCTGTCCGAGACGACCTTCCTCACGAGGGCGACCGATCCAGCGGCCGACTACGCCCTGCGGATCTTCACCCCGTCGGTCGAGCTCCCCTTCGCCGGCCATCCCACCCTGGGCTCGTGCCGGGCGTGGCTCGACGCTGGTGGCATCCCAGGGCGAGGGGACGTCGTGGTCCAGGAGTGCGGGGTGGGGCTGGTCGAGGTGCGGATCTGCGATGACGGCCGCCTCGCCTTCGCCGCACCGCCGCTCGTGAGGTCGGGCCCGCTCGACGACATGCTCCTGTCCGAGGTGGTGGCGGCGCTCGGCATCGCTCCCACGCAGGTCGTGGCGGCGGCGCACGTGGACAACGGGCCGGGCTGGGTGGGCGTGCTGCTCGCCACGGCCGACGAGGTCCTGGCCCTCGAGCCGGTCGACTCACCGCTCAAGATCGGTGTGGCCGGGTTCCATGCACCGGGATCGGCCGAGGCCTATGAGGTGCGAGCGTTCTTCCCCGACGGGGCCCGCAGCATCGAGGACCCCGTCACCGGGAGTCTGAACGCCTCGCTGGCCCAGTGGCTGCTCGCCGAGGGTCGTCTCACGACCCCCTATGTCGCCACCCAGGGGACGCGCCTCGGGCGAACGGGCAGGGTGACCATCGACCGCGATGCCGCCGGTCGGGTCTGGGTCGGCGGCGCCAGCACGGTGCGCGTCTCGGGGGCCGTCATCCTCCCGGACCCGACGTGAGTCCGGCTGGGCCTACTGCTGGGTCATGAGGCGAGTCATCTCCGCCTCCGGGTTGATGATGAGCTCGCCGGTGATGTCGACGACCACCTTGTCGAGGTCACCGGTGAAGGTGAACGGTGCCTCGTAGATCGCCGGGTCGATCGTGTCAAAGAAGGCCTCGCCGCAGCTGACGCCGGTGGTCGAGAACGTCACCGGCACCGTCAGCGGCAGCTCGCCCATCCCGACGACCTCGCCGTCGAAGTAGAGCCGAACCTCGGCCGGGGTGCCCTTGCCCTCGAGGAAGGAGGCGGGCCCGGTCGGGGCGAACTCCATGCGCAGCTCGACGTCGCCCCTCGGCAGCGTGGCGTCCGAGACGATGGTGAACCGCTCGAGCGAGAGGAAGTTGTAGACGAACTTGAGCCGGTCGTCGTGCACGATCAGGGCGTAGCCACCATGTCGGCTTCCCTGGGAGAACAGGACCCCCTCCGCCCCCTGCTCGGGGATGGTGGCGTGGGCCACGATGGCGTGCGCACGATTCGGCACCCGCGGCGCGGCGGTGAAGGGCGTCGGGGAGCCGCCGGGGAAGAACTCGAAGACCCGCCGGCTTCCACCCACGGTCGGGCGCTTGGCGATGAGGCGGTCGATGCCGCTGGCCGCGAGCGGGAGCACACCGTGGCGCTCCGCCTCGGCCCACCAGAGGGCACGGAGCTCCTCGACCTTCTCGGGATGGTCGGCGGCGACGTTGTGGCACTCGGCCGGGTCGTTGATGAGGTCGTAGACCTCCCAGTGGTTGGCATCGAGATCGTCGAGGATCTCCTCGGACAGCGGCGTGCCGAACGGCCGGCCGAGCTCTGCACCCTCGGCCAGGCTCGGTCCGGGGTAGGGACAGACGCCCCGCCAGCCCTCGTGGTAGATCGACCGGTGGCCGAACATCTCGAAGTACTGCGTGGTGTGGGCGTCGGGGGCGTCCTCGGATCGGAGGGCGGCGGCGAAGCTGGTCCCAGCCATCTCCGACTGCGGCACGCCGCGCACGGTGGCGGGCGGTTCGATGTCGAGCACCTCGAGGATGGTCGGGGCGACGTCGATGGCGTGGAGGTACTGCGTGCGCACGCCGCCCGGTCCGGCGATCCCCGCCGGCCACGACACGATGCACGGGTCGGTCACGCCGCCGCGGTAGGTCTCGCGCTTCCATCGGCGGAACGGCGTGTCGCCGGCCCAGGTCCAGCCCCACGAGTAGTGGTTGAAGGTGTCCTCGCTGCCCCAGATGTCGATGACCTCGAGGTTGTCCTCGAGTCGCTCGGGGGTGAGGTTGAAGAAGAGCGCCTCGTTGCGGCTGCCGTGCTCGCCACCCTCGGCGCTCGCCCCGTTGTCCGAGACGCAGATCACGATCGTGTTGTCGAGCTCGCCGAGCCGGTCGATGAAGTCGATGACCCGGCCGATGTGGTGGTCGGTCTGGGTCATGAACCCGGCGAAGACCTCCATCTGGTGGGCGTAGACGCGCTTGGCCTCGTCGCTGAGGCCGTCCCAGGGCTCGACGTCCGGGTCGCGCTCGGACAGCTCCGTGCCCGCCGGCATGAGGCCCAGCTCGAGCTGCCGGGCGAAGACGGTCCTGCGATACTCGTCCCAACCGGCGTCGAAGCGCCCCTTGTACGGGGTGACCCACTCGGGCTCGACCTGGTGCGGGGCGTGTCCGGCACCGGTGGCGAACCACAGGAAGAACGGCTTCTCAGGGGCGGCCACGTGCGCGTCCTGGATGAAGCCGATGGCGCGGTCGGCGAGGTCGGCGTTGAGGTGGTAGCCCTCGGCCACCGTCTTGGGCTGGCGGACCGAGTGGTTGTCCGAGATGAGGTCCGGGTGGAACTGGTCGGTGTCACCGCCGAGGAACCCGTAGAAGCGCTCGAAGCCACGACCGAGGGGCCAGCGGTTGAACGGACCGGCTGGCGTGGTCTCCTGCGGCGGGGTGAGGTGCCACTTGCCCACGCAGAAGGTGTTGTAGCCGTTCTCCACGAGGATCTCGGGGAGCATGGCGTGCTCGAAGCCCATGGTGGCGTTGAGCGAGGGGAAGCCGAGGGACATCTCGGTGATGGCGGCGAGGCCAGTGGTGTGATGGTTCCGACCGGTGAGCAGGCAGGCCCGGGTGGGGGAGCAGAGCGCCGTCGTGTGGAAGTTCGAGAACTTGAGGCCCCGCGCTGCGAGCCGCTCGAAGTTCGGCATGTCGATGAGCCCTCCGAAGGGGGAGAGCTGCCCGTAGCCGACGTCGTCGAGGACCACGACCACCACGTTTGGGGCGCCGGCCGGGGGCGTCGGACGCGCCGGCCACGCTGGGGTGGAGGACGCCACGGTTCGACCGATGGTGCCGGGGAACGGCTCGTCGGGGCGGTAGGTGATGAAGGGCTCTGCCATGGCCACAACCTAGGTCGGTCGAGGAATGGTCACAACCGCAGACAGAACACGTCGGACCCCGGCGGAAGCCGGGACGTCACGGGCATCGCCGAACGGATCGCCCTCAGGCGGGGACCTCGCCGATGATGCTGGCGCGCTCCATGACCCGGCGCTGGGGCCAGTAGTCGCTGAGGGCGAGGTGCTGGACCGCCCGGTTGTCCCAGAAGGCCACCGAGTCGGTCTCCCAGTGGAACCGGCACTGGTACTCGGCGGTCTCGGCCTGGCGGCAGAGCAGATCCATCAGCTCGAGGTTCTCCGCCTCGTCGAGGCCCACGATGTTGAGGGTAAAGAAGCGGTTGACGTAGAGCAGCTTGCGTCCCGTCTCGCCGTGGGTGCGCACGACCGGGTGCTCGACGAGGGGGAACTGCTCGCGCATCTTCGCCCGGCCCGCCTCGTCGAGGGTGAGGCCGAAGACGCGGGAGAAGTCATGGACGGCGACCATCGAGTCGATGCGCTCCTTCACCTCGTCCTCGAGGCCGTCGTAGGCGGCGTACATGTCGCTGAACGAGGTGTCGCCGCCGATGGCGGGGACCTCGACGGCGTGGAGGACGGCGGCGGCGGAGGGGACCTGGCGCCAGGAGACGTCGGAGTGCCAGCCGTTCTCGAAGCCTCCGACCACGGCCTCCTTCTCGAAGCGGACAAGCTCCGGCTGGTCGGTGTTCGAGGGGATGAAGGGGTGGATCTCGAGGTCGCCGAACCGGCGGGCGAAGGCCACGTGCCGCTCGGCGGTCAGCGGCTGGTCACGGAAGAAGATGACCTTGAAGTCGAGCAGGCAGCGACGCAGCTCGGCCACGAGGGCGTCGGAGAGGTCGCCGGTGATGTCGACGCCCGAGACGATGCCGCCGATGGTCGCTCCGAGCTGCTGGACCTCGAAGCCGTCGTAGCGGAGGTCGGCGAGGCGCTCGCGCTCCTCGGCGAGGTGCGTCATCGGCCCGACCACCGTCTGGGACGGTCCGAACCGCACGCGCTGGGGGGCGACGCCGCTCAGGTGGTTTTTCATGGGGTGTCCTCTCTCGGTCGGCGCCGATGCGACGGAAGGTCCGTCGACCTCAGTCTGGCTGACGATGCCGTCACGTCACGTCAAGCACTGTCACTGTGTCTGCCACTAACGTAGCCATCGATCGACCGGGACACGACGAGGAGCACCGACCATGAGCACGAGCAGCGCAGAGCGACTCATCACCGACCACCGGGGCACCCGCTACGGCGAGGTCCTGGCGGTCTTCGCCGAGGGCGAGACCTTCCACGCCCACGTCTACGGCACGCAGCTGCTCAACGACTGCCCTCCCGAGCTCTGGGACACGCTCGACGCGACGGCGATCACGGCCGAGCTCGGGGCCCTGATGGTGAAGCTCAACGGTCCGCGCCACTGGGTCCTCGACGGCCTCGGGTCGAAGGGCGAGCCCCTCGAGCCGGTCCTGCGCGAGTTCGGCGGCCTCCTCATGCGGAGGATCGCCGTGCTCGAGCTCGGGACCAACCCGGCCCAGGTGCCCTACACCGTGCGCCACGTCGACCGGAAGGCGGTCTTCTTCTTCGACGCCGGCAAGGAGATCCACGAGCTCATCGATCCCGACGGGCTCGCGTACGTGATGCAGGCCTACTGCGTCAGCGTCGACCCGTCCCTCACCGAGGAGAACCTGTCCGAGGTCGGCGGAAAGCTCGCCCTCCCTGAGGGATGGTCCTTCCGCAGCCGGATCCTCGACGAGGAGCTCGTGGTCGACACCTCGGAGACGATCGCCACCGTGATCCAGGACGAGCTCGAGAACACCTACACCCTCCCGAGCTGACCGACGCCGACACCGTCGGCCCGGCGAGGGGATGTCGTCGGAGCCACCCCGTGACCAGCGGCGATACATTCATGCCACGCCCCGCCGCCGGCGAGGGCTGAAGACGCAGGCGATCGGGAGGGCACGTGAAGGTTCTGGCAGCTGGTGAGGTCGAGCCGTCATGACGCCGCTGGCGCTGTTCGGATGGGTGGTCTTCGGCATCCCGTCGATGGTGGCGGTGACCTTCGTCGCCTCACGCCTGCTCGGGGCCAAGCGCGGCTGGTGGTCGCTGCTGTTCGCCGGTCTGGCGGGGTGGACCTTCGGCGTGGTCATCGCAGGGCAGATCACCCGTTGGCGCTGGGCCAGCTTCGACATGGTCGTGGTCACCCTCATCGTCGGCACGCTCTCCACCATGATGCTGGCGCTGGCCATCGATCTGATCCGGCCAGAGGGGTCTCTGCCGAGCGGTGACGAGGCCGGTCTGATCTCGCTCAAGAACCCGCTCGACGGCATCCGGCTCCGACGGGCGCGGGCGGCGCGCTACCGCGAGATCATCCACCTCGCCCGGGTCAACGGCGTGATCGGGGGACGCAGCGAGAACGACCTCCCCTCGTCGGTCCGGGCCACGCTCGAGCAGGCCGGTGGCATCTTCGTCAAGCTGGGCCAGGTTGCGTCGACGCGCACCGACTCCCTCTCCGACGAGTGGTGCTCTGAGCTCGCCAAGCTCCAGAGCCACGCCGAGCCGGCGCCGCGCGAGCTGGTCGAGCCGTTGATCGAGGCAGAGCTCGGCCGGCCGGTCTCCGAGGCCTTCGCCTCCTTCGACTGGGAGCCCATCGCCAGCGCCTCGATCGCCCAGATCTACGGAGCCGAGCTGCTCGATGGGACCTCGGTGGTGGTCAAGGTGCAGCGGCCGGGCCTCGAGGAGCTGATGGCGACGGACCGCAGCGCGATCCTGACCATCGCCGAGCTCCTCGAGCACCGGACGACCCTCGGCCTCAACGCCCGGCCGCTCGACCTCGCCCGCGAGTTCCTCGACAACGTGGCCGAGGAGCTCGACTTCGAGATCGAGTCCGCCAACGCCGTGGACCTCGCGGCCGGGCTGTCCTCGCTCCAGGGCATTCGCGTGGCGGAGGTCATCACCGAGATGAGCACGCACCGCGTCCTCGTCGAGGAGCGCGTCGAGGGCATCTCGATCGCAGAGTTCGCCGGCCTCGACGGCCAGGACCCCACGGCCATCGCCGAGCGGCTGATCGAGAGCTTCATGTTCCAGATCTTCGACGTCGGGATCTTCCACGCCGATCCGCACCCCGGCAACATCCTCGTGCAGCCCGACGGCGAGATCGTGCTGATCGACCTCGGCGCCGTCGGCCGGATGAGCTCGAGCCAGCGCAGTGCCACGACCGACCTGCTGCTCGCAGCGTCGTTGGCCGACGCCACAGCGCTGCGCCAGGCCCTGTCGCAGATCGTGGTCTTCGACGACCGTGCCGACCTACGTGCCCTCGACCGTGCCCTCGACCGGTTCCTGGCCCGGAACTTCCGACCGAACGGCGGCATCTCGGCGCGGGCCTTCGAGGACCTCTCCAGCGTCATCGGACAGTTCGGGATCCACTTCCCTCAGTGGTTGGCGACCCTGGTACGCACCATGGTGACCCTCGAGGGGACGCTGACGACCATCGACCCGGACTTCTCGCTGGTCGATGCGGCGCAGCGCTATGCCGCCGGCGAGTCCCCCCTCGGAGAGGGCAGCCTCTCCGAGACCATCAAGACCATGGCCATGCGGGAGGTCCCGCGACTTCGACGGATCCCCGAGCGGGTCGACTCGATCCTCGGGCAGGCGGCCGAGGGGCGCCTCACCGCCCGCATCTCGATGTTCGGCGACGAGCGCAACGAGCAGGTCATCACGAAGCTCATCAACCGGGTGGTGATGGCGTTGATCGCCTCGTCCCTCGGCGTGGGATCGGTCCTGCTCATCGGGACCCACGCCGGGCCGCACCTCGGCTCGTCGCTGTCGATCCTCTCGGTGCTCGGCTACGTCGGGCTGGCCTCGGCATCGATCCTCGCCATGCGCGTGATCGCCAGCGTCGTGCGCGACGGTCCGACCTGATCGACGTGGCTCAGGGGAGCGACGGCTGATCCTCGAGGCCGGCACCCTCGAGGTCGGCGTGCGGGAGCACCCGGTCGAGCCATCGGGGGAACCACCAGGCCGTGCGGCCGAGGAGTGCCATCGCAGCCGGCACCAGCGTCATCCTGACCACGAAGGCATCGAGGAGCACCCCGGCGGCGAGGGCGAATCCGATCTCCTTGGTCACCAGCGTCTTGGAGATGACGAAGCTGGCGAAGACCGAGAACATGATGATCCCAGCGGCTGTCACGACGGGTCCTGATTCGAGGAACCCTCCCTCGATCGCCTGGTCCGGCTCCAGCCCCTGGACGTGACCCTCGCGCATGCGGCTGACGAGGAACATCTCGTAGTCCATGGCCAGGCCGAACAGGATCCCCACCAGCAAGATGGGGAGGAAGCTCACGACGGGACTGGTGGCGGGGAGCACCACCAGTCCACCGAGGTGGCCCTCCTGGAAGATCCAGACGACGGCCCCGAGGGTCGCGCCGATGGAGAGCAGGAACCCGAGCACGGCCTTGAGCGGGACCAGCACCGACCGGAAGACGATGGCCAAGATCAGCGCGGCGAGGCCCACGACGACGAGCAGGTACAGCGGCAGGGCGGCACCGAGCTTGGCGGAGACGTCGATGTTCACCGCCGTTGGGCCCGTCACGTAGACCTTGGCACCGTAGGGGGCCGCCACCGCGGTGGCCCGACTGCGGATCTCGGCCACGAGTGACTCTGTCGCCGGCGAGCTCGGGCCGGACGTCGGGGTGACGATGACGACGGTTACCGTCTTGTCGGCGTTCTGCTCGGGCGGGCTCACGGAGGCGACGCCCCGCACGGCGCTGAGGTCCTTCACTGCGCTCGAGGCGACGGCCACCGGGTTGAGCCTCGGTGGTGCGTCGACCACCACGAGCAGGGGACCGTTGACACCAGGACCGAAGCCCCGGGCCATGAGCGAGTAGGCCGTCCGGGTCGGCGAGCCGACAGGGTCGGTTCCGGCCGACGGCAGACCGAGGCGCATCCCGAGGAGCGGGGAGGCGAGCAGCACCAGCAGCCCGACACCGACGAGGAGGACGAGCACCGGGTGGCTGGTGGAGGTCCCCACCCAGCGTCGGAAGAATCCCGGACGCCCGCCCTGTGATCGCACCCTCGGTGGCCGGATCCACCGTTGGGTCAGGCCGAGGAGGGCGGGGACCAGCGTGATGCCGATGAGGGCGGCCATGGCCACAGCGCCGGCAGCACAGAGGCCCATGATGGTCAGGAACGGGATGCCCGCCACCGAGAGCCCGACGAGGGCGATGATGACCGTGGTCCCGGCGAAGACCACCGCGGTGCCGGCGGTCCCGGTGGCCCGCGCCGCAGCCGCCTCAGGGGCAAGCCCGCGGCCGAGCTCCTCCCGGTAGCGGTGCACGATGAAGAGCGCGTAGTCGATGGCCACCGCAAGGCCGATCATCGTGGCGAGGATCGGCGCGGTGGCCGAGAGCGGGATGATGCCGCTGAGCGCGTTGATCGAGGTGAGGGCGATCGACACGCTGATGATCGCCGTCACCAGGGGCAGGCCGGCGAGGAGGAGGGAGCCGAAGCTGACCAGCAGGACGAGGTAGGCGACGAGCAGGCCGATGCCGTCCGATGGCTTCTCGGTCGGCTGCGGCACGATGCCACCCCCGTAGGCCACGACGACCCCGGCACGGTGCGCTGGGCCGGCGGCTGCGGCCAGGGCGGCACGGGCGTGCTCGGTGATGAGGTTGGCCGGCTCGGTGAAGGCGACGGTGGCGTAGCCGATCCGGCCATCGGTGGAGATCGTCCGGTCGAGGTAGGGGTTCGAGGTGTAGACGACCTGGGGGGCGGTGCAGCGGAGCGACGGCACGGTGCCTCCGGTTCTGCCCTCGCCGTAGCAGGCGGCCGAGAGCGATGCCAGCACCCCGGCCCGGATCTTCGGGTCGGTCAACGTGGTCCCGGCTGGAGCCTGGAAGACCATTTGCGCTGATGCCCCTGAGGCCTGCGGGAACTTCTTGGTGAGCAGGTCCATGGCGACCTGCGACTGGGTGCCGGGGATCGTGAAGGTCGTGGACTCCGGCTTGGCGATGAGCCCTGAGAGGATCGAGACTCCGACGAGGATCGAGAGCCAGACGCCGATGACGAGCGTGCGGTGTCGGAAGCTCGCGCGGCCGATGCGAGAGATGAACGTCGCCATGGCGAGAGTGTAAGCACCGTCTTCGGCTTGAGGAAGATGGGACGGAAGGTGAACCGGGGTCGGCCCGTGCAGCAGAACCTCGGAAGCGTCCGCGCCCGGCCGGGCTCGAACCGGTGCGAGTGAAGCCGCTGATCGACGTGCTCGCCGGAGGTGAAGAGTCTGGCGCCCTCGCCGGTGAAAGTTCGAACCGGAGCGGGCGAACAAGCTGGCGTCCACCAGATGGCCACCTTGGTGACGGCATGCAGTCGCGGCGTCGTGTACGGTTCCGAATAACAAAATTCCAATCCACCAGATGAAGGAATAGTCATGCAGGCAACAGCCACATTGAAGAAGGCGGGAACGACGCTCTGGGTGGTCCCAGTCGCCGTCCTGCTCGCGATCGTCTTCGGAACGTTCGGACACGCCCCGGCCGGTTCGGCTACGACCAAGTCGTCGCCGCACGTGACGCACCACGCGGTCTCCCCGCGCACGGTGGTCGTCGTCCCGCCGGACATGAAGTGCAAGCCCGGCATCTCGCTCTGGCTGTCAGGCCACAAGAAGTACGTGGCTGGCCTCAACTACGACCCTCGGACGATCGCAAAGCGCATCAAGTCCGAGCTGCCGCAGTGCGTCGGCAAGCAGCTGGTGCAGAACGGCACCGCTGATCACCCGGACGCCGGCGAGAAGTTCGGCGTGGGCTTCACCTACGACGCGGTCTCCTGCTCGAGCGCTGTGCCGTGCAACGGCGGACGCGGTGGCGAGATCCTCGGAAACGGTGGTGACGGCTACAACGGTGGCGACGGTGGCGACGCCGGCCAGTACGGCAATGGTGGCAACGGTGGCGTCGGCATCGCCGGCGCACCTGGCCTCGCAGGTGTCAACGGTGCCCTCCCGGGTGAGAACGGCGCCGATGGCACGATGGGGTCGTGCGGTGACCGCGGTGGCGCTGGTGGCGCCAGCGGCTACCTGCTCGGCAACGGTGGAAACGGAGCGGACGGTGGCGCTGGTGGCGCTGGTGGCGCTGGTGGCGCGGGTGCGGTCGGGACGAACGGGGTCTTCCCTGACTCTGATGGTGGTGCTGGTGGCAACGGTGGCGTCGGTGGAGACGGTGGCGTCGGTGGAGACGGTGGTCTCGGCGGCGTCGTGCGCAACTCGACGGGTACGGCTGGCTATGACGGCCTCAGCGGCGCTGGTGGCGCCGGTGGTAACGGTGGAGACGCTGGGTTCGGTGGTGCTGGTGCAGCTGCGCCCGCAGGCGCCAACGCGGTGAACTCGTTCACGAATGGTGCTGACGCAGCCGCTGGTGGCAACGGTGGCCCTGGTGGCAACGGTGGCGCCGGTGGCGCCGGTGGCCCGGGTGCCACGACCGGCATCGACGGCAACGGTGGCGCTGGTGGCGTCGGCGGACCTGGCGGCAACGGCGGAAATGGTGGCCTGGCATGGGTCGGCGCCGACGGCGCGACCCCAGGTACGAACGGTCAGAATGGAACCAACGGCGGCTCTGGCGGCTCTGGCGGAGTTGGCGGTCCTGGTGGTCTCGGCGGTATCGCTGGTGGTCCGACGGGCACGGCAGGTGCTGACGCGATGGGCGGCGACGGCGGCAACGGCGGCGTGGCAGCAAACGGTGGCGCCGGCGGTAATGGCGCCGCAGGCGCTGACGGCACCGGTGGCTTCGGCGCCAGCATCGCTCGCGTTCCTCAGGGCGCCGCAAGCGTGAGCCTCCCGCCCGTCAACGTCGACGGCGGTAACGGTGGGACCGGTGGAAACGGTGGTCTCGCCGGCTACGGCGGCTACGGCGGCGCCGGTGGCACCGGTGCTGGCAGCGCCTCGAACGGCGATGATGGCAATGGTGCCGCTGGTGGAACCGGCGGCGCTGGCGGCAACGGCGGCTACGGCGGCGCTGGCTTCAGCCCGCTGGACGGCACTGACGGCGGAAACGGCGGAAACGGCGGGGCCTCGGGCTTCGGCGGCGCCGGCGGTGGCGGTGGTGGGGCCGGTGGCCCTTCGGCCTCAGCCGGGGCTGACGGTCCAGGTGGTCCTGCTGGCAATGGTGGCGCAGGTGGAATTGGTGGTAACGGCAGTTCCGGCATCAACGGAGCGGACGGCACCAGCATCGTCCCGAACGGCGCCGTGGGCGCTGATGGCGGCAACGGCGGCATCGGCGGCAACGGCGGTGCAGCAGCTGCCGGTGGCGTGGGCTTCGGCACGGCCGCTGACGGCGCTGACGGCTATGGCGGCGCTGCCGGTGTTGGTGGTGCTGGTGGCAACGGTGGCAACGGTGGCGCTGGCTTTGCCGGTACCAGCGGCGTCATCCCCGGCACGAGCGGCGCTGACGGAGGCAACGGCGGCAACGGCGGAGCAGCCGGAGATGGCGGCAACGGTGGCATCGGTGGTCTGGCACTCGGAGGCCCAACCTTCCAGGGTGCTGATGGCAACGGCGGCAACGGCGGCAACGGCGGGGCAGCAGGCAACGGCGGCAACGCCGGTGCTGGTGCCCCCGGTGCGAATGGCTCGCTGGTGTCTCCCAACGGAACTGAAGGAGCCAGTGGTGGTGACGCCGGCAACGGTGGCGTCGGTGGCGATGGTGGCGCTGGTGGCGCCGCCGGAGGCCTGAGCGCGGCTGCTGGAATCAACGGAAACGGCGGTGCTGGTGGTAACGCAGGCAACGGTGGTGCCGGCGGGTTCGGCGGCGCTGGCTTCAACGGCCTCGCAGGCGTTGCCAGCGGCGGTGCGGACGGCGGCCTTGGTGGCCTTGGTGGTGACGCCGGCAATGGTGGCGTCGGTGGTCTTGGAGGCGCCTCGGGCGGTATCGGAGGCTCGGCTGGTGCTGACGGCAACAGCGGCGCAGGTGGTGCTGGTGGTCCTGGTGGGTCCGGCGGTAACGGTGGTGCGGGTGCTGACGGCATCGCGGGCACCAACACCGCCACTCCGGGTACGGCTGGATTCCCTGGCGGTAATGGTGGCGCAGGTGCGAACGGTGGTGCCGGTGGTGCTGGCGGCATCGCAGCTGGCAGCGGCACCGCTGGTGCTGATGGCAACGGTGGAAATGGTGGTGCGGCTGGCTCTGGCGGTGCCGGTGGCAACGGTGGCGCTGGCTACAACGGCCTCCCTGGCAGCGGTGAGAACGGGAGTGCCGGCGGTGCCGGTGGCAACGGTGGCAACGGCGCCAACGGTGGATCCGGTGGCGCCGCTGGTGGTCCGACGGCCACGGTCGGCCTCGGCGGCAACGGTGGCCTCGGCGGCGCCGCTGGTGACGGCGGCAGCGGTGGCGGTGGGGCATCTGGCATCGCCGGATCCTCGATCGCTCCTCCGACTGACGGTGGCGCAGCGGGTATCGGCGGCGCCGGTGGTGTTGGTGGCCTCGGTGGCCTCGGCGGCACGGGTTCGGTCAATGGAGCTGACGGTCCCGGCGGCGACGGAGGTAACGGTGGCAATGGTGCCCCCGGTGGCTCTGCTGGTCTTGCGTGGACCGGTGTCGATGGCTCGACCCCCGGTGCGGCTGGCACTGACGGCAGTGCTGGAGCAAACGGTGGTGCCGGTAGTGCCGGTGGCGCCGGTGGCGTCTTTGGTTCGCCCCTTGGTTCAGCATCGACCGGGATTCCGGGCAACGGCGGTAACGGTGGAGCCGGTGGCGCCGGTTCGAACGGTGGCGACGGCGGCAATGGTGCCGCCGGCGCAGTCGGGACGAACTCGGCGACTCCAGGTGGCACCGGCGGTGCTGGTGGCGTCGGCGGTGACGCTGGCAACGGTGGTGCCGGTGGTGCCGGTGGTGCGGCCGGTGGTGCCTCAGGCATCGCTGGTGCCGACGCTGTCGGTGGTCCTGCAGGAACGGCGGGCGTCGGTGGTGACGGAGGCGCCGGTGGTGCCGGCTACTCCGGCCTCAACGGCGTGAACCCGGGCGACGCCGGTGAGAATGGCAGTGCCGGAGGCACCGGTGGTCTTGCAGGTGCTGGTGGTGCTGGTGGCGTCGGCGGTGCGGCCGGTGGCCCAGGGTCCTCGGCTGGCACCTCGAGCGACGGTGGAGCTGGCGGTAACGGCGGCAACGGCGGACTCGGCGGCAATGGTGGCAATGGCGCTACCAACGCCCCCGGTGGAGCTGGAGCCCCTGGCGGCCTGGGTGGCATCGGCGGAGCCGGTGGTGCAGCTGGCGACGGGACGACCACCGCTGGAGCAGATGGGACCTACGGTGTCTCTGGCGCCGGTGGCACCGGTGGCTCCGCTGGACCAGTCGGTGAACCCGGCTGATCGGCTCGCACGGCTCAGTTGACGGCCTCGTGATGAGGTCGACGGACTGACTCCCGTTTGATGTCGGCTCGCCGACCAACGTGAAGAGATGATGGCCGCTGGAGGCTTCGGAGCGTGCGCTCCGAAGCCCGGCGGCCATCATCGCGTCAGCATCCATGGCTCGAGCTGGTCAACGAGCTCAGCCGATGACAATGACCCATTCCCGAGGATCCGTGCCAACGTTGCATTCAGGGTTGTGTAACAACGCTTCAGATAGAGTCTCGGCAATGTCGACCGCCTCAGCACCCGCATCCACTCCAGCGAAGCAGAAGCGCTCGCCTGCCATGACGGTCCTTCGTCGGCTCGTGATCGCTACCGTTCTGGTCGTACTCATCTTGGTGCCCACGGTCGTCTTGCTGGCGATCACCCATCAGCCTTCGGCCACCTGGGCCTCGATGGGGGCCATCGTCGGTCTGGTGGCGGTGGTCTTCGGTGGTCTCGAGGTCGGGATCATCACTGCCGTCGTCCTCGCTCTGCTGGCGCCGGTCGCCATCGTGGCGGGTCTGACGCCGATCACCGGTGCCGCGCTCATGGCGCTGATGACCCTGATGGTCGGACGCATGGCTCGCTTCGGCCTCAATCGTGCGCTAATGCTTGTGCCGATCTTCGTGGCGTGGCCGATGCTCGCCCCGGTGCCATGGCTCCCGAGCAGTGTCCTCGATCTGGTCAAGCATCGCATCGACACCAAGGGCGTCAAGCTCGATGCATGGGGAACCCTCTTCCAGGGCTCGACCCCTCACCACGCCGGTCGCATGCATGAGATCGCCACATTGGTGCTCAAGTACAACCGCCTCGATCACACCTATCTCGCCTGGACGGCAGTCTTCTTTTTTGTCGGCACGATGTTCATGGTGGTCGTAGGTCATCTCGTTGCACGCAAGATGCACCTGCCTGCAACATCGGTGTCGCGCACGCGTCGGGAGGTGATCCCCTACACCGTGACCATCACGGTGCTGGCGTCGGTAGGCACGTACTGGTTCCTCGATCACCCCAAGCAGACGGCTGGTGCCTTCTTCATCGCCACCGTCCTCGTGCTCTCGCAGGTCGGGGAGGTCTCCGAGCTGCGCCTCACCCTCGAGCGCGTGGCGGGGACCATCGGAGGGGCCCTGTTGATGATGCTGATCGTGACGCAGGTCCACAGCGTGTCGCTCGTCGAGGTCTTTGGCTGCCCACTTCCGGTCCAGATGATCGTTCTCGGCGCCGTCTTCGGCGTGCTGGCCGTCACGGCCAGGTTCGGCCGCCATCAGTGGATCTACTACGCCCTCATCGTCCCGACGACCGCCTGCCTGAACGGGATGACCGTCAAGCAGGCGAGTGATGTTGGCACGCAGCGGGTCATCGACAACCTCGTCGGAGCGGGGCTGATCCTCATCGTCATGGGCATCACCGTGGTCTCAGCCCATATTGCTGGTCGTAAGGCCTCGGACGGGACCTCCGACGGCCAGATGTCGGCCTCGGTCGTCCCTGCTGCTGCAGGGTCGCAGGGGGGGACTTCGTCGTCCTAATGGAGTCAGCGCGGCCGCGAGGGCACGCTGAGACCGGTTGGACGACGATGGGTGTCGAAGGGATCGTCACACTGGATGGCTTCCACCGGTCCCGAGGGCGAGCTTCGGGAAAGAGTGGCTCAGCTCGCGGGTGCCGAGTCGGACGACGTCTGCCAATATTTTGGCCGCATCAGAGGGGGCCCTGTCGATCGATCGGTGACCTGGGGCGGCTCAAACTGAGACGGTAGGGAATCCGGTGGAGCGGAGCGCCTCCGCTCGGGCTCCTAGGATTGAGGCCCATGGGCTACATCGTGGATTTCTCAGAGGTGTCCAGCGTCGGTCTCGAGTCCTCGCCGGTCGCCGATGCGCTGGCAGGACTTCGGGCGAACGAGGCGCGGTACTTCAAGAACAAGTACGACCACGTCTTCACAGTGGACCCTGCGGCAGACGCCGCGGAGTCCGTGGATCTGGTGACGCGCATCCTCTCGGAGGAGCGTGGCATCGTCATCGCCTCCCCACCCCTTGAGGCGACCTCCTTCGAGGTCGAGGGGATCCGATGGACCTATGTGTTCTACGAGAGTGGTCTCTCCATCAACGTGCTGTACACGATCGATGGTCCCAAGCGGGCGGTCGGGTTCAAGCTCTCTGACGGGATGGAGATCCCTGACGAGCTGAGCTCGTTCAAGTTCGCCCGCCAGAAGTCGAAGCTGGCCGGCGTGATCCGAGGTTCCTACTTCGTGATCAAGGGCGAGTACTAGCCCGTCGAAGTCCTCTGACGAGGCCGCCGACTTCCATCGGTTCCCATCGTCATCGGTCGCGGCATCGTTGGGTGACCACGACGTCAGGGGTTGCACCATCGGCACCGTGCGGCGTCGGCTGTCACCTGGTCGACCGGCTTTCTCTCGACCCGCATGCACCAGGGGCACCGTCGCCGCCGGACGGAGACCTCGTTGGTGGGTTGGCCACAGCCAGCGCAGGGCAGGCCGCACTCAGGGGCGATCGATCCGAAGCCACTCCGGGTGCATGCCGGGCATGGGGTGGCCAGCCGCGCTGCGAGGTCTGCTGCCGCGGCGCGTATCGTCGGCTGCCGCGACGGGCAGAGGTGCGAGCGAAGGTCGGTCTGGAGGACGAGGGTCCGCCTCCTGCGACGTCGCTGCCTGATGACATCGAGGACGTCGTCGATGTCGCACAATGCCCCGACCGGCGCTGCGGACCGGTCGCTGGCGGAGACCACGAGGTGGTGGCGAGGCAGGTCGGCACCGGCGCATGCCCGGACGACCTCCTCCTCGCTGGTCGACCAGCGGACCTCGAGCCGGATGGACACGATGGCCAGGCTCAGGGCTGCTCCTGCCACCATGCCGCCCGACCGAGGCTCGATGGCGACGACCAGTTCTCGGTCGGACACCAGGCCTCCGAGCGAGGGACCGATGGTGCCCTCGGAGGCGAACCACCACCGCACGTCGGGGCGCCCGGCGGCAAGCAGGGCCTTGCGGCGGGCGGTCTCAAGCGGCGGATGGCGTCGATCGACGTCACCGGAGAAGGTGCCCAGGGCATCGGTGTCCGCCTGGAGCTCACTCACGTGCCATCCGATGGCAGCGAACGACGGTGCTACGAGCCCGAGCTTGTGGTGCTTGGTCACAAGGAGTCCGGAGGTCATCAGGAGTCCTGAGAAGTCGACTTCGTATACTGGGTGCGTGAGTGACGATGACTGAGGGTTCGACGCCGTCGAGGAGCCGACGCAGGGAGTGGACGTTCCTGAGCAACCACGCCCATGTGCTCGTCTGCATCGATCGAGACCCCACAATCCGCACGCGGGACATCGCGACGTCCGTCGGCATCACCGAGCGCGCCACCCAGGCGATCGTGACCGACCTCGTGGAGGCCGGCTACGTCACCCGGACGCGAGAGGGTCGCCGCAACGTCTATGCCGTGGTGGCCGATGCCCCGTTCCGCCACCCGATCGAGGCCAACCACGCGGTGGGGGACCTGCTGTCGATGCTGGATCATCCTTCTTCATTTCGCACGAGTTCTAACACGTGAGAAGAATATCACCAAAAATAGTTCCGGTTTTGTGACACACGAATTTTAGTTCGTATATAGTGGGAGCCATGAACGCTCCCGCACTAACCCCAATCGCCCTCCTCCTGCTCGGGTCCCTCGTGGCCCTGCTCGGTGGGACCAAGCTCCGGTCGGCCTCGCTGGCCTCGATCCCGCTGGCTCTCGGCGCCCTGTTCATCGGGTTCGGCTCCTCCGCAGCTGGGTGGTGGGCCATCGATCGCTTGGGTCTGACCCTTGGAGCAACCGCCCTCGTCATCGGCCTCTGCGCCACCCGCTTCGCCCTCCGTCAGTTCATGGGGGAGCGGCGGGGCGGACCGATCGTGGCGGCCTCCCTGCTCGTCGTCGGAACGGTGGTGGCGACCGACCTGGCGGCGACCCCGGCCGCCCTCGTCCTCTCCTGGGCGGCGACGTCCGGATCGACGGTGCTCCTGCTGCGGGCCGGGGCGGGAACGTGGAGCTCCGGGGCGGTCCGGAGCGCGGCACGCACCTTCGCCGTCGCCGACGGTGCCCTGGTCACGAGCGTCCTGGTGGTGTGGGAGGTGGCGGGGTCTGCGGCGCTCACAGCGCCCCTTTCGAGCAGGACCGCCCTGGTGGGATCCGCTGGAGCCATCCTGCTGGTCGGCACCGTGCTTGCGGCGGCGGGTCGCGCCGGGATGACGGGACGCCGCTCCTGGGTGCTGTCGACCATCGCCACGCCGACCCCCGTGTCGGTGCTGCTCCACGCCGGCGTGGTCAACGCGGGGGCCCTCCTGCTGCTGCGCGTCGAGATGATGACCGGATCCCGCTGGTGGCTGGCCGCAGGGCTCGCCGCGATCAGCGTCGGAGTCATCGTGCGAGCTGCGCCTCGCATCCACGCCCGGGTCGACCTGAAGGGACAGCTGGCCGCCTCGACCATCTCGCAGATGGCCTTCATGCTGCTGGCCATCGCCGTCGGGTGGCCCCTGCTGGCCGTCACGCACCTCATCGGCCACGGCCTGTACAAGGCCGGGCGCTTCATGGCCTCGGGCGCGGCCACGGCATCCCGGGTTCGCCTCCGTCGGCGAGCGCCAGTGGGTCGACTCCTTCCTGCTCCTGGGCGCGCGCTGGGGGCGGCGGCGATCCTCGGGGTGGCCGGCGTCCTGGCGCTGCGCCTCGGTGGGGATGCCCTCGCGGTCATGGGGGTGATGGCCCCGGGTGCGGTAGCGGTCTGGTGGGTGAGGACCCGCCAGCGCATCATCCGTCCGGTGGTCATGGTCGTCGGGATCGCCGGTGCACTGGCGACCTACGGGGTCGTGGTGGCCGGGGCGCAGGGGCTGCTCGGGGAGGCGCTGCCGGGTGGAGCCTGGCAGGCGCCCTGGTGGACCCTCGGACTGGCGGTGGTCGCGGTGGCGGTGCTCGGTGTGGCCCGTCGCCATCGACCACGTCGGCTCGGGACGGTAGAGCGCCTCGTGCAGCCGAGCGGACGGAGCACCCAGGAGGCAGCAGCATGACCACCGACGTACATCACGATCTCGATGCACTCATCCAGCGGGCATCTCGCCAGGTCGGGCTCCTGTGGCCGCTCGGTGGCGCCATCGCGGTGAACCCGCTCCTCGACGCCATCGACGAGAGTTTCGCCTCCGCGGTCTCCGCGCTCGGGGGCCGGCTGGGGATCGACCCCTGGCCCGCAGACCTCCACCTCGACGAGGCGGCGAGCCGTGACCTGATCCTCCCGGTGCCTGACACCGGGTCTCCGGGTCGCCCACGACGACCGGCCACGATGTTCGCCCGGTCCGCAGCCGCGACGTCGCAGACGGCCGAGAATGCGCGAGCGATGGTCGGCCAGGCCCTGCTTGAGGCCTGTGCGGGGCGCGAGGGCTCGTCTGACCAGCTCCTTGAACGGCTGTGCGAGTCGCTGGACTCCCAGGAAGGATGGGTGAGCGGTCCACCCCGGGTGGCGGCTGCGACGATCGAGTTGCTCGAGGCCGGATCCCTCGAGTCACTGCTCGACCGCTTGGTGGGCTGGTCCGACGACGACGTGGTCGAGGAGATGGCACGGCACCTGGCCCGCCTGCCCGGCTGGGCGGCCTGGGCGAAGTGGAACGATGAGTGGTCGCGCGAGCCGCACCCCGCAGCGCTGTCACGCCGAGACCTCCTCGCCTTGTCGATGGCCGTCGATCTCGCGTGGCTGAGGGAGACCGGCTGCGATCGGATCGCTCCTCCAGCGCTGCTCGACGTTCCGAGCGACGTGACCGGCCTGGCACGGCTCGAGCTGCTCGAGCGCGCACTTCACGGGGAGATCCTCGGCGAGCTGGGCCCCCGTCGGCCGGTCGTCGTCGAGGAGCCGCGCTTCCAGGTCATCACGTGCATCGATGTTCGCTCCGAGCCACTACGGCGAGCGATCGAGGCCGAGGCTCGGGCAGAGACCCTCGGCTTCGCCGGGTTCTTCGGGGTCTTCGCTCAGGTGGCGCCGGCCGGGGATCGCGAGACCTACGAGTCGTTCCCGGTGCTCGCTGGACCCTCGGCGCTGATCGCCGGGGGTCCGAGGCCAGCGCCTCGAGACGGGGAGCGGGTCGCAGTCGGCGGTACCCTGGCCGAGCTCACCCACGAGCCCAGCGCCATGTTCGCGCTGGCGGAGGCCTCCGGCTTCCTCGGCTCGCCGTGGCTGCTCGCCCGGAGCCTCCTGCCGGGGGCTCGGCTCGAGCACCCACGACGAGAAGGAGAGTGGGTGCTTGAGGCCGAGGGGATCGTGGACATCGCGGAGGGGGCGCTGCGGGGCATGGGCCTGACGACGGGCTTCGCCGACGAGGTCCTAATCCTCGGCCATCGATCGACCACCGCAAACAACCCGCACTTCGCCGCCCTCGAGTGCGGCGCCTGTGCGGGTCACGGCGGCGGTCCCAACGCGGCCGCCCTGGCCTCGGTGCTCAATGCCCCGTCGGTCCGAGGCGCCCTGGGAGACCGCGGGATCATCATCCCGTCGTCCACGCAGTTCCTCTCTGGCGAGCATGACACCACCCGCCAGGTGGTCGAGGTCCACGGAGAGGCCTCCGTCGAGCTGCTCGCCCTCCTCGAGGCCGCCAGCGACACCGTGGCGTGCGAGCAGGCTGGTGGACGCCACCGCAAGGTGGCGGGGGCACGTCGGGAGCTCGATCGCCGAGCTCGGGACCTCGCGGAGGTCCGTCCGGAGTGGGGTCTCGCCGACCACGTGTCATTCGTCATCGCCCCACGCTCGTCGATCCGGGGGGCCGACCTGCGGGGTCGGAGCTTCCTGCACTCCTATGATCCCGAGAGCGATGAGCACGGGGCGATCCTCGGATCGATCCTGGCCGCGCCCATGGTGGTGGGGCAGTGGATCAACGCCTCCTACTACTTCTCGTCGGTGGCTCCTGAGGTACTGGGTGCCGGCGACAAGACGCTGCTCAACCAGGTCGGCGACTTCGCCGTGATCCAGGGCGAGGATCCGGATCTGCGCATGGGGGTTCCCTGGCAGTCGGTGACAGGTGGTCGTCGACCGGTCCACCTGCCGATCCGTCTCCTCGTGGCGGTCGAGGCTCCGCTCGATCGGATCGTCGAGGCCGTGCGTTCGGCGGACATGCCGAGGAGGCTCGTGGAGGGCGGGTGGGTCCGACTGGTCGGGCGCACCGGGCCGCAGGCGCCCTGGCATTCCTGGGACCCAGAGCTCGGGTGGACGGCACCATGAGCTGCCCCCACGAGACGCGACGGCACGCGCTGGTAGACCGCATCGACGTCGAGGCAGCGGGCTTCCCCGTCGGCGGGGCAGCGGGGCGGGGTCGGCAGGTGGTGCTCCACCGGCGGTCGGACGGCTACTGGATGGTCGTGGACCGCCGAGAGCTCGAGGGCCTCTCCGAGGCGATGCAGCACGAGGCGATCGCGCTGGCGGCGGCGGTGGCCGGAGGGATCGATGTGGTCGGACGGGTGGTGACCGAGATCGCCGTCGAGGACGGACCTCGATGGATCGGCGTCTGGCGTGCGCACCATCGCCGCCGCGCTCGTCCGTGTGCAGAAGGTCGACGAAGAGGAGGAACGACATGTTGAACGGGAAGTCGCTGTTGATCACCGGAGTGGCGACTGAGGATTCGATCGCCACGGCGACGGTGCGCGCCGCGCTCGAGCTCGGGGCGCAGGTGCGCTGCACCGCGTTCCCTCGAGACCTCGACGCAGCGAAGGCGGTGATCGCCCAGGTGGGCGCCGAGATTGCTGTAGACCCCCTGGACCTGACCGACGCGGCGGCGGTCGCCTCGTGGGTGGCGACGCGACAAGGGGAGGGGTGGGTGATGGACGGCGCACTCCACGCCATCGCCTTCGCCCCGAGGGGCGCGCTCGACGGCGAGTTCATCGACGTCGCCGCCGAGGAGGTCGAGGTGGCATTCCGTACATCCGTGTGGACCTATGCCGTGCTGGCCCGCTGTGCGCAGTCCCTGCGAGCCCCGAAGGGATCGAGCCTGGTCGGGCTCGACTTCGACGCCGGTGGCCGAGCCTGGCCCGTCTACAACTGGATGGGGGCGTGCAAGGCGGCACTACGGGAGGCGTCGAGGTACGTGGCGAGGGATCTCGGTCCAGAGGGCATCCGGAGCAACCTCGTGGCTGCCGGTCCGCTCCTGACCAGGGCGGCGAGCGGCATCCCGAACTTCCACGTGCTCACCGATGCCTGGGAGACCACGGCACCGCTTGCCTGGGCGGCCGACGACGCAGCGCCGGTGGCCGAGACCGTCTGCTTCCTGCTGTCCGACCACGCCCGGGCGATCACCGGTGAGCTCCTTCATGTCGACGGGGGGTTCAACGCCATGGCCACCGCCCGATAGGGGATGGCCTTGCTGGCAAGGGTCCTGGCGCCCGCATCAAAGCGATTACGCCACAGGATTACGCCAAGTTAGGAAGGGGGCAGGTCGGCAAGCTCCTCATCTTCCGACCAACGGGCTTATGGAAGGCCCGCTCACCAACCTCCGTAAAGGCGGAGGAGCTCCCATAGCGAGCTTCGGTGCCGCAGAGAAGTTCGTCCGAGATCCTTCTCGATGAGCGCAACCTCAGCGACGGTGGCAACAGCTAGATTCGCCGTCACCTCCGGGGACGACCAGCCCACTGCGGCCAGATCCGGCGCCATCTGAGCGGCGAACTGCCGGTTGGTCAACGCAACTTGCTCGCGCAGGTCACCGTCAGCTCTGGCGTCGAAGAGGAAGGCCTTTGCGTCGGCTCGAGATAGGCAGTAGTCGAGGTAGGCGGCGATGCCCGAGCGGAGGCGATCGGGCCCAGGGGGCATCGAGGAGATGGCTTCGCTGATCACGAAGGCGGCGCCGGCGTGGAAGCGCGCGTGGAGCTCCAGGACGTACTCCTTGCGCGTGGGGAAGTGGTGGAAGAAGGCACCCTTGCTCATCGCCGCTTCTGCAACCACGGCGTTGGCCGAGAGCCCTGTCCAGCCGGGGGAACCTTCAGCGGCAAGGACCCGTGCCCCGGCGTCGAGGAGTGCGGTCCGGCCCGGCTCAGCTGGTCGTGCCATCAACCGCCCCCGTCGTTCCCGGCGGGGAGCCGGCGCCCGCCCGCTGCTGGGATGGCGGCGAGGAAGGGCTTCACGTCTCCTATCCAGCGGTCGGGGAGCTCGGCGTAGGGCTCATGGCCGGTGGGGTAGCGATGCAGCTGGAGGTCGAGCGCCTTGGCCGCTCGACGGCCATCAGTGAAGGCTGGAAGCACCGGATCGAAGCGTCCCCAGGTGAGGAGGCTCGGGACCGGTGGTGGGGCTAGGTCGCGAAGGTCGTGCTCGGGCTCGGCGAAGGAGTGCCAGATGGCGCAGTAGACCTCCCGGCGTGCAGGGTTGGTCGCAATGCTCCCGGCTTCGGCAAGGGTCCGGCGGGTGGTCTCGTTGCGGCAGCGGAGGTAGAGGCGGGCGAGCGGCTTGGCCGTGAACCTTGCGATGCTCGACCGGCCGAGGCTGCGGCATGCCAATCGGGTAAGGGGGTTCTGGGCGGTGAAGCCGCCGGGTGCGACCAGCACTAAGCCAGCCACGAGGTCGGGTCTTGCAGCGGCTGCGGAGAGAGCAGCGAAGCCCCCAACGCTGCTGCCGACGAGCACGAACGGCCCCCACCCATGGCCGTCAGTCAGCTCGTCGAGGAGCTCAACGAGGACATCGCGGTAGGTCATGGCGCCCCTGAACGAATCGAGTGCTGGCGCCGGGCTCAGCCCGTACTCCGGCCAGTCGACGGCCACCACCCGGTGCTCGGCGGCGAGCTGGTCTGAGACGCCGTCGAAGTCCTTCGAAGATCCTGGGTTGGCGTGCAGCAGGACGATCGTCGGGCCAGATCCGGTGACCTGGAGGGCGAGGTCTCCGGAGCTCGTGGTGACTTGGAGGTTGTCGCAAGTAGGCATTGGCTCACCATAACCGACCGAGTGGTCGGTTATTTGCTTCTCGTCCTTGTCGTGTCCGAGGGCGCATCAGCACCTTCGGAACCGTGGAGGTGGCGGGAATCGAACCCGCGTCCGCCAGAGCCGCAATGGGACTTCTCCGAGCGCAGCCGATCGAAGGTTGTCGAGGTCGGGGGTCGATCGGCGACCATCCCTTCCCGTAGTCAGCTGAGTTGTCCCCCGTTCGCGGCTGACGCGCTCATGGGGTGAGTCCTGCAAGATGTCGCCCGAGATCCGATCCGCAGGACTGGGACCGGCCGGACGTCGCTACCTAGGCAGCGAGGCTGAGCTTGGGCTCGGCGTTTGTTGTTGTTTCCGGCTCTTTAACGTGGTTCCGGAGACCACGGCTCGCTTCTCCCACCTTGACGTCCAACGTCGAAACCGATCACCCCCGTGGTGTTGTGCAACCCCGGACCTCGGGGCTCGCCTTCCAAGCGTACCCGTCGGCTGTCACGGGTGTTCTCGCGCCCCGCGCGCACCTTCTCTATGGTGGGCCCGTGCTCATCGCCTACCTCGCCGCCCTGATCTCTGCCGTTTGCTACGGCCTGGGGTCGGTGCTCCAGAGCATCGCGGCCAAGAAGGTGGAGGAGGGTGAGGGCGGCATCTCGCTCAAGGACCTGGGCCAGATCGCCAAGCAGCTCCCGTATATGGCCGGCATCACCCTCGATGGCCTGGGCTGGCTCTTCAGCCTCGTGGCCCTCTTCCGGCTCCCGCTGTTCGTCGTCCAGGCCGTGGTGGCCGCCTCGGTGGGCTTCGTCGTGCTGTTCTCGGCGCTGTTCGAGAAGGTGGTGCCGACTCGCCGTCAGGTCCTGTTCCTCGTCGGCCTCGCCGTCGGCCTGCTCGGCCTCGCCGCCTCAGGGGCCCCGGAGTCCGCCCGAGCCGCCCCCGGGTGGTTCGGGCCGTCCATGTGGGCTGCGCTCGTGTCCTTCGCTGTCGTCGGCTTCGTGCTGGCCAAGCGGACGTCTGGTGGCGCATCGGCGTCGGCTCTCGGGGCCATCGCCGGCCTCAGCTTCGGTGGGACGGCCCTGTGCGCCCGCTCGCTCTCCTCTGGGGTGAGCCTGCACCTGCTCCTCGAGCCCGCCGCATGGGCCATGGCGCTCTTCGGGGCGCTCGGCATGGTGCTCTTCGCCACCGCCCTCCAGCGGGGTTCGGTCACGGTGACCACAGCCTGGCTGTTCACCGCCGAGACCATCGCCCCGGCGATCGTCGGGATGGTGGCGCTGGGGGATCACTCGCGGCCGGGGATGGGCCTGCTGGCCGTGGTGGCGTTCATCGTGACCGTCGGCGGTGCCGTCGGCCTGACGCTGGTGTCGCCCCCGAGCGAGTAGCCCTCAGCCCCAGCGGCTCTGATCGCGCATGGTGCGGGCCACCTCGCGCTTGGCGTCGCGCTCCTTGATGGCATTGCGCTTGTCGTGCAGCTTGCGACCACGGGCCACGCCGACCTCGACCTTGGCCTTGCCGTCACGGAAGTAGATGGCCAAGGGGATCAGGGTCAGCGGCTGGCCGGCCTGGGTCTGGCTGGCGAGATCGGAGATCTCGTGCCGGTGGACGAGCAGCTTTCGCTTGCGATCAGGGTCATGGCCGCCGAACCCGGTGCCGAACTTCCACGGGGGGATGTGGAGGCCGAAGAGCCACAGCTCATGGCCGTCGACCCGGGCATAGGCGTCGGCGATCTGGGCCTTGCCCTCGCGCAGGCTCTTGACCTCTGAGCCCTGGAGGACGATCCCGCACTCGAGGGTCTCGAGGATGTCGTAGTCGTGGCGCGCCTTGCGGTTGGTGGCGACCCTGCGGTCGCCGCCCTCGTCCTTCTTGGCGTCTCGCTTCGCCTTCGTGCGCTTGGCCTGTGCCACGCCCCCAAGGGTACCGGGGGAACCGTCCGACGGCCCCCGGTCGAAGCGGGAGATCTGCCACCATGGGAACGGTGGAGTCGGATCCACGGAAACGACCAGGGGAGTGGGCGATGGGACGTGCGGAGAGCGGGCTCGACGGAGCCGTGGTGCTGGTGACTGGCGCGGGTCGAGGTCAGGGACGGAACCACTGCGTCCGCCTGGCCGAGGCCGGCGCCTCGGTGATCGCCACCGACATCTGTGCGCCGGTGGAGGGAGCGGACTACCCGATGGCCTCGACCGAGGACCTCGCCGAGACGGCCCGGCTCGTCGAGTCCGCAGGTACCCGGGCGGTGGCGACGGTCGTCGACGTGCGCGACGCCGCCTCCATGGTCGCGGCGGTCGACGCAGGGGTGGCGGAGCTCGGCCGGCTTGATGGGGTCGTGGCCAACGCCGGGATCTGCGCGGTGGGCACCACGGAGGAGTTCTCTCCGGCGACGTTCCAGGCCGTGATCGACATCAACCTCGTCGGGGTGTGGAACACCTGTCGTGCCGCCGTGCCGCACCTGCGATCGGGAGAGGGCGGTTCGGTGGTGCTCGTGAGCTCGTCGGCGGGCATCAAGGGGATGCCGTTCTTCTCCGCCTACTCAGCCGCGAAGCGCGGCCTGGTGGGATTGATGCAGTCGATGGGTGTCGAGCTCGCCGACGCGTCGATCCGCGTCAACACCGTCCACCCGACCGGCGTGGACACCGAGATGACCCGAGGGCTCACCGCGCTCGGACCGCTGCTCGCTGAGAGCCCCTCGCTCGGGCCACTCTTCATGAACGCACTGCCGATGGCCACGGTGACGCCGGACGACGTCTCGAATGCCGTGCTCTTCCTGCTGTCTGATGATGCCGCCTCGGTCACCGGGCTCACCATGACGGTCGACGCCGGGATCACGCTTCGCTGATCGACGAGCCTGCTGCTCGGTAGTCTGGGCGTCGTGCTGCGCATCTCCACCGCCATCGCCGACGAGATGGTCGCGCACTGCCTGCTCGGGCTTCCTGACGAGGCGTGCGGCCTCCTCGCTGGTCCCGAGGGGACCGGCGACGTGGCGGCCATCTACCCGACGGACAACCTCGCTGCCTCCGCGCTCGTCTACACCGTGGATCCTCGGGCCCACCTGCGTGCCGACCGGGCTGCCGAGGACGCTGGGAACGTGCTGATCGGCGTCTTCCACTCGCACACGCACACGGAGGCCTACCCGTCCCCGACCGATGTGGCGCAGGCACCGGATCCCACCTGGCACTACGTGATCGTGTCGCTTCGTGACATGGCACCGGCGATTCGCAGCTTCCGGATCATCGAGGGGGAGATCACCGAAGAGGCCGTGGAGGTCATCGGCCGCTAGCGGGGGTGCCGTCGTGAGCCGCACCCGCTGTCCGAAGGGTCGGCGACTGGGGAGATGCGGGCGGACGGGTCCGACCTGTGACAGTCTTCGGAGCGCACTCGTCGAACAACTCCCGGAGGAACCATGACCGCGACCGTCGTCCACCACGCCCAGAGCCTCTCGAACACCTATGGGGTCTGCGTCCTGCTGATGCGGGTGATGCTCGGTGGGATGATCGCCGCCCACGGCCTCAACAAGTTCTTCGGTGGCGGCAAGATCGCCGGCACCGCCGCCTGGTTCGACTCGATGGGGATGCGCCCGGGCAAGCTCAACGCGCTGATGGCGGCGACGACCGAGGTCGGCGCCGGGATCCTGCTCATCATCGGCCTGCTGACGCCGCTGGCCTGTGCCGCCCTGGTCTCGCTGATGGTGGTGGCGATCATCACCGTCCACTACAAGAACGGGTTCTTCGTGTTCAACCCCGGCCAGGGCATCGAGTACTGCCTGGTGGTGGCCGTGATGGCCATCGCCCTCGGCGGCCTCGGCGGTGGGAAGTTCTCCATCGACCACGTGGCCAAGATCTGGACGCTGCGACCGTCGATCGGCCTCGCCGTCGCGGCGGTGGTCGGCATCGGTGGCGCGCTGCTGCAGCTGGCCACCTTCTACCGCCCGTCGAAGGCCGCGAGCTGATCCGTCGGCAGCCGACGGATCCCGGGAGGTGTGATGCAGGAGCTTCTTCACGTCGATCTGGCTGACGTCGGACCGGCGTCGACCGAGACCGACGTCATCGTCGTCGGATTCGGTGCCGCAGGGACCTGCGCCGCCCACGCCGCACGCGAGGCGGGGGCAGAGGTCCTGGCCCTCGAGCGCTCGGCGGGTGCAGGCGGAGCGGCGGCACTCGCAGAGGGGATCATCTACCTCGGTGGCGGTACGCCGGTGCAGCGTGCCTGCGGGTTCGAGGACTCGGTCGAGAACATGGCGGCGTACCTCATGGCCGCCTGCGGGCCGGAGCCCGACGAGGCCAAGGTCGTGGCCTATGCCGAGGGCAGCCTCGAGCACTTCGACTGGCTGGTGGCCCGCGGCGTCGAGTTCGATGCCCGGCTCGACGTCGAGACGCAGATGGCTCCCCGAGACACCCATGGCCTCGTCTGGTCCGGGGGTGAGAACGCCTGGCCGTTCAGCGAGATCGCCACGCCCGCCCCCCGGGGACACCTGGCCAAGACCAAGAACTCCACCGGATGGCTGCTGATGAAGACGCTGGCTGAGGCCTGCGTGGCCGCCGGGGTCGACGTCTCCTATGACACGAGGGTGACCTCCCTCGTGGTCGACGAGGGGCGTGTGGTGGGCGTGGTGGCCCAGTCCTACGGCACCGAGTCCGTCTATCTGGCCCGCCGCGGCGTTGTGCTCACCGCCGGAGGCTTCATCTGGAACGACGAGATGCTGCGACGGCACGCACCGACCCTGCTGCGCGGCACCTGGAAGGTCGGCACCGAGGCCGACGACGGCCGGGCCATCGAGATGGCGCAGTCGGTCGGCGCCCAGGTCAAGAACATGCACGTGGGCGAGGTCTCCCTTCCGATCATCCCGCCGCGCGACCTGATCCAGGGGATCATCGTCAACGGCCACGGCCAGCGGTTCATCAACGAGGACACCTACATGGGGCGCGTCGGCCAGGCTGCCCTCTACGAGCAGGACGCCACGTGCTTCCTGGTGGTGGACGAAGCGGCGTACCAGCCCAACTGGATGGGCCTCAGCGCCACCTGGGTCTGCGAGACCGCTGCGGAGCTCGAGGCGGAGATGGGCCTTCCGGCGGGCTCACTCGAGGCCACGGTCGATCTCTACAACCGGCATGCGGCCCACGGCGAGGACCCCATGTTCCACAAGGCGGCCGAGTGGGTCCGACCGCTGGTGCCACCGCTGGGTGCCTTCGACCTGCGTCCAGGTGTGGCCCCCTATGCCCCCTTCACGCTTGGGGGCCTCGAGACCCTGGTGTCCGGCGAGGTCGTGAGCCTCGAAGGTGGGGTGGTCGAAGGGCTCTTCGCTGCCGGCCGGACCACCTCAGGCATCTGCAGCTTCGGGTATGCATCCGGGCTGTCGATCGGCGACTCGACGCTGTTCGGTCGCTTCGCTGGACGTCGGGCCGCCCAGGGCTGAGCCCCGCACGATCGTCCCGCTGCGCGTAGTGTGCCGCCATGGTTCGCGACGAGAGCATCTGGCCCATCGAGCGCAGTGAGGTCGACCAGTTCGACCAGACCGTCGATGTGGTCATCGTCGGGTTCGGCGCCGCCGGCACGGCGGCGATCCTCGGCGCCCGAGAGGCTGATCCGAGCGCCGAGATCCTGGTCCTCGAGCGAGCAGGCGGTCCGGGTGGAGCCGCAGCGCTGGCCGGCGGGATCATCTACCTCGGCGGCGGCACGGCCGTGCAGCGGGCCTGCGGCTTCGAGGACAGCCCAGAGAACATGGAGGCCTTCCTGCTTGCCGCCTGCGGGCCGGAGCCTGACGCGGCGAAGATCGCCGCCTACTGCCACGGGAGCGTCGAGCACTTCGAGTGGCTGGTCGCCGCTGGCCTCGAGTTCGAGCACTCCTTCAGTCATGAGACGCAGATGGAGACCGTCGGTACCGAGGGTCTCGTGTACTCCGGTGGCGAGGATGCGTGGCCCTTCACAGAGGTCGCAGCGCCGGCGGCGAGGGGTCACCTCATCCGGACGCCTGGCTCGACGGGCAAGCTGCTGATGCGGACCCTGACCACGACCGCGCTCGAGGCGGGTCCCGAGGTCGCCTACGACTCCAGCGTGGAGCGTCTGATCCTCGATGAGGGTCGTGTCGTGGGCGTGGTGGCGACCCAGCACGGCGTCGTGCGCCGGATCGAGGCCCGGCGTGGCGTGGTGCTGTGCGCCGGGGGCTTCATCTTCAACGACGAGATGGTGGCGCGCAACGCCCCAGTGCTGCTCGAGGCCAACTGGAAGGTCGGCACGGAGACCGACGACGGTCGGGGAATCGAGATGGCCCAGGCGGCAGGAGCGAGGGTCAAGCAGATGCACGCCGGCGAGGTCGCCTTCCCGATCATCCCGCCACGCCGGTTGATGGAGGGCATCCTCGTCAACGGCCGAGGGCAGCGATTCATCAACGAGGACACCTACAACGGTCGGATGGGCCAGGCGGCACTCTACGGCGAGCACGGCGACGTGTTCCTGATCATCGATGAGGCGAGCTACGAGCCGAACTGGATGGGCATCGGCGCCACGTGGGTCTGCGAGACGCCGGCTGAGCTCGAGGCCGAGATCGGCCTTCCTGCAGGTTCGCTTGAGGCCACGCTCGCGGTCTACAACCGCCATGCCGCTGAGGGCTCGGACCCGATGTTCCACAAGTCGGCCACGCTGCTGCACGCCCTCGAGGGACCGTTGGGAGCGTTCGACCTTCGGATCGGAAAGATCCCCTACGCCGTCTTCACGCTCGGTGGGCTCGACACGACGGTCGGTGGCGAGGTCCTCGATCTCGCGGGGCGGGCGATTCCGGGGCTCTACGCCGCCGGACGGACCACGTCAGGGGTGGCGGCCTTCGGCTACGCCTCGGGTCTCTCGATCGGAGACTCGACCTTCTTCGGCCGTCGTGCTGGAGCGTCGGCGGCCGACGAGGGCTGAGCCGATCAGGGCGCCTGGAGCGTGGTGCTCGACACCGCAGTGCTCGAGCTGAGGCCGTAGGTGGCCGTCGCTGCCACGGCGAGGATGTCGCCAGCGGTGCTCGATGACGTGTCGAACGAGGAGCTCGAGCTTGCCGAGGTGAGTGCGGTGCAGCCGTAGCCCGCGAGGTATGTCGCCCCGCCGGCGCCGCTGGCGGAGAGCGTGTCCGCGGGAGCACTGGTGCACTGGTACCAGACGTAGGTGACCGTGGGTGCCGGGTAGCCGAAGGCGCCTGCGGTCGGCATCAAGGTGTCACCCACGATGGCGCTGGGATCGAGCACGAGGCTCGAGAACCCGGGGGGACCGGTGACGAGGTCGGTCGAGGTCGAGTAGCCCTCTGAGCTCGTGGTGCCACCGCTGACCGAGACGTCGAGCAAGATCGTCGAGCCGGCGTCGGTCGCTCCGTCGATGGTGTAGCTGGCTGCGGTGGCTGCGGCGATGGCGGTGCAGATGCCCGGAGCCGCCCCAGCGTTGAGGGTGCCGTCCACGAGGTCCGTGCAGCGGTACCACTGGTAGGTCATGGAGCTCACCGCCGGCTCGCCGTAGGTGGTCACGTCGCTGGTCAGGGTACTCCCGGCCGTCGCGGAACCGCTGATGGTGATCGCCCGCAGCCCGACCGGGCCGTCGATGAGGTCGGTGGAGTTCGCCACTGCTCCAGTATCCGGTGAGATGCCGTTGCTGGCCGTCTCTGCCACCGTCACGTACGAGCCTGCGTCGCTGGACTGGATGGTGTAGGTCGACGAGGTGGCCCCGCTGATCGCCGTGCAGTCGCCTGGGGGCGTGCTCGAGGTGAGGTCAGGGGAGAGCACCTGGTCGACGCAGTCGTACCACTGGTAGGAGAGGGTGGCGGTCGGACGGCTGAAGACGGCGTATCCGGCCGACACCGTCGATCCGATGGCCTCGCCGCCCGAGATGTTCACGAAGGCGTTGGTGAAGTACGGGGCGTAGAGCGTGAGGCTGCTCGACGCGGCGATGGCCACGGCGTTGGGGCTGTCGCCGTTCGCCGCGGTGATGCGCACGGTCACGTACCTCGTCCGGTCCGCCGCCACAGGGGTGTAGCTGGCGTCGGTCGCCCCGGAGATCGCCGTGCACCCGGATGGCACGGTGGCGAACGACAGGTTCTGGGTGACGGCGCTGGTGCAGCGGTACCACTGGTAGGTCAGGTCCGGCGTCGGCGTCCCGGTAGCGGTGACGTTGGCATCGACGCTGCTTCCAACCGTCGGCGTCCCAGAGAGCGAGGCGGCAGTGATTGACGGGGCCACGCCGACGCCGATGGCATCGACCTGCGTGGCCGTGCCGCCGTCGGTGTTGTCCACCGTGAGGTCGATCGCCCCGCCGGTGACTCCCGTGACGCTCACGCTCAGGTGGTTGTAGTCGATGTAGGTCGTCGTGCCGAGCGTGGCCGATCCGACGGATCCCGAGTCGACCGAGATCACGGCGCCGGGGAGGAACTGGCTCCCGACGATGTTCACGGTGTGGGGGTTCGAGTCGAGCGGGATGACATTGGGGGAGAAGCTGGTGAACGAGGGCACGCTCTGGAAGGTGAACGGCTCCGGCACGACGTTGCGAGCGCCGTTCGGGTTGGTCACGCTGATTCCGATGTTCACCGGGACGTCCCCGCGGATGTCGGTTGTGATCGTGTTGGAGTCGATCACCGTGGTGTTCTGGTAGCCCGCCGGGATGTTCGAGTTCGAGACCGTGGCACCCGTGGCGAAGTTGCGGCCGGAGATGGTGATGGTGTGGAACTGGTTGTCGGCCGGGAGCGTGTCAGGGGTGATCGAGTCGATCTCGGGGACGCAGCTGATGCTGATGGCATTGCTGATCGTGACGGAGCCCCCGACGATGCCAGGGATCCCCGCCGAGCCTGCCTGGGTGGGGTTCGTGATGGTCAGCGAGTCGCTGTCGCTCGAGCACGTTGTCGCCGTGAACGAGACGAAGAGGTGAGCGGAGTCGTGAAAACCGGTCGTCTGACCCTCGCCGTAGAAGGCCTCCACGGTCAGGTCGGGGATGGGGCCGCTCACCGAGGCCGTGGGGGTGAGACCAGACTTGGAGGTGGCGGCGAAGTCTGAGCCGACGATGGTGACCTGCTGTGGGTTCCCACTGTTGGAGACGGCGTAGGGGAAGCTGTTCACCCGATCGCCATATCCGCGGACCTTCGGAGCCGGGGTGATGTAGAGCGCCCTGGGGCTGGTGATGGACAGACCGTTCGCAAAGCGGAGCGTCATGGCCCGGTCGCCGACCACAGCCGTCGCTCCGAAGGAGAGCGTGCCGGTGATCGAGCTCGCCTTGGCGGCGTTCCAGGCAGAGGTGTTGAAGCTGGGGCTGGCGTTAGAGCCGAACGAGACCGAGGTCAGGTTCCCGCTCGTAGTGGGGAGGCCGTCGATCGACACGGTCGTGGTCGCCGAGTTCTGACCGAAGTAGAAGTAGCCACCGACCTTCGGAAGGTTGACGAAACTGAGGCGGTTCGTCGCCGAGCCGACAGAGGTGCTGAACCCGCCGTCAGAAGGGTTCGACACCTGGATGACCCGCTTGGTCCCCGTCGGCGTCGCCGACACCACGGCGGTCGCGGTCAGGGACGTCGAGCTGTTGCGAGTCACATTGCTCCACGTCACGCCGGGGACCGCCAGCGGTGTCGCCCCGGCGCGGAATCCGGTCCCGGTGATGGCGATGTCCTCGGAGCCACCCTTGTAGAGGCTGGACGTGTCGATCGACGTGATCGTCGGTGCGGCGTCGACGGTGAGCGATGAGGAAGTGGAGCCGGCCTTGTGGTTCTTGACGGTGACGACCTTGGCGCCGGCCGCATCGTTCGAGCCCGGCAGGCGGACGATCACGTTGAGGTGGGTGCTCGTGGTGCCGGAAGCGAGGCCGAGCACTGCGACATTTCCTGAGGTGCCGGTGATCGTCACCTTGGGGCTGGCGAAGTCCGTGCCGGTGATCGGGATGATCACCTTTGCGCCGGTAGCGGCGACTGCGGAACCGCCGTTGACGCTGGTGATGGTGGGCGTGGCGCCGGTGGCACCGGCCGACCGGGCGTGGGCGGCGAGGAAGGCGAGGACGACGAGGCTGGCTGCAGCGATCAGCAGTGCGAGCGAGCGGGTACGGCTCCCTCGCAGGCTGTGGTCAATGGAACTTCCCATCGGGTGCCCTCCGTGTGTTTGCCGGCTGCAGAAGAGGCAGACCGGCCGTCTCTCCCATGGTATCCCTCTGCCTGCCCCGAGGCACCTGCAGGAGAGACAGCGTGCCCAGCCGACCTGCTCGGCAGCGGCACGTCGTAATCTGGGCCAAGTAATATGTGACCAATCAAGTCAGGATTCCCGCCGGCATCACCGGATGGGGCGAGGAGGACACCGCCATGCCAGTTTCAATCAGGCTGCCAACCGTGCTCCGACCGCACGTCGCCGGGCAGGCCACCGTGAGCATCGACGGGGCGACGATCGGTGAGGTCCTCTCGACCCTGGTCCAGCAGAATCCGGGCCTCTCCGGTCAGGTCATCGCCGAGGACGGCACGTTGAACAAGTTCGTGAACATCTACATCAACGACGATGACGTGCGGTACCTCCAGCAGCTCGACACCCCGGTGACGGATGGTGACGAGGTCTCGATCCTGCCGGCGGTCGCCGGCGGCGCCGGCTGATCCCGCCAGCCCATGGCGCGCTACGCATCGGTCCTCGACCTCATCGGTGAGACGCCGATGGTCGACGTCTCGGCGCTCAGTCCGAGCCCGAACGTCACGATCCTCACCAAGCTCGAGGGGCGGAACCCGGCTGGTTCGGTCAAGGACCGCGTTGCCCTGAGCCTGGTCGAGCAGGCCGAGGCCGACGGCATCCTCGTGCCGGGAGCTCCCGACCAGGTGCTCATCGAGCCCTCGTCGGGCAACACCGGCATCGCCCTGGCCATGGTCTGCAGGATGAAGGGCTACCACCTCAAGGTGGTGCTTCCGACCAACGTCTCGGTCGAGCGCCGCCAGCTGCTCGAGGTCTTCGGTGCCGAGATCATCGAGTCTCCCGGCTCAGAGGGATCGAACGGGGCGGTGCGCATGGCGCGAGCCCTGGCGGCGGAGCATCCCGAGTGGGTATTCCTCTATCAGTACGCCAATCCAGCGAATCCCAAGGCGCACTATGAGCACACCGGACCGGAGATCTTCCGCGACGTGCCGGAGATCACCCACTTCGTGGCAGGCCTCGGGACCTCGGGGACCCTGCTCGGCGTGGGTCGCTACCTCAAGGAGCAGAACCCGGACATCCAGGTGTGGGCCATCGAGCCGCCCACGGGGGAGATGGTCGACGGACTGCGCAACCTCGATGACGGCTACATCCCGCCGATCTTCGCCGAGCTCGGCGGCGCCGAGATCCTGGACCGCAAGACCGTGGTCCGGCCTCGGGAGTCGATCGAGTGGACCCGCAGGATGACCGAGCTCGGCCTCTTCGTCGGGATCTCGTCGGGCGCGATCATGGCCGGCGCCATCCGCTGCGCCAAGCAGATCCCCGAGGACCAGGAGGCGACCATCGTGACGATCGCCTGCGACGACGGCTGGAAGTACCTGTCGACCGGGGCCTGGACCGAGGACATCGACACTGTCGTGGACCGCGCCTCGAAGGTGATCTACTTCTAGTCTGAGCGGTGCCTCGATCCCGGGGTGCCCGGATGACCAGGAGGACTCCCCATGAGCGACGTCGACCCTAGGACGCTGCGCAGCGACGGACGGCGGCTCGACCAGCTGCGGCCGGTGAGCTTCGAACGGGACTTCACGGTCTTCGCCCCGGGCTCCGTCCTCGTCTCGATGGGTCGCACCCGGGTCCTGTGCACCGCCTCGGTCGAGGATCGGATCCCGCCGTGGCTGCGTGGCTCGGGCAAGGGATGGGTGACGGCCGAGTACTCGATGCTCCCCGGGTCGACCCCCGAGCGGGCCAGCCGCGAGGCGGCGAAGGGGAAGCAGTCCGGCCGGACTCAGGAGATCCAGCGGCTCATCGCACGTTCGCTGCGGACCGTGACCGACCTCGTGGCGGTCGGCGAGCGGCAGATCACGGTCGACTGCGACGTGCTCCAGGCGGACGGCGGGACGAGGACGGCGTCGATCTGTGGGGCGTATGTGGCGCTGCACGACGCCTGTAGCCGGCTCATCGCCGAGGGTCAGCTCACACACCACCCCCTCAGCGATGCCGTGGCTGCGGTCAGCGTCGGCATCATCGACGGCGTACCGATGCTCGACCTCCCCTATGTCGAGGACTCTCGGGCCGATGTCGACATGAACGTCGTGATGACGGGCTCGGGCCGGTTCATCGAGGTTCAGGGCACCGCCGAGCAGGAGGCCTTCAGCCGCTCCGAGCTCGACAGCCTCCTCGGCCTCGCCGAGTCCGGCATCTCCGAGCTGCTCGCCGCGCAGGCGGCTGTGCTGGCCACCCCGCCGACGCCGAGGCCCCGATGACGCTGCGGTGCGTGGTGGCCACGGCGAACCCGGACAAGGCCACCGAGATCGTCTCGGTGCTCTCCGAGCTCGGAGACGTCGAGCTCCTCGGCCGACCCGCTGATGTCGGTGACGTGGAGGAGACCGGGGACACGCTCCTCGAGAACGCCCGCCTCAAGGCACTCGCCCTGTGCGAGGCCACGGGCGAGGTTGCGGTGGCCGATGACACGGGCCTCGAGGTCGACGCCCTCGGGGGAGCTCCGGGCGTCTGGTCGGCTCGGTATGCCGGCGAGGGGGCGACCTATGACGACAACGTCGAGAAGCTCCTCGTCGAGCTCGGCGACGGCGAGGATCGGACGGCCCGGTTCACGACCGTGGCCTACGCCGCCTTCCCGGACGGCACCGAGGTCCACGCCAGGGGAGAGGTGCTCGGGGTGATCACGCGGAGTCCTCGAGGCGATGCCGGGTTCGGCTATGACCCGATCTTCGCCCCTGATGAGGCTGGAGGCCGAACCTTCGCCGAGATGGCGGCGGAGGACAAGAACGCGATAAGCCACCGGGGCCGGGCCTTCCGTGCCCTCGCCGAGCGCCTCGCTGAGGCCGGCCTGCTCTAGGAAGTCGCCAACCGCGTCCATCCTTGGCTACGGTCTCCACGAACCGGGTGAGCCAACGTGCTCCAGATACCAAGGGGGCCGACATGGCAGAGGGAACGACGCTCGATGAGCTGATCGGGACGCGCACCGCGGTGTCCACCGTGGTGGTCGAGCGAGGTCCGGTCGGGTTCTTCGCCGACTGCGTGTTCGACGAGAGCCCCGAGAGCCATGATCCGGCCGCCGCAGCGGCCGCCGGCCACGCCGGCGTGGTCGCCACTCCGACGTTCCCCATCGCCTTCGAGAGCTGGGGTCGCTTCGCCGAGCTCCAGAACGAGGCGGAGCAGGGCCCGGGGATGATGGCGGCGCTGGCACCGCTGGTGGCCAAGGGCGGCCTGATCCTCCACGGCGAGCAGTCCTTCCACTACCACCGCCCCGTCGTGGTGGGCGACGTGCTCCGTGGCGAGGGGACCATCGTCGACGCCTATGCCAAGGAGTCCAAGGGCAAGACCATGACCTTCGTGGTCACCGAGACGGTCTGGACCGACGCCGAGTCCGGCGAGCCGGTCGTCACCTCGCGCTTCAACATCATCCACCGGATCTGAGGTCCCCGGGCGGGTCGCCCTTGCGGACCGCCCTGTGCGAGACTTCTAGAACACGTTCTATACACGGGGAGCACCCATGCCCATCGGCATCAGCGAGGATCACGTCGATCTCCAGCAGTCGATCCGGCGGTTCGCCGAGGAGCAGCTGGCCGGTCGCGCTCGAGAGGTCCTCGACATGGACCATGAGCCGGAGGATGTCACGCTCGCTGACCTTCGCGCCCAGGGCCTCGTCGGCATCCACGTCTCCGAGGCGCTCGGCGGCGAAGGGGCGACGTTCTTCGAGCTCTGCCTCGTCGCCGAGGAGCTCGGTCGGGTGGCCGCTCCCGGAGGGTTCCTCACCACGGCTCTCGCCGTCGGTCTGATCGAGCGGGGTGCCAGTCCTGAGGTGGCTCGTGACATCGTCCCAAGGATCCTCTCCGGCGAGCGCAGCGCCACGGTGGCGCTCGTCGGGCCCGAGCGCTCGATCCTGTGCGCCACAGCGACCGATGGCAGCCTCGCCGTCACCGGGACGCTCGACGCCGTGCTGTCAGGTTCGAGCGATCTGCTCGTCGTGGCGGTCGCCGACGGCGCGTCGACCCGACTGTGCGTCCTCGACCTGACGGCGCAGGGCGTGACGGTCGAGCCGCACGACGGGCTCGACCTGAGCCGACGGGTCTCGACGATCTCGGTCGATGCTCTTCGCGTCGACTCCGCCCACGTCCTCGATGGCATCTCGATGGAGCTAGCGCGGGCGATGTGCGTGACCTTGGCGGCGGCTGAGCTGACCGGGGGAGCTCGCGCCTGCCTCGACCTCGCCCGAGACCACGCGGTCTCCCGCGTCCAGTTCGGTCGGCCCATCGGGCAGTTCCAGGCGATCAAGCACAAGCTCGCAGACCTGCTGCTGTGCGTCGAGCAGATGACGGCGCTGGCGTGGGACGCCGCGCAGGCCATCGATCACTCCTCGACACCGGAGGGCGAGGCTGAGGCGGCGCTCTGCGCCGAGGTGGTCGGGGCCATGGCCATCGATGGTTCGGTGCGTGCCGCACGAGACGCCATCCAGGTCCTCGGCGGCATGGGCTTCACCTGGGAGCACGACGCGCACATCTACCTCCGTCGTTCCCTCACCATGCGGGCGCTGCTGGGCCCGGCGTCGTCGGCCCGTCGGGCGGTGGCCAGCATGGCCATCGACGGAGTCCGCCGACCCCTCGGGATCGACCTGCCTCTGGAGGCCGAGGCCATCCGTGCGGAGCTCGGCCCGGTGGTGGCCGAGATCGCCGCCGCCGATCCCGCTGATCGCACGGCGATGCTCGGCGAACGGGGCCTGTGGTTCCCGCACTGGCCGGTCCCGTTTGGCCGGGGGGCGGGCGCCGTGGAGCAGCTGGTCATCGACGAGCTGCTGGTGGAGCACGGTGTCCGTCGACCGCCGGCCCATGTGACCGCGTGGGCGCTGCCGACCCTCATCGCTCATGGGACCGACGAGCAGAAGGAGCGGTACGTCACCCCGTCGCTGCGAGGCGAGATCATCTGGTGCCAGCTGTTCTCCGAGCCCGGGGCGGGCAGCGACCTCGCGTCGCTCACCACCAAGGCGACCAAGGTCGACGGTGGCTGGCGCATCGACGGGCAGAAGGTCTGGACGTCGGCCGCGCGCTGGGCGAAGTACGGGATCCTCCTGGCACGGTCGGATGCGTCGGCGGGGAAGCACCACGGGATCACCTACTTCGTGCTCGACATGTCGGCGGACGGGGTGGACATCCGACCCCTGCGTGAGATCACCGGCGAGGCCCTGTTCAACGAGGTGTTCCTCGACGGGGTGTTCATCCCCGACGACATGGTGGTCGGAGCGGTCCACGATGGCTGGCGCCTGGCACGCACGACCCTGGCCAACGAGCGGGTCGCGCTGGCCGCCACGTCGGCGTTCGGAGCATCGCTCGAGGCGGCGCTCGAGGTCGTGGCCGACGGTCCCGCCGACGAGTCCGACCTCGACTCGCTCGGCCGGCTGCTCGTCGACGCCCAGTCCCTCTCCCAGATGCGGCAGCGCTCGGTGCTCCGCTCGGTGTTCGGCCTCGAGCCGGGGTCGGAGGCGAGCCTGGCCAAGCTGCTCGGGGCGGAGCACGATCAGGATGTCGCCTACTTCGGCCTCGAGCTCCTCGGGCCCATCGGCGTCACCGGAGCACAGGGCCCCGCCACGACGTTCGGTCGAGACGTCCTGCACACGCTGTGCCTGACGATCGCGGGTGGCACCTCCGAGGTGCAGCGCAACGTCATCGGCGAGCGGATGCTGGGCTTGCCGCGAGACCCTGAGCCAACCACCTGATCGACCCATCCCAAGGAGGGACCATGTCCACACTCACCAGCGAGAACGCCACCGTCGGCATGGAGGCGCCGGTCCTGCGCCACACGCTGACGCGCACCGACCTCGTCCGCTATGCCGGTGCGTCCGGGGACTACAACCCGATGCACCACGACGAGGTGAAGGCCACGGCTGCGGGCCAGCCATCGGTGTTCGGCCACGGAATGCTGTCGATGGGCTTCCTCGGCTCAGCCGTGACCGCCTTCGCCGGTGCGGGCAGCGTCGTCGACTACGCCGTGCGCTTCTCCCGACAGACCTGGCCGGGCGAGGAGCTGATCACGAGCGTGACGGTCTCCGCAGTCCGGGACGAGGCCGGCGAGCGCCTGGCCGACCTCGACGTGCGCCTCACCAATGCCGACGGCGAGGAGAAGGTCGTGGGCACGGCCACCGTCCGGCTCGCCACCGGCGCCTAGCGGGACGCGTCGGCCTCCATGGACATCGGCATCGCACTGCCCACCATGGCCAGCGGCTTCACGGGGCAAGGCCTCCGAGACTGGTGCCGGTTGGTGGACGAGGGGCCGTACTCGTCGATCTCGACCGGAGAGCGGATCACGTTCTTCAACCCGGAGATGATCACCACCCTGTCGGCCTGCGCAGCGCTGACGTCGCGGGTCGACGTCCTGGCCAACATCGTGGTCGCCGGGCTCCATCGTCCGGCGATGCTGGCCAAGCAGCTCGCCACCATCGACGTGCTCTCCGAAGGTCGCCTGGTGGTGGGCCTCGGCGTTGGAGGCCGTCCGCACGACTATGCCTCGGTCGACGCACCGTTCCGATCCCGCCATGACACCGTCGACGCTCTGGCCGCCCGGCTGCGCGAGCTCTGGGCCGGGGTGCCTCCCTTCGATGGGGCGGACCCGGTGGGGCCGACCTGCGTCCAGGCGGGTGGTCCTCGCCTCCTCTCGGGGGCCATGGGGCCCAAGGGCCTCGCCCGCGCCGCCCGATGGGCCGACGGGATCACCGGGTTCTCGGTCTCCGGAGACCCCAAGGAGGTCTCCCTTGCCGCGCTCGGTGCTCGCCAGGCCTGGGAGGCCGCCGGACGCGAGGAGGAGCCCTGGCTCGGCACCGGGACGTTCTGCACGCTGGGCGTGGACGACTCGCTCGGCACCCTCCGGCGCTTCGCGGCGACGTACCTCGGCTTCCTCGGAGCCGAGATGGCCGAGGCGGTGGCCGCTTCGTTGACCGTCGCCGATGCCGCCGAGCTCAACCGCGTCCTCGACGGGGCCGAGGCGGTGGGGATCGACGAGTTCACCCTCGTTCCCGGCACGTGGGATCTCGCCTGCCTCGAGGCCCTCACCGACGTCGTCGCCGCTCGCACCTGATCGCACACCTACCAAGGGGAACGCCATGACCGCACTCGACCTCTCCGGGTCCACCATCCTCGTCACCGGGGTCACCGGCCAGGTGGCCACGCCGATGGCCATCGCGCTGAGCCAGACGGCGACGGTCATCGGCGCCGCGCGCTTCTCTTCTCTGTCGAAGCGAGACGAGCTCGAGGCGGCCGGTGTGCGCTGCGTCACGATCGACCTCGAGGCCGGGGACGTCGAGGCCATCCCAGCCGACATCGACTACGTGCTCAACTTCGCCGTCGCCAAGACCAATGACTGGGATCGCGACCTCGACGCCAACGCCGGCGGCGTCCTCTCCCTCATGGAGAAGGTGGCCGGGGCCTCGGCCTTCGTCCACTGCTCGTCGACGGCGGTCTACAAGCCCATGGGCCATCACGTCTTCCGCGAGGAGGGTCCCTACGGGGACAACCATGGGGTGTGGGACTTCCTTCGGACGTACTCGATGTCGAAGATCGCCACCGAGACCTCGGTCCGCTGGGCGGCCAAGCGCTTCGACCTCCCCACCACCATCGCCCGGCTCTCGGTGCCCTATGGCGACAACGGGGGATGGCCGGCGATCCACCTCGAGATGATGCTCAACGGGTCGAGGATCCCGGTGCACACTGACGACCCCTCGATCTACCACCCCATCCATGAGGATGACATCGTCGCCATGGTGCCCGGCCTGCTCGGGGCCGCCTCGGTCCGGGCCACGACGGTCAACTGGGGAGGCACGGATCCGGTGTCGGTGGAGGAGTGGTGCAGCTACCTCGGTGATCTAACGGGCCTGTCGGTCGAGTTCGAGCGGACCGACGCCACCATCGACTCGGTGATGGTGGACCTGACCCGCCTCCACGACCTCGTCGGCACCACCGCAGTGCCGTGGCGCGAGGGGATGAGGCGCATGGTGGCGGCCCGCCACCCTGAGCTTCTGGTCTGACCCGTCGTCGTCGGGAGCCGGCGATCAGGCCCGGCGTCGGCGCCGCACCAGCACGAGCGCCGAGCCGGACAGGAGCATCGCCGCCCCGGCGAGCAGCAGGGGGGCCGCCGGCATCCCGGTGAAGGCGAGCGGCCCACGGCCATCCCCGCCGCTGCCGCCACCGCCATCGCTCGGCTTCGAGACGAGGAATGTCTCGCCGGGCTCGCCGGGCTTGGTGGTGGAGGCGAGGGCGGTGGCGGTCGAGTCCATCTGCTCGACATAGGTGTAGCAACCAGCCGCGTCGATCGTCTTGGGCTTGGTTGCCCACCGGCCGTCTCCCGTGATCGTGAGCGAGCCGGTCCTCAGGGCTGGCACCGAAGCCCAGTCGACCCCACTGCAGCCTCCGGAGACGGGCTGCGCAGGTCCGAGGAGGGTCCACCGAAGCGCGTTGCTCGTCACGTCGGCGCCCTCTCCGATTCCAGATCCGCTCAACGTGATGTGGTCGGTGGCGGTCCGGCGCGATCCCTCGACGGCGATGGTGGCGCGGGTGCGGATCACTGGTGCGTGGGGTCGGACGTCGATCACCTCGTTGGGTGCACCGGCCGAGGTGACCGTCGGGGAGGGGAAGGTCCCGCTGACTGTGTGCTGCCACGTGTAGCACCCGGGCAGGCTGAAGGTCACGTCCGGGGTGGGGTAGGCGCCGTCTCCGACCACGTCGACCGTCCCGGAATCCGCCACCGGAGCGCTCGACCAGTCGGCAGCGTCACAGCTGGAGCCCGCTGCCTTGACCGGCCCGATGACGGTCCAGGCGATCGCCCCCGTCCCGCCAGAGGTCCCAGTGATGCTGACCACGTCATGGGCGGTGCCGCCGGGCAGGAGCGAGGCGGACGAGGTGGTGGTGACGATCAAGAGCTCGTCGATCATCGCCGTCTCGCTCGGGAGGCCAGGCTCGATCGTCACCGAAGGGCTGGCGGAGGTTGCGGGCAGCACGTCTCCGTAGCTGTAGCAGCCCGGGGTCGTGATCGTCGTCGGCGGGGTGTGGACGGTGCCGTTCCCCGTGACGGGCAGCGTCCCGGCCGCCGCCGTCGGGGCACCGGTCCAGTTGATGCCGTCGCAGCTGCGGTTGGCCCCCCAGGCCAGGGGTCCATAGAGGGTCCAGGCGAGCGGTCCCGGGGTGGGGGCCGCCTTGGGGATGTCGCTGATCTCGATGGCATCGCTCATAGTCGTCCCGCCGGAGGCCGGTGCCACCTCGGCGATGCTGTGGAGTGCCGGCGGGTACGGCGTGACGATCGTCATCTCGTTCACCTGGCCGCGGCCGGTGGCGGCCGAGTAGGGCCGGTTGGGGTCGGTGGAGCTGAGTGACTCAGACCAGGAGTAGCACCCGCCCTCGCCCAGGGTCGCCGGTCCGACCGTGATGTCGCCATCGCCGGAGGTCGTGGTGCTCCCCGAGTCGGCGACGGGTGCCTTAGACCAGCTCAGCCCGTCGCAGGCGTTGTCCAGGGGCTCGATGGGGCCAAGGAGGGACCAGTGCAGGGTTCCGGGTCCTCCGCCGGTGCCAGAGATCGTCACGGTGTCACTGAGCGGCCCATAGGCAGTGGTGAGCGTCGTGGACGTGCTGGTGGTAATCACCGGGCTCACCGGGGCCATGATGCCGACCTTGGGGGGCTCGGCTGGAAGCGGATGGTTGGCGGGATCGGTCTTGTCGGTGGCGTTCGTGGCGGACGAGTTCCAGGCGATCTGGTTGATGTCGCTCCCGGGCACCCGCACAGAAAACGCGGTGGTGAAGGATGCACCAGCTGCGTAGGTGCCGGTCGAGCTGAAGCGCAGGGATCGCACCTCGCTCAGGTCGGCGGGCGCGGTGGCGGACCAGTCGTCGACGCAGCCGGGGTTGGCGGCGCTGGCGAACACCTCAGGTCGACAGGGGTTCCATGAGGTCGAGTAGGCGACGCTGACCCCGGCGGCGAGGCTTCCGAGCGACGCGAAGGTCGGGGTGAACTGGCTCTCCCGGGCCACCGTGGACTGCCCCTGACTCACCCCAGTATCTCCAGGGTGCGGAAGGACGTCGTAGATGACCGGGTTCACCAAGGTGTCGGAGCCCACGTTGGCCCAGGTCAGCCGGAACGTCCCCGTCCCGCCCGGGCTGGCGCTCCCCACCCCAAGAGCGCCGCGCTCAACGCTGTCGAGGTTTCCCTGGACGGTCTTGGTCAGCGAGAAGGCCGCCCCGGTGCCCTTGATCGTGAGGGTGGCGCCGTTCTCGCAGTAGGCCTCGTTGAGGTTCCCGTCACCGGCCAGGTCGGCACCATTGTCGTTCTCGAAGTGCGACGTCGAGATTCCCCCGCCGGTCTGGGTGGGCGTCCCGCAAGTGGTCTGGATGTCGGTGAGCTTCGATCCGTACAGGTAGATCTGGTCGGTGTTGGGGTAGACGCCCAGCGCAGTCGGCGTTCGGATCAGCAGGAGGTTCGCGGGCGGGGTGAACGTCCACGCCCCTGCTGAGGTGACGGCTGCCTTCGGGATGCGGATCCGGAGCAGCTGCCGTCCGGACCCCTGGTAGTCGTTCACGACCGAGATGGCTGCCGTCACCGGGAAGTTGGGCTTGGAGCCTCCGGGGGCGACGTTGAACGAGGCGGTCGAGACCGGGTTGGTCCAGGTCATCCCGAGCGGGAGGAGGTCGGTGATCATCAGGTCCTTGTCGAGTGCTCTGGGCGTCACCGCTGAGCCGAGGATGCTGAGGACCGTGGTGCCCCCGGGGCCCGCACCGGGAGCGCCGAACGACTTGGCAATGCCGAGCTGGGGCTTGGTCGGGATCGTGAAGAGGTCCGCAGAGCTGTGAACCTTGGTCAGAGCGTCGCCCAGGGTGATCTGCGGGATCGCCGTGGCGGTGTTGTGCAGCTGGTTGAGGCCCTCGTTGACCGCGGCCAGCGAGGCGTCAGCGAACCCCCAGGCGGTCAGGCGGAGCTTGGCGTTCCTCAGGGCGAGATCGGGTGGGAGCCGGAGAGTGGCGACCGTGGCGCCCGGCGGGATGGCGAAGTTTGCGGTGCTGGCGGAGGGGCTGACCGCCCCGATGGCCGACAGGTCGATGATGGTGCCGTCGGCGAGGATCGCCTGAGGGCGCCAGCCGCTGGCGTACGCCTGACCGAGTCCGTTGGTGTCGGTGTCGGATCCGGCGCTCTGGACCTCGACGAGCTGGGTGTGGAACGCCGGGTTGGCGCAGGCCGGTGCGGCGAGGTCCTCGGAGCTGTAGACGTTCCCGGCCGGGTGGTTGAGGCAGGGCAGCGGGTCGACGAGGTCGGTCATGTAGCGACCGACGAGCCCATAGGAGACGACGGTGCGGTAGATGGCTGCGGCGGCGGTGGTCGACCAGGTCCCTGGCGCCTGGGCGGGAAGCCAGTCACCTGAGAAGGTCGCCACGTACTGGTTGCCCGAAGTGATCCCAGGCTGGGCGATGGGGGCGAGGGAGCTCTTGACCATGGTCGCGTAGCCCGGTCCCGGGCCGATGTTCGGCTCGGCGATGATCTGCACGGGCACACTGGCGACCGCGCTGCTTGTGAGGCCCGCGGGATCCGAGGCGTCCGGGCCCGTGCCCGAGACGGTGGCCGTGTTGCTCAGCAGCGGCGGGTTCGGGACCGTGGGCGGTGCCGTGGTGGTGATCGTGAACGCCGTCGTGCCCGTGGCACCCTCTGCGCACCCGGCGGGCATGGTTGAGAGGTCGGCATCGCTGAAGTCCCATCGCACCGTGTGCGACGACGGGTCGTAGGTGGCCCCGGGCGGGGTCGACGACACGTAGCTCAAGGCGGCAGGGAGCCGATCGACGAGGGCACCATCGGTGAGCCACAGGCCTCCGGTCGAACTGGTGGTGCACCTGGCGGTGATGGCGTAGCGGATTGTGCCGTCGACCTCGTAGACGCTCCCTCCGTCGGCGGTGGCCTTGCTCACCGAGACCTTGGGGGCCGCTGTGGCGTGCGAGGTGGCCGCCTCTGGTGCCGTCACGGGAGCGATCCCGTCACCGGTGATGGTCGGGAGCATGGCCCAGGTGGTGCGATTGGGCGTCACCAGGTTCGGGGGCGTGGCCGTGAGGGTGATGGACCCTGAGTAGCCCGAGATGAACTGGGTCGGGTCGATCCCGATCACCAGGTCACCACCGACCACGGTCGGGCCCGAGGTGATCAGTCCGGTCGATCCGCTTGTGGCGGCGAAGCTCCAGCTCGGATCGGTCATGGCTGGGCTCGTACTCGCGTCGAGGGGGATGGTGAGGGTTATGGACGGGCCGCACTCGCCACCGACGGTGCCGGCGCACGAGATGTTGATCCGGTAGGTCTGGGCGGCACCGGTGGGCTGGGTCTGCGTCTTGGGCCCGATCGTGACGAGGGCGGTCTGCGTCGAGGCGGCGCCGGCCGGGACGATCGTCACGCCGGCACCCAGGATCGAGAGGGTCGAGGCCACCACCGCGGCTCGCAGGACTCGAAAGGCTGTTGGTGCCACAGGTACCTCTATGCTCGTGCGCCCTCGACGCTGCTCGTGCCCCGAGGGTAGTGGAGCAGGGCCGATTGCTGGTCGTCGCAGGCACGCGCGGAGCGCGACCATCTCTGAGGCGACCCCCTAGCCTGAGCACGTGACGGCTGACCCCATCGAGTTGCCCATGTTCCCGCTCTCGACCGTGCTGTTCCCGGGCGTGGAGCTGCCCCTCCACGTCTTCGAGGAGCGCTACCGTCAGCTCGTTGCCGACGTCCTCGCCACCACCAGGGAGTTCGGGACGGTCATGATCACCGCCGGGTCCGAGGTGGGAGGCGGCGACCGCCGCAGCGATGTCGGTACGCTCGTGACGATCGACATGGCCGCGCCCTTCGATGACGGCCGCTGGCTGCTCGCCACGCGGGGCATCGAGCGCATCCGGGTCATCGAGTGGCTCGAGGACGACCCGTACCCCCGGGCGCGCGTCGAGCGCTACCCCTCCGAGGAGCTCCTCGACCGGACGGAGATCCTCGGCCAGGCCGCGGCTGCCGTCCGGCGGCTGCGCATGTTGCTGTCCGAGCTCGACCGGGGGCCGTGCACCTCGCTCGAGCTCGGCCTCGGCGACGACCCGACCGACGCGGCCTGGATGGCCTGTGCCCTGGCGCCCATCACCCAGCACGACAGCCAGAGCCTGCTTGAGGAGACTGACCCGTCCTCCCGGCTCGAGGCGCTGCTGGCCCTGGCCTGCCACCGCATCCGCGACATCGAGGATCTGTTGGCCAACCCCGCAGGGTGACCTCGCTCGAGCTCCGTCCGCTCTCCGCTGACGAGGCGCGCCGCGAGCATAGCGGTGAGGCGTCGATCTTCTGGGTCGACGGGGCGCCGGGGGACGAGGACCTCGTGGTGCTCGGGATCGCCGCCGACGGGGTCCCGACCTGGCTGATGCTCGTCGAGGGCCGCTGTGTCGGGATGATCGGGACCCACGAGCCCCTCGAGGTCGGCTCGACCCTCGAGATCGGCTACCACGTGGCACCCTCGGTCCGTGGCTGTGGCATGGCGAAGGCGGCGGTGCGCCTGCTGCTCAACGAGCTGCTCCGAGCGGGCGTTGCTGGGGTGGTCGCCGAGGTCGATCGCCGCTCGCCGCATCGGGAGGCGAGCCTCGCGGTGCTTCGAGCCAACGGCTTCGCCCCGCTCGACGCCGACATCGTACAACGGCTCTTCGTCGAGCCGGTCGACGGTGCCGACCTGCTCCACCGACCGCTGCCCTGACGCGACGAGAGCCGCCGGCGAATCCGCCGACGGCCCTCGTGGAGGTGGTGGCACCTGGCCACCGGGACTACATGAAGCTGAACGGCGGCACGCCCGAGGAGATGCCCTTGAACAGCTCGCCCTTCGCCGCCAGCATCTCGGCCGGGGTCCAGGGGGCGTCGCGGTGGATCTCTCCGACGACGTGGAAGCCGCCCATGGCCCAGACGTCGCCACCGAAGACGACGAAGACCTGACCGGAGACGTCGCTGGCCTCGGGGGCGGCCAGGAAGCCGATGAGGTTGGCGATGTTCTTCGGGTCGAACTTGTCGAAGCCCTCATCGGTCTTCGCCATCTCACCGAAGACGTTCTCGGTCATGCGGGTGCGGGCTCGAGGAGCGATGGCGTTCACCGTCACGCCGATGCGGCTCAGCTCACGGGCCATCGTCCAGGTGAGGCCGACGATGCCGGCCTTGGCGGTCGAGTAGTTGGCCTGGCCGGCGTTGCCGAAGAGCCCGGCCTCTGAGCTGGTGTTGATGATGCGACCGTAGACGTCCTCGCCGGCCTTGGCCTTGGAGCGCCAGTAGACCGCTGCGTGCTGCGAGGTGGCGAAGTGGCCCTTGAGGTGGACCTTGATGACGTCGTCCCAGTCGGACTCGGTCATGTTGAAGCTCATCTTGTCTCGCAGGATGCCGGCGTTGTTCACCAGGATGTTGATGTCACCGAACGTGTCGATGGCCTGGTCAATGACGTTCTTGCCACCCTCCCAGCTCGAGATGTCGTCACCGTTGACGACGGCCTCGCCACCGTTGGCGATGATGAGCTCCGCAACCTCTTGGGCCGGCTTCTTATCGCCACCCTCGCCCTGGAGCGATGCGCCGATGTCGTTCACGACAACCTTGGCACCCTCGCTGGCCAGCAGCAGGGCCTCCTCACGTCCGATTCCCTGACCTGCGCCGGTGACGATCGCCACCTTGCCGTCGAGCAGTCCCATTGTGTCTCCTTCGTTGTCGCACCGGCCGAGATGGCGGTGTGGTCCTGTTTGGCACCGAGTTGGTGCACCCCCGTCGCGGTGCGACGTCCGACGCTGTCTGGCCCGGGTTGCCCCCGGTGCCAGCCGGTCGTGGACAAGAGCATGACCGCAAACAGGGGGATCCGGCAAGATTTGGGGCCTGTCAGGCCAGCAGGACCTCGGTGGCCTCAACCACGGCGGCCCGGGCATCGTCCTCGGATCGCTCCGCTCCCACGAGCTCGGTCAGCGAGATCACCTCGACCTCGGAGCCACGCAAGTCGCCCAGACGATCGGCGATGCCCGCCTCGCAGGATCCGGCGATGACCGCGAGGCGGGTGGACGGTGGGATCCGGTCCACGAGGGAGGCGACGGTCTTGCCCTCGAGCGAGGTGGCGTCGAGGCGGCCCTCGCCGGTGACGACCAGGTCCGCCGCGGCGATCCGGGCGTCGAGGTCGATGAGTCCGGCCACCACGTCGATGCCGGAGGCGGCCTCCGCCCCGAGGGCCATCAGGCCGCCGGCCAGACCGCCAGCTGCGCCGGATCGAGGCAGCGAGGCGATCGTCCGACCGGTCAGCTCGCCGAGGCGTCGACCCAGGACCTCGAGGCGGCGCTCCATCCTCGCCACGGTGCTCGAGTCCGCCCCCTTCTGAGGGCCGAAGGTCCTCGCCGCATCCAGGTAGGCCGTGGTCACGTCGGTGGCGACGACGAGGTGGGAGCCGGCGAGGCCCCCTCCGTCGAGGATGGTCGTCACGGCGCCCCACCCGCCGTCCGTGGTGGCCGAGCCCCCGCAGCCCACGATGATGGTGCTCGCCCCGGACGAGATGGCAGCGAGGATCAGCTGCCCCACACCCTCCGTGCTGGCCGAGAACGCCTCGTCGGGCGTCGGGTGGGGCAGCAGTGCCCGTCCCGAGGCCTCCGCCATCTCGACCACGCAGATCGTCGGGTCATCGAGGACCCAGAATCGCGAGTCGACCGGCTGCCCCAGGGGTCCTGAGACCCGGATGGGGCTCGGCGTGCCACCGAGCACCGTGCCGAAGCCCTCTCCACCGTCGCTCAGGGGAGCCTCGTCGGCCGTCCATCGTGCTGATCGTGCGGCCTCGGCGATGGCCGAGGCCGCCTCGATGGCGTCGAGCGTCCCTCGGAACTTGTCCGGGGCGGCGACGAGGTGCATCAGCGGTTCAGCGGACTCCGAGGAGGTCGACGACGAAGATCAGGGTCTCGTTGGGGCCGATGACCCCTCCTGCCCCCTGGGCGCCGTAGCCGAGGTGCGGCGGGATCGTCAGCCGGCGACGCCCGCCGACGCGCATGCCCTGGACGCCCTGGTCCCACCCGGCGATGACCATGCCCTGGCCGAGGCCGAAGGCGAACGTGTCACCCCGGTTCCACGAGGCGTCGAACTCCTCGCCGGTCGACCACGCCACGCCGACGTAGTGGACCGATGCCAGGTGGCCTGCGGCGGCCTCCTCTCCGTCTCCGACGACGAGGTCCTCGATGAGGAGGTCTGCGGGCGGCTCGCCCATGGGGGGGTCAACGAGGGGTCGGTCAAGGCTCATGAGCGCATCGTAGGGGCGCGGAGGTCCCTGGTGCGAGCGAGAGGACTTGAACCTCCACCCCCGAAGGGACCGGGACCTAAACCCGGCGCGTCTGCCAATTCCGCCACGCCCGCCTGGCGCCACGCCCAGCAGGCGTCCGCCCGACCATCCTAGGGACCTCGAGTGCAACGGTCCCGCCCCGGCGACGGGTAGCGTGGGGGGATGGATTCACCCCTTCTCTCCCCGCAGATGGCCGGACCCGGCGGCGACGTCACGGTCGACCTGACCCAGCGCCTGCTCCGCGAGCGGATCGTGTTCCTCGGATCGGTCGTGGACCAGGTCGCGGCGAACACCCTGTGCGCGCAGCTGCTCCTCCTCGAGGCCGAGGACCCGGAGAAGGACATCTCGCTCTACATCAACTCGCCGGGCGGCTCGGTCACCGATGGCCTCGCCATCTACGACACCATGCAGTACGTGTCGTGCGACGTGCGGACGATCTGCGTCGGCATGGCGGCATCGATGGGACAGTTCCTGCTGTGCGCTGGGACGGCGGGGAAGCGGTTCGCGCTGCCGAACTCCAGGATCCTGATGCACCAGCCCAGCGCCGGCGGGATCCAGGGCCAGGCCTCGGACATCGCCATCCAGGCCGAGCAGATCGTCTTCATGAAGAAGATGCTCGCCGAGCGCATCTCCTTCCACACCGGGCAGCCGGTGGAGCGGATCGAGGCGGACTCGGATCGAGACCGCTGGTTCACGGCGTCGGAGGCGAAGGACTACGGGTTCATCGACGCGGTGATCGACAAGTCTGCGGCACGCTCAGGGGCCACCCAAGCGTGAGTCCTGACGCCGCAGCGTCCCCGCTGCCGGCGACCGGCGACGAGACCGGGGCTCGGGCTGTCGAGCGCGCCAAGCCCGTCCGGGTCGTGTCGGCTCGCGTCTCGGTGCGTGACCGGATCGTCGAGATCTGGCGGACTCGCGAGCTGCTGAGCTACCTCATCTCCACCGAGATCAAGGTCAAGTACAAGAACTCCGCACTCGGCCTGCTCTGGTCGATGGTGGCGCCGGCGATGTCGCTGCTGATCTTCTGGTTCGTCTTCGGTGTGGTGCTCAAGAACGCCTACCCGAGCTTCGTCATCTACCTGTTCTCGGGCCTGCTCTTCTGGAACTTCTTCTCGACCGGCGTGTCGTCGGCGACCCGGGTGATCGTCGATCGGGCCGGCATCGTCAAGAAGGTCTCGTTCCCCAGGGAGATCCTGGCGCTGTCGTCCATCGGCACCTCGATGGTCTTCATGTTCTTCCAGACCGCCGTGCTGATCCTGTTCATGGTCGTGCTGCAGCACTCCCCGGACTGGCACCTGCTCCCACTGCTGATCCCCGCCGTGCTTGCCACGGCCATCATCGCCGCGGCGCTCGGGATCCTGCTGTCAGCCGCCAACGTGTACCTGCGCGACATGAGCCACCTGATCGAGATCGTGCTGCAGGCCTGGTTCTGGGCGTGCCCGGTCGTCTACTCGTTCTGGTCGCAGATCCAGCCTCGGCTCGGCCGTCTGTCGTTCGTCTACCTGCTCAACCCGATGGCCCCGATCGTGCTCACCTCGCAGCGGGTGATCTACGGCCACACCTATGTCCACCTCACCACCCCAGAGCACACGGGCATCCAGATCCTGCCGCCCTGGAGCGGATGGAGCTACCTGCTGATGGACAGCATCCTCGTGGTTGCCGGCCTGGTCCTGCTCTGGGTCGCCCTGACGGTCTTCGGCCGGCTCGAGGGCAACTTCGCCGAGGAGCTCTGATGGCGAACGCCGTCGAGATCGATGCCGTCTCCAAGACGTTCAAGCTGTACCACGAGCGTGGCACTTCGCTGAAGGAGCGGCTCGTCAAGGCAGGCCGCTCCCGCTACGACGAGCTCAAGGCGCTCCAGTCGATCTCCTTCGACGTCGCGGAGGGCGAGACGATCGGGATCCTTGGCCGCAACGGCTCGGGCAAGTCGACCCTGCTCAAGTGCATCTGCGGGGTCCTCCAGCCGTCCGAGGGGGAGATCCGGGTCCGCGGCAAGCTCGCCGGGCTCCTCGAGCTCGGCGCCGGGTTCCAGCCGGAGCTCTCGGGTCGGGACAACATCTACCTGAACGGGTCGATGCTGGGCCTCACGCGCAAAGAGATCGATGACGTCTTCGACGACATCGTCGGGTTCGCCGAGCTCGAGAGCTTCATCGACAACCAGGTGAAGTTCTACTCGTCGGGGATGTACGTCCGACTCGGGTTCGCCGTGGCGGTCAACGTCGACCCGGACATCCTGGTCATCGACGAGGTCCTCGCCGTCGGCGACGAGAAGTTCCAGCGCAAGTGCATCGCTCGCATCAAGCAGTTCCAGGAGATGGGGCGCACGATCATCTTCGTGTCCCACTCGGCGGACCAGGTGCGGTCGATCTGCGACCGGGCGGTGGTGCTCCAGACGGGCGAGATGATCGGGATGGGCACGCCGGGCGACGCCGTGCGGCTGTTCCGGGAGCGCCTCCTCGAGGCCGACGGCGCCCCTCCGGCCGAGGAGGCGGCCCCAGAGGTCGAGCCCGGCCAGCAGGGCGATCGGTTCCTGCTGAGGATCCGTGAGGTGTTCACCTCGGTGTCGGAGGGCGAGAGCCCAGTCCTCGAGTCAGGCGACCCCTTCAGCGTGACCGCAGTGTTCCGCGTCAAGGAGGAGATCGACTCGATGGTCTTCGTCATCGAGGTCCACGGCGCCAAGGGCGAGCTGCTGCTGCGGACCGACACCAACGAGCTCGGCATGGCGACCGATGCCCCGCTCGGCGAGGGACGGGTGACGTTCGAGTTCCCGTCCTGGCCGCTGAGCGATGGCCGCTACGACATCAGCGTCGGGGCGCAGAGCCGTCTCGGCGAGACCACCTACGACTGGCGTGAGAACGTGGTGTCGGTCGAGGTGGTGTACCACGGAAAGGCCTCCGGGCTGCTGAACCTGCCCCTGTCGGCCTCGTTGACGGCGGGGGGCCCGATCGTGAGGAAGAAGCTGTGAGCGACGTGTCGGTGGACATCGAGGTGGTCCGGGCTGAGATCGCGGAGGAGGTGCGCCGGCGACGTGCCGGTGGGGCCTTCGACGCGCTCCGGGAGCGCGAGCTCGAGCAGCTCTTCCACCAGTACGCCCCGCTCCAGGGCCGTGACGGGGCGCTGGCCGAGACGCTGCGAGCCGTCGACGTCACGGCCTACATCGACCCCCACGTCCCGGTGGCGTCCAGCCAGCCGGCCGGCACGGCGGTCAAGCGCGGCCTGCGCAAGGCGAGCTTCTGGTACATGAACTGGATCGCCGCTCAGGTCACGCGGTCGCTCTCGACGGTGGCCCGGTCGCTGCACCTCATCGACGACGAGCTGACCGACATCCGCAAGACCCTGGACGGCCTGACCCTGTCGGGTTCGCCGGTGATCGCCCTCGACGGCGCCGACGGAGCATCCGCCTGGTGGGCCAAAGAGGCCCGGGCGATGGCGGCTCGATCCACCGGGCGCGTCCTCGTGTCGGCCTGTGCGGATGGTTGGCTCGTGGCGGACCTCGTCGCCAGCGGTGGCGACGCCTACGGCCTCGACCCGCGGACCGGCCTGATCATGGAGGCGGAGATCGCTGGCCTCGACCTGCGCGATGACGACCTCCTCGAGCACCTCGATGCGGTGGCCGACGATCGCCTCTCGGGGATCGTGCTCAACGGGACGACCGAGGCACTGCTGCCGGCGCAGCGCCGTCGGCTGCTCCGGCGCATCGAGCGGGTGCTCACGACCGATGCTGTCGTGGTGCTCCACGCCGTCCACCCGGATGCTGTCGACGGCGACGACGTGCCGGCGGAGCTCGACCTTGCCGGGGCTCGACCGCTGCGGCCGACGACGTGGGCCACGCTGCTCGCCGAGATGGGCTTCGCCACGACCGTGGCCATCGGCCCGACCGGCGCCGACTTCCTGGTCACCGCCACGCGCGGGCGGCTGTCCGTCGCTCCGTGAAGGTTGCCTTCGTCACGCCCCGCTACGGGCCAGAGGTGATGGGTGGCGCCGAGGGCGCGGCGCGGTCGCTGGCCGAGCACCTGGTGGCCGACCTCGGGCACGAGGTCGAGGTCTTCACGACCTGCGCCCTCGACCATCTGACCTGGGATGACGTGCTCGAGCCGGGCGACAGCGTGGTCAACGGCGTCACCGTCCACCGGTTCCGCTCGGCGGCTGGTCGAGCGAAGGAGTTCTTCATCCTCGATGGGGCGATCCGCTCGGCCCCCTCCGCCGTCTCCATGGAGGAGGGGAACCGGTGGGTCGAGGCCAACGGACCCGTGACCCCTGACCTGCTCGACGCCCTCGAGGGATCGACCGCCGATGTGGTGGCGTTCTACCCCTACCTCTTCTACATGACCGTCCACGGCATCGGTCGGGTCCGCCAGCCGGCGGTGCTCCACCCTGCGGCCCACGACGAGCCGGCGCTCTACCTCAAGCCCTATCGAGCGGCCTTCGGTGCCGCGGATGCCTTCTGCTACCACACGAGGGCGGAGCGGCACCTCGTCGAGCGCGTCCTGCCGGTGGCGGAGACCCCACAGATCGTCCTCGGCCTCGGCACCAACGCCGAGGTGAGCCGTGGGCGATCGGGAGCGGAGATCCTCGGCACGGGGGATCGGCCCTATGTCGTCTGCGTCGGCCGTGTGGACGAGCAGAAGGGGGCGGTCATGCTGGCCAACTTCTTCATCGAGTACAAGCGTCGTCACCCGAGTGACCTGGTGCTCGCCTTCGTCGGTCCGCACTCGTCGACCCTGCCCGAGAGCGACGACATCGTGATCACCGGGATCGTGGACGAGGAGGACAAGTGGGACATCATCGCCGATGCCCTGGTGTCGATCTCGCCCTCGGCCATGGAGTCCTTCTCGCTGGTGGTCCTCGAGGGCTGGGTCAAGGGCGTGCCTGCCCTGGTCAACGGTACCTGCGGACCCACCGTGGAGAACTGCTCGCTGAGCGGCGGGGGGCTCTGGTTCGACTCCTATGGGTCCTTCGAGCTCTCGCTCGACCGACTCCTGGCCTCTCCGCAGCTCCGTCGACAGCTTGGGGAGGCCGGCCGGGACTTCGTCCGGCGCACCTTCGACTGGCCGGTGCTGATCCGTCGCTACGAGGCCTTCCTCGAGCAGGTCATCGAGCGGGGTCGCTCGATGAGCTGAGCGGCGCAGATCGCGCTACGACTCTGATCGGAGCCGCTCGATGCCACCGAGCAGGGCCTTCATGAAGGCCTCAGTGGCTGTGGCGAGGTCATAGGCGTCGAGGCGAGCCTCGCCAGCCGACACCAGCTGCTCGCGCAGGGCGACGTCCTCGACCACGCGGTTGACGGCCGCCGCGAACGCGATGGGCTTCTTCGACGTCAGCAACAGGCCGGCATCAGCGACCGTCTCCGGGATGGCCGCAGTTGCGTACGCGACCACCGGGAGCCGATGGCCCATGGCCTCGACCAGCGGCACGCAGAACCCCTCGTGGTCTGAGGCGGTGACGAAGACGTCGGCGACGGCCCAGTGGGCCTCGAGCTCGGCGGCAGAGAGCGATCCAGCGAAGTTCACGGCCTCGGTGAGGCCGATCGCGGCGATGTAGTCGTGGAGGGCTGCGATGTAGCGGTCGCCGATCGGCGAGCCGACGATGGTCAGGGTGGCTCCAGGCCCGTAGAGCTCTCGGTAGGCGGCCAGCATGGCCACGAGGTCATGAGGTGCCTTGTGGGGCGAGATCTTGCCCACGTAGAGGAGGACCGGACCGCCGGACGAGGACTTGGCCTCCTCGAGGCGAGCGAGCAGCGTCGGATCCGGCGACTCGTGGGCCTGGCGCATGTCGATGAGCAACGGGGCCACCGAGGTCGGGGAGTAGCCGAGGTCGATCAGCTCGCGCTCGTTGTAGGCCGAGTCGGCGAGACCGAGCACGCAGGTCGGGGCGAGCTGGGCGAGCTGGCGGCGGCCGAGGCTCAGTTCATGGCCGACGGCGGGCTCCCAGCGGTCGATCAGCCGGGTCGGGGTGATGTTGTGGTAGTCGACGACGATGGGGTCCGGAAGGTGGATCACCGTGTCGAACACGGGGCTGCCGATGGAGGCGTGGTACATCACGTACCGATCCGGGACCGGGGTCGTGACCTCGATGATCGGATGGCCGAGGGCCGTCACGTCGGGGGTCGAGGTCGAGAAGTAGATGTGCGACTCGATGCCGCGCTCCTCGAGTGCACGCTTGATGTTGATGGTGTGGGCGCCGATCGCGTCTCGGCCGACGAGGGAGGGGAGGACCTGGTCGATCCTCATGCGTGGTCCTGGGCAGCCGTCTGGGCTACGACCTCGTCGAGGGTCGGGAAGCCGGAGAGCTTGCTCAGACGTCCGAGCTTGGCGCAGCTGACCCCGTGATCAGCCGCTCGCAGGAGGCGCAGGTCGCCCCGACTGTTCCCGTAGGCCCACAGGATGGGCGCCTGCTGTGAGGACCCGAGCAGCCCCTCAGACCTCATCCAGCTCGTGACGCGGGAGAACTTCTCGGATCCTCGGCAGTTCTTGCCGTCGTAGCGGCCGGTGAGGCGTCCCTGGGTGTCGACGGCCAGGTTGGTGGCGACGACGCCGTGGACGCCGAGGATGCCACCGAGCGGCTCGACGTAGAGGGCGGGAGAGGCTGAGACGATGACCACATGGTGACCCGAGGCCACGTGCCAGTCGAGGCGAGCCTTGGTCTTGGTGCGCAGCTCCGAGGCAGCGTGCTCGGCCGCGTACTCCGCGGAGATGGCACGCACCTCGTCGACGCTGCGATCACGGAGGATCTCCGCGAACAGTCGCTCCTTGTTGGTGTCGGCGGTCGACCCGCCCCTGATCGCCGCGTCGACCATGGACGGGGCCATCGAGGCCACGGTCCGCAGTGCGGTCCGGGTCCCGGCCACCTTGCGAAGCCAGCCGAAGACGCTGCCCCCCTCGGTCAAGGTGCCGTCGAGGTCGAAGGCGGCGACCACCACCTCGTTGCGCTGCGGCATCGAACGCGTCATCTCAGTGCTCCTCGTGCGACGTGCCAGACCGTTGGTGGTGGGAACCCACGAGCGAGGGGCCCGAGGCGTCCGGTCGCAGGGTGTGGTCGAGCACGAGAGCCATCCTCTCACGGTCGACAGAGCGGTCTGGGCACCCTCCGGCACCAATTCCCGTAAAATCCGACAAGAAAAGTCGACAATTGCCTCTCCCGCCGCTAAGTTGGCCCACGACAGCACACAGACCCTGCTCCTCCCGCTCGGGGGAGCACAACCAGGAGGCATCAGCAACGATGGCAATCCGACTTGGCGACATCGCTCCGGACTTCACCGCGGAGACCACGGACGGGACGATCAACTTCCACGAGTGGCTCGGCGACAGCTGGGGCATCCTATTCTCGCACCCGAAGGACTTCACCCCGGTCTGCACGACCGAACTCGGTGCGTTCTCGGCCCGCAAGCCGGAGTTCGACGCCCGCAACACCAAGATCATCGGCCTCTCGGTCGACTCGCTTGAGTCCCACGAGGGCTGGTCGGGTGACATCGAGGAGACCCAGGGAACCGCGCTGGCCTTCCCGCTCATCGCTGACGAGAACCGCAACGTCGCAGAGCTCTACGACATGATCCACCCGAACGAGCTCGAGACCCTGACCGTCCGCTCGGTCTTCATCATCGGCCCCGACAAGAAGGTGAAGCTCACGCTGACCTACCCGGCCTCGACCGGCCGGAACATCGACGAGGTGCTCCGCGTGCTCGACTCGCTGCAGCTGTCGGCCGAGTACACCATCGCCACCCCGGCGAACTGGGAGGACGGCGACGACGTGATCGTGGCGAACTCCCTCTCGGACGACGAGGCCAAGGCCAAGTTCCCCAAGGGCTTCACGGTCATCAAGCCCTACCTGCGAGTCACCCCGCAGCCGAACAAGTAGTCCACCCACCCCGCCGGGGTGACCGACGACAGGGCCGCACTGCGGCCCTGTCGTCGCGTCCGGCCGCATGCTGGTGGCACGGGTACCCTCAGAGCGACGGGCAGATGAGGGGAGCGACGATGACGACGGTCGTGGAGCCGAGCGGCGAGTTCACGGTGGGAGCCAAGACGGTGCACCGACTGGGGTTCGGAGCCATGCAGATCACGGGACCGGGGGTCTGGGGCCCACCTGCCGACCATGAGGGCGCGATCGCTGTGCTCCGGCGGGCGGTCGAGCTCGGTGTCGACTTCATGGACACGGCCGACTCCTACGGGCCGACCGTCTCGGAGGAGCTGATCGCCGAGGCGCTCCGGCCCTATGGCCACGTCGTCATCGCCACCAAGGCGGGCCTGACCCGGACCGGTCCTGGACTCTGGCACCCGGTCGGTCGCCCTGAGTACCTCCGCCAGCAGTGCGAGCTGAGCCTGAGGCGCCTCGGGGTCGAGGCGCTCGACCTGTTCCAGCTCCATCGGGTCGACCCGCTCGTCCCGGCGGAGGATCAGTTCGGCCTGCTCGCCGATCTCCTGGCTGAGGGCAAGGTCGCCGCCGTGGGGCTCTCCGAGGTCTCGGTGGAGCAGATCGAGGCGGCGTCCGCCATCGTCACGGTGTCGACGGTCCAGAACCTCTACAACCTCGCCAACCGTCAGTCGGAGGCCCAGCTCGAGCACTGCGAGGCCAACGGGATCGGGTTCATCCCATGGTTCCCGATCGCCACCGGGGCCCTGGCTGCCCCTGGAGGGCCGCTCGAGGCGGTCGCGGTCGAGGTCGGAGCCACGTCGGCCCAGGTGGCGCTGGCCTGGCTGCTCCAGCGGTCATCGGTGATGCTCCCGATCCCCGGCACGAAGTCGGTCCCGCACCTCGAGGAGAACTGCGCGGCGGCCGACATCGTGCTCACCAGCGACCAGATGGCCGCGCTCGAGGAGGCCGCGCGATGACCCGGGTCCTGCGTCCGCTGCTGTCGATTGCCGTCGTCGGCGTCCTGGTGGCCGCCTGCTCGTCAACGCAACCAGCGCCGACGACCACGACCCGGGCCAACCCGACCACCACGACGTCGACCACGGCTTCGACCACGACCACCACGCAAGCCCCCGTCACCACGTCGACGGTGCCGGCGATGATCAAGGTCGACGCCCCGCAGGCCGGCGCCACCGTGACGAGTCCGTTCACGCTCTCGGGCTCCGCCAACGTCTACGAGGCCGCCTTGAACGCCGAGCTCACGGGAGCCGACGGGTTCGTGCTCGACACCACCGCGTTCCAGGCCACCTCGGGGACCGGGACCTGGGGCACCTACTCGACCCCGATCACCTTCCCGGCCGGACATGCCGGAGCGGCGACGCTGACCGTGTACTCGATCAGCGCCAAGGACGGCAGCCGCATCAACCAGGTGACCGTTCAGCTCACCCTGCGCTAGGAGTCGACGAACGCAGTCCGCAGCTCTCGCTTGAGGACCTTCCCGGCTGGGTTCCGAGGGAGCGGCTCGTCGGTGAAGTAGTAGTGCGTGGGCACGTTGAAGCCGGCGAGGCGCTCCGCCACGTGGGTCGAGAGCTCCTCTGCGGAGACCTCCATGCCGGGCCTCGGGACGATCACGGCTCCGACCTCCTCGGAGAGCACCGGGTGGGGCACGCCGATCACGGCGCAGTCGGCGACGGCGGGGTGCTCGAAGAGTGCAGCCTCGACCTCGACGGAGTAGATGTTCTCCCCGCCGCGGATGATGACATCCTTGGCGCGGTCGACGATGTAGATGAAGCCCTCATCGTCGATGCGGGCCACGTCGCCGGTGTGGACCCACCCGTCGGTGAAGACCGCCGCGGTCTCGACGGGGCGGTTCCAGTAGCCGCGCACCACGTTGGGACCCTTGATCCACAGCTCGCCGGTCACGTTGGGACCGATCGGTCGGTCGGGAGCAGGTGACGAGCCCTCGTAGTCCTCCGGCACGATGGCCACGTCGACGACCGGCACGGCCTGACCGACGCTCTCGGGGCGGGCCACGTAGTCCGGCCCCGAGTTCATGGCGGTGGCGGCCGAGGTCTCCGTCATGCCGTAGCCGTTGCCCGGTTGCCCGACGGGGAAGGCGGCCGTGATGCGACGGACGAGCTCAGGCGGTGCGGGGGCGCCGCCATAGGAGACGTTCCGGACGCTCGAGGTGTCCCGGATGGCGAAGTCAGGGGAGTCGAGGATGCGCATGACCATGGTGGGCACGCCACCGAAGGTCGTGACCCGCTCGCGCTCGATCAGCTCGAGAGCCCGCTCAGGGTCGAAGTGGTGCATCATCACCAGCGTCCCTCCGGCCGCCGTGTTCACCACGAGGATTGCCTGGCAGCCGGTGGCGTGGAACAGCGGGACGCTCAGCAGGTAGTGGTTCGGGCTCGACTGGCCCGGCTCCTCGCCGACGCGCAGCGAGGTGCGGGTCGACACGAAGAAGAGGTTCATCAGGTTCGAGGCGGAGTTCCGATGGGATCCCACTGCCCCCTTCGGCCGGCCCGTGGTCCCCGAGGTGTAGAAGATCGTGGCGTCCTGATCGGGGTCGATGGGGGTCTGCGGCAGGTCCCCGACGGTCGGACCAGAGGTCATGACCTCGGTGTAGGCCTCCACGGTCACCCGCTGGGCGGCGGCAGCCATCTTCGGGATCTCATCGCGCGACTCCGAGGCGACGATCACCCCGCGGAGACCGGCGATGGCGTCGAGGTGGCCGGAGAGCCGACCGAGGCGCTCGGCGTCGAGGATGGCGACGACGGTCCCCGAGTCATCGAGGCCGTAGACGAGCTCGTCCGTGGTCCACCAGGCATTCAGGGGGACGGCGACAGCACCGACGGAGATGATCGCCCAGAACGAGATGATCCACTCGGGAAGGTTCCGCATGGCGATGGCCACCCGGTCGCCAGGGCCGACCCCACGGTCGATGAGGCGCTGCGCCATGGTCGCCACGAGCTCGAAGTGCTCGGCGAAGGTGTAGCGCTCATCCTCGTAGACGATGAACGTGCGGTCGCCGTATCCCTTGGACAGCTCGAGGACGTCGCGGAGAGATCCGGGGGCATGGGCCCAGACCCTGGTCTCCACGCCCCGGACCATGGCCGTCGTCATCTCGAACCGGCTCCCGGGGGCGATGAGCTGGGCCGTTGCCTCGTCGCTCGTGACTCCTGTGGGCTCGTTCATCGGTCCTCCTCGGTCGTGGTGGTGAACATCGTCGATCGATAGTGGGCGAGCTCGGCGACGGACTCCCTGATGTCGTCGAGGGCTCGATGGCCGCCGCTCTTGGTCGGGGCTGACGCCACCGCCTCCGGGCACCACCGGCGCCCGAGCTCCTTGATCGTCGAGACGTCGACGCAGCGGTAGTGGAAGAAGGCCTCGAGGTTCGGCATCTGGGCGTCGAGGAACCGGCGGTCCGTCCCGATCGAGTTGCCGGCCAGGGGGACCGCCCCGGCCTCGAGGTGCTCGGAGAGGAAGGCGAGGGTGGCTGCCTCGGCCTCGGCGAGGGTGAGGGTGGACGAGGAGATCTCCGAGAGCAGCCCGGAGCTGGTGTGCATCGTGGTCACGAAGTCGTCCATCTCGGCGAGCTCCGCCGCCGTGGCCGAGATGACGAGGTCGGGCCCCTCGGCGACGATGGTGAGGTCGTCGTCGGTCACGAGGGAGGCGATCTCGACGATGACGTGGCGCGCCGGGTCGAGGCCGGTCATCTCGAGGTCGATCCACGCGAGCACGGCCTGAACAGTAGACCCCGGCGTGATCGAGCGCGCCCGGTGAACCGCGGAGGGGTGACAGGTACGATTGGGTCATGCTCGACGTCGCCATCAGCCTCATCGGCAGTGCGGCAGAGCTGCCTCGCTATGCGAACGACGGCGATGCCGGCTGCGACCTCGTGGCGAGCGAGCACGTGCTGCTTGCGGCGGGTGGCGGGCGGGCTCTCGTCGGCACCGGCATCGTCGCGGCGATTCCCGAGGGCTACGGCGGGTTCGTCCAGCCGCGGAGCGGACTCGCCCTCCGCCATGGGGTGACGTGCCTCAACACGCCAGGGCTGATCGACTCCGGGTACCGCGGGGAGATCAAGGTCCTGCTGATCAACACCGATCCTCACGAGGACTTCGCTGTGCACCCGGGCGATCGCATCGCCCAGCTCGTGCTGATGAAGGTCGAGACGGCGGCCTTCCGGGTCGTGGGGGAGGCCGACCTCCCCGCAACGGAGCGGGGAGCCGGTGGGTTCGGGAGCACGGGTCGATGAGCAGCGAGCCGCTCGCCGCGCTCGACAGCGTCTTCGTGACCATGGACTCGGCCAACGCGCCCCTGCACATCGGGGTGCTCATCGAGCTCGAGCACCGGGAGTCCACGACAAAGGACCCGATCGCGAGGTTCATCGAGATCAGGAACCACATCGAGGAGCGCCTCGGCAAGGCTGCGGTGCTGCGCCGGCGTGTGCTGCGGGTTCCCTTCGACCTCGGCCCGCCCCTGCTCATCGACGACCCTGACTTCGACATCGACTTCCACGTCGTGCGGCGGGCGGTGCCGTCCCCGGGTGGGCCCAAGGAGCTCGAGGCGCTCATCGCTCGGGTCATGGCGAGGCAACTGGCTCCCGACCGACCGCTCTGGGAGATCAGCGTGATCGAGGGCATGGCCAACGGCGGACACGCCCTTCTGGCCAAGGTGCACCACGCCCTGGCTGACGGCGTGTCGGGCGTCACCGTCTTCGCCGGGCTCTTCGATCTCAGCGAGGAGCCGAGCCCGCCGGCTCCCCACGTCGAGCTCGATGTGCCGCCTCCACTGCCGAGCCCGATCGAGCTGCTGGCTCGTTCGTCCTCTGAGCTGTTCCGTCGGCCCGGCGCCATCCTCGAGGCCCTGGGGTCGAGCCTCGAGCGACTGGCGGGCAAGGTCGACGAGATCACTGGTGCCACCGAGTCGAGCGATGACGACCTGCCGAGCGGGCCCACCCTGCTCGACGCGCCGCGCACGCCCCTGACGGGCACGGTGTCGTATGCGCGGAACTTCGAACGCTTCTGCCTCGACCTGACCGACGTGAAGGAGGCGACGAGCCCCTACGGCGGCACCGTGACCGACTTCGCCATGACGGTGGTGGGTGGGGCGCTGCGGCGCCTGCTCGAGGAGCGCGGAGAGGTCGTCGATCGCGACCTGATCTGCTTCACCCCGGTGAACATCCGGGTGCCCGGCACCGAGGGCGACCTCGGGAACATGATCTCGGGCAAGCTCGATCCGCTTCGGGTCGACCTCCTCGATCCCTTCGATCGCCTCGCCGCCCTCTCGGAGCGGAGCCGCGAGGTCCGCGAGGCGGGAGAGCGACCGGCGGACTTCATCAACGAGCTCGCCGAGGCGGCCGGACCGGCGGTGGCCTCCCTGGCCGGGCGCGTCATCTCGGCGTTCGACCTCTTCGAGCACCTGCCCAACGTGGCCAACGTGATCATCTCCTCGGTGCCCGGACCTCCGGTGCCGCTGTGGTGCGCTGGCGAGCAGATCGTGCGGGCCTCGCCGATGGGTCCGCTGATGTTCAACCAGGCGCTCAACGTGACCGTGCTCGGCTACGCAGGCACCCTCGAGTTCGGAATCCTGGCCTGCGCCAAGAAGGTGCCGGACGCCTCCGTGCTCTGCGAGTTCCTCGAGCACGAGGCGACGGTGCTCCTCGGTCGAAACCCCCTCGGCCCGGAGCACATCGCCGGCTGAGTCGCTTCCGATCTGACCTCCTGCTCCGGAGCGGATAGGATGACGGTCGTCACGCGGACGTGGCTCAGTGGTAGAGCATCACCTTGCCAAGGTGAGGGTCGCGGGTTCGAATCCCGTCGTCCGCTCCAAACGTGGCCAAGACCGGGGATCGCAAGTCTCCGTTCTTGGCCACGCTTCGCGTGCCGAGCACTTCCAAGGCTCGGCGGTCCCTCAGACCAGCCATCGAGCAGGTTGACATCGGTCTCCATCCGCTGATGCGAAGGGGGGGCTAGCGTTTCCGTCATGCCTCCTGTGGGTCTGCTCTCCGTCTCCGACGTCGCACCCGTCCTGCTCAAGGACTCGCCGGCGCTCGCCAGCCTGCTGGCGGACGACTCTCGACCGGGCCGGGTGCTGCGAGCAGCGCTCCGACAGATCTCGACGATCGGGATCGACCGGGTGACGGTGGCCAACCTCCTTGCGGAGTCAGGGGTGTCACGGGGCACGGTCTACGCCCACTTCGGTGACGTCTACGGCGTGTTCGCCACGATCTGGTCTCTGGCGGGCGATGAGTGGCTGCGGCACGTGACCGCCGGTCAGCGCCGCGATGAGCGTCCGGCCGAGCATGACCTGCCCTTCGTCCACATCCTGTGCCTGGCCCGCCGCACCCCGGTCCTGCGCGAGGTGGTCCAGCCTGACGTCGAGCAGCTCTGGGGCGAGCTCTCCCTGCGGGGGCCGATGGCCGAGATGCGGGCGGCATGGCTCCTCGCCGCCTCCGTGGGCGTCGAGCTCACTGCACCGGTCCTCCCTGAGGTCAGGGTGCTCGACGACATCCTTTGGGCCGTCTCGTCGCTGCCGGACGATGCCAGGGAGCTCGTGGGCGAGGATCCGCCGCCGGCCCCCGCCCCGCTCGAGTTCCCTGCCCCTGGCTCCAAGGAGGGGGACCCGATCACTGGTCGACTGCTGCGGGCTGACCTCGAGGTGGTGGCCGCCTCCGGGGTGGCCGCAGCCTCGATGCTCCGGATCTGCCGATCGGCACGCTTGACCCCGGGGGCAGCGGCACCGCGCTTCGCCAACGCCGGAGCCCTCCACGCCTACACCTTCGAGTCCACGATCGAGGAGGTGCTGGCCGACAACGGTCGTCAGGCCGCTGCGCTCGGCGGGTCGCTCTCGATCCCGGACAACAACGCGATGTTCATCGCCTCGTCTCTGAACGAGGGCCGCCGGACCTGGCGGAACTTCCGCCAAGAGCTCCACATCGCCGCCCAGCACGACCCGCGCCTCGCCGTGGTCATCATGTCGGCCTTCGCCCACACGAACCCGACCCTGCTGCAGCGCCTGACCGAGACTGGCGCATCACCCGAGATGGCGGCCTTCGGGCTCATGGCGAACCAGGCCTATGCCCTGGGGCTCTCGGCGGTGCGCGAGCTCGGGATCCCGCTCCACACCTACGACAACTACATCCCGGTCCGCTGGATCTACAACTCGCTGGTGCGGTCGCTTGGGCGTTGATCTCCCGCGGACGTGGGCTGCGAGGCAGCCAGGCCGCTCCGTAGAATCGACCCATGGGGAGCACTGAGCCGACGCCGGACCCCGGAACCGACGAGCAGGCGCTCGACCGTTTCGTCAAGACCGTGCTGGTGCCCATCCGGCAGCGGCTGGTCGACTTCGACGACCCGAAGCAGCAGTGGCGGCGCGTCGCCTCCGAGCTCCTCGGCACCTTCTTCCTCGTGCTCGTCGCCGCCGGGGCGGGGATGGTCGACCGCCAGTACCCGGGAAGCATCAGCAGGTCGGCCGCCGTGGTCGCCCCCGGCCTGATGGTCATGGCGATGATCTTGTTCATGGGCAAGGTCTCCGGGGCTCACTTCAACCCCTGCGTCACCTTCGCCTTCTCGCTGCGCCGCGACTTCCCCTGGCGGCGCGTCCCGTCGTATGTGATCGCCCAGCTGGTCGGGGCGATCGGGGCGGTGGTGTTCCTGCGCCTGGTGGTCCCGGTGTCGGCCTCCGCCGGTGCGACGCTCCCCGGAGCGCACACCACCGACGTGGCCGCGGTGCTGATCGAGGCAGTGCTGACCCTCGGCCTGATCAGCGTCATCCTGGGCACCGCGTCGGGGGCCCAGAACGTCGGGGTGCTCGGGGCTCTCGCCGTCGGTGGCTACATCGCTCTGGCCGGCCTCTGGGCCAGCCCGCTCACCGGAGCGTCGATGAACCCGGTGCGCTCGTTCGCCCCCGATGTCGTCGGTGGCACCATGTCGACGGCGTGGATCTATGTGGCCGGACCGCTGCTCGGGGCGCTCGGAGCAGTCGTGGCCTCCGTCGTCCTGCGCGGTCGTGGGGGAGGGGTGTCGGGCTCCTTGGCCGCCGAGGGGACGCTGTTCCCGGAGATCGCCGAGCCCGAGAAGCCCTGAGCCTCGACTGAACCGGAACCGGGTCGGGGGTCGGTAGCCTCACCTCTGTGGCCTTCTCCTCGCTGCGACCCCTGCGGTCGCGCAACTACGCACTGGTCTGGTCCTCGGCCCTCGTCTCGAACGTCGGCAGCTGGGTGCAGACCGTGGCCCTTGGCACCTTGGTCACCCTGGACCAGCACAACCCGTTCTGGACGGCCTTCGTCATGGCCGCAGGCTTCCTTCCGATGGGCCTGCTCGCCCCGCTGGGCGGGATGCTGGCAGACCGCCTGGACCGTCGCCGCTGGCTGATCGCCACGACGGTGGCGGAGGCCGCCTTCGCCTTCCTCCTCGCCGCCCTGGTGGCCGGTGGCCACCGGTCGCCGTGGCTCCTGGTCGTCCTGAGCTTCGTGGGCTCGTCGGCCGGTTCGATCGGTTTCCCCGCGTACCAGGCGCTGCTGCCGGACCTCGTCGAGCAGGAGGACCTGATGGCGGCGGTCTCGTTGTCCTCGGCCCAATGGAACATGGGTCGGGTGCTCGGGCCGGCGGTCGCCGGGGTGATCCTCGTGACCTGGTCGCCATCGATGGCATTCCTGGTCAACGGCGTCTCGTTCGGAGCGGTGGTGATCGCCCTGTCGTTGGTCAGGGTGCCGTCGCACCCACGCGCCCCGAGCTCCGAGGGGGTCTGGCATCGGCTTCGGGAGGGGGCGCGGGTGGCGGCCAGCGAGCCGAGCTGCCGAGCGGCGATCATCCTGATCGCGCTCCTCGCCATCGTGATCTCCCCGTTCATCGGCCTCATCGCCTCGCTGGCCATCGATGGCCTTCACCGCCGGGCGGGCGGTCCGGCCACCCTCACCACCGCCCAGGGGATCGGGGCCGTCATCGGCGCCCTGGCCCTGGCGCCGCTGGCGATGAAGATCGGCCACCGGCGCGTGGTGACGGTGTCGCTGGTGGCGGTGGCGGTGGCGGTGATCCTCTATGGGCTGAGCCCGACGCTGCCGCTGGCCGCCATCGGCATCGCCCTCGTCGGCGGTGCCTACATCTGCGTGCTCTCGGGACTCAACACGGTCGTGCAGCTCACGGCACCCGAGGCCTCGCGCGGACGGGTGCTGAGCCTGTTCATGATGGCGCTCGGTGTCTTGTACCCCCTCGGGCTCATGCTCCAGGGGGAGGTGGCTCGGATCATCGGGGTCCGGACGATGACGGTCGCCTCGGGCCTCGTCATGCTGGCCGCTCTCGGCCTGGTCGGCCTCGTCAGCCCCAGCACGTTCCGGGCACTCGACACCGGCGTGCATCGCTCGGTGCCCGACGCCGCCGTGGCTGAGGTCGCCGAGGTGGACCTGGCGGCCGGCCTGCGGGTGGAGCCGGACGATCCCGGCACCGCCTGATCAGGGGCGAGACCGACCGGCAGGGGCTCCCGGTAGGGTGGGATCAGGGCCGAGCGCCCTCCATCGCCGTGGCACCCCTCGGAGCCACTGCCTCCGACCCCCCCCTCAGGAGCAGAACCCCATGCGTGCACTCGCCACGTGGTGCGTCCGTCACCGTCGCGCCGTCATCGGCATCTGGCTATTCGTCCTCGTCGGCATCATGGCCGTCTCGAGCATCGTCGGCAATGCCTTCACCCAGTCGTTCAACCTCCCCAACACCGAGTCGACCCAGGCGATGGACCTGCTCAAGTCGGCGCTGCCCCAGGCCTCGGGAGACACCGAGCGCATCGTCTTCGCCGTCCCCGCCGGCTCGAGCGTGCGTGACCCGGCGGTGGAGGCGAAGGTCAACGCGATCCTCGACGAGGTCGCCGCCTTCCCGCACGTGGCCAAGGGCCAGATCGTGTCGCCCTACAGCCCCTTCGGGGCCAAGCAGATTTCGGCGAACGGCCGGATCGCCTTCGCCACGGTGACCTTCGATGTGACGCCGTTCGCCGTGAACGAGAAGAAGTCCAAGGCCTTCGTGGACCTCGTGACCAAGGGCAGCTCGAAGGACCTGACCGTGGCCGTCTCCGGACAGATCGCCAGCCAGGCCAACAAGCCGGCGGTGGGCGGGATGCTCGGCGGCGTGCTGCTCGCCGGCCTGGTGCTGCTCTTGGTGTTCGGCTCCGTCTGGGCCATGGCGCTTCCCCTGGTCTCGGCGCTCGCCTCGCTGGGGACGGCCATCGGATTGATCGGCCTGCTGTCGAACGTCCTCAAGATGCCGACCTTCTCCACGGAGCTGGTGCTGCTCATCGGCCTCGGCGTGGGGGTCGACTACGCGCTCTTCATCGTGACGCGCCATCGACAGGGCCTCATGGCCGGTCAGGACACGGAGACCTCGATCGTGGCGGCCGTGGACACCTCGGGTCGTGCCGTGCTGTTCGCCGGGATCATCGTGTGCATCGCGCTGCTCGGCATGTTCGCCCTCGGCGTGAGCTTCCTCTACGGGCTTGCCATCGCCGCCTCCCTCGGCGTGCTGCTGACCATGGTGGCCGCACTCACCCTGCTCCCAGCCCTGCTCGGGTTCATCGGTCCTCGGGTCATGAGTCGCAAGCAGCGTCGATCGCTGGCGAAGGACGGGCCGCGGATCGTCGGCGCCGGGACGTCGGGGTTCTGGCCCCGGTGGGCCGACCTCGTGCAACGACGTCCGGTCGTGCCGGCCCTCGTGTCCCTCGTGCTCGTGGTGCTCATCGCTCTGCCCTTCTTCTCCATGCGGCTCGGCAGCTCCGACGCCGGGAACGACCCCAGGGGATCGACCACCCGTGAGGCCTACGACCTGCTGGCCACCGGATTCGGCCCCGGGTTCAACGGTCCGCTCCAGCTGGTCGCCGTCACCACCTCGGAAGCCCAGCAGGCCAAGGTCGTCGCTGCCCTCGAGCGAGTGGGCGGCACCCCAGGCGTGGCTGCGGTCTCACCGGTGATCCCGACCCCGATCGGCAATGGGCGCACCGTCGACCTGGCGCTCGTCTATCCGACGACCTCACCGCAGTCCGAGCAGACCGGCCAGCTCCTCGACCGCCTGCGCACGACGACCCTGCCCCACCTGATGGCGGGCACGGGAGCCACGGTGCTGGTGGGAGGGTTCACGGCGATCTTCGCTGACTTCGCCCAGGTCCTCGGTCAGAAGCTGCCGCTGTTCATCGGCCTCGTGGTCCTGCTGTCGTTCCTCCTCCTGGCCATGGTCTTCCGCTCGGTGGTGATCCCCCTGACCGCGGCAGTGATGAACCTGCTCTCGATCGGTGCCGCCTTCGGGGTCCTGACCGCCGTCTTCCAGCACGGCTGGATGGGGTCGCTCATCGGGGTCACCCGGCCGGGCCCCATCGAGGCGTTCCTCCCGGTGATGATGTTCGCCATCCTCTTCGGCCTGTCGATGGACTACGAGGTCTTCCTGCTCTCGCGGATCCACGAGGAGTGGCTGCGCACCGGGGACAACAAGCTGGCGGTCCGCAACGGCCTCGCCGCCACCGGCAAGACCATCTCGGCCGCCGCCTTGATCATGATCCTGGTCTTCGGTTCGTTCATGCTCGGTGGCGTTCAGGTGATCAAGGAGTTCGGCCTCGGCCTCGCCGCGGGGATCTTCGTCGACGCCCTGTTGATCCGCATGGCGATCGTGCCGGCCGTCATGCAGCTGCTGGGCCCGGCCAACTGGTGGTTCCCGCGCTGGCTGGACAAGGTGCTCCCTCGGCTCAACGTCGACCCTGAGGACCACGTCGAGTTGGTCATCCCCGAGCCGACGCCTGAGCCCGTCGGACGCTGACCTCAGGTAAAGGAGGCGTCCTCCGCCTCGTAGGAGGCGAGGAGGCGCTCCTCCTCGTCGCGACGCGGGAAGAAGACCGCGATCACGATGGCGCCCAGGATGATCGAGATGCAACCCGAGGCGTAGGCCCAGTTCGCGCCCTCGAGGAACGAGGACCGGGCACCGGCGATGATCGCCTTTGAGTAGGCGGGGTACCGCTCGGCGACCGTCGCTGCCGACGCGAAGGAGCGCTGGAGCTCGCTGGTCACGGCGTCGGAGATCTTGGTCGGCGACTTGGCCACTGCAGAGGCGACCGCCGCGGCGTAGCCGGCCGTGAGGATCGCTCCGAGGAGCGACTGCATGATCGATCCACCGAGGTCGCGCTGGAGGTCGGACGTCCCGGACGCCATGCCGGCCCGACGCACGGGCACCGAGCTGGTGAGCGAGTGGGAGGCCGGGGTCCCGGCGAGCCCGACGCCGATGCCGGCGAGGCAGAAGGCGGCGGCCACGACGGGGTAGCCCGAGGTCTCGGTCCAGGTGACGAGCATCATGATGAAGGCGGCGAGGCAGAAGGCATAGCCGCACAGCAGGGTGAACCGGGAGCCGAACCGCTCGATGAGCCGCGCGGAGATCGGGGCGGCGATGAGCATGGCGACCGCGGCGGGGAGTCCCGCCGCACCGGCCTTGAGCGTCGAGTAGCCGAGCACGTCCTGCAGGTACTGCTCTCCGAGGAAGATCGCGGCCATCAGCGTGCCGAAGACGATCAGCCCGCCGGTCGCCGCCACCCAGAAGATGCGACGCCGAGCGATGGCGAGGTCGAACAGCGGCTCGGCGGCCCGACGCTGGCGGACGAAGAACGCCACGAGGGCCACGACGGCGATGATGCCCGCGATCAGCGCCGCCCTGTCCTCCCCGGGGCTCGGAGCGAGGTTGATGGACAGGACCAGCGCCATGACGGCCACCACCGAGATCACCCCTCCGAGGTTGTCCACCGGCTCGGTCGACTCGTTCACGTGGCGGGGCACGTACCGGGCCGAGAGGCCGAAGGCGACCAGGGCGAGCGGGATGCTGATCAGGAAGCACGACCCCCACCAGTAGGTGTTCAGTACGATCCCGGCGAGGAGCGGCCCGACGGCGGCCATGGCGGCACCGACCGCCGACCAGGCGGCGATAGCCCGCACTCTGGCCGGGCCGCTCCACAGGGCGGTGATGAGGGCGAGCGTGGTGGGGAAGGCCATGCCGGCGGCGACTCCGCCGAGCACCCGCGAGACGATCAGCATCGTCATGTCGGTCGACCAGGCGGCCGCGATGGAGGTTGGGATGGCGAGGGAGGTCCCGATCAGCAGCATCATGTAGCGGCCGTAGCGGTCACCGATGGCGCCGAGGTAGAGCACGGTGCCGGCGAGGCCGAGGGAGAAGCCGACGGCCACCAGGTTGAGGGCGGACTGCGAGGCCTTGAAGGCCAGGCCGATGTTGGGGAGTGCGACGTTGGCCACCGAGAGGTTGAGGTTGGCCACCGTGGCCACGAGGATCAGGGCGACGAGGGTGATCCCGGCATGTGGCGGGGCCTGTGGGGCGGCGTTGTCGTCAGACGCAGCGTTGGTCATGGGTCCTCCGGGGTCACGGTCTGGACCCTCACGCTAGCCCCGGTGCCTCGACGCCCCCCTGTGGGTTGTGGTGAGATCGAGCAGGAACGAGGTCAGGAGACGAAATGGGTGAACTTCTCGACACGGCGCTCGAGGTGGACGAGTACGTCGTCGACTCCCTCGGCCTCGAGGACGAGGTCCTCGCTGCTGTCCTCGAGGCGAGCCGGGTCGCCGGGCTCCCTGCCATCGCCGTGTCGGCCCCGCATGGAGCGCTCCTCGAGGTGCTCGTCATGATGTCCGGCGCGACCCGGGTGCTCGAGGTGGGGACCCTCGGGGGCTACTCGGCCATCCGGATGGCACGTGCTGCCGGCCCGACGGGAAGGGTGGTGACCCTCGAGTCCGATGCGACCCACGCGGACGTCGCTCGAGCGGCCTTCGCGCTCGCTGGCGTCGCCGACCGCATCGAGCTACGAGAGGGTCAGGCGACGTCGACGCTGGCCTCGATGGTCGAGCAGGGCGAGAGCCCCTTCGACCTGGTCTTCATCGACGCCGACAAGGAGTCGAACCCCACCTATGTCCGCCGAGCACTCGAGCTGAGCCGACCCGGCACGGTCATCTTCGTGGACAACGTCGTTCGCGACGGGGCAGTCCTCGACGCCGCCTCGGACAACGCCTCCGTCGTCGGCACCAGGGAGATGTTCGCCCAGCTCTCCGCCGAGGGTCGCCTCAGGGCGACCGCCATCCAGACCGTCGGCGCAAAGGGCTACGACGGCTTCCTGCTCGGCGTGGTCGTGGCCTGACGGCGACACGTGGAGGTATTGTCACACCGACTGCTACGAGGTGACCGACAGACGATCGCCTCACGAACGGGGGCATATGGCCGGCAAGCTGAGCGAAGAGGTCACCTACGGCACGGTGGACGAGGCCTATGCCGCCCGACTCGAGGCGGTGCGACCGGAGGACGACGGCCCGGTCTGGATGGTCAACCTCATGAAGTACCGCGACGTGGCCGTCTACGCCGACGGCCGCGAGTCGTCCATCACCGGGGCCGAGGCCGATGCGCTCTACGCACCGTTCGGGATCTTCAAGGAGCTCGGCGCGTCGCTGGTGCTCTATGCAGAGGTCGAGGCGAAGCTCCTCGGAGATGACCAGGACTGGGATGCCGTGGCCGTCGTGAACTACCCCTCCCGTCGGGCGTTCATGGAGATGCAGGAGCGGCCTGACTACCTCGAGCGCCACGCCCACAAGGCGGCTGGGATGGAGCGCACGATCATCCTGTGCTGCACCCCGATGGACCTGCCCATCGCCACGCCGGAGTTCCCGCGCACGTCGTTCTCCTCGGCACCCAACCCCTCGACCCCCGAGGATCCGCCGATCCTCGTCTGCCACGTCGTGCAGCTCGCCGATGACGGCGCGGGCGCCGAGGACCTCAACACCTACGCCTCCTACGCGGCGAAGGTGGCGTTCGCCCAGGGCGTGCGCATCGACGGCTGGTTCGACGTCGAAGGGACCCCGGTCGGCGACGGTCGGCGTTGGGACCAGGTGCGGTTCAACGCCTTCCCCAGCCGAGCCGCCTTCAGGGCCGTGGTGTCCGACCCCGATCGGCAGCAGGTCCAGTCCACGCATCGCGATGGGTCCATGTCGGACACCTACACGATGATCCTGCGCCCCCTGATCGACACGCTGGGGGCGTCGGTGGGTGCTGACTGGTCCTAGCGGGCTCCTCCCCGGCGTGCACCGAGCCGGTGGGGCTCTGCGGCGAGGAGCCGCCGGAGCTCGGCCTTCGCTGCCTTCCCGGAGTGGGTGGTCGGGAGGGCGTCGAGCACGACGAGGTGGCGCGGGGTCTTGAACCCGGCCAACGATCCCCGGAGCCGGTCCGCAAGGTCGTCCACGCTGATCATCCGGGAGTCGACCAGGGTGACGCAGGCGCAGACGTTCTCGCCCCAGGTCGGATCGGGGACGGCGACCACGGCGACCTCGGCGACCTCGGGGAAGGCGGCCGAGATGGCGCGCTCGACCTCGAGCGAGGCCACGTTCTCGCCGCCGGTGACGATCATGTCCTTGAGGCGGTCGACCACCTCGAGCAGCCCGTCGGGCCGGATGCGGCCGAGGTCGCCGGTGTGCATCCACCCTCCGCGCAGGGCGGCCTCGGTGGCCGCCGGATCATCGAGGTAGCCGAGCATCACCTGGGCTCCGGCGATGCAGATCTCCCCGACGTCTCCATCGGGCACCTCGTGGTCGTCGGGATCGACGAGGCGGAGCTCGACGCCCGGTCCGGGAATGCCGGCACTCGACAGGACGGTCGGGTCCGTGTCGAAGCCCCGACGATGGGCCGATGGATCGAGGAAGACGGCGTTGCCTGAGAGCTCCGTCATGCCGAATCCTTGGGACAGCTCGACCGAGAGCAGGGCGTCGGCCCGGCGCAGGAGCTCGACAGGCATGGGCGACGCCCCATAGGCGATGGTGCGCAGCGTCTGCACGGCGGCCAGCGCCTCACCGTCGTCCTCGAGGAGGTCGAGCAGCTGGGCGAGCATGGTGGCGGCCAGGCTCACCGAGGTGACCCCGTGGTCAGCGATGGCGGAGACGAGCCCCGGCGCGCTGAACCCATCGAGGAGCACCACCGGGCGACCGGCATCGTGGCTGCGCAGCACGTTGTAGCCAGCCACGTGGCAGAGCGGGAACGGGAAGGCGATGACGTCGTCGTCGCGCAGCGGCCGTGCCTGGCTCGAGGATCCGATGGCCGCGAGGAGCGAGGCGTGGCTGAGCAGGGCGCCCTTGGGCGTCCCAGTGGTCCCGGAGGTGAAGAGCAACCAGGCGGCATCATCGGCCTTCGCGCTCCACCGGGGTCGCCCAGTTGGGAGAGGGGCGCCGAACTCGATGATCGGGAGGTCCGGGCACCTCGGAGCGATCCGCTGCGCCTGGGCCGGGCTGGCGAGCAGGATCCCGGCGGCCGATCGCTCGAGCTGACCGAGCAGCTCCTCTTCGGCCAGGCGGTGATTGAGGAAGGTGAGGACACGGCCCGCCGACGCCACGCCGTAGTAGGCGGCCACGGTGTCAGGGTGGTTCTCGCCGAGGACGGCCACCGTCTGGTTGCCGGTGAGGCCGTCGGTCGCGGCAGAGGCGACGGCGGCCGCTCGCTCGAGGAGGTCGACGTAGCTCCACGTCTGGCCATCATGGATCAGGGCCGGGGCGTTGCCCGAGCCTCGACGCAGCTGGCCCTCGAGGATCTCGACGAGGATCACGCGCCGCCCTGGAAGATCGATGGGATGCTCGGCCCGGTGACCCGTGCCCTGCGGGCGCCGAGGTCGACGTCGAGGCGGTGGTGGCTGCCGACCACCTCGAGGACGTCAGTTGACAGAGGGTCGACGAGGTCGAGCGGCCCGTCCACGAGGCCTTGGCAGTCTCGGAGGGCCTCGACGAGGTCCCACTCGGCCGTGCCGTAGCGGCTGAGGTCGTCGGAGACCACAGTGAACCCACCGGTTCCTGCGATGGTGGCCACCAGGGCGGCGCGCTCGGCAGGGGTGAGCTCGGTGTCCGAAGGCCGCAGGATGGCGCAGTCGGGGTCACCAGCGAACCAGCGACGGTGCAGCGGCGCGCGTCGGACCGACGCCTCGATGGCGTTGGCCGTTCCGACGCTCGACTCCTCCCAGCCCGGGAAGTGGGCACCGGGTCCCCAGTGGGGGGCGACGTCCTCTGAGACCCGCATGGCATCGACGAGGCCGACCGCCGGCGCTAGCGGGCTCCCACACCCGAGCAGCGTGGCCTCCTCACCGATCGCCGTGTGGATCGCGGCCAGGGCCGCTCGGAAGTGGTGCGTCCGGCCGGGGCCGCCGTCCCCATGTCGCAGTCCGGGCACCATGCCGGCGTGGAGGAAGTCGATCTTGAAGTAGTCGAAGCCCAGATCGGCCAGCGCGCCGAACTGTTCGACGAGGTGGTCGACCACCGCCGGCTGGCTGAGGTCGAGCGCGAACACCTTGCCGCCCCAACCCTCGTGGTGCAGGGCGGTGCGGGGGGCGCCGACCTCGTTGCGGACGAGCCAGGAGGGGTTCCGCTCGGCGAGCGGCCCTCCCTCGATGGCGAGGAACGGGGCGGTCCAGATCCCGGCCGAGAGCCCCCGCTGACGGATCCGGTCCGCCACCTCGCCGATCGGTGCGCCGAAGGAGGGCGCGGTGCCCGACCACTCACCGATCGACGGCTGCCAACCGTCGTCGACCTGGACGAGGCCGAGGCCGTGGTCGGCAGCGATCGCGAGATTGGCGATGATGTCGTCGGACCTCACGCTGGTGAAGTACTGGTACCAGCTGCACCACCCGAGCGGCTGGGTCGAGGAGACGCGGGCACCGGCGGCGGCACCGGTCAGCGCCGCCCAGGTCGAGAGCAGCCCACCGGGTTCGCCCTCGACGCAGCGGAGCAGGGCCAGGGTGCGGGGAATGCCGGGCTCGAGCATGACGTCCTCGAGGTCGACGGACACGCTGACGGTGCCGTCAGGGCCGACGATCATGCTCACCGGCGGGCCGTCGAGCCAGGTGGTCGCCAGCAGCCCTCGGGGATGGACCAGCACGGTGTCCGCGCAGAGCGCTCGACCACCGAGGGAGCCATCGCTCAGCATCTGGTTGCGGAACCACCTCGGGGCGTCACCTCGCTGGGCTCGGACATCAGCCGCCAGGGCTGGCCGGACCGTCGACCAGGACTGGTAGCCGTGCTCCACGAGCGAATCGACCACGAGGTCGCTGCGCATGACCACCCGGCCGGGGGCGAAGGGTCGACCCGAGGTGTTCGTGACCGAGACCGCATGGGTGGCGGGACCGCCATCAGGACCAGGGCTGACCTCGATAGCGAGATCGAGCGCGGGATCGAGTGCAGACAGCGCAAGCATGGTGGGGGACAGTCTCGCGCCCGCCCGGTCACATCGGCAGCCCGAGGTCGGGTCCGACCTAGTGTTCGGGTCGAGAGGAGGAATGGTGATCGACCCCGAGCTCGAGCAGGCCATCGCCTGGCAGCGTGCGAACCCTGCTCCGGCGCTGCGCTCGGTGCCGCTCGAGGCGGCCCGGACCAACTACGTCGAGGCTGCCGCACTGCTCGATCCGGATCCTCCCTCGGGCGTCGACCTCGTCGAGGTGGTGATCCCGGGTCCGACCGGTGGCATCCAGGCCCACCTCTACGTGCCGGACGGGGCAGAGTCTGCTGGTGTCGTGGTGTGGGCCCACGGGGGCGGGTGGGTGCTCGGCAGCCTGGCCAGCCACGACAACGCCATGCGACGGCTGGCCTCGGTCAGCGAGCAGCGGATCCTGTCCATCGACTACCGGCTGGCCCCGGAGCACCCGTTCCCGGCCGGCCAGGATGACGTCACGGCCGCGACCCGATGGGCCGTAGCCAGCGCCGACGAGCTTGGTGCGCCCTGCGTCGGCGTCGGCGGCGACTCGGCTGGGGCGATGCTCGCGCTGGTGGCCTCCCTCGAGGTCGCCGAGGGACTCTCGTGCCTGGCACTGTGCTACCCGGCGCTCGGACCGGAGATCATGTCGGACTCTCGGGTGGCCTTCGATGGGGGCTGGGGTCTGACGATCGACGACATGGAGTTCTTCTACGAGATGCTCCTGCCAGAGGGACAGGATCGGTCGGACCCTCGGGTCTCGCCGCTGCTCAGCGAGGACGTGATGATGGCGCCACCCACCGTGCTGTCGATCTCCGGCTTCGACGTGCTCCACGATGAGGGGTTCGCCCTCGCCGCACTCCTCGAGGGTGCCGGCGTGACGGTCGACCTGATCGAGGAGGACTCGCTCACCCACGGCTACCTCCGGATGGCGGGGCTCTCGACCGGGGTGCGCGACGCCATCCACCGGTTCGGGGCCTCGATGCGCTCGATGATGGAGGATGCTCGACCGTGAACGTCTTGCTCATCACCCTCGACCAGCTCCGCGCCGACATGGTCGAGCACCCGCTGGTGGCCACGCCCGCCCTTGATCGGCTCCGTGCTCGTGGCGTGCACTTCGCCCGTCACTTCTCCCAGGCCGCTCCGTGCTCGCCAGGTAGAGCGTCGCTCTACACCGGTATGTACCAGGCCAACCACCGGGTCGTCGGCAATGGGACGCCGCTCGACCACCGGCACGACAACGTGGCCCTGCTCGCCCGCCGGGCGGGGATGACCCCGACGCTCTTCGGGTACACCGACCAGGGGATCGACCCGCGGGTGGCCGACGGCCCCGACGACGAGCGCCTCGAGTACTACGCCGGCATCCTGCCGGGGTTCGCCTCTGGCCTGTTCATGCCAGAGAGCCAGGACCCCTGGCTCGAATGGCTCGCCGGGCTCGGCCATGGGAGGTTCCCGGACTACATCGCCGCGCTCGCCGCCGAGCCCGATCGACCGGTCGCCCACTCGCTGAGCACCTTCGTCACCGACGCCTTCCTGTCTTGGCACGCCACGCAGGAGCAGCCGTGGTTCGCCCACCTCAGCCACCTGCGCCCCCACCCGCCCTACGCGGCGGCAGGGGAGTACTCCACGATGTACGACCCAGCGGATGTCGGCGACGGCCTCGCCCCGGCGCCCGACGGCGAGCGCCACCACCTCCACGACCTCACCATGGGACTCGACGTCTGCGCGGCGCCCGACACGGAAGAAGGTCGTCGGCACATGCGGGCGCAGTACTTCGGGATGGTGTCCGAGGTCGACGCGCAGGTCGGCCGCGTGCTCGACCAGCTCGAGGAGCTCGGGCAGATCGACGAGACCCTGATCATCCTGACGTCCGACCACGGCGAGCAGCTCGGAGACCATGGCCTCAAGGAGAAGCTCGGCTACTTCCCGGAGAGCTACGCCATCGCGTGCATCATCAGCGACCCGAGGCACCCTGCCGCCCACGGCACTCGGGTCGAGCGCTTCACCGAGAACGTCGACCTCCTGCCGACGATCGCCGTGAGCCTCGACGTCGAGATCCCCTCACAGGTCGACGGGCGCCCGCTGCAGCCGTTCCTCGAGGGTGCGGTCCCGGAGCAGTGGCGCACCGCCGCCCACTGGGAGTGGGACTGGCGGGCGATGGTCCTCGGGTTCCTCGCGCCCGGCTGGCCTGTCGACCGGCGGCTCGAGCAGATGAACCTGGCGGTCCTCCACGACGACGAGGGGGCCTACGTCCACTTCGGTGACGGCAGCTGGCTCCTGTTCGACCTGGCAGCAGACCCGACCTGGCGCACCACGACGCAGGACCCTGCTCTCGTGCTGCGCTACGCGCAGGCGATGCTCGACTGGCGCCAGGAGCATCTCGACCGCACGCTGACCGACCTGCTGCTCGAGCCGGGGCGGCCCGGTCGCTGGCCTGACATCGCCAGCGCTCCTCGCTAGGGCCGAGCGCGCAGTCCTGAGACCAGCAGGTCGACGAGATCGTTGTAGCCGGCCGCAGGATCTCCGGTGAAGCCGATGCCGAACATCTCGAGCGAGATCCACCCATGGCAGGCCGCCCAGATCCTCTGGGCGATCTCCCGATGGTCTCCCGGCGAGAACAGGCCGACATCGACCATGCGATCCACGGCCCGGACGAGCTGGTCGAAGGCCCCCTCGGCGACGAGCTGGCTCTCGATGCTCGGCACGAAGGAGGGGACCGCCCGCAGGAGCATCAGTCGGTAGGTGGCAGGCGTGGTGAGCGCGAGACGTCGGTAGATGGCGAGACCGGTGCGGAGCGCCTGCTCCGGGTCGGCGATGCGATGGACCGCCTCGAGCTCTGAGTCGAGGACCGCGAAGCCCTGACGGAAGAGGGCGTCGATGACGCCGGCCTTGCTCTGGAAGTGGTTGTAGACCCCCATGGGAGCGACGCCGGCCTCGGTGGCGATGCGGCGGACCGACAGGGCATCTGGGCCCTCCTGCTCGAGGAGCATGGACGCGGCACCGAGGATCGCGCTGGCCACGTCGGTCGAGGGGGTCCGGAGGCGAGCGCTCACAGGTGCGACCATCTAAAGAACATCGTGCTATAACTATAGCACGACGCTCTACAAATGAGGGAACCATGAACGCTGCCTCCGCCCATCACGACCGCCGCTGGCTGATCCTGCCCGTGCTCTGCCTGTCGGTCTTCCTCGTCGTGGTGGACAACACCATCGTCAACGTGGCCCTGCCGAGCCTCAGCCGTGACCTCGGCGCGTCCATCACCGGCCTGCAGTGGATCGTGGATGCCTACAGCCTCGCCTTCGCCGGGCTCTTGCTCGCCGGAGGCGGGGTCGGGGACCGACTCGGCCGCAAGGGGGTGATGCAGGTCGGTCTGGTGTTCTTCGGGGTCTTCTCCGTCTTCGCCGCCCTGAGCACCACGACGGGCCAGCTCATTTCAGCCCGTGCGCTGATGGGGGTGGCGGCGGCCTTCGTGTTCCCGGCCACCCTTGCCATCTTGACCTCGGTGTTCACCGATCCCTCGGAACGGCAGAAGGCGCTGGGCGTCTGGGGGGCCACCTCGGGCTTGGCGGTGGCCTTCGGTCCGATCACCGGTGGAGCGCTGCTCGAGCACTTCTGGTTCGGTTCGATCTTCCTGGTCAACGTCCCGCTCGTGCTCATCACCCTGGTCCTCGGGCAGATCCTGATCCCCAAGATCCTCGCTCCCGAGCGACGACGCTTCGACACGCCGGGGGTCCTCGTGTCGACGGTCGGGGTCACGCTCCTGGTGCTGGCCATCATCCAGGGTCCGCAGTGGGGCTGGACCTCCGTGGGGACACTCGGGTGCTTCGCGGCCTCGCTGTTGGTCCTGGCCGCCTTTGTCATCCTTGAGCTCCGCACCGCTGAGCCGCTGCTCGACGTGCGCGTCTTCGCCATCCCCAAGTTCTCGGCCGGAGCGATGGCGATCGCCGTCTCGTTCTTCTGCCTCTTCGGGTTCATCTTCCTCATCACCCAGTACTTCCAGTTCGTGAAGGGTTACTCGACCCTCTCGGCGGGCGTGCACACGCTGCCCTTCGCCATCGTCTCGGCCGTCTTCACCCCGATCGGCGCCGTCCTGGCGCTCAAGGTCGGCATCAAGCTGGTGTCGGGGATCGGCCTGCTGGCCATGGCGCTCGGCCTCGTGATCGTCGGCCTGACCGGGACGCCCGATGCCTCGTACTTCGGTTGGATCCTCATCTCGATGGTCTTCTTGGCCCTCGGCCTGTCCTTCAACACCGCACCCGCCACCGAGGCCGTGATGAGCGCCCTGACCCCCGAGCAGATGGGCGCCGGAGCGGCGGTCAACAACACCACGAGAGAGCTCGGCGGCACGCTTGGCGTGGCCGTGATCGGCTCCGTCTTCGCCTCGAGCTACGGGCCGCGCATCGCCAGCGCCTTCGCCGGCCTCCCCATTCCGAGAGGGGCGAGGAGCGCTGCGCAGGACTCGATCGCCGCCGCCCTCGAGGTGGTCGGTCACGCCCCGGCCGCCGCTCGGCCCGCAGTCGAGGCGTCCGTCTTCTCGGCGTTCTCCTCGGGTCTCGAGGTCGCGTGCTTCGTGGCGGCCGGCGTCGCCGTCGCGGGAGCACTGGTCTCGTTCCGCTTCCTGCCGGGGCGCGCCGAGCGCCCGGAGTCGGCCACGCTGACCCTCCACTGAGCCCGGGGCGTGGTGGATCACGGCACCCCATGCCGGTGCCGTGACAGACTGAGCGGATTCCGTCAGGACCTGAGGAGGACTCATGACCACCATCCGCCACACCTCGGCCCGCAAGGCCGCAGCCGCTGCCGCAGCGAGCCTCGCCTTGCTCGCTGCCGCCTGCTCGTCGGGAGACTCCTCGAGCTCGTCGACCACCAAGGCCCCGTCGGCCCCGACGACGAAGATCCCGGCGGCGAAGAAGAACGCTGAGGCGGCGGCCCTGGTGCCGGCCTCGGTGGCCTCGACCGGCCAGCTGACCTTCGCCATGGATGCCTCCTACCCGCCGGACGAGTTCCTGGCCCCCGGCTCCTCGACCATCATCGGGATGGACGCCGACCTGGCCACCGCGATCTCGCAGACGCTGGGCCTGACCTCGGTGCAGAAGAACGTCACCTTCGACGCCATCATCCCCGGCCTGCAGGCCAACAAGTACGACGTGGGGATCTCGTCGTTCACCGACACCGCCGCCCGCGAGCAGGTCGTCGACTTCGTCAACTACTTCAGCGCCGGTGAGGCCTTCTACGTCAAGGCCGGCGCCAAGAAGTCCTTCACCTCCACGGCGTCGCTCTGCGGCCACACGGTGTCGGTCGAGGCGGGCACCGTCGAGGAGGAGGAGTCCAAGAAGGCCTCCACCGCCTGCACCAAGGCCGGCAAGGGAGCCGTCAAGGTCCTGTCGTTCTCTGACCAGAACGGCGCCAACCTCGCCGTCTCGTCGGGTCGGGCTGAGGTCGGCTACGCCGACTCGCCGGTCGTCGGCTACATCGTGACCCAGTCCGGTGGCACCTTCGAGCAGTCGGGCAACGTGTTCAACGAGGCGCCCTACGGCATCGCCCTGCCCAAGGGCACCACGATGACCCAGGCGGTGCAGGCGGCGGTCAAGAGCCTGATCGCCGATGGCACCTACGACGCCATCATGAAGAAGTGGGGCACCACCGCCGGTGCGGTCACCGCCGATGGCGTGACCATCAACGGCGCAGCCAGCTAGCCAGCCGGCGCAGCGACCATACGACGCGATGACTGACGGCGACGCCCCCACCAGCGGTGGGGCGTCGCCGCGGTCCGCGTCAGGGGGTCAGCCGATCAGGGCGGTGCCGGTCCGGCACCCATGGCGATGGGTCATGGCGGCGGTCCTCGCCGTCCTCGTCGCCATGCTCATCCACACGCTGGTCTTCTCGACCACCGAGCAGCCCCATGCGACGGGAAGCCGGTTCGGATGGGAAACGATCGGCCAGTACCTCTTCAGCTCCCACGTCCTCTCGGGGGTGCTGGTCACCATCGAGCTGACGATCATCGCCATGCTGGCCGGCGTCATCCTCGGGATCCTGCTGGCCGTCATGCGGATGTCGAAGAGCCGGCTGCTGTCGTCGGTTGCGTGGGTCTACATCTGGTTCTTCCGAGGGACGCCGGTCTTCGTCCAGATCATCTTCTGGTACAACATCGCCGCGCTCTACCCGCACCTGACGCTCGGGATCCCGTTCGGACCGAGCTTCGCCACGGTCAACATCAACAGCCTGCTGACCCCGTTCATCGCCGGCTCGATCGCCCTCGCCACCAACGAGGGCGCCTACATGTCCGAGATCGTCCGAGCCGGAATCATCTCGGTCGACGAGGGACAGACCGAGGCGGCGAGCTCGCTCGGCATGTCGCGGGCCAAGACCTTGAGGCTGATCGTCCTGCCCCAGGCGATGCGACTCATCATCCCGCCGACGGGCAACGAGACCATCTCGATGCTCAAGACCACCTCGCTCGTGAGCGTGATCGCCGTCCCAGACCTGCTCAAGTCGGCCCAGGACATCGCCAACGCCAACTACCGGATCATCCAGCTGCTGATCGTGGCCAGCATCTGGTACCTCGCCATGACCACCGTCCTGTCGGTCGGGCAGTTCTACCTCGAGCGCCACTACGCCCGGGGTTCGGTGCGGAACCTGCCGGCCACGCCGTTGCAGCGCCTGCGCCAGGACCTCACCCGGCTGCGGCCGCAGGGCAAGCCGGTGGCCGAGGTGCTGGTCTCCTCGCTCGACCCGCTCCCGGTGGCCGACGAGCCCAGGGGTGCGCCGCATGAGTGAGCCCATGGTCCGAGCAGAGCAGGTGTGGAAGTCCTACGGGTCGCTCGACGTCCTGCGCGGCATCGACCTCGAGGTCGAGCTCGGCGAGGTTCTCTGCCTGCTCGGGCCGTCGGGCTCCGGCAAGAGCACCTTCCTGCGGCTGATCAACCACCTTGAGAAGCTCGATGCCGGCCGGCTCTCGGTCGACGGCGAGCTGGTGGGCTATCGACAGCGAGGCCACAAGCTCCACGAGCTCACCGATCGTGAGATCGGAGCCCAGCGGGCGGCCATCGGGATGGTCTTCCAGCGCTTCAACCTCTTCCCGCACCTGAGCGTCGTGGACAACGTGACCATCGGGCCGGTCAAGGTCAAGGGCACCGGCAAGGCCGAGGCGCGGGAGCGAGCCGTCGCGCTGCTCGAGCGGGTCGGGCTCAAGGACAAGGTGGCCGCATACCCCTCGCAGCTGTCCGGCGGCCAGCAGCAGCGGGTCGCCATCGCTCGTGCCCTGGCCATGGATCCCAAGCTGATGCTCTTCGACGAGCCGACCTCTGCGCTCGACCCAGAGCTCGTCGGCGAGGTCCTCGACGTCATGCGCGGCCTGGCCGCCGATGGCATGACCATGGTGGTCGTCACGCACGAGATGGGCTTCGCCCGTGAGGTCGCCGACCAGGTGGTGTTCATGGACGGCGGCGAGATCCTGGAGCAGGGGGCGCCGGCGGACGTCCTGTCGAACCCCACCAACGAGCGCTTCCAGGCCTTCTTGTCCAAGGTGCTCTGAGCATCGTGGGAGACCTGAGCCCTGAGGCAGACGCCTGGCCTGAGGACGCGGCGTCCATCGGGACCGGCCTGCCGCTCGAGGGCGTCCGCGTCCTCGATCTCTCTCGCGTGCTGGCGGGTCCGCTGGCGGCCATGGTCCTCGGGGACCTCGGTGCGGACATCATCAAGGTCGAGCAGCCGTCCGGCGATCCCGTCCGACAGATGAGCCCGCCGTCGATCGGCGACACCTCGACGTACTACGTCTCGGTGAACCGCAACCGGCGCAGCGTCGTGGCTGATCTCACCAGCCCCGAGGGACGGCGTCTGGTGGCCCGGCTGGCGGCCTCCGCAGACGCTGTGGTCGAGAACTTCCTGCCCTCGCAGGCAGAGGCCCTAGGCATCGCCGCGCTGCGCGACGCCCTTCCCGACCTCGTGTGGGTGACCGTGTCGCCGGCTGCGCTCGGTGGACCGTTGGGCGACCAGCCGGCCTTCGACCTCCTCGCCCAGGCGCGCAGCGGGCTGATGGGCGTGTCGGGGACGCCGGAGTCGGGACCGATGAAGACCGGTGCGCCGGTGGCCGACGTCGTCACCGGGCTCTACGCGGCGATCGGCCTGCTCTCGGGCCTGCTCGAGCAGAAGCTGCGGCCGGGCTCGAGGGGTCGCCGGATCGAGGCTCCGCTGCTCGAGTCGGCGATCACCGTCCTGATCAACCAGACCGCAGGGTTCCTCGGCGCCGGGGCGGAACCGCGGTTGCTCGGCAACGACCATCCAAGCATCGTCCCCTACGCGCCATATCGGGCTGCAGATCGTGACGTCCTGCTGGCGGTCGGGACCGAACCGCAGTGGGCTCGACTCGTCGAGGCGATCGGCGCTCCTTCGCTCGCCACCGACGTCCGCTTCGCCCGCAATGCCGACCGCGTGGAGCATCGTGATGAGCTGCGGGTCGAGCTCGAGGCGGTACTCGGCGCTCGGACCTGCAGCGAGTGGATCGAGGTGCTCGGCGCCGCCGGGGTGCCGTGCGCACCGGTGAACGACGTGCCGGCGGCACTGCATCAGGACCAGGTGGCTTCCGGAGACCTGCTGGCCGAGGTCGTCCTCGAGGACGGGTCGATGACGGGCATGGTGCTGACGCCGCTCAGGATCGACGGTCGCAGGCCGGGGGTGCGTCGACGACCACCAGGTCTCGGCGAGCACACCGCCGAGATCGTGGCGGGGATGGAGCGAGGATGATGGCGAGGGCGACGAAGGAGATCATCGAGATCGACGAGGATGCCGCGGCGGTGCTCGAGCGGCACCTCGGCCGGGCGGGTGCGACGGGTGGCTGGGTCAACCTGACGCCGGGCGTCCCGTCCGACGTGGTGGCCACACCGCCGCGTTCGCTGTTCTCGTGGCTGGTCGGCTCCGCCGGGCCGGCAGCCCCCCTCGCCACCTGGATGCCGGCGGCGACGTCGTCGGGTCGACCGGGCCAGCTCGGCATCCTGCACGCACGCGGTCGGCTGACCAGAGAGGGGATCGCCGGACTCGCCAGCATCCCTGCATCCTGGCGCTGCCTGGGCGACAACGCTCGGAAGGGTCTGATCTTCGAGGTGTCGAGCGCCAGCGATGCCGACGTGGCCGAGGCGATGCTGGCGGTGGTCGAGGAGCTCACCACGGTGCCGACCACCGGTCGATACCTGGCCGAGGTGTTCACCCGTCCGACCTGATCAGGCTGGGGCGAGCCCCTCGCCGTCCATCCGATCGATGGTGGTGAACTGCTCGACGGGAGCTCGGCGCAGCCGGCTGATCTGCTCGGTGGGCTCTCCGAGTGCGACGACCGCCGCCACCGCCGTGTCCGGTGGGGCGTCGATCAGGGAGAGGACCTGCGCCTCTGCTCGCACCGCCATGGTGGTCATCACGCCACCGAGGCCCCGCTGTCGTGCCCCGAGCAGGATGCTCCAGACGAAGGGGTAGATCGATGCACCGCCGGCGAGGCCGACCCGGTCGAGATCCCGATCCACGGTGGCGAGGCAGGTGAGGTCGGCGAGGATGACCAGGAGTGCCGGTACCTCATCGAGGTGCTCGGCGAACCCAGGGTTGGCTGCTCCGAGGCTCGCGAAGTCGGCCGCTCGGGCGATGGCGGCGGCCTCGTCGTCCGGGGCGTTGGTCGAGGCGAAGGGCGTCATTCCCTCGGTGGTCATGGCGAGGTACTCGTACCAGCCGGGGAGGTAGGCGTCCCTCAGCGCCCGCCGGGTCACGGGGTCCTTGACCACCACCACCCTCCAGCCCTGCCTGTTCCCCCCGCTCGGGGCGAAGCGAGCATCGTCGAGGATCGCGTACAGGGTCGCGTCATCGACGGGCCGGTCGGTGAAGGTTCGGGTGGCCGGCGTAGAGGTCAGGGCATCGGAGAGCTCCATGTCGGGACCCTACCTGCACCCATGGGGCTCGCGTGTGGGATGCTGACGCCGGAGAAATCGGGGGGAGACGACGGTGGAGAAGCTCCAGTACGTGGTGTGGCTGCCTGAGGGGACCTCCCCGCGCGCGGTCCGAGAGACCTTCGTCGACGAGATCGCGCCGAGGTTGCTCGAGACCGATCTGCTGGGCCTGACCATGGACCTCGACGATGATCTCGCCGATGTGGCCGCGCCGGTCCCGGCGCCCGACGGCGAGCACACGCCGGCGGCCGTGATCTCGGTCTGGGTCGACTGCTACGACCGTCGGGGACCGATCGAGGACGTGCTGCGATCGGTGGCGGTCCGGCTCGATGGCTACCAGGTCCTCGAGTCGCTCTACGCCGACTACGGCCGGAGCCCGTGGGCCGAGCCTCGTGACTGGCCCGATGGCGAGCGCTCGCCCGGCATCTTGACGGTCGCCCGCTTCGAGCAGCTCGAGGGCACCGACTTCGAGGAGTGGCTGGCGTTCTGGCATGGCCACCAGTCGCCGATGTCCGAGGCGATCCAACCCCGCTGCCGCTACGTGCGCAACCTCGTCGTCCGCGGCCTCGAGCCCGGGCTCCCTGCCTGGCGGGGGATCGTCGAGGAGGCGTGGCCGAGCAAGGAGCACGTCGAGGACCCGATGCTCTTCTACTGTGCCGATGGGGACCCGGACGTGATGAGCGCCAACGTCACCACGATGCTCGAGCACGTGACCAAGCTGATGGATCTCGGGACGATGAGGAGCCAGACGATGAGCGAGTGGATCATGAAGACGGTGGGTGCCTGATGTCGGCCTTCACCGAGTCCTCACTTCGTGCGATGCACGACAACTACCTCGAGGTGGCGAACCGCTGCTCGGCCGTCCAGGACTGGCGAGAGTGGGCCGACCTGTTCACCGAGGAGGCCGTCTACGTCGAGCACTGCTTCGGCCGGTTCCAAGGCCCTGACGAGATCTATGGCTGGATCCAGCCTCTGATGAACCAGTGGCCCAACTCCGAGATGACGGCATTCCCCCATGACTGGTGCGTCTTCGACGTCGAGCGTGGCTGGTCGATCTGCCAGGTGGAGAACGTCATGCGCGATCCCGGCGACGGCAGCCTCCACCAGGCGGCCAACATCACGATCCTGCACTACGCCGAGGACGGCCGGATCACCTACGAAGAGGACGCCTACAACCCCATGAACTTCGCCCCGATGGTGAGCGGCTGGATCGAGACGGTCGAGCGCTTCGAGGGGCCGCGCTCATGAGCGCCGTCACCGTGATCCTCGATGATGTGATCGAGGTCGAGGGATCCACCTCGACGGGCCGCTTCCTCATCCCCGCATCCGACCTCGAGGCCGCCACCGGATGGGTCCGCAAGCCCGAGGGCCTCTGCCGTGGCGACGTGTGCGTCCCGGTCCGCGATGCCGGCGCCCTCGAGGTCGACGGCTCGATCGATCTCGTCGGACTGGCGGCCGCCCTCGGCCGGCGCAGCGTGGTCGACCTCGACGCGCGGATCGCTGCCATCTCTCTCGACGCGGCCGTGCGACATGCGGCCCTCGACGGCCTCGTCGCCCCGGAGGTCACGCTGCCGGACCTCGATGGGAACCCGTTCGCGGTCAGCTCGCTCAGAGGGCACAAGGTCCTCCTCGTGGCCTTCTCCTCGTGGTGCGGGTGCCGCTACGACCTGCCCGGCTGGCAGGCCCTCGCCGAGGAGCTCGCCGATGACGGGCTACGCATCGTGACGGTGGCGCTCGACGACGACCCGGAGGTGGTCCGACCGTTCACGGAGGGGATCACCATCCCCGTCCTGATCGATCGCCAGCACGTCCTGAGCGAGGTGTTCGCGGTGTCGAACGTGCCGACGGCGGTGTGGATCGATGAGGAGGGGCGCATTGCTCGCCCCAACGGCCTCGTCTTCGGCACGGACACCTTCGCCGAGTTCACCGGCGTCGACTCCGGCCCGACGCTGGCCGCCATCCGACGCTGGGTGCGCGACGGCGAGGTGCCGATGGATCCCGCTCAGGCGGCCGGTGCCGTTGCGGACCTGACCGACGACGAGGTCGATGCCCGGCTGTACTTCCGGGTAGGGGCAGAGGCCCGGCGACAGGGGAACGACGCTGCGGCCGAGCGCAACCTGCGTCGAGCGGGAGAGCTCGCGCCCATGGACTTCTCGGTGCGTCGGGCGGCGATGCCGCTACTCGGGGAGGATCCGTTCGGCCAGGACTTCCTCGACCTCTTCGCCGAGTGGCAGAGCGAAGGTGCTCCGTACCACGGGCTTCCCGCGACCTGGGACGCGCAGGACACCTGAGCCCGGTGGCCCGTGGGCCTTCGGGGTGCGCTGAGGGTCGCTACGCGTCTCTGCGGCTGAGCAGCGTGGCGCCTGCCGCGAGGACGAGGGCGGCATAGGCGACGATCACGGCCGTGGCCGGCCATGCGTCGAGCAGCACGCCGGCGAAGTCGGTCTGCTTCGACCCGACGGTCTCCATCGCCACCCCGAGGTTCGAGGGGAGATAGGGCTGGATCGGCTCGCGGATGCTCGAGGGGAGCAGCTGGATCAGGATCGGGATCACGAGCAGGAACACCACGTAGAGCGAGATGGTGGCGGTGGTGCTGCGGAGCAGGAAGCCGAGTCCGACGGCCAAGACCCCCATGAGGGTCAGGTAGAGGCCGGTGCGCAGGAGCGCCATCGGCACGCCCGATGCTGTGATGGACAGGACGGGGATCACCCCGGCCTTGATCTGCGTCATCAGCGTGGCCCCGGCAGGGAGCTGCTTCCCCCCGGAGGCGAGCAGGACCGCCTGGCTGACGAAGAACGAGGCGAAGGCCGTGAGCTCGGTGACGATGAGCAGCACGACGCCGGTCACGATCGCCTTCGCGGCCACCACGGTGGTCCGGCGGGGGAGTGCGGCGAAGGTCGTGCGGATCGACCCGTTGGCGTACTCAGAGGTGACGACGAGGGCACCGAGCACGCCGACGACGATCTGACTGATGAACGAGCCCGCCTGAGAGATGCGGACGGGGTCGAACTGGGCGCGGTCGAGCGGCGACGAGTGCTTCCAGTTGCTGGCGATCAGCGCGGAGAACAGCGCGGCGAAGCCGAGGCCGGCCACGACGATGATGGTCAGCGAGATCCAGGTGGACCGCACCGAGCGGAGCTTCGCCCACTCGGAACGGATCGCCTCTGTGAGTCCGGCGCGACCGTGGTCGGTCCCAGGGTCGAGGGAGAGTGCGGTCATGCGGGGTCCTCGGTGATCGGCGCGCTCGTGGCGTACTCCTGGGCATCCGAGGTCATCTCCATGAAGACCTCCTCGAGGCTGGCCCGCACGGGCGTCAGCTCGTGCAGGGCGATGCCGGCGGCGAGAGCGACCTCGCCGATGCGAGGGGCGTCGACCTTCGTGACGCTCAGCGCATCGTCGGCGGCAGGAGCGACCTCGGCCCCGGTGGCCCGCAGGGCGTCCGCCAGTGCGACCTGGTCGGCGGAGCGCACCTCGACGGTGGGCACGGTGTGCGAGGAGACGAAGTCCTCGACCGTGGTGTCGGCGATCAGGCGTCCACGGCCGATCACCACGAGGTCGGTGGCCGTCTGTGCCATCTCGCTCATGAGGTGGCTGGAGAGGAAGATCGTGCGACCCTCCGCCGCGAGCCCCTTGAGCAGCTGGCGGACCCAGGCGATCCCCTCTGGGTCGAGGCCGTTGACCGGCTCGTCGAAGAGCAAGACCTTCGGGTCGCCGAGGAGGGCTCCTGCGATGCCGAGGCGCTGGCTCATGCCGAGCGAGAACTTGCCCACCTTGCGGCCAGCCACCGCGGTGAGCCCCACGATGTCGAGCACCTCGTCGACCCTGGCGAGCGGGATCTTGTTGGCCAGCGCGATCGCCCGGAGGTGGCTTCGGGCCGATCGTCCCGGGTGGACCGCCTTGGCGTCGAGCAGCGCCCCGACCTCGCGCAGCGGCCAGCGCAGATCGCGGTAGGGGGTGCCATCGATCGCCACCGTGCCGTCCGTCGGGTGATCGAGGCCGATGATCATCCGCATGGTGGTCGACTTCCCGGCGCCGTTGGGGCCGAGGAAGCCCGTCACGACGCCGTCCTGGACGTCGAACGAGAGGTCGTCGACCGCCACGGTCGATCCGTACCGCTTCGTCAGTCCACGGGCGGTGATCACAGCGTCACCCTAGCGGTGAGGGGCGAGCGCAATCCCAAGTGGTCGACTAGATCGCATCGCGTCACGCGCTCGGGACCCTTGCGGATGCGTCGGGAGGCCCGCAGACTTGGCAGATGGCGGACGACGACGACGGTCTCCGGCCGCGCAGCTCGATCTTCTTCCTGAACGAGCTCAAGCGTCCGGATCGGATCAGGGAGTGGTCCGGTGCTCCGTGGCTGGCCGTGGTGGCCGTGGGTCTCGGAGCCATGATGAGCCAGCTCGACGCCAGCATCGTGTCGCTGGCCTTCCCGACGCTGCAGCGCCACTTCGGCGTGTCGATGGGAGCGATCACCTGGATCGGCCTGAGCTACCTGCTGACGGTCGTCTCGACGCTGGTCATGTTCGGTCGCGTCAGCGACATGGCCGGCCGCAAGCTCATCTACGTCTACGGCTTCGTGGTCTTCATGGTCGGCTCGCTGCTCTGCGGGACGGCACCCACCCTCACCGTGCTGCTGGCGAGCCGTGTGCTCCAGGCGGTGGGCGGCGCCATGATCCAGGCGAACTCGGTGGCGATCGTTGTGCTGTCGCTCCCACCGGAGAAGCGCACCAAGGGCCTGGGGTTCCAGGCGGCCGCCCAGGCCATGGGCCTGGCGCTCGGCCCGACCATCGGCGGGATCCTCGTCGGCCTCATGTCATGGCGGTGGCTCTTCCTCGTCAACCTGCCCGTCGGGCTCATCGCGCTTCCGGCGGCGATGGCCTTCATCCCGCGCAGTCGCCACCTCGATGAGCCCAAGCGCCTCGACTGGCCGGGGTCGACGCTGCTGGCGCTGGGCGTCGTCGGGATCCTGGGGGCCTTCTCGTTCTCCGAGCCGCTGGGCTGGACCTCGCCGGCGGTGCTCGCCGGATTCGCCATCGGTGGCCTGGCGACGGTGGCGTTCTTCGCGCACGAGCGACGCACCGCCGATCCTCTCGTGACGCCGGAGCTCCTCGGCGATCCGACCGTGAGGCGCGGGCTCGGCGCCGCGTCCCTCGGCTACTTCGCGCTCTTCGCCTTCCTGCTGATCGTGCCGTTCGAGGTCGAGCGCGGCCTCAACAAGGGTCCAGCCGCTGCTGGCCTCCTGCTGCTCGCCCTGCCGCTCTCCATCGGCCTCACGGCACCGCTGGCCGGGCGCTTCGCTGCATGGCTCGGTGGCCGGACGGCCGCCCTCATCGCCGCGTCATTGGCTGCGGGCGGAGCGGTGGTCGTCGCCTGTGGGGCGACTGCTCCTGCGCTCATGGTGGCTGGCCTCGCGGTGGTGGGGGTCGGGATCGGTCTCTTCAACACCGTCAACAACGCCATGGTGATGGCCGCGGTCCCGGCCAGGCAGACTGCTGTCGGCTCGGGGCTCCTCAACACCACGAGAGGGATGGGGACGTCGTCTGGCCTCGCCATCGGAAGTGCCGTGTTCGTCGCCTTCGGCGGGAGCGGCTCGGGCTCCTCGTCGGTTGAGGGGGCCTTCTTCGCCACGTCGCTGGCCATCGGTGCGCTGCTGCTCCTCGCCGGAGCGTTGGCGTGGAGGGCTGGTGGCACGTCGGGCCGCCAGATCAGCGTGCTGTCAAGCCTCGAGTGATCGACACGAGCGGCAGACGCCGAGGACGGCGAAGTGGTGGGGGTCGACTGCGAAGCCGAACTCGTCGTCGGCTCCGGCGACGAGCGCGCTGAAGAGCGCCAGATCAGCCTCGGTCATGGAGCCGCAGACCTGGCAGACGAGGTGGCCGTGGGCGGCTGACCGGAGGTGGTAGGTGGCCGGTCCCTTCCCTGCGTGGCTGTGCTCCACGAGCCCGATGCGCTCGAGCTCCTCGAGGATCCGGTAGATCGTCGACGCGGCCACGTCGGGGCTCTCGGCCTGGACAGCTGCGGTGAGCTCGTCTGTGGTCCGGTGGCCCTCCTCTCGGGAGAGGATCTCGAGCAGGAGGCGCTTGGTCGAGGTGACCCGACCCCCTGCGGAGCGGATGGCGGCGAGGGCCTCCTCGAGATCCCCTGACGCCGCTCCGTCCTGCATGGTCAGAGGCTACGACGCGTCGGCACAGCCGCGGTCGAGCGCCTCGAGCAGTGCGGGGATGGTGGCGCAGCGCTCGAGGGCATCGAGATCGATGGTGAGGGGAGAGTCGGAGTCGAGCGCGTCGGCGACTGGGCGGTCGCACACGATGAGGTCGAGGGCGATGACCTCACCATGGGTGCGAGCCAGCTCGTCGACGACCCCGGCGAGGGGGAGGACAGCTCCGGCGAGGACGTCGACGCCGGGACCAGGAGCGACCCGGTGGCGCCAGACCCCGGCTTCGAGGTCGACGGTCGAGTGGGTGCCACCGTGCTCGAAGAGATGGACCCGGCAGCCGGCCTCGACCAGCCTCTGGGCCATCGTCTCGACGGCCGGCGTGGCGACGGCATCCGGCCCGATGAGCGCGACGTGGCGGACGCTGCTGCCCTGGCGTCCGAGGACGGCGCTGCGGCTGACGGCAACCGCGGACGGGAGCGGCGCATGGCGGCGTGGCGAGGGAGGGTGCGCCAGCCACTGCTCGAGCAGCTCGGTGGCGATGGCCCGGTCGCCGACGAATCGCTCGAGGGTCCCGGACGGGACCAGTCCCGCTGACTCGGCCTCGGCGAGCTCGTCCTGCTGGCCATCAGCGAAGGCCTCGAAGTCGGAGCGCACCTGCGCGCTGCCGTCGGCCGGAGCCTGGTGCCGCGCAGCGAAGTAGGCGCGGTTCACCACGATGCTCCTGCGATCCGTCGCGATGCGGCGCTCACCTCTGATGGCTGAGGGGAGGAACTTGTGGAAGACGTGTCCTCGGGGGAGCGGGCGTACGATCCAGCCGCCGTCGAGCAGCCGTCGGGCCAGATCCGTCTCGTCGTGGTAGTAGTCGTACTGCTCGTCGAACCCACCGACGGAGCGCAGCGCCTCTGCTCGGACGATGAGGTTGGTCCCGATCGGGTAGTAGAAGCTGCGGGCGGCGGGGGTCTCGGACAGGCCCGGTGTGGGTGGCACGAGCACCGGCCTCGAGTCTCCAGCGAGACTGCACACGCTCCCCACCGCCTGATGCGTGCGCCCGGTGTAGTCAAGGGTCTCGCCGCCGACCGCGCCGACCTCAGGGTCGTCGAAGGCTGGGATCAGATCGGCCAGCCACCGCTCCGAGGGGTACGCGTCATCGTCGATGAAGGCCACGAACGAGCCACGAGCGACGTCTGCTCCGAGGTTCCGGGACAACGAGAGGTTGCGCTCGGGGGAGGTCACGACGGTGGCGATCTCCGGTCGCGCTGCGAGGTCGGCGACAGAGGTCTCAGCACCCGGACCAAGGACGACGACGATCTCGTAGGTGACATCCTCGAGGTGGGCGAGGCCCTCGATGCACAGGGTGAGTGCCGCGGGTCGGCCCACGCTGCAGATGACGACGCTGACCTCGGGGTGCGAGTCGGTCACGTGCCGGATGGCGCCTGGTCCTCGAGCGCGCCGAGGCGCTCCTCGAGCGCTGCGAACCGTCGAGCGTCGGCCCGCTCGGCCGAACGGTCCTGACCTCGGAGCTCGACCACCTCTGCCAGCCGGACCTCGAGCGCCGAGGCCAGCTGGTCGACCCGGCCCACCTCGGACATGAAGGTGTCGACCCGCAGGTAGAGCTCTCGGATCAGGTCCTCGAGGCGGGTCACCTCGTCGCGGAGCGACAGCGCCGTGCGCTCATCGAGGCCGCGGATCTCGTCGTCGATCCGGGTGTTGATCACGGCGAGCTGCTCATCGAGCGCCGCCCTGCTCAGGACGAGCCGTGAGGCCTTCGCTCTGGCTGCGGCGAGGACCGAGGTGTCGCCTGTCGGGGCGCCGAGTTGTTCGTCCATGGTCGTGTCACCTCCTCGGGCGATGGTAGCGGCCACAGGTCGCTGAACCGAGGGTCGCCTCTAGGCTCCCAGACAGACGAGCACGAGGAGTGAGACATGTGGTTCGGACGGACGCCCGAGATGGTGGAGGAGGCGAGGGCCCTGCCAGGGCGGGTGGCACCGATCGAGATCGATCCGCAGCACGCCACGCTCGCCACCTCGATGCTCCCGCCCTTCCCGGCAGGGGCGGAGGTCGCGTATGTGGCCATGGGGTGCTTCTGGGGGGCTGAGCGCACCTTCTTCACCCTTCCTGGCGTGCTGACGACGGCGGTCGGCTACCAGGGCGGCTTCACGCCGAATCCCACGTACGAGGAGGTCTGCTCTGGGCGGACAGGGCACACCGAGAGCGTGATGGTGGTCTTCGACCCGACCGTGGTGACCTACGAGCAGATCCTCTCGGCCTTCTTCGAGCACCACGATCCGACCCAGGGCTACCGCCAGGGGAACGACGTCGGCACGCAGTATCGATCCGCCATCTATACGACCTCCGACGCGCAGCTCGAGATGGCACGGCGGGCGTCGGCCGCCTTCGGCGAGCAGCTGGCGAGCTCGGGGTTCGGTGCGGTGACCACGGAGATCGCCCCTGCCGGCCCCTTCTACTTCGCCGAGGACTACCACCAGCAGTACCTCGTCAAGAACCCGATGGGCTACTGCGGCCTCGGAGGGACCGGCGTCTCGTGCCCGGTGGGGCTCTTCGAGTCCTAGGGGTCGATGACGGCGGGGAGGCCGTCGATCGAGCGGGCGTTCTTCTCTCGGCGATAGGCCTCGAGGCCTTCGGGGCCCTTGGTGTCGGCCCAGTCGAGGAGGCGCTGCCGATCGCCCACGAAGTCCATGAGCGGCACCGCGTAGCCACAGGAGTCCGAGATGCGGGAGGCCTCGACCTCGATGATGGCGCGCGCGCCGGGGAGCGACGGGAGGTGGGGTGCGAGCCTCGGGTCGTCGATGGGTCGCACGAAGCCCCGTCCGTGGATCCGAACGATGCGCGGCGGGCCGTCGAAGGCACACCACATCATCGTGATCCGGCCGTTCTCGCGCAGGTGGGCGATGGTCTCGGCGCCGCTCCCCGTCAGGTCGACCCAGGCCAGCTGTCGTCGTCCGAGCACGCGGAGGCTGTCGTAGCCACGGGGGCTGAGGTTCACATGACCCTCGCCTGAGAGCGGAGCGGTTGCGACGAAGAAGATGTGCTGCGCGCCGATGAACTCCGCCAGCGCCTCATCGATCTCGTCGCGCACCCTGCCCATGGTTCAACGCTACCGGCAGACCCTGGGTCCGCCGTGCGTCGCCGAGGCCCACCATGTCGCTGCGTGCGGGGCGACAGGGGCTCCCTCCTCCGGCCGCTTGGTCGAGCTGCGGTGGGCCACCAGGTCCTCCGGAGCGCTGAGGTGCCCCTCAGGCGAAGCGCTGGCGCCAGGTCGGATCGAAGGCGTCGCGTCGCAGCTCGTAGACCGCCTCGACGTCGGTCCCGATCGGCGACCGCATCTCTGGTGGGGTCGGTCGGGTGGAGACCCATCGAAAGCCCGCGCGCTCAGCAGTGGCCCGTGAGCGGTGGTTCGAGAGGTCGGCGCAGATGGTGACCACCGCGACCTGTGGGTGGTTGAATGCCTCGTCGACCAGGGCCAGCGTCGCCTCGGCGGCGATGCCGAGACCCTCTCGTTGCTCGTCGAGCCAGTAGCCGATCTCGATCTCGTCTGGTCGCGCCGAGCGGCGGTGCAGGCCGCTCATCCCGACCAGCTCGCCATCGACCCAGATCCCCATGGCGCCCCCAAGGCCTCGGGCATGGTCGGACATCCACCCGTCGAGGAGGTCGTGGCGCTCGGCCAGCGACATGGGCTCGTGGGCGGCGAACGGCATGATCATCAGGTGGTCGAGGTTGCTGAGCACCAGCTCGTGGAGGGCGAGCGCGTCATCGTGATCGAGGCGTCGGATCGCCACCCTGGGTCCCCGGATGACCTCCGCCAGGGGCTCCACCAGCGGCTCGATGTCAGACCGGGGGTGCCGGTCGCTCACGAACCGGAGAGCTGCCCGCCTCGGGTCAGCACGGCCTCGGCCTCGGACACGAACTGCCGGACGAGGTCACCGGCGGGGATGAGGCCGTCGATGGCACCCACGGCCTGGCCGGCGGGGTAGCCCTCCCGGTCGGGGTCGACGCCAGCCGTGGTCTCGTCGCCGCCGAGGTGGAACGAACCATCACCGAAGGACCTCATGAGCTGCTCGGGGAACGGGACGAGCTCCTCTGGGTGGGCCTCGTAGTGCGCCGTGAGCGAGTTGCGCAGCACGCGCATCGTCTTGCCGGAGAACGCCCGGGAGATGATGGTCCCCGCCTCGTCGGACTCGAGGATGCGGTCCTTGAACCCGGGGAGGGCTCGCGCTTCGGGGGTGGCGATGAATCGGGTCCCGACCCAGACGCCGTCTGCTCCGAGCATCAGCGCTGCGGCGAGGCCCCGTCCGTCGAAGATGCCGCCGGCAGCAACCACCGGGACCTGGCCGTCGACGGCGTCGACGATCATGGGCACGAGCGGCATGGTGGCCACCTGGCCCGTGTGACCACCGGCCTCGGTGCCCTGGGCGATGACGAGGTCGCAGCCGGCGTCGACGGCACGGCGGGCATGGTCGACCCGGCCGCACATGTTGGCGACCAGGACCCCTGCCGCATGGCAGCGCTCCACCGCCTCTGCGGGGACGCCCAGACCGGCCACGAAGAGCTTCGCTCCTCCCTCGATGAGCAGATCGACCGAGCGCAGCATGTCACCAGGCATGGCCGTGAGCAGGTCGACGGCGAAGGGCTTGTCGGTGGTGGCTCGGACGGCGGCCATCTCCTCGACCATGAGGTCCTGCGTCATCGTCGACGCGCCGAGGCAGCCGTAGCCGCCGGCGGCAGACACCGCGGCGGCGAGCGGGGCATAGGACACGCCCCCCATGCCGGCGAGCATCACCGGGTGCTCGACGCCGAGCAGTTGCGTGAGTCGGGTCTTCATCGGGAGTCCTCCTGGGGTGGCGTGCCCGAGAGACGCTAATCCCGCTCGATCGAGCGCGCCGATCCGGCCGCCATCGTGATGAGACCGACGATCGCGCAGAGCAGCGACGCAAGGAGCAGCCCCACCTTGGTGGTGGCGAGCAGCGCTGGGTCGGCGCCGAAGGACTGCTCGGCGAAGAGCAGCGGAACGGTGAAGCCGATGCCACAGGTCAGCGCGGCTCCGATCATCTGCCGCCAGCTCGTCTCGGCCGGGAGCGCACCGAGACCCAGGCGGACGGCGATGGCCACCGCACCAGCGATCCCGATCAGCTTCCCGATGCTCCTCGCTGCGAGGAGCGAGACGAGGAGCCCTCCGCTCATCGCCGACGAGACCGTGGAGAGGTCGATGCCGCCGGCGACGATCCCGAACAGCGGGAGCACGAGGAAGGTGGCGATTGGCACGACGGCGCGCTCGAGCGACACCCCGGGGAGCGCGGGATCGGTCCCGTTCGGGACCATCACGCCCACGATCACCCCGGCCAAGGTGGGCTCGATGCCGAGGGTGGCCATCGCCCACCAGAGCCCACCGCACAGGACGATCCATACAGACCAGTGCGCTCGGCGGCGACGGGCGGCGACGGCGGCCACGAGGACCACGGCGACCACGGCGACGGCCAGGACGAGCGCGGCAGCCCCTCCGCTCGGCCCCACGTGGCCGTTGAACGCCAGCACCACCACCGAAAGGACGTCATCGGCCACCGCGAGGGCAAGGAGAAAGATCCGCAGGGAAAGCGAGACCCGGCCAGGGATGAGGCTCAGGGCAGCGAGGGTGAAGGCGATGTCGGTGGCCATGGGGATCCCCCATCCGCCGGCCGCGCCATGTGGGCCGAGCACGGCGACGCCCACCAGGTAGACGCCAGCCGCACCGACCATTCCCCCCACAGCGGCGATCACGGGGAGCGTGGCGGTGGCTCGATCTCGCAGCGCTCCGACGGAGCGCTCCCTGCCGATCTCGAGGCCGATGCCGGCGAAGAACACCACCATGAGCAGGTTGACCACGAACGTGGCCCGGTCGCTGACCACGGCTGCAGGGACGGAGGGGAGGTGGAGGCTGGAGGAGATGGTCGAGGTGTAGCCCTCGGGGGCGAGGGTGGCCCAGGTGATGGCGACGAGCAGGGCGGCGGTGAGGGTGACCCCGCCAGCCGCCTCGCTGGCGAGCACCGCTGAGATGCTGAGCTCCGGGCGTTGCCTCACGCGCCGGTCACCTGCATCGTTGGTCACCCCAGAAGGGTGGCCCAAATCTGCGGCACGCGCCACAGCGGAATGACGATCGACCCTCCTAGACTGGCGACGTGCCCTCCCGTCGCAGTCACTCGACCCCAGTGGTCGTGCGATGACCATCGAGGCCCCAACGATCACGCCGCTGACGAAGCGGCGGCTCATGTTCGTCTTCATCGCCCTCATGCTGGGCATGGCCCTGGCGTCGCTGGACTCGATGATCGTCTCCACCGCGCTGCCGACGATCGTCGGGGACCTCGGCGGCTCGGCGCACCTGCAGTGGGTCGTCACCGCCTACCTGCTCACGACGACGGTGTCCACGCCGCTGTGGGGAAAGCTCGGCGACCTCTACGGGCGCAAGCGACTCTTCCAGGCATCGATCGTGCTCTTCCTCATCGGCTCGATGCTCAGCGGCCTCGCCCCCGGCATGAACGCGCTGATCGCCTTCCGTGCCCTGCAGGGCCTCGGGGCCGGCGGCCTCATCGTGGGGGCGCAGGCCATCATCGGCGACATCGTGAGCCCGAGGGACCGTGGACGCTACGTCGGCCTCTTCGGTGCCGTGTTCGGGGCGTCGACCGTCCTCGGGCCGCTCATCGGCGGCCTCCTGACCGAATACCTCTCCTGGCGCTGGGTCTTCTACGTCAACGTCCCCATCGGCATCATCGCCCTCGTGGTGACGGCTCTGGCCCTCCCGGCGAAGCTCAAGATCACCCAGCACGTCATCGACTACGCCGGAGCAGCATTCCTGACCGCGTCAGCCGGGTGTCTCGTGCTCTTCACCTCCCTCGGTGGCACCACGTTGAGCTGGAGCTCGCCCGCCCTGATCTCCATCGGCGTCGGTGGTCTTGCCGCGGCTGGGGTCTTCATCCTGATCGAGCGACGGGCGGTCGAGCCGATCATCCCGCTGCGCCTGTTCTCGAACAAGGTGTTCTCGGCCTCCTCTGCCATCGGCTTCGTCATCGGGTTCGCCATGTACGGGGGGCTCACCTTCCTGCCGTACTTCCTGCAGTTCGTCAAGGGGGTGAGCCCGACAGCGTCGGGCCTGCGGATGCTCCCCCTGATGGGTGGCCTCTTCGCCGCCTCGATCTTCTCCGGCCAGATGATCAGTCGCGGCGGGAGCTACAAGAAGTACCCGGTGATCGGCACGGTCCTCACCACGATCGGGCTCTTCCTGATGTCCCTGGTGGGTGGGTCGACGCCGGGTTGGCTCATGGCTGTCTTCATGCTGATCTTCGGCATCGGCCTCGGCTGTGTGATGCAGGTCCTGGTCCTGGCCGTCCAGAACTCGGTGGGCTACCAGGACCTTGGCACGGCGACGGCCTCGGCGAACTTCTTCCGGTCGATCGGTGGCTCCTTCGGCGTCGCCATCTTCGGGGCGATCTACGCCAACGTCCTGCCGCACCGCATCCACGCCAACCTGGGCGACCGAGTCCCGACGAAGGGGGTCGGCTCGCTCACGCCAGAGCTGCTCCGGACGCTTCCTGTTCCCATCCAGCACGGGCTGACGCTCTCGATCTCCGAGGCGATCCAGACGGTGTTCCTCTATGCCGTGCCCTTCGGCCTGCTGGCCTTCGGCCTGTCATGGCTCCTGCCGGAGGTGGAGCTGCGAGCGACGGTGAGGGTGGGGCGAGACCCGGTCGAGACCGTCCCGACGCCAGAGGCGCGCTCGAGCCTCGAGGAGGTGGAGCTGGCCCTTGAGCGGGTGATCTCCACGGAGAACCGGGCGCTCGTCTACGAGAGCCTGGCGGCGCGGGCCGAGATCGACCTCGGCCCCCAGGCCTGCTGGCTGCTTTTCCGGCTGACCGAGTTCGGCTCGCTGACCGAGGAAGAGCTCGACCAGCGCTACAAGGTGCGACCCGAGACCCTCTCCACCGGGCTCGGAGAGCTCGAGGATGCGGCTCTGATCGTCCGACGACCGACGTCGCCGCTCGAGGTGACCGATGCCGGCCGCGTGGTGATGGACCAGCTGACCGAGGCCCGCCGAGCCGGACTCGAGGACCTACTGGAGGGTTGGAACCCGGCCGAGCACCCAGAGCTCGAGGCCCTGGTCCGTCGGCTGGCGGGCATCCTGATGGCGGACGACGACAAGCTCCTGCTCGCCGCAGAGTCGGCCACCCGCACCTAGGCGGCGCCTCTGGCGAGTGCCTCGAGCAGCCCCGCCACCGAGCGCTCGATGATCTCCGCACAGGCGGCGAAGTCCTGATCGTCGCCGTAGTAGGGGTCGGCGACGTCGACCTGGCCACCGGCGAGCGGGTCGAACGGTCGGAGCATGATGAGGCGAGATCCCTCGGACGCCCTGCCCCCGAGGATCTGTCGGTGCTTGCGGTCGAGTGCCACGAGCACGTCCGCTCGGGCGAGCAGCTCGTCGCCCGCATGCTGGGCGGCATGCTCGTGGGCGGTGAACCCGGCGGCGAGCAGCGCAGCGAAGGCCCGTGGGTCCATGTCGTCGCCCACGTGCCACGAGGCCGTCCCGGCGCTCTCGAAGCGGAAGAGCTCGCTCATCGGTCGCCCATCGAGGGAGGTGAACCTCGGGGCCATCTGCGTGGCCATGGCCTCGGCGAGAGGAGACCTGCAGATGTTCCCCGTGCAGACGAAGACGACCGTCTGTCGATCAGCCCCCATAGAGCTGACGGAGGTCCTTCTTGACCACCTTGCCGGTGCCGGCCCGCGGGAAGTCGTCACGAAGCTCGAGGCGCTCCGGGATCTTCTGGGTCATGAGCCCCGCCTCTCGACAGAACGCCACCATCTCCTCGAACGACAGCGGATCTCCGGCGGCTGGGAGCACGACGGCGCAGACCATCTCGCCACGCTCAGGGTCCGGCAGCCCGATCACGGCGACCTCTGCGACCTTCGCGTGGGTCGAGAGCAGGTCCTCGATCTCCTTGGCGCTGATGTTCTCGCCCTTCCGGACGATCACATCCTTGAGCCGTCCGGTGATCGAGACGTGTCCGTCCTCTCGCATGATGCCGAGGTCGCCAGTCCGGAACCAGCCCTCGTCGTCGAATGCCTCTCGGTCGAGGTCCGGGTTCGTGTAGCCCTTGAAGACCATGGGGCCCTTGACCCGGATCTCGCCCTCCTTGCCCGCCTCGGCGACGGAGCCGTCGAGTGCGACGATGCGGACGGTCGCGCCCTCGACGGGGCGTCCGTCGGTGTTGGCGAGCTGCTCGTCGCTGTCGTGGGGAGAGCCGTTGGCGATCATCGGGACCTCGGTCATGCCGTAGCCATGGACCACGCCCCTCCCGCCGATCTCGTCGCGGACCTCAGCGTGGAGGTTGGGTGGCTTGGCTGCTCCACCTCCGGACATGAGCCGCAGGGTGGGGAAGATCGAGTCCCCCGGCTGCTTGCGCTGCTCGGTGAGGTAGGCGACGTAGAACGCGGTGGAACCACCCACCATCGTCACCCCGTGGCGGTTGAACACCTCGATCGCGTCGGTGGGAACGAAGGCCTCGAGCAGCACGGCCGGGAAGCCGAGGCTCAGCATGGTGACGAGATAGTCCGGTCCGGCGATGTGGGCGAACGGGAAGGCGATCGATCCGACGTCAGACGGTGACATGTCGAGCGCCTTGGCGAGCCCCCACCCGCCCGCGATCAGGGTCTGGTCCGTGTGCTGGACGCCCTTGGGCTCTGCGGTGGATCCTGACGTGTAGTAGATCCACCGAACCGGAGCCTCGGCGCCGGGAGGGACGATGGGAGCCGGCGGCAGGATCGCGGGGTCGCCGTCCGGGAGCCCCTGGGAGAGGTCGATGACGGTGGCCGTCGAGCCCGACTGCTCCTTGGCTCGGTTGGCGATCTCGACGAAGTCGATGCCGCGCCAGGTGCCCGGAACGAGGAGCAGGACCGAGCCGGTCTGGGCCAGGGCGAAGCCGACCTCTCGCTCCTTGTAGAGGTGGATGATGGGGTTCTGCACGGCACCGAGGCGAGCGAGCGCGCTCGAGGCGATGATGGCCTCGAACGTCGACGGCAGCTGCCAGCTCACCCGTGTCCCCTCGTCGACGCCGAGCTCGAGCAGCCCGGCGGCGCAGCGCTCCACGGCCGTCGCGAACTCGCCGAAGGTCAGCGATCGCCCTGCGGAGTCGAAGAGCATCGGGTGGTCTCCGGAGATGGCTGCCCGTCGCTCGATGAGCTCCCACATCGTGGTCGCTCCCGTGATGGTGCTTGTCTCGGTCATGTGTCCCCCTTGCGTCGGTCTATTCCTTAGCAGGTCGGGATCGGACGGGGCAGAGGATCCATGTCCGGCATGCGATGCGCTGGCACGATGGGGGAGAGGCCACCATGGAGGAAGAAGATGTCCACGCCCCAGGATTCCCGCAAGCGAGACAACACGCACGTCGCCCGACTGGTGGTGTTCGTGGCGGCCGTGATTCTCCTCGTGTGGTTCGTGATCGGAAATGCCCACTCGGTGAAGGTCGAGTTCTGGGTCACCTCGGCACAGACCTCGCTGATCGCCGTGATCCTCGTGTCAGCTGCGCTCGGAGCGCTCATCAGCCTCCTGATGGTGCGGCGCAAGCGCTGAGTCCGGCTCAGACCTCTGCGGGGATCTCCGGCGGCGCCCCTTGGTCGGATTCCTCGCCGGACTCGAGTGCCTGCTGCTTCCGAGATGCTGACCAGCGACCCACCCCGACGATCCCGAGCTCGTAGAGGCCGAGCAGGACGAGGGTCCACAGGATGGCGGCCGACGTCGTCACGGTGAGGAGGAAGATCGCAGCGATCACGACGCCTCCCCATCGGAACGGGGGCTGCTTGTCGCTCACGAAGCCTGCGGCCCGCTCGAGCTGCGCTGTGGCCTTGGCCGCCGCCTCGCTCTGGCGCAGCTGATCGGCAGTCTGACCGAGCTGGCTCGAGCCCTTCCGGACGGATCGACGCACAGCAACGGCCCACGCGGAGTCGCCCACCAGCCAGAAGACGACGGCGAGCAGGGCGAAGACCCCCAAGGTGGCGTAGAGGGTCCGGTGGAGGAAGTGGATCATGGCGTCGAAGATGCGGGTGGCGACCAGCAGCGGCACCGGTCCGGCATTGGTGACGAAGAACTGCCGGCCGATGGTCAGTCCGGCGGCGAGCGCCAGGCATGCCAGGACCCCGGCGACCATGACCCGCATCGCCACCCGCCGCCGCTGGACGCCGACCAGGATGGCGAGCAGGCCGATCAGCGGGGTGCCGATCAGCAGGATCCAGCGGAAGTCGATGGCCAGCTTGAAGTAGGTCTGGGCGGACTTGAGCTGCTGCTGCGAGATGAGCTGCAGCGACAGCACGCGATTGTCCTTGAGGGCGTCCTTGATCGGGTTGAACACCGTCACGCCCTTGGCGTCGAGCTTGTCGATGCCCTCGGTGATGACGGGGGTGAGCCCCACCACGAGGCGACGGGTCTTGGAGACCTCCGGGGGGTTGCCTCCGGTCAGGAGCGCAACGGCGGTGGAGTGGGTGAAGCGGTTCTCCCGGTCCCACAGGTTGATGAACGCCTGGGACCCGGTCACCCGGCGCATCTGGGTCTCCGTGAACGAGTGGAGCTGCTGGGTGACGGGCCCGGCGATGAACGCCGCCCGCTTGGGCAGCGCCCCGGCGATCGTGTCCTCGACCTTGAGCTGCTTGAACAGCGCGTTTGTCGCCGCGTCGGCCACGTAGTTGGTGATCACCTTGTCGCGCGCCAGCGGTGCCATGGTGGCGACGTAGCGATCGGTGTTGGTCACCGTCCTCACCGCCCATCCGGAGATGAGCGTTAGCGGGACGAGCAGGCCGAAGAGGACCACGAGCACCCATGAGAGGACCCTTCGGGCTCGCCGGGGCTTCGCCGGGACGACGACGGGCGCGACCGGTGCGCCGGGATCGACGCGGAGGCCTGGGGTGTTGCTCATCGTGGGGGATCCCTTCTTCGGCGGTCTGCTCGACACGCTATCGCCGTGCGCCCGCGAGAGGCTGCTGCTCGATTCGTGCTGGTCGCGCCACGCGCCGGCGATCATCGTCGTATGATCAGTCCCGAGCGCCATGAGGCGCGTCGACGGAGCCAAAGGGAGGGAAACGGTGCCGCTCTCAGAGCACGAGCAGCGGATCCTCGCTGAGCTTGAGGAGTCGCTCAGCCAGCAGGACCCCACCTTCGCCGACCGCGTGGCGAACGAGACGGTGTACCGACACGCCGGACGCCAGTGCAAGTGGGCGGCGTTCACCTTCGTCCTCGGCCTGATCGAGCTGATCGCCCTCTACTCGGTCTCGGTGATCCTCGGTCTGCTGGGGGTCGCCATCATGTTCGCCTCGGCTGTGGTCTTCGAGCGGAACCTGCGCAAGATGGGCCGAGCCAGCTGGCACGACATCACGAGATCGCTCCACGAAGAGGAGCGCTCAGGGGCGGAGGGTGGCATCGAGACCGCCGTCCACGACGCCCGGGACTGGTTTCGCTCGCGCTTCCACCGCCGCGAGGACTGATCCAGCCCGCATCGCCAGTGACCGGCAGCTGCCTCGCCATCGACATCGGTGGGACCAAGATCGACGTCGGAGTCGTCTCGGCCGACGGCTCCATCCTCGACCGCCAGGTCATCGCCACCGGAGCGCATGAGGATGGAGATGCCCTCCTCGGCGAGATCCTCGCCGTCGCCGAGCACCTCAGGGCACGGTCGAGCGAGGCACCGATCGTCTGCGGGGTGGGGTGCGGCGGACCGATGGAACGAGGAGGCTCCTCCGTCTCCCCGCTGAACATCCCGGTCTGGCGATCGTTCCCCCTCGCCGATCGACTCGAGCAGGCGCTCGGAATCCGGGTGGCGGTGGACAACGATGCCAAGGCCCTGGCGCTGGCCGAGGGGTGGCTCGGCGCCGGTCGTGACCACTCGTGCTTCCTGGCCATGGTCGTATCGACCGGAGTTGGCGGTGGGATCGTGCTCGACGGCCGACTCCTTGATGGAGCGCGCGGCAATGCGGGGCACATCGGTCACCTGGTCGTGGAGCCAGGAGGTCGACGCTGTGCGTGCGGTGTCCGAGGCTGCTTGGAGGCCGAGGCATCAGGGACGGCGATCCGAGCCATCACCGGCAAGCCCGCCGCTGACGCCGGGCCGGCGGACATCGAGCGGTGTGGCGACATGGTGGGTCGAGCGGTGGCCTCGGTGGTGACCCTGCTCGACCTGGGGCTCTGCGTGGTGGCGGGCTCGGTGGCCCTCGGATTCGGGGAGCCGTTCTTCATGGCGGCGAACCGCAGCATGAGCCGCTCGCTCGGACTCGACTTCACCGCTGGCGCCATCATCGTCCCCGCTGGACTCGGAGGGGACGGACCGCTCCTCGGCGCGGCCAAGGTGGGCCTCGACGCCGCAGGCACTACGGTCGGGCCCCGATGAGAAGGCTGGCTCCAGGAACCGTCGGCGCGGTCGTGCGCCACCCGTGGCGGATACCGACTGCGCTGCGCTCGTCGATGGCGATGGCTCCGCCAGGCTGGTGGCGACGACGACCCTTCCTCCCGGTCCCTGATGCTCGCTACTGGCGGTTCCGCCTCGAGACCTCCGCAGGAGGCGATGGCGACATCCTGCCGACGCCTGGCGAGGTGACCGAGGTCTTGTCGTGGACCGCCGAGATGCGGCGCCACGCTCGTCGAACGACCTAGAGCACAGCTCCTTCAGACGCTTGCCGCACCCCTCTCCTGTGGAGAGGGGTGCGTCGCGCTCGGCCCGAGAACGGCGGACCCCAGTCCTTCGAGCTCCATCGCCGCGCCCGGAAAAGGGTGGCGCCGAGCATGAAAAGGGTTGCAATGTGGAGGTAGGGGGCGTACGGTGGAGCAAAAGGGAGTGAAAGGGAGGACCTTTCGGCTCCTGAGTGGAAGGAAGAGGGACCGTGGCGGGATTCGTCGGGCGCTTTGAGCACAGCGTCGACAGCAAGGGCAGGGTGATCCTGCCGGTGCGCTTCCGTGACGAGTTCGCCCGAGGTGGCTTCCTGACCCCGAACCGCGAGGGGTGCGTGGCCCTGCGGACCCCAGGTGAGAACGAGCGCCAGATGGCGGAGATGCTCGAGGCAGCGAAGTCCAGCGCCGACGGTCGGAACCAGGCGCGGGTCTGGGCGGCCAACACGGCGGAGATCGAGATCGACAAGCAGGGCCGCATGGCCATCCCGGCTCACCTGCGCGAGTTCGCCAACCTCGAGGGCGATGTCCTGATCCACGGGGCGATCGATCGCATCGAGCTGTGGAACCCCACCCAGTGGGACGAGCGGGTCAAGCCCATGGAGGCGTGGTTCCTCGAGGGCGACGAGTGATCTCTGCGCAGACGACCAAAGGAGACGCCAGACGGCGACACACGAACCACTGCCTGGCCAGGACCATGCGCAGCCTCTCGACCGACACGATGGGAGATACAACCTCCGCCCTCTCCCGTGGCGGTTGCGAGAGCCTCCACTCCTCGACGACCTCGTCGGTCGGGAGGCTGCGAATGGCCCAGGACTTCACACATGCTCCGGTGCTCCTCGATGAGGTGGTCGCCCTCCTCGCCGAGGTGCCGGCCGGCGTCATCGTCGATGCGACCCTCGGCGGCGCGGGCCATGCGTCGCGCCTGCTCGCCGAGCGCCCCGACCTCGGACTCGTCGGCTTCGACCGAGACGAGGTGGCCCGCTCCGCGGCGATGAAGGTGCTGGCCCCCTTCGGCGATCGAGCCGTCATCGTCCCGCGGCGGTTCTCAGAGATCGGCGAGGTGGTCGAGGCTGGATCGTCGGGCCTGGGCCCGTGGCCGCAGAGCGGGGGAGCGCCGATGGCCGGCGAGGTGGTGGGGATCCTTGCTGACCTTGGCGTGAGCTCCCCTCAGCTCGATGAGGGGGAGCGGGGCTTCTCCTTCTCGCAGGATGGTCCCCTCGACATGCGGATGGACGCCACGACTGGCGTGACCGCGACCGCGCTCCTCGATGGGATGGACGAGCGGAGCCTCGTGACCCTTCTTCGTGAGAACGGTGAAGATCGACATGCACGTCGCATCGCACGAGCGATCCTGGCCGCGCGCCCGATCACCACCACGGCGCAGCTCGTCGACGTGGTCGATCGAGCGGTCCCGCGCTCGGATCGTCGTCGTGGTCACGTTGCGTCCCGGGTCTTCCAGGGCCTTCGCATCGCCGTCAACGACGAGCTGGGCGAGCTCGACCTCCTGCTCGATGCGGCGCTCGACGTGCTCGCTCCTGGCGGGCGGCTCGTGGTGATCGCCTACCACTCGGGTGAGGACGCCCGGGTCAAGCACACGATGCGCCGCTGGGCTGAGGGGGATTGCTCGTGCCCGCACGGCATGCCGTGCGTCTGCGGGTCTGTCACCTCTGGATCCTTGGTCGGACGGCGAGCGGTGACCGCGTCAGAGTCCGAGATCGCCCGCAACCCACGTTCGCGCAGCGCCCGGCTCCGGGCATTTGAGGTGGATCGATGAGCCAGGTTGCCGCCCGCACCCGAGCGACTGCTCCGAACCGCCGTGTTGCGCCCGCCCGCCCGCCTCGTCTGAAGGACGTCTCGAAGCGTTCGAAGCGTCGTCGGGTCCCAGAGGTGCTGGCCGTCGGCGTCCTCGTCCTCGCCCTGATCGCCATCGTGGTCGGCCAGACGGTGCTCGCCCAGGATCAGCTCAAGCTGGGCCACCTGAACAATGCCCTGGTCGCCGAGACCTCGAAGCACGGGCAGACCGTCCTCAGGGTGGCAGCACTTGAGACGCCGTCCCGAATCTCCTCTGAAGCCTCATCGCTCCAGCTGGTCCAGCCCAAGAAGGTGCTCCAGCTCCCGATGGTCTCGTTGAGCACGCCGCTTCCGCCGATCCAGATCGTCGGGGCGACCCCCCAGGCCCCTGCGTCGAGCGAGGGGTCGACGCAGTGACGCCGCCGACCCAAGCTCCGCCGGGTCGTCCCGCCACCCGCCGCCCTGCCTCGGGGCGGCCCTCTCCGCGTCCAGGCACCCGTCCGGCACGGCCCTCGGCTCGTCAGCCAGCCCGTCCGAGTCGCGGGGCAGGCGCAGGTGGTGGTGCCTCGAGGGCACGGCCGACATCGAGCGCCTCGACGAGGACGGCTGCGCCCACCCGTCGGCCGACCAGCCGGCCATCCACCACCTCGGCTCGCCCGAGGCCCGCATCCGCCGCTCGTCGTCCCATCGCCGCCACCCGGCCGCAGCGTCAGCGCAAACCATCGCGGATCTCGAAGGACGAGGCGCTGGTCTCGAGCAGGAAGCGGATCCGGCTCTTCAAGGTGATCATCCTGGTGCTGCTCGCCGTGATCACGATTCGGCTCGTCGACATCCAGGTCCGACGTCACGGCCAGTATCAGCACACGGCAAAGCTCCAGCTCCGCAGGACCGTGACTCTCCCCGCCGTGCGCGGTGGGGTCTACGACCGCAATGGTGCGGTGCTGGCGATGTCGGTCCCCACGAAGATGGTGATCGCCGACAACTTCCAGATCCCGCACCCGGCGGATGAGGCAAAGGCACTGTCGCCCATCCTCGGCATCCCTGCCGATGTCCTCGAGGCGCAGCTCTCGAAGCGCAGCGGCTACCAGGTGCTGTCCAAGAACCTCTCGCTGACCAAGGCGGCGATCATCACGCGCGATCAGTTCCCGGGCATCACGATGGTCGACTCCTCGGTCCGGCACGTCCCCAATGGATCGCTGGCTCAGTCGGTGATCGGGATGACCAACGCAGCGGGCGAGGGCGCATCCGGTCTCGAGTACCAGAACCAGAAGATCCTCGCGGGTACGGCTGGCTCCACGACGCTCCTCCAGACCCCCTTCGGCGTGTCGATCCCCCAGGGTGGGGCCCTCAAGAAGCGAGCCAGCGTCCCGGGCACGGGCCTCGAGCTGACCCTCGACCAGCCCCTCCAGTACGTGACGGAGCAGGCACTCGGGCAGCAGATCGCCGCCACCGGAGCCCTGTCGGGCACCGCCATCGTGATGGACGTCAAGACGGGCCAGGTCCTCTCGATGGCGAACCTGGTGACGACGACCCCCCAGAGCGGGCCCATCGAGACTCCGCTGGCCTCGCAGAACCCCAGCCCGATCCCTGGCGTCGCCCAGGCTCAGAACAACCTCGCCGTGACGCAGACCTACGAGCCGGGCAGCGTCTTCAAGCTCGTGGCGTTCTCGGCGGCCCTCGACTCGGGGCAGATCAGCCCGACCACGACCTTCGGCGTCCCCGATCAGATCGAGCTGGGCGGCAAGACCTTCCACGATGCCGAGCCCCATGCCCCGATGTCGATGACGGCCACCGACATCCTCTCGCAGTCGTCCAACATCGGGACCTTCATGATCGCCCGCGGCCTTGGCGAGACCCGGCTGCTGGCTCAGGTCCAGAAGCTCGGATTCGGGCAGACGACGGGCCTGAGCTTTCCGGGAGAATCGCCCGGCCTCCTCATGAACACCGCTCGCTGGCAGCCCACCGACCTCGCCGCACTGCCCATCGGTCAGGTCGACGCCACCACGCCGCTCCAGGTGCTCGACGCCTACAACGCGGTGGCGAACGGGGGCATGTTCGTCTACCCGTCCCTCGTCCGGGGCACGGTGTCGTCCGGTGGGGACGTCTCCGCAACGAAGACCGGGCAGATGCGACGGGTGATGTCGCCGTCCACCGCCAGCGAGCTCACGGCCATGCTCCATGAGGTCGTTGCGAACGGCACGGGCGTGGAGGCCGCGGTGCCTGGCTACAAGGTGGCTGGCAAGACCGGAACATCTCAGATCCCGACGCCCGGACAGGCCAGCTACGTCGACGGGGCCTACAACGCGACCTTCGTGGGGTTCGCCCCAGCCGACCACCCGGTGCTCAGCGCCCTCGTGGTGCTCCAGCGCCCTGTGGGCAGCTACTTCGGCGGCGCCGTGGCTGCGCCGGTCTTCTCAAAGATCATGAGCTACGCACTTCACCGCTACGGGGTCCCGACCTCTGCCGGCGGCAGCGACACTGCGACCGGCAACGGTGGTGGACCGCTCGTGAGGGAATCGACCTGAGGCGAGCTGGGGTGAGGGTGACGAGGAAGCGCGGCGCACCGCAGCGCGCCAACGGTGAGGCATGACGCGGCTTGGTGACCTGGTCGCGCGCGTTCCCGGAGCCGAACTGCTCGTTGGCAGCCCCGATCTGGAGGTCCTCGCCGTCGAGATCGACAGCCGGAGCGTGGCTGCAGGCGCTGTCTTCTGCTGCATCCCCGGAACCGCAGATGACGGGCACCGCTTCGCCATGGCGGCTCAGCGCTCTGGAGCCATCGGAGTGGTCACCGAGCACGACCTGCCCGACGGGCTCCTTCCCGGCGTGGCTGAGATCAGGGTGCCAGCTGGGACTGCTCGCTCTGCTGTGGCGATCATGAGCGCGGCTGTGCTCGGCAATCCCGCTGAACGGTTGACCATGGTCGGCGTCACGGGCACGAACGGCAAGACCACCGTCGTGCACCTCGTCAGCGAGATCCTCGGCCGCCTGGGGGCCTCGGTGAGTTCCATCGGCACGCTGACCGGGGCCCGCACGACGCCGGCAGCTCCGGTGCTCCACCGACTCCTCGCCGAGGCGGAGGCGACGGCCGTCCAGGCAGGGCGGCCCGGAGCGGTGGCGATGGAGGTGTCGAGCCACGCTCTCGACCAGCACCGCACAGAGGGCGTGTCGTTCGATGTGGCCGTCTTCACCAACCTGAGCCACGATCACCTCGACTACCACGGGACGATGGAGGCCTACTTCGCCGCCAAGGCGCTGCTCTTCACCGACCAGGTGGCGCAGGTGGCGGTGATCTGGGCTGAGACCGAGGAGGGCAGACGCCTGCTCGCGATGCGGACGGGGCCCAGCGCTCCGGTCACCCTCGATGCCGCTGCGGACCTCATCCTCGGCCCCAGGGGCTCTCGGTTCACCTGGCGCGATCAGCCGGTCGAGATTCGCATCCTGGGTCGAAACGGCGTGATCGACGCGCTGCTCGCCGCCGAGGCGGCGCTCGCCCTCGGTCATGCACCGGCGGACATCGCCCGAGGCCTGAGCCTCGCCTCGGGCGTGCCGGGGCGCATGGAGCTCGTGGACGGACCGGCTGGTACGCCAACCGTGGTGGTCGACTACGCCCACACGCCGGATGCCCTGGCGTCCGCTCTGGTCGAGATGCGCCGGCTCGCGGACGGGGGGCAGGTGACGGTGGTCTTCGGCTGCGGGGGAGATCGGGACAAGACCAAGCGGCCTGCCATGGGGTCGGTGGCGGTCGCTGGTGCGGATGTGGTGGTGGTCACCACGGACAACCCCCGGCACGAGGATGCCCAGGAGATCGTCGATTCGATCCTCGCTGGCATGCACGGTGCGGACGCCCTCGTCGAGCTCGACCGAGCCGCCGCCATCGCCGCCGCCATCGCTCGCTCGGGCCCCAGGGATCTCGTGCTGATCGCCGGCAAGGGCCATGAGGTCACGCAGACCTTCGGTGACTCCGTGCGAGACTTCGATGACCGGGCGGTGGCCAGCGCGATCCTCCGGACGTTGGGCAAGGAAGGGACGTCGACGTGCTGAGCCTCATGGTTGCGGGTGGGGTGGCGCTCTGGCTCGCCGGGCTGCTCACCCCCGTCCTCGTTCGTCGCCTCCGCGCCGCGCAGATCGGCCAGCACATCCGGGAGGATGGCCCGAGCCATCACGCCGTCAAGGCCGGCACCCCCACGATGGGCGGTGTGGTGATCGTGGGTGCGGTGATCGTCGGGTTCGTCTTCGGGCACCTCGGGACGCATGTCGGGTTCACGAGGGCGGGGATCCTCACCTGCGGGGTCATCGTGGCCTTCGGCCTGATCGGGTTCCTCGACGACATCATCAAGGTCCGCAATCGCAGGAGCCTCGGCCTCAACAAGCGGGCCAAGAGTGGCCTCCAGCTGGCCTTCGGCATCGCCTTCGCCGTGCTGTCGGTGACCTGGGTCCACACGCAGACCACCTTGTCGGCCACGCGGTTCTCCCTGCCTGGGTGGCAGATGGGATCGATCGGCTGGGCGGTGTTCGCCGTGCTGGTCGTCGTGGGCTCGTCCAACGCCGTCAACCTCACCGACGGCCTCGACGGCCTCGCCGCCGGCTCTTCGACGTTCTGCTTCGCCGTCCTCGCCATCATGGGGTACTGGGAGTTCCGTCACTTCGACATCTACCACGGGGGCTCCGCCCTCGACCTCGGACTGACCTCGGTCGCCCTGGCAGGCGCCTGCTTGGGATTCCTCTGGTGGAACGCCGCCCCGGCGAAGATCTACATGGGCGACACCGGCTCGCTGGCCATCGGGGCTGGCCTTGCGGCGCTCTGCCTGCTGATGAACCTCGACCTGCTGCTCATCGTCATCGGTGGGCTCTTCGTGATCGAGACGCTCTCCGTGATCATCCAGGTGTTCAGCTATCGCCTCTTCCGCCGTCGGGTCTTCAAGATGGCACCGATCCACCATCACTTCGAGCTGCTCGGCTGGCCCGAGACGACCGTCATCGTTCGCTTCTGGATCCTGGCCGGCCTGCTCGCCGCCCTGGGCCTCGGGCTGTTCTACGCCGACTTCCTCAAGGTCTCCGAGGTCGTCTGATGCCTGGAGTCCACCGTTCCGAGATGCTCCTGCGCAAGGCTTGCACGGTGAGGAGCCAGATGAAGGGGGTGAGCCATGGCTGAGCGCCGCACTGCGCTCTCGGCGAGGATTCCACGGCTGTCGACGAGTCGCTGGATCACGCTGCTCGTGGTGATGCTCTGCGTCATCGGCCTGATGATGGTGGCCTCGGCGTCCTCGATCATCTCCATCAGCTACTACGGCAGCCCGTGGTCGATCGCCAAGAAGGAGCTCATCTGGGTGGCCTTCGGCGGCGGCGCCATGTTTGTGATGGCACGTTGGGACTACCACAAGGTGGCGCGCCTGTCTCCGGTGCTGGTTGTCGGAACGATGGCGCTGCTGCTCTTCGTGCTGCTCCCCGGCATCGGAACGACGTCCGGCGGATCGACGAGGTGGATCGGGTTCGGACCTGTCATGATCCAGCCCTCCGAGCTGATGAAGCTGGCCCTGGCGCTGTTCGGGGCGCACTTCATCGCCGGGCGCATGGAGAAGAGCACGTCGATGCGCTACACGATCCTGCCGGTGGCGATCCTGGCCGGGGTCGCCTGTGGGTTGGTGATGTGGCAGCCGGACCTCGGAACCGCCCTGGTCCTGGTGGTGATCACGATCACCCTGGCGTTCTCGGCTGGGCTGCCGATGAAGCTCATGGGCCGCTGGCTACTCCTCATCGTCGGTGTCGTGACGCTGGCCGCCGTCGTGGAGCCCTATCGACGCGACCGCCTCCTCAGCTTCATCAACCCGGGCGCCAAGTCCTCAGAGGGCGGCTACCAGGTCGTCCAGTCGCTCATCGGCCTGGGCTCGGGCGGACCGGGCGGACTGGGTCTCGGCCACAGCCGCGAGAAGTGGGGATTGCTGCCGAACGCCCACACCGACTTCATCTTCTCGGTCATCGGCGAGGAGCTCGGCATCATCGGTGCGTTCGTGATCATCGTCCTTGTGGCCGCCCTCGCCATCAAGGGCTGGAAGGCAGCGGAGCAGGCACCTGACCGGCTGGGCCTTCTGCTTGGTGCGGCCATCGTGGCGTGGATCTCCGCCGAGGCGGTCATCAACATCGGCGCGGTCCTCGGGCTCCTCCCGGTGACCGGCATCCCGCTCCCGTTCGTGTCCTACGGCGGCACCTCGATGGTCATCACCATGGCTGCCGCAGGCATCCTGATCAACATCGCCAGGCAGGAAGGTGCGCCCAAGGCGATCCGAACGACCCGTGCTCGCAAGACGGCGGCCTCCACGGCAGGCCGGCCCGCAGAGCGCACGTCAGCGTCGAACGCCACCCGCCGGCCCGCAGGACCGGCGCGATCGAGGTGAGTGGCCCGATCGTCATCGCCGGCGGCGGCACGGGCGGTCACGTCTTCGTCGCCGAGGCGGTGGCCACAGCGCTCCAGGGGCGCGGGGTCGAAGCGAGAGACCTCCGCTTCGTCGGGTCAGAGCGTGGCCAGGAGCGGGACCTGCTCGCCGGGACGGGCATCGAGCTGCTCCTCCTGCCCGGCCGAGGCATCCAGCGGTCGATGAGGCCATCGGCCGTGGTGGCCAACGTGGGCGCCGCCTTGGGGATCGCCCGAGCGTTCCTGCGCTCCTTCGTCCTGCTGCGCCGTCTCCGACCTCGTGCGGTGGTCTCGGTCGGTGGGTATGCGGCAGCCCCGGTGGGAGTCGCGGCGGCGCTCCTGCGCAGGCCGATCATCCTCGTGAACGTCGATGCGGTGCCGGGCCTGACCCATCGGCTGCTCGACCGCTTCTCCGCTGCGGCCTGCGTGGCCTTCCCGGGGACCCCACTCGACAACGCCTCGGTGACCGGTGCCCCCGTGAGGCCGGAGTTCGCCGAGATCGAGCAGGGTGATCGCGCTCGCACGTCGGCCGCCGAGTCGATGGGCCTCCCGACCGACCAGCCGGTGGTCGCGGTGGTGACGGGCTCCCTGGGGGCTCGGTCGGTGAACGAAGCGGTCCTCGGACTCGCCGACCGCTGGCGGGGGAGTGAGGTCACGATCTACCACGTGACCGGACGACGGGACTTCGACGACCTCCAAAACCGTTGGACCCCAGCGCCGGACGATCTCCTGACCTATCGGCAGGTTGCCTTCGAGGGCGACGTGCCGCACCTCTACCAAGCGGCCGATGTGGCGATCACCCGAGCTGGCGCGCTCACGGTGGCGGAGCTGGCCATGGCGGGACTTCCGGCCGTGCTGGTCCCACTCCCCGGGGCCCCCGGGGATCACCAGACGCTCAACGCGCGCGCCCTGGTCGAGGCTGATGGGGGGATCCTCCTCGCTGACCCGCAGGTCACGGCGGCCCGCCTCGACGATGAGATCGGTGCCCTCCTCGCAGACCCGGCCCGAAGAGCGGCGATGTCCCGCAATGCCCGTGCGCTGGCCCACGGAGATGCCGCCGGAGAGGTCGCTGAGGTGGTGCTCGCCCATGTCGGCTGACGTCGGGATCCCGGACCTCTCCCAACCGACGTCCATCCACATCGTCGGCGTCGCTGGGGCTGGGATGAGCGCACTCGCCCTCGTCCTCTCCGGGATGGGTCACGACGTCAGCGGCTCAGACCTGCGGCGTTCCTCGGTGACAGACCGGCTGGAGCGGGCAGGGGTGCGCGTGGAGATCGGGCACTCTGCCGAGGCGCTGGGGGGTGCGGCCATCGTCACCGGGTCACCGGCGGTCCCCGCGAGCAATCCGGAGCTGGTCGAGGCTGAGGCACGTGGGCTCGTGATCGTCCGCCGGCCAGCGATGATGGCGGCGCTGACGCGTCTGCGGCCCACGGTCGCGGTGGCAGGGACGCACGGGAAGACCACCACGTCTTCGATGCTCTCGCTGATCTTGCTGTCCGCCGACCTCAGTCCGTCGTACCTGCTCGGGGCCGACGTCGCCGGCGTCGGGGCCGGAGCGGTATGGGGTGACGGCGACCTCTTGGTGATGGAGGCCGACGAGAGCTACGGGGCGTTCGAGCACCTGACGCCGGTGATGACCGCGATCACCAACGTCGAGGCGGACCACCTCGACCACTACGGGACGCTCGACCGCCTAGAGGGTGCGTTCATCGACCTCCTCGGACGCACCGGCGGCACCTCGGTGGTGATGACGGATGATCCCGGCGCGTCGAGGGTGGGAGCGGCGGTGGGCGCGGTCCGCGTCGGGACCGGCGCCGACGTCGACGCACCGATCAGGGCGGTCGAGCTCGGGCGCTCGTCGTCGAGGTTCACGCTCGGCCTCCCGACCGGGGGCGAGATCGACCTGCTGGTGGGATCACCGGGCCTCCACAACGTCCGCAACGCCGCGGTGGCGGCGGTCTCGGCCGCCGTCCTCGGGGCTTCGGCCGATGCCATCGCTCGAGGTCTCGGGCGCTTCGCCGGCGTGCCACGGCGGTTCGAGTTCCGGGGCGAGGCGAGGGGCATCACCTTCGTCGATGACTACGCCCACCTCCCTGCCGAGGTCGAGGCCACCTTGGCGGCGGCGAGCGCCGGAGGGTTCGGCCGCATCGTGGCGGTCTTCCAGCCGCATCGCTACACGAGGACCCAGAACGTGGCCGCATCGTTCGTCGGTGTCTTCGACCTCGCCGACCTCGTGGTGGTCACTGACGTCTACTCGGCAGGCGAGGAGGCCATCCCCGGCGTGTCCGGCCGGCTCGTGGCCGACGCCGCCGAACAGGGCCGATCTGCGGGCACCGTCCGCTACGTCGAGGATCGTCGCCTCGTGGCCGACGAGGTCCTCGAGCTGCTCTCGGAGGGTGATCTCTGCCTGACGCTCGGCGCCGGGGACCTCACCGAGCTCCCTGATGTGCTCCTCGGGCGACTCGCATGACCCGGATCGCGGACGCCCCCTTCGGCGCCAGGACGACCTATCGGGTGGGCGGGCGAGCCGCAGCGCTGGTCGAGGTGGAGACCATCGAGGAGCTCACTGAGGCGATCGAGGCTGCTGCCGGGGTCCCCGTCTACATCCTCGGCCGGGGATCAAACACCTTGGTGGCGGATGCAGGGTTCACCGGGGTGGTCGTCCATCTCGGAGAGGCCTTCTCCGAGGTCACCATCGACGTCGAGGAATCGGTCGTGGTCGCCGGTGCTGGCGCCGACCTGCCGGTGGTGGCACGCCGGACCGTCGAGGCAGGTCTGGCGGGGTTCGAGTGGGCGGTGGGCGTTCCGGGGAGTGTTGGTGGGGCCGTTCGGATGAACGCTGGTGGTCACGGGTCGGACATGGCGGCGTCGGTGATCGCTGCCGAGGTCCTCGACCTGCGCAGCGGAGAGCGGTCCACCTGGTCTGCGGACGACCTCGACTTCTCCTACCGCTCGTCGGCGATCGAGCCTCATCACCTCGTCGTGTCGGCGACCCTGTCGCTGCAGCATGGCGACATCGAGCGTGGCCGTGAGACCTTGCGGGAGATCGTGCGATGGCGGCGGGCGAACCAGCCCGGCGGAGCCAACTGCGGAAGCGTCTTCACCAACCCGGAGGGAGACTCCGCCGGCCGCCTCATCGAGTCGGCCGGTCTCAAAGGTCGTCGCCTCGGCACCGCCCACGTGTCGACCAAGCACGCCAACTTCATCCAGGCCGACGCTGGAGGCTCCGGAGACGACGTCGCTGCCCTGATGACGGAGGTCGCCGAGGCGGTGGCGGCGTCCACCGGCGTGCATCTGGTCTCCGAGGTGCGCCGGGTTGGGTTCGAGGAGCGCTGATGGCTCGCCGCACGACGACCGAGGTCGGGAGAAGCGGAGCAAAGCACCGCGCCACCTCGAGCCGGGCGGGAGCGAAACGCACTGCGTCGGCCAGCCCGAAGGCTCCCAAGCGAGCCGGAGGAGCGACCGAGGTCGACCCTCGGCTCGATCAGCGCCGTCGCGAGGTCGCAAGGTCTCGACGGCGGAAGTGGTGGATCGGCTTCGGCTCGCTTGCCGGTGCGGTCGTCCTCGTCTTGGTCGGCTGGGCGCTGCTCCACAGCTCCCTGTTCTCGGTGCGCACGCTCAACGTGACCGGTGCGTCGAGTCTGGTGCGCGACCAGGTCGTGGCTGCGTCCGGGGTAGCGAAGGGGGACCCGCTGATCTCGATCGACACCGCCACGGCGGCCACCTCCGTCGAGGCCATCCCGCTGGTGAAGACGGCGGAGGTCCAGCTGCGGTGGCCCTCGACGGTCACCATCGCCGTCACGATGCGGACCCCGGTGGCCTACGTCGCCTCGGCTGGTCGGTTCGCCCGCGTCGACCGCACCGGAAGGGTGCTCTCCCGCTCGGTGAACCCACCGACGCGATTCTCACCGGTCCCCCTCGAGATGCAGGTCGAGGGGGTGACGCCGGGGAAGCCCGGATCGTGGCTTCCCGATCGAGCGGCTGGGGCGATCAAGGTCGCGGCCAAGGTGCCGCCGGCGTTCCGCGACCAGGTGGCCAAGGTGATCGGGAACGCTGACGGCACCGTGACGCTGCAGATGACGGCCCCGGTCACGGTCAACCTCGGCACCGCCGACAAGCTCCATGCCAAGTTCTCCGACGTCGCCGCCATCATCGCCGGGACGAGCCTGCACGCCGGAGACGTCATCGACGTGTCGGTCCCGCAGGCCTCGACCATCACGCGAGCGGCGAGCTGAGGTGGCACCTGAGGTGGATGGTGAGGTGACCCTCCCGCAGAGATCGAGGCGGGAGGGTACGATTGGGCTTATCCACCACCTAAGTCCCGATTTCGGGCAGGATTTCGAGCAGAACGCATGAGAGGACGGGAGCGGCCATGACGATTTCCCCGCAAAGCAACTATCTGGCAGTGATCAAGGTCATCGGAGTGGGTGGCGGTGGTGTCAACGCTGTCAACCGCATGATCGACGGTGGCCTGCGCGGCGTGGAGTTCATCGCCGCCAACACCGACGCCCAGGCGTTGCTCATGAGCGATGCCGACCTCAAGCTCGACCTCGGCCGGGAGCTGACCCGGGGCCTCGGCGCGGGATCCGACCCTGAGGTGGGCCGGATGGCCGCCGAGGAGCACCGAGCGGAGATCGAGGAGGCCCTCAAGGGTGCCGACATGGTCTTCATCACCGCCGGAAAGGGCGGAGGCACCGGCACCGGCGCTGCTCCTGTCGTCGCCGAGATCGCCAAGGGCCTCGGAGCGCTGACCATCGGTGTCGTCACCCGACCCTTCGCCTTCGAGGGCCGTCGCCGATCGACGCAGGCCGACAAGGGCATCCAGATCCTCAAGGAGAAGGTCGACACCCTCATCGTCATCCCGAACGACCGCCTGCTCACGGTCTCGAACGACAAGACCTCGATGGTCGACGCGTTCAAGATGGCCGACGAGGTCCTGCTCCAGGGTGTGCGCGGCATCACCGACCTGATCACCATCCCCGGCCAGATCAACACCGACTTCGCCGACGTGAAGATGGTCATGACCAACGCCGGCACCGCGATCATGGGCATCGGGCACTCGACCGGCGAGGGCCGTGCGGTCAACGCCGCCAGGGCCGCCATCACGAGCCCGCTGCTCGAGGCCTCCATCGAGGGCGCACGTGGCATCCTGCTGAACATCGCCGGCGGCTCGGACCTCGGCCTGTTCGAGGTCAACGAGGCGGCGGAGATCATCCACTCCGTGGCCCACCCAGATGCCAACATCATCTTCGGCACCGTCGTCGACGACTCGATGGGCGACGAGGTCCGGGTGACCGTGATCGCCGCCGGCTTCGAGCCGTGGGAGAACCGCAAGGCTCCGAGCGGCACTGGCCTCGGCCTCGACCTCGACGACGACGGCATCGACCTCTTCGGTGACCTCGGCGCCACCTCGCCGAGCTCCTCGGGCGACGGTGACGACGACTTCGACGTCCCCTCGTTCCTCCGCTGAGCCCACATCCGGCGCCGGGCCGGAGATGATGATCCCCACCCCCGATTCGATCGCGGAGGCAGCCGATGGCATCCGCCAGCGGATCGCCTCGGCCGGCGTCGACCCTGATCGGGTGGCGATCCTCGCCGTGACCAAGACCTTCCCTGCCGAGGTCGCTTCGGCCGCCATCGACGCCGGCTTCTCGATGCTCGGCGAGAACTACGCCGCAGAGCTGGTCGACAAGGCGCAGCACCTCGGCGACCGGGCGGTCTCGTGGCACTACCTCGGAGCGATCCAGACCAACAAGGTGGCTCGCCTTGCCCCGGTGACGTCGTGCTTCCAGGGGCTCTCGAGGGTCAAGGAGGCAGCGGCCATCGCTCGGCACCGACCTGGTGCCGGCGTGATGGTCCAGGTCGATCTGACGGGCCGCCCGGAGCGAGGCGGAGTCCCGCCCGGCGAGGTCGAGGCGCTTGTGTTGGCGGCGCAGCAGCTCGGTCTCGATGTCCGAGGGCTCATGACGGTGGCACCGGATGACCCCGGTGCAGCGCGGCTGGCGTTCCGTGAGGTGGTCCGTCTGGCCGATGGGCTCGGCCTCGACGAGCGCTCCATGGGCATGACCGGAGACCTCGAGATCGCCGTCGAGGAGGGCGCCACGATGGTGCGCATCGGCCGGGCGCTCTTCGGGGCTCGAAGCTGATCGCCGGGGCGTCGTCGGACCTCGCCTGGATCCGCCATCTCACCCTGAGGTCGAAGGTGGTTTAGAGTGGGGCCCAAGATCCCCCGATGGTCGGGAGATGGGACCCCCAGCATGACAAGGCGGCGGTGATGCCCGGACAGATGCGCAAGATCATGGCCTACCTCGGCCTGGTCGACGATGAGTACGACGACTATGACGACCTGAACGACCGACGGCCCGTGCCGTCGCGGCCGGCTCGCTCGCAGCCTCGCGACCGCTACGACGAGGACGATCGCTACGACCGCCCCGAGCCGCGGCCGAGCCGCGGCGACCGCTACGACCGAGACCCGCAGCCGCCGGCGCAGTACGGCACGGTCAGCAGGATCCACCCGATGACCCGTGACGGTCGTCCGGTCGACGACCGTGCCCCGCGGCAGCCGGCCGCCCGGGTGGCGGTCACGCCGATGCCCCCTGTGGCGAAGCTCCCCGTGGTGGAGCCTCGGACCTTTGCGGACGCCAAGCAGGTGGGAGACCACATCAAGCAGTCGAGCCCGGTGATCCTGAACCTCCAGGGCGCCGACGACCAGCTCCAGCGACGCATGCTCGACTTCTCGAGCGGCATGGCGTACGTGGCGGGATGCGGGATGCGTCGAGTGGCCGCTGGAGTCTTCGTCCTCACCCCTGCAAACGTCAGCCTCTCCGACGAGGAGCTCGCACGCCTCCAGGAGCGGGACTTCTCCGACCGCTGAGCCGGTGAGCCCCTTCTCCCTGATCGCCTGGCTGCTCGAGCTCTTCCTGCTCGTGCTGATCGCACGGGCGCTGCTGAGCTGGTTCCAGACCCCTAGGGGATCGGTCCTCGACAGGATCAACCAGGTCCTGGCCGTCATCACCGAGCCCGTCCTGGCTCCGCTTCGGAAGATCATCCCGCCGGTCCGGGTCGGTGGCACCTACCTCGATCTGTCGATCCTGGTGCTCTTCCTGGTCATCCAGATCGTCCTCATCCCGCTGTTCAGCTGAACGGGTCGCCGGCGGACCTCCTGCCCTGTTGGTAAGGTGCCGGTCCATGGATAACGCCACCGGTCCGAAGTCCGCAATCGAGAGCCTCCGCACCGTCGAGTTCCGGCTCGGTCTGCGCGGGTACGACGTCGACGAGGTCGACGACTACCTCGAGAAGGTTGCAGTCGAAGCCGATGCCATGGGCGAGCAGCTGCGTCAGGCCACCGAGCGGCTGCGCCAGGCGGCTGACCGCATCGCACAGCTCGAGGCCAACCGGCCGGAGCCGGCAGCCGAGGTGGCGGCGCCCGCCGAGGCGACACCGATCCCGGCCGTCGCCGCCGCTACGACCGATTCGCTCCAGCGGACCCTCGAGATGGCTCAGCGCTTCGTGGACCAGACCAAGCAGGAGTCCGAGGCCGAGGCTGCGAGGATCGTCGGCGAGGCCAATGCCGAGGCATCTCGCCTCAAGGCAGACGCCGACCGCCGCTACCGCGAGGACCTCTCGAAGCTCGAGGGCCTCAAGTCCAAGCTCTCCGGCGATGTCGAGTCCATGGCCCGGCAGCTCGAGACCGAGCGGACCCGTCTTCGCACGTCGCTGTCCGAGATGATCCAGTGGATCGAGGACAACGTGCAGCCTGGTGCTGCCATCCTCGCGCTGCGCCAGTCGCCGGGAGGTTCGACCTCCGGTGGAGAGGCAGATGCCGAGATCGTCGGCATGGGCGGATCGGTCGAGGACTGATCCTGCGGATCGCAGCCGCCGTTGCGGCTGCGGTCGACTGCTAGGGTTCCTCGGCACTTCGACTCACGATTGCATCCACTAGGAGATCTGATGGCCCCGTCACCCACTGCGAAGAAGGCGCCAGCCAAGAAGGCTGCGCCCGCCAAGAAGGCTCCTGCCAAGGCCCCCGCCAAGAAGGCTGCTGCCGCCAAGGCGCCAGCCAAGAAGTCTGCTCCGGCCAAGAAGGCTGCTGCCGCCAAGGCGCCAACCAAGAAGGCTGCCCCCGCCAAGAAGGCTGCACCCGCCAAGGCACCGGCAAAGAAGGCTGCGCCCGCCAAGAAGGCTCCTGCCAAGGCCCTCGCCAAGAAGGCTGCACCCGCCAAGGCACCGGCGAAGAAGGCTGCTGTTGCCCCGGTGAAGCGGGCCACGCCTGTCAAGAAGGCCGAGGTGGTCATCCCGAAGGTGAGCCCATACGCCAAGGACACCAAGTTCATGGCGGAGATCGTGGAGATCATCAAGGAGCAGAAGAAGCAGAAGCACGCCCAAGAGGTCGATCTCGAGGCCGAGGCAGTGGAGATCGTGTCGGAGACCGGTCCTCGCGAGGTGCAGTTCGACGACGAGTCCGGCGAGGGTGCCGGGACCCAGCAGCAGCGAGAGCAAGTGCTGGCGATGGCCGGGACGCTCCATGTTGAGCTCGAGGAGCTCGATGCGGCGCTCGCGCGCATCAAGGCCAAGCGGTACGGGTTGTGCGAGCGATGCCACAAGCCGATCCCGAAGGAGCGGCTGCGCAACCTTCCTGAGACCAGGTTCGACGTGGGGTGCAAGACCCCAAGCATCGGAAACCCGTTTGGTGCACGCTGAGCAGGAGGGCGCGTCCGCGCGCCGCTTCTCGCCTGTTGCGCTGGTCGTCGCTGCGGCGGTGATCGCCCTCGATCAGATCACCAAGGTGATCGTCCTCGACCATCTCGGACGAGGGCCACACCATGTGATCGGTCCGTTCGGCCTCATGCTGACCTCAAACACGGGATCAGCCTTCTCTCTGTTCCAAGGGTCGACGACGGCACTGGCCATCGTGGACGTGGTGGTCGTCTCCCTGCTGGCCGTCGTCGCCGTCCGAGCGCGCACCTGGCCACTCCGGGTGGGACTCGGTCTCATGCTCGGGGGTGCCATCGGGAACCTCGTGGACCGGGTCGTCCATCATTCGAAGGACGGGGGAGTGGTCGACTTCATCACCTTCCCGCACTTCGCCACCTTCAACGCTGCGGATGCGGCCATCACGATCGGTGTCATGGTGGTGCTCGTCGCCTTGATCTTCGATCTGGTGGCTGACCGTCGAACCAAGGGGACATCGAGTGCCTGACGAGATCATCGAATCCGAGTCGGGTCCCGCCGATGTGCTGGACCTCGAGGTGCCGGCGCTCATGGATGCGATGCGTGTAGATCGCGCCATCGCCATGCTGACCGAACGCTCTCGCTCGTCGGCCGTCGCCATGATCGCCGCCGGTGCGGTTGCCGTCGACGGGGTGGTGGTCACCAAGGCCTCCTTCCCTCTCCTCGAAGGTGCGCGGCTCGAAGTGGCACTTCCCTCGCTCGAGGTCGAGTCGGTGGAGCCGGACCCATCGGTGGAGGTCGACCTCGTCCACGTCGATGACGACCTCGTCGTGGTCTCGAAGCGCTTCGATCAGGTGGTCCATCCAGGGGCTGGAAACAAGGAAGGGACGCTCGTCGCCGGCCTGCTGGCGATGTTCCCGGAGATCGCCGAGCTGCCCAATGTCGGGGCGGGTGAGCCGGCACGACCGGGCATCGTGCATCGGTTGGACAAGGGGACCTCAGGTCTACTGGTGGTGGCTCGAACGCCGGACGCCTACTACTCGCTGACCGACCAGATGGCAGCGCACACCGCACGTCGCCTCTACGTCGGCATCATCGAGGGACACGTCGAGGAGGAGCAGGGGATCGTGGACGCTCCCATCTCGCGCTCTGCGAGCTCCCCCACCAAGATGGCGGTGCGGCCTGACGGTCGAGACGCAAGGACCCGCTACCGGGTCTTGGAGCGACTTGATGGTCCAGCCCGAACCATCATCGGCCTGGAGCTCGACACTGGTCGGACTCACCAGATCCGGGTGCACATGTCGGCGATCGGAAGCCCGGTGGTGAACGACCCCAAGTACGGCCAGCGCAACGAGAAGCGTCTGGACCATGATCGCCTCGCCCTCCACGCTGGCCGGCTGACGATCGAGCACCCGCGAACTGGTGAGCCACTGACCGCCAGGGCGCCCTGGCCGGCCGACCTCGCGGCCCTCGGGGGCGCCGAGGCCGCAGCGGGCTGGATCCAGGGCGACTAGGAGGCCTCGGCAGCCAGGGCGATGATTGCCTCGTCGCCCTGCAGGGCGGCAAGGCCCTCGGCCTCGGCCCGGCGCACCCGGCGCACGCCGATGCCGAGCGCGTCCGCCGTGGCCTGGAGCGAGGCCGGCGTCGAGCCATCGAGGCCGAACCGCCGGGTCAGCACCAACCGGGACAGCTCGGGGAGTCCGCCGACTGCGGCGCGGAGTCGCTCGTCGGCGATCTCCTGCTCGACCTCGGCCACCCAGTCACGTCCGTCCGGAGCGACGAGGTCGCCGAGGACGGTGGCGGAGTCGGAGCTCGCCGGCTGATCGAGGCTTGCGGTCACGCCGGCCAGACCCTCGAGGTTGCGACGCTCGGCCAGGGTCATCCCGGTGGCCTCGTTCAGCTCCTCCTCGGTGGGGGGTCGGCCGAGGAGGCCCAGCAGCTCTGCCGTAGCCGCCTCGACCCGCTGGAGCTGCTCGCCGACCTCGAGGGGGATCCGGATCGTGCGGCCGTGCTGCTGCACCGCTCGCTGGAGTGCCTGACGGATCCACCAGGTGGCGTAGGTGGAGAACTTGAAGCCCTTCTCCCAGTCGAACTTCTCGACGGCCCTGAGCAGACCGAAGCTGCCCTCTTGGACGAGGTCGACTAGCTCCACGCCTCGATCCTGGTAGCGCCTGGCCCAGTGGAGGACGAGGCGGAGGTTCGCGGCCACCATCTGCTGACGGGCCTCGTCATCGCCCTGCGTGACTCGCTTGGCCAGCTCGACCTGCTCGGCGTAGTCCGGCATGGGGTAGCGGTCGAGATCCCGGAGGAGAAGCCCGAGACTGTCAGCCGTCGTGCTGGTGGAACGCCCAGAGTTGCTCATGTCTGCTCCCGTCGTCGGCACCGAGGACGCCAAGGTCGCTCACGGAGGCCCCCCTCCTTCGCTGCCGACCGAGCACCTCCACGGCGCATCTGTCACTGTTCAGCATACATAACACCTACGGCGTTAGGAGTATTCCCGACTCCCGAGAAATTCCTCTGCGGGTGTGCTCAGGCGGCGGTGCCGGTGGACCGGGTCACCATGTCGGCGAGGGTCAGGTTCTGGAGCTTGTTGCGAATCTGCTCGCCCACCTCGGCCCACACGGCGAGCAGCACGCACTGTCCCTCGTGGTCGCAGGCTCCGTTCTCGTGCGGCTCGCCGAAGTCGCCGGCGACGATAGGCCCATCGACGGCGGCCACGATCTGCGCGAGGGAGATCTCCTCGGGCTCTCGGGCGAGGACGTATCCACCGCCCACTCCGCGCTTGGAGCGCACGAGCCCGGCACCCTTGAGCGCCAGCAGGATCTGCTCGAGGTACGGCTGGGGCAGCGCGGTCCGCTCGGCGATGTCTCGCACGGACGTCGGCGTCTGGGTCGCACCGTGGAGCGCGAGCGACAGCAGTGCTCGGCTGGCGTAGTCACCTCGTGTCGAGACCTTCACGTCTCCGATGCTACCCGGGCGGTCTGCCTCGGACCGAAGCCGGTGGGACCCGTAGGATCGACGACGTGACCATCGCCCAGGTGCTCCCGGACTACTCCGGACGCTGCATCACCGGGGTGATCGGCTCGCTCGGCGTCGGCCTTGCGACGACGAGCCCTCGGATCGACGACCTGTCGACGGCGGTGCGTGGCGCCACCGGGGTCGTCCTCGTGATCCTCGACGGCCTCGGTGACGATCAGCTCGAGGCGAGGGGCCGGTTGGCGCCGGTCCTGAGCGGCTCACGGCTGGCTCCGCTCACCTCGGTGGCCCCCTCGACCACGGCTGCCGCGCTGACCAGCCTGTCGACCGGCGTCCCGCCGGGTCGCCACGGGCTCGTCGGCTACCGCTTCGCGCTCGGCGATGAGGTGCTTCAGGTCCTCCGATGGAAGGTGAGCGACCGGGATGCCGCACGGAGCCATCCACCGGAGCAGATCCAGCGCTGCTCGCCGAACTTGAGGATCAGAGGCACGGCGGTGCCCTATGTCGGGAAGCAGGCCTTCGCCACGAGTGCCTTCACTCGTGCGCATCTGCGTGGTTCGTCGTATGTGGGGGTGGCCGGGGTCGAGGAGATGCCGTCTGCCGTGGTGGACTCGCTCGCCGGATCGTCCCTGGTCCTCTGCTACCACGATGCGATCGACAAGGTGGCGCACGCCAAGGGCCTGGAGGGGGACTTCGACGATGCCGTCGCCGCCGCCGACGACCTCGTCGCCGCCATCCGTTCGGCCGTCCCCGCTGATGTCGCGGTCGTGGTCACGAGCGACCATGGCCAGGTCGACATCGGCTCGGCCAAGGTCGACCTTTCGTCCTCGGCCGACGCGTTGGTCGCCCGTCGCAGCGGCGAGGGCCGCTTCCGATGGCTCCATGCCCATCCCGGCGAGGCAGCCGAGCTGCACGAACGGGCACGGGCGGAGATGGAGGCCTCCTGCTGGGTGATGAGCAGGCGCGAGGTGGTGTCGAGCGAGCTCCTCGGAGAGGTGGACGACGAGGTGGTCGATCGGCTCGGTGACGTCGCTCTGATCCCACATGCGGACGTGTTCGTGCCCGACCCGGAGGTACCGAAGGAGCATCAGATGCGGAGCCGCCACGGTTCGCTCACCTCGGCGGAGATGCACGTCCCGCTCTGCGTGGTCACCTGAGTCGCCGCCACCGTCGTCTCAGTGAGATGGCATCATCGGGGCCATGACCGACGTTGAGAACCAGAAGGCCGAGATGCTCGCACCCGACGAGGTGCTGTCGCCCGACGGCGAAGCCTCCGAGCAGACGGCTGAGTCGATGGAGCTGATCGAGCAGCCGGCCAAGGTGATGCGGATCGGCTCGATGGTCAAGCAGCTCCTCGAGGAGGTGCGTGCCGCTCCCCTCGACGAGGCGGGGCGGGCTCGGCTCAAGGAGATCTACGAGACCTCGGTGATCGAGCTCGCCACCGGGCTGTCCGAGGACCTGCGTGAGGAGCTGCTCCGCATGGTGCCGCCGCTCGGCGACGAGATCCCGACCACCTCTGAGCTCCGGGTGGCTCAGGCCCAGCTCGTGGGCTGGCTCGAAGGGCTCTTCCACGGGATCCAGGCGGCGCTGATGGCCCAGCAGATGGCCGCACGCGCCCAGCTCGATCAGATGCAGGGACGGTCGATGCCCGAGGTCGAAAGGACCTCGACGGATCGCCCCGGCACCTATCTCTAGGGGCTCAGGATCGCCCCTTGGCGGCGTCGAAGGTCCGCGCTAGGTTCGAAGTCACAAGGTTGTAGTTCGCTCCACGGTGCTCCGTGGGGCTTGGAAGAGGGTCAGAAGTTGTCCAGTTCATTCACGCATCTCCACACGCACACCGAGTACTCGATGCTTGACGGAGCAGCGCGAATCAAGGATCTCGTGGCTGCCGCTGCGGCCGACGGACAGCCCGCCCTGGGCATCACCGACCACGGCAACATGTACGGGGTCCTCGACTTCTACAAGGCCTGTCGCTCGGCCGGTATCAACCCGATCATCGGCACCGAGGCCTACATGGCGGGGGAGTCACGATTCGAGCGTCCGGTGCGCCGGGGGAAGGTCGACGATGGTGGGGGCAACACCGACGGCGGGAACAAGCTCTACTACCACCTGACCCTGCTCGCCGAGTCCACCCAGGGCTACAAGAACCTCCTCAAGCTCTCGTCCGCGGCGTACCTCGAGGGCTACTACTACAAGCCCCGCGTGGACTGGGAGCTGCTGGCCCAGCACTCCGAGGGCCTGATCGCGACGACCGGGTGCCTCGGTGGCGTCGTGCTCCAGGCGCTGCTCGCCGGCAACGAGAAGGAGGCCCTCGCTCGGGCGGCGCGGCTCCAGGAGATCTTCGGCAAGGGCAACCTCTTCGTCGAGCTGCAGGATCACGGCCTGCCTGAGCAGATCCAGACCAACCCGCAGCTGATCAAGATCGCCGACGCCATCGGCGCTCCGCTGCTCGCCACCAACGACAGCCACTACACCCATCGGGGCGACGCCGAGGCCCACGATGCCCTGCTGTGCGTGCAGACCGGTGCGCTGCTCGCAGACGAGAAGCGGTTCAAGTTCCACGGCACGGAGCACTACCTCAAGTCGGCGGCCGAGATGCGCCACCTGTTCAAGGACCACGAGTCCGCCTGCGACTCGACCCTCCTGATCGCCGAGCGGGCGGACGTCCAGCTCGAGCTCGGCCAGCCGAGCCTGCCGGAGTTCCCGGTGCCAGAGGAGATCACCGGCAGCACCTACGAGGACCGGGCGGCGCAGTACCTGCGCCAGCTCTCCTACGAGGGCGCCAGGGAGCGCTATGGGGCGTCGCTCCCCGACGAGGTGGTCGAGCGCCTCGACTACGAGCTGCGCGTCATCACCGACATGGGCTTCCCGGCCTACTTCCTCGTCGTGTGGGACCTGATCCGCTACGCCAAGGAGGCGAACATCCGCGTCGGGCCCGGTCGTGGGTCGGCGGCCGGGTGCTGCGTGGCCTACTGCCTCGGGATCGTGGACCTCGACCCGATCAAGTACGACCTGCTCTTCGAGCGCTTCTTGAACCCCGGCCGAAAGCAGATGCCGGACATCGACATGGACTTCGATGAGCGCTACCGAGGCGACATGATCAAGTACGCCGCCGATCGGTACGGCTCGGACCATGTGGCGCAGATCATCACCTTCTCCACCATCAAGGCGCGGGCAGCCGTGCGCGACGCCGCCCGGGTGCTCGGCTACGACTATGCGGCGGGGGACCGCGTGGCCAAGGCCATGCCCCCGCTGATGATGGGCCGCGACACCCCGCTCGAGGCCTGCCTCGAGAAGATCGATGGGCACATCGACGGGTACAACCTCGCCGGCGAGCTGCGTGAGATGTACGAGACCGACCCCATCGCGAAGCGGGTCATCACCGTGGCGAAGGGCCTCGAGGGCCTGCGGCGTGGCGATGGCATCCACGCTGCGGCGGTGGTGATCTCCAAGGACCCCCTGACCGAGTACCTCCCCATCCAGCGCAAGCCCGACACGTCTGGCGACATCGAGAACTCACCGGTGGTGACCCAGTTCGAGATGCACGACGTCGAGGAGCTGGGCCTGCTCAAGATGGACTTCCTCGGCCTGCGCAACCTCTCGGTGATCGAGCGCTGCCTCGACATGGTGAAGCAGACCACCGGGACGAGGCCAGACATCGACCATGTCGACCTCGAGGACCAGGCGGTCTTCACCATGCTCCAGCGTGGAGACTCCATCGGCGTGTTCCAGCTCGAGGGCGGGCCCATGCGGACGCTCATGCGGTCGCTCGCCCCGACCAGCTTCGACGACGTGGCGGCCCTCGTGGCCCTCTACCGGCCAGGGCCCATGGCGGCCAACATGCACAACGACTACGCGGATCGCAAGAACGGCCGCAAGCCCATCACCTACGCGCACGACGACCTCGAGCCCATCCTCCACTCCACGCAGGGCCTGATGATCTACCAGGAGTCGGTCATGCGGGTGGCCCAGAAGTTCGCCGGCTACACCCTCGAGGAAGCCGACAACCTGCGCAAGGCCTGCGGCAAGAAGGACCGCGACCTCATCGCCAAGGAGCGCGTGAAGTTCGTGGCGGGGTGCGAGGCACAGGGCTACGGCGAGCAGCTCGGCACCTCGCTGTTCGACGTGATCGAGCCCTTCGCCGACTACGCCTTCAACAAGAGCCACTCGTATGGGTACGGCCTCGTCGCCTACCAGACGGCCTGGCTCAAGGCCCACCACCCGGTGGAGTACCTCGCCGCGCTGCTGACCAGCGTCAAGGACGACAAGGACAAGACCGCCGTCTACCTGTCCGAGTGCCGGAGCCAGGGCATCGAGGTGGCGGTGCCGGACGTCAACAGGTCGCTCTCGGACTTCGCACCTCGCGTCGACGACGGGGAGACCTCGGGGATCCTCTTCGGCCTCTCGGCGGTGCGCAACGTGGGCACCAACCTCGTCGAGCGCATCGTGGCCGAGCGGGAGGCGAACGGACCGTTCGCCGACTTCTTCGACTTCTGCCGGCGCGTCGACACGATGGTGCTCAACAAGCGCACCATCGAGTCGCTGATCAAGGCCGGTGGCTTCGACTCGCTCGGGCACAGCCGGCAGGGGCTCACGCTCGTTGCCGAGACGATCATCGATCAGACCCTCGATCGCCGGAAGCAGATCGATGCGGGCATCTCCACCCTCTTCGCCGCTGCGGCCGAGGAGCAGGGGAGCGAGGATGCCGACTGGCACGGCACCGAGATCGACATCCCGGAGGTCGAGTTCGAGAAGATGACCAGGCTCGCCTTCGAGAAGGAGATGCTCGGCCTGTACGTGTCGGACCACCCCCTGATGGGGGTCGAGGGGGTCCTCAAGCGCTACACCGACACCAGCATCTCTGACCTGCGCAACCTCGGCGACACCCCCTCGGCTGGTGGTGAGTCCGCCTACGCGACGGTGGCTGGCGTGGTGACCGACTACAAGACCCGCTACACGAAGAACGGCAAGCTCCTCGGAACGATGGTCCTCGAGGACCTGCAGTCCTCCATCGAGGTCATGATGTTCCAGAAGACGCTCGAGAAGTACGGGCCGTTGCTCGAGGCCGACGCCATCGTGGTGGTGCGGGGGCGCCTCGATCGACGCGACGACTCGACCAGGTTCTCGGCCGTCGAGATCTCCCGGCCCGAGATCAACATGTCGGGCATCCGGGAGGTCCGGGTGGGCATCCCGGTCGACGCCGGTGACGAGGTGATCGACACGCTCAAGGCGGCGCTTACCGAGAATCCCGGTCCGAGCCCGGTCCTGATCCACATCGGCGACACGGTGCTGAGGCTGACGCCCGAGTTCAACGTGGACCCGGAGCGCGCCGCGGCGGAGATCCTCCGGATCTTCGGATCGGACGCCCTCCTGGCCTCCTGAGGACCTCGATTTCTGGGACCCCCGTCGGGAGCCCTAGAATGCATCCATGGCTATGGAGGTTGTTACCAAGGACACCAGTGCCATCTCGGACGCCGAACTGGCGGAGATGGCGGATCTCTGTGCAGATCGCGAACCGCGGTTCGATCTCGTCTACCTCTCTGAGGTGCGAGAGCAGTGGGTGCTGATCTCGACCGCCCGCGAGGGCAACAAGCTCCGTGGCTACTCTTTCTCGACCCTCGAGCGCATCGGCGGGACGCCCTGTCTGCTCGTCGGCCTCGCCCTGATCGACCGCAACTCGAAGTCTGAGCAGGCGCTCAAGTCCCTGCTCGCTGACCAGTTCCGCCGAGCCCTCCTCGCCTTCCCGGACGAGGAGGTGCTCCTCGGCACGCGGCTGATGTCGGACCACGGCTACCGAGCGCTCCAGGGCCTCGAGGACGTCGTCCCCCGCCACGAGCACAAGCCGACCGGCGAGGAGCGGGCCTGGGCCCGTCGCCTGGCCAAGCGCTTCGGGAACGACAAGGACCTCGACGACCGCACCTTCATCATCGCCCCGAAGGCAGGGAACCCGGTGGGCGGCCTCGATGTGGTCGCCCCCAAGGCCAAGCTGCCCGAGGGAGTCGGCGCGTTCTTCGCCGAGGTCGATGCCGAGAAGGGCCACCGTCTGGTGGTCTTCGGCTGGGCCATGCCCGAGGACCTCGCCGCAGGTCGCCTGACCCGCTGACCTCCCCGTCGGCCGTCAGCCTCGCGGCAGGATGGCCACGCAGACCTTCTTCGAGTGGCTGTCCTCTGGCAGGCCGAGCGCCGTCAGCAGGTAGTGGGGCTTGAAGCCGAGGGCGGTGGCGAGGTCCTTCCCGGCCAGGATCTCTCGCCTCGCGGCATCGAGGGCCCGCGTCGCTGAGGCGTCCTGGCAGACCAGCCAGACGTCGTCTCGCTCCCACCCGAAGCGGACCCAGGTCGAGTTGTCCTCTCGCCGCCGCAGCAGCTGCGGGCCGCGACTGGCCACGATGAGCGCCACGGACGGTCGGTCGCCGGTGAACTCCCAGTAGGGGGCGGAGGGGCCGCGGAAGCCGAGGAGCGGCCCGTCCATGGGTGCCTGGATCTTCTGGAGGAGCTTGCGCACGGTGCGGCCCCGCAGCGTGCCGACGTGACGGGGGAGGCCGTCGGCGGTGACGGCCTCGGGCTGGGCGAGGTCGTTGCCCTCTGGATCGTGGGCCAGCGTGGCCTCGATGACGTCGAACGGGGCGAGGTCGGGTGGGTAGCCCTCCGGCCACGGCACGCGCAGTCGCAGCACAGCCCCTGAGGAGAGGTCGACGCAGATGGTGTCCTCTGGCGTGGTGCCGAGGACCAGCAAGATGAGCGTCTCGCCCCCGAAGACGTCGAGGCGGGCTCGCGTCGGAAGGTCGCGCAGCAGCGCCTTGGTGGCGGCGACGGACGGGTTGCGTCCGGGGAGTCGCGGTGATCGGGTGCGCTGGGCCATCGTGGAGCGGTCGATCAGCGCCGCACGGCGTCGTCGATCTCGGCCACCACGCTACCGGCATCGCCGACCGGGAGTCGGCAGGTGCCTGAGGTGCAGACATAGGCGAGGCCCACCGACCGGCCCTCGAGCAGGGGCGTCTCCGGCGCGGTTCCGTGGACGCGCAGGGCGAAGGGCGAGAAGGTGGACCATGCCGCGGCCGAGAGGGCGTCGGGTGGCCCGGGGGTGACCACCTCGATCCCTGCGGCCACCTCGCCGATCGCCAGCACGAGGTCCGGGACCGCCATCGGGTGCTCGGAGAGCAGGTTCGCCGTGAGGGCGAGGGTCCGCCCGGCGACGGCCTCGAGGTCGGCATCGCCGGTAAGCCGGCTGAGTCGGGCCAGGGCCACGATGGTGACGGCGGTGGAGGAGGGGAGCGCTCCGTCGAGCACCTCCTTGGCTCGGGCGAGGGTGGGGGGCGCGTCGCTGCCCGTCGTGAAGAAGCCCGCACCCTGCTCAGGGGCTCGGGCGGTCGCGACAGGCCCGTCGTGGAAGAGGGCGATCATGTCGTCGGCGATCTCCTTGCCCCTCACGAGCCATCGGCCGTCTCCGTCGAGCTCGAAGAGCCTGGTCATGGCCAAGATGAGCCAGGCATGGTCGGCGAGCATCGCCAGGCCGGTCGTCGTCCCGGCACGCGACGAGCGCAGGAGCCGACCGTCGGCATCGCGCTGGGAGCCGTCGAGCAGCTCGACGATGCGCCGCGAGGCCTGAGCCCAGCGCTCGTCACCGAGCACCCCGGCCGCCTCGGCCAAGGCCGTCGCCATCATGGCGTTCCACTCGGTGAGGACCTTGTCGTCGACGCTCGGCTGCGGACGGTCGAGGCGGGCGGCGAGCAGCGCCAGCCGGGTGGCCTCCTCTGCCGCATTCCGGGCCAGTGGCCCTCGTCGGCGGGCGATCACGCTGGCCCCGTGCTCGAACGTCCCGTCAGCCGTGACGCCGTAGAGAGCGCAGGCCGCGTCGACATCGAGAGCGCCGGGGACGCCCTCGAGGGCGGCGGCGACCTCGCTGGGTCGGAAGACCCCATGGGAGCCCTCCACCCCCGCCGCATCGGCATCCACCGAGGCGGCCAGGCCGCCGTTCGGCAGGGAGAGGTGCTCGAGGACCCAGTCGAGCGTCTCGGCGACCACCTGGCGGCACGACTCGTCCCCGGTCAGCTGGTAGGCGGCGAGGTAGGCGGGCACGAGGAGGGCCTGGTCGGTGAGCATCTTCTCGAAGTGCGGGACGAGCCATCGTCCGTCGACCGAGTACCGGGCGAACCCGCCGACGAGGTGGTCGTAGAGCCCACCGCAGGCCATGGCGCGCAGCGTGTCCATCGCCATGGCGAGCGAGGTGCGGTCGTCGCTGCGCCGGGCGTGGATCAGGCAGGCGAGCGCAAAGCTCGGTCTCGGGAACTTCGGTGCCGGGGAGAACCCACCGTCCACGGTGTCGTAGCGCTCGCCCAGCGCGGCGACGAGGCGCTCGAGGTGGTCGCCGAGGTCGAGGTCCCCCGGGGGGAGGTCGGCGGCCAGTCGATCGGCGAGGCGGGCCTCGGACTGCACCGCCTTGGCCAGCTCGTCGGCCTGATCCTCGACCGAGGTGCGCTGGGTGCGCCACGCGTCCTCGAGCGCCGCGAGCACCCTCGGAAAGCCAGGGAGGCCACCTCGGTCGGCTGGCGGGAAGTACGTGCCGGCGTAGAAGGGGCGGCCATCGGGGGTGGCGAAGACGGTCATTGGCCAGCCGCCGTGGCCGGTGGCGGCCTGGGTGGCGGCCATGTAGAGGCTGTCGAGGTCGGGGCGCTCCTCGCGGTCGATCTTGATGGGCACGAAGGAGCGGTTGGTGAGCTCGGCGACGGCTGGGTCCTCGAAGCTCTCGTGGGCCATCACGTGGCACCAGTGGCACGAGGCGTATCCGATGGAGATCAGCAGCGGGCGATCGAGCTCGACGGCCAGTGCCAGTGCCTCGTCGTCCCAGGGCTGCCAGGCCACGGGGTTCTCCGCATGCTGCAGCAGGTAGGGGCTGGTCGAACCCTCGAGGCGATTGGTGAGCTCCACCCGGTCAGGGTACCGGCCGGTACTCCTGGCTCGAGCCCGGAGCCGCCAGGGGTGTGCTGCTGGTGCGCGATGCCGGTTCGTCCGCGGCCCGATCGTTCTGAGACTGTCTGAGAGACTCGGCATCATGACCATGTGATCGCATGCCACCGAAGCCGCTCGCCGCTGAATCGAGGAGCGCCGCTAGAGGTCGGCGCGGTGCGTGACCCGGCCGTCCATCATCGTCAGGAGGACCGGGACTGCGTGGATCTCGGTCACGGGCACCCGGAAGAGGTCCTCGGCCAGCACGGTGAGATCGGCGGCCTTGCCCGCTCGCAGCGACCCGATGCGATCGTCGAGTCGCAGCTGTCGGGCACCGTTGATCGTGTAGCCGCGCAGGGCGTCGGCGAGGCCGATCCGCTGGTGCTCGGCGAGGGGGCGGTCCTCAGGGTGCCCGGGGCGCCTCCTGGTCAGCAGGGACTCGATCTGGATCAGCGGCGGGATCTCGGGGATGTCCACGCCGGGGATGTCGCTGCCGTAGGTGACCGTCGCCCCCGACCGGACGAGGTCGCCGTAGGGGAAGAGCCGCTCGGCGACCCGCTCGGCTCCGAGGAGGCCGGTGTAGACGTCGAGGTACTGGCCGTTGTAGTCCGTGCCCCACAACGGGGTGCAGTTGGCGATGATGCCGAGGTCGGCGTAGCGAGGGATGTCGGCGGGGTCCACCATCGAGTTGTGGGCCAGGACGTGCCGGCGGTCCTCACGGCGGCGGCCTCCGAGGACCGCGGCGTAGGCGTCGAGGACGGTGCGGACCGAGCCGTCTGCGTCGACGTGGATGTGCATGTCGAAGCCGGCGGCATCGATGGCGTCGATCTGGGCCGCGATGGCCTCAGGGGGGAAGGTCATGTGGCCGAGGTCATCGGCGGCGTTCCCGCAGCAGGGGGAGAGGACGAGCGCGCCGCCGCTCATGAACGTGCCATCCGCCCAGAGCTTGCAGGTCTCGACCTTGACGTGGGCGGAGCGCAGCTCACGGTTCCACGTCGCGAGGCCCTCGGCGATGGCGTCTGGATCGTCGGTGGGGGTCCTCGTCCAGTAGGACATCGCCACCCGGAGGGGGAGCGCGGCCGCCTCGTCCTGGGCGATGAGGTCCTCGACGATCCATCGGGAGTCCTCAGCGGTCCTCCCGACGATGGTCCCCGCCTCGAAGTACGAGGTCATGCCCCAGCCGGGGGCTGGCTGCAGGGTGAGCGCCTGGGCGTCCCGGACGTTCGAGACGCTGAAGAGGCCGAGGGCCACGATGATCGGGATGGTCGCCGCACCCTCGACGGCATGCCCGGTCGGGACCCCGTCGCCGTCTCGCACCCAGTACTGCGTGCCGGGGTCGGGATCAGGCGTGCTCGGGCCGATGCCGGCGGCCTCCATGGCGGCGGTGTTGAACCACGAGTCGTGGGCGTCGGCCGAGAACAGGTACATCGGTCGGCCGCCGGTGATCTCGTCCAGCCACTCTCGTCGAGGAGAGCGCTCCTCGAAGGAGTCCGGCATCCATCCGTGCCCACGCAGCGGCGCCTCTGGGGGCTGGTCTGCCACCCATCGTCGGATGCGGTCGAGGACTCTTGCCGTCCCGACCACGCCCGAGAGGTTCACGCCGAGCTTGGACAGGGCCATCGAGGCCAGGTGGTTGTGGGAATCGATGAAGCCAGGCAGCACCATGGCGCCGTGGAGGTCTATCCGCTCAGTGCCGGCCTCGACGTGAGCCTCCGCCCCTAGGGCGGTGCCGACGTAGGCGATGTCGGTCCCATCGACCACGAGCGCTTGCGCCCACGGCTGCAGGGGATCCATGGTGAAGATGGCTCCGTTGGTCAGGAGATAGGTGGCGGCCACGGGCCCAAGTCAACCAAAGCACGGGCGGGATGGCTCGCCAAGGCCGGCCGACGTCCGCTCCCGGCCACCGGCGGGGACCGATGGTCGCCTGCCTGTTGCGTCTGGCCTATTGTGCTTCACCAAGAACCACTAAGGAGCCTGCCCCGATGACCAGCCCCATCGCCCTCCCCGTCGCCTCGCAGCGTCGCGTCCTCGCTGACCTGATCCCGCGGTCGATCCTCACCGACGTCGCCCTCGTCGCCGGTGCGGCCTTGTTCGTCGGCCTGCTCGCACAGATCAACATCCACCTGTCCTTCACCCCGGTGCCGATCACCGGTCAGACCCTCGGCGTCCTCGTCGCCGGCTCGGCGCTCGGCTGGAAGCGCGGCGGCCTGGCCATGGCGCTCTACATGGCGCTCGGCATGGTCGGCGTCCCGTGGTACTCGAACCACACCCACGGGTGGTCGGTGGCCACCGGTGCGACCGGCGGCTACCTCTTCGGCTTCATCATCGCGGCGGCGGTCTGCGGCTGGCTGGCCTCGCAGGGCAACGATCGCAAGGTCCTCGCGGCCATGGGGTCGATGGTGGTCGGCAACGTGATCATCTACGCCTTCGGTGTCACGTGGCTCGCCCACAGCATCCACGTGAGCCTCTCGAAGGCGATCACGCTCGGCCTGACCCCCTTCCTGCTCGGTGACGCCATCAAGGTGATCATCGCCGCCCTGATCCTCCCTGGCGCTTGGATGCTGGTGGACCGGGTGCGCAAGTCCAACAGCTGAGCGCCCTCGCTGGGGTCGCTAGGTCAGGTCTCGACGCCTGAACCCGGCGAGGCCGCCCAACGTGAGCACGAGGGTGATCGCCCCGACCACGAGCAGTGGCGCGACGTCTGCGGTGCCCCCAGGCAACCGGGGGATGTGGCGGTAGACGGAGAGGTCGAGGACCCAGCTCGGAAGGCCGAGCACGTCACCGAACGATGTCAGCACATAGGTGGCGATGACCAGTGGCAGCGCCAGGATGCTCAGTCGCGGGGCGCATCCGATGAGGGCGGCAGACGCCGCCACCAGGGCGAGGCAGGGGATCAGCTGGATGCCGATGCCGGCGATGACGCCCAGCAGTGGGATCGATGCGCCTGAGATCGACGCTGACGCCGCCATGCCCAGGCCAGCGACGAGGAGTGCGAGCGCGGCACCGCCGGCTCCGAGCACCAGGTGGCTGCCGAGGAACTCGAGCCTGGTCATGCCGGTGGCGAGCAGCTCCTCGGCGCGACCCGCCTCCTCCTCGGCCCGGGCCCTGAGGACGGACTGCACCCCTGCGGCAGCGGCCAGCACGCTGAGCATCTCGAGCATCTGCGCGAGGTAGAGGTCGGTCAGCGATCCCTGACCCCCGCCGAGGAACCGGGCGAACAGGTGGTTGCCGGCGGCGAGGTCGGCCAGCGCCTGCGTCACGGAGCCGACCACGATGCCGAAGGTGCCGAGGGCGACCACCCAGGCCATGAGCCAGCGTGCGTCGAGGCGCCAGGAGAGTCCGAAGGCGCCCGAGAGCGATGGCCGGGCGACCGCCGGACCTCGTCGCTCGGAGAGGAGTCCGCTGCCGATGTCTCTGCGGGAGAGCAGCGCGG
>CANGPS010000002.1 GCA_947456245.1 Acidimicrobiaceae bacterium
AGCTCGAGGCCAAGGCCGGCCTCGACCGGCCGATCCTGCTCCACGCCATCTTGGAGACGGCGCGTGGCGTGGCCAACGTCGAGGAGATCTGCGCCGCCTCGCCGCGCATGCAGGGCCTGTCCCTCGGGCCGGCCGACCTCGCCGCCAACCGACGGATGAAGACCACCCGCGTCGGCGGCGGCCACCCGGACTACCTCGTCCGCCAGGACCCGACCGACGGCGACATCAACGGACCACGGGCCGTGTTCCAGCAGGACCTCTGGCACTACACGATCGCCCGCATGGTCGACGCCTGCCAGGCCAACGGCATCTTCGCCTTCTACGGGCCGTTCGGCGACATCGCCGACACCGTGGCCTGCGAGGACCAGTTCCGCAACGCCTACCTGCTCGGCTGCGTGGGCGCCTGGTCGCTCCACCCGGCCCAGATCGACATCGCCCGGCGCGTCTTCTCCCCCGCCGTCAATGACGTCCGTCACGCCCGTCGGGTCATCGCTGCCATGGGTGACGGGACCGGTGCCGTCATGCTCGACGGAAAGATGGAGGATGATGCCTCGGTCAAGCAGTGCCGGGTGATGATCGAGCTCGCCGACGAGCTTGCCGCCCGTGACCCCGAGCTCGCGGAGCTCTACTCGACGATCACCCTGGAGGACTGACGATGACCGATGCGAACCTGCGCCCCCGTCGCAGCGTGCTCTACATGCCCGCAGCCAACGAGCGTGCCCTCGAGAAGGCCAAGGACATCGCCGCCGACGCGCTGATCTTCGACCTCGAGGATGCCGTCGCCCCGGATGCCAAGGCCGAGGCGCGCGAGCGTGCCTGCGCCATGTTCGCCGGTGGTGGCTACGGCAGCCGGGAGATCACCATCCGGGCCAACGGCATCGGGACCCCCTGGCACGACGACGACCTGGCCGCCATCTCGGCCGCCGGTCCAGACGGCGTGGTGGTCCCCAAGGTCAACTCTGTGGCCGACGTGGCTGCGATCGAGGCGGCGCTCGAGCGCCACGGCGCTCCCGACCGCACGAGGATCTGGGCGATGCTCGAGACGCCGATCGCCATGCTCCACGCCGAGGAGATCTGCGCCGCCTCCGAGCGGCTCTCCGTCCTCGTCATGGGCACCAACGACCTGGCCAAGGAGCTTCACGCCCAGCGGGTGCCGAGCCGGCAGCCCCTCATGGGAGGGCTCTATCTGAGCCTGCTCGCCGCCCGAGCCGCCGACAAGGTCATCCTCGACGGCGTCTTCAATGACATCAAGGACGAGGCGGGCTTCCTGGCCGAGTGCCAGGTGGGTCGCCAGATGGGCTTCGATGGCAAGACGCTGATCCACCCCAGCCAGGTCGAGCCCTGCAACGGGGCGTTCTCTCCCGAGCCCGCCGAGATCGAGCTGGCCGAGCGCATCATCGCCGCGTTCGAGGAGGCCGAGGCCGAGGGCCGGGGCGTGGTCACCGTCGATGGCAGGATGATCGAGAACCTGCACGTCGACGAGGCACGACGGGTGCTCGCCATCCGCGACGCCATCGCCGACGCCTCGAACTGACCCACGAGGCCCTCGGGCATCGGGTTGCCCCTAAGGCGAGGCGGCGAGGTCAGCTCGGCGAGCGGGCGAACTGGCACCCGGTGCCGACCGAGAAGCGGACCACCGATCCCGGCAGTGGGCCGGGGGCAGATGCCACGAGGGCCAAGGCGGCGGTCTCCGATCGAAGCTCGACGCGGACTCCGTCCTCGAGCGGGATGCGTCGGACCACGGTCGCCTCGAACTGACCATCATCAGACAGAGACACGTCCCCGACGCGAAGGCGGCGAACGACGTCCCCTTCGACCAGTGATCCGGTGAAGCCGACGAAGTCGGCGACCCGCTCCGTGGCCGGCGACCTGAACACCTCCTCTGGCGATCCGACCTGCTCGAGCACCCCATCGAGGAGTACGGCGACCCGATCTGCCAGCGCCCATGCCTCGGCACGATCATGCACAACGATCACCGTGGCCCGGTCGGGCGACCGCAGGACGCTGGCCGCGTCATAGAGCAGGTCCGCTCGGGCTCCGGCATCGAGACCGGCGAAGGGCTCGTCGAGCAGGAGGATCTCCGGCTCCACCACCACACCTCGGGCGAGGTGCACCCGCCGTGCCTCTCCTCCCGAGAGCGTCGAGGCCGACCGACCAGCGAGGTGCTCGACACCAAGGCGCTCGAGTGCCGCATGCGCCCGGTCCCGCCGCTCGGATCTCGTCGTCCGTTGCCCCGACCACCGCAGGGCCAGCTCGACGTTCTCCTCGACCGTGCGGTTGGCGAGGGCGGGTGTCTGCAGGAGCGTCGCCACCCGACCCCGGGCATCAACATGCCCGCTCGCCGGCGTCAGGAGTCCAGCGCACGCTGCCAGCAGGGTGGACTTCCCCACCCCGTTCGGCCCGAGGATCGCGAGGACCTCGCCCGCCCGAACCGACAGGTCGATGTCACGAAGGAGTGGCGCTCCCCCCCGGTCGATTCGGAGGCGCTCGACCACGAGGCGATCGCTCATACGGCGATCCTTCGTACAGCCCGAGCGTCCGTGCGGCGGCCGTGCTGGACCAGCGTGGCAAACGCAGTGAGGACGAGGACGACACCGAGCAAGATGACCCCGAGCGCGATCGCCTCGGAGTAACGACCTTGGGCGACGGTCGTCAGGATCGCCCCGGCGATGGTCTGCGTCTGCAGGTTGATGTTTCCGCCGACGATCACGACCGCACCGACCTCGGAGAAGGAGGCGCCGATACACGCGACGGCCGCCACCATCACGCTGACCCGAGCCTCGGCCATAGCCAGGAGCATGGACTGAGTGAAGGATGCGCCGAGAGCGCGGGACTGCTCGAGCAGGTTCGGGCTCACTGCCTGCGCCCCGGTCGCCACGATGGCCACGACGATCGGGAGGTTCAAGATCGTCTGAGCCACGACCATCCCCGGCACGGTGTAGACGAGGTCGAGGGCCCCGAGGGGACCCGAGCGGCTGATGAGCAGGAAGACGACCAGGCCCACCAGCACCGGTGGGAGCCCGAATCCCCCGTTGGCAGCGATGAGGGCGACCCGTCGACCTCGGAACCGACCGATCCCGAGTGCGAGCCCGAGCGGGACCCCGAGCACCAGGGCAACCACGGTCGACCCGAAGGCGAGCTCGAGGGTGACGGTGACCACCGAGCGCAGTTGCGCGTCAGGATGGCAGATGAGGTGCCAGGCCTCCGCCAGGCCAGAGAGGATGAAGTGCACCGCAGCTCGTCAGCACGCCGGCCCGACGAGGGCGTCAGCCGCCACCGTCATCCGCCGGGGGTGGAGATGGTCCCGGCCGGCACGACGGCCGACTGACGGAACGAGGTGGGGGGGCTGCCCACCATCTGATCGGAGTACGACGGCGTGAAGACCACGTAGGCACCCGGCCGACGAAGGGTGAACGTCAGGCGGAACCGACCGTCTGACCCGACTGTGCCGCTGCCGACGTCGACGGTGGATCCCACGTGGCGGAGCATCACCGGTTCGCCGGTGAGGGGTGGATCAAGCGGGAAGCGCGGTCGCAGCGTCCCGGTCACGGTGAGCTTCGAGCCCAGTGCCGCCGTCTTCGGGACCGGGCGACTCACCTGGATCACCGGCCGGGCGTCAGGGACGAAGGCGGGATTGACCCGGGACGGATACGTCCCGATCTTGGCCTGGGTCTCCAGCGAGGTCAGGTAGTCAAGGAATGCCAGTGCACCTCGGAGGTTGAGATGCAGGCTGGGGAACTTCTTCGGGTTGACCGCATACGCGTGATACGGGTTGGCCATGAGGTCGGCACCGCCGATGGCTCCCGCTCCCGTGTTGCCGCTCGCCACCACCACGAGCTGATCGACCACGCCGCGCGACGCCACGGCGTTGAAGGTGCCCCGGTCGGTCAGCGTGTAGCACGCACCCGAGGCGAACGGGCACTGCTCGGTCACCTGGAGGTTCGCCGACTGCCCTGAGCCGGTCGTGTGGTACCACGCAGCATCAGTGGTTGTCCCCGGTGTCCCGGGCTCGCCCTTGGTGTTCAGCGGGATCCCAGTCTGCTTCCAGATCACCAGCTCCTTGACGTTGGTACCCGACTCGTCGCCCCTCGAGACGAAGTCGGCCTTGCCGGCATCGCCAGCCCGGGCGACCTCACGGAACGCCGCCGTCACGTCTCCCTTTGGTCCGTCGCCGACCTTGGCCGGGTCATCCCTTGCGCCGACGGTGACGAAGTCCGAGGTCATCACCAGGCGCCCTCCCGGCTCCTGCGAGAAGCCGGCCGCCACGAAGCTGGCCTCGGCGGTGGTGCTGTGCGTGAGCACCGCGTCGGCCTGCCCGGCCTGGGCGTTGGTGATCGCCTGCCCCGTCCCAGCCGAGACGTACTTGAGCCGATATTGCGGATAGGCCCGCGCGAACCCGGGCTCGATCACCGCCTGGAGGAGGCCCGAGTCTGTCGGGGAGGTGCCGCCCTGGACCACCACCGTCGACACAGGCCGAGTCGTCGTGGTTCCCTTCGCCGTGGTCGATCGGGAACCCGTCCCGATGATGACGAGGGTGGCGATGAGCGCCACCACCACGACCATTCCGATCACCAGGGTGCGTGACCTCGAGCTCATCGTTCCCTCCTCGTCGTTTCGTGCACGATCGTCGGCGTCATCACTGCGGCACCTCGATGACCACGTTCGTCGACTTCACCGACGCGGTGGCGAGGTCGCCGACCTTGAGGTCGAGCTCGTCGGCCGCCTCACGGGTGATGAGCGACACCAGTCGATGCGGCCCGGAGTGCACCTCGACGAGGGCGGTGATCTTGTCCCTCTCGACCCGGGTGATGATCCCGGTGAACCGGTTTCGGGCGGTCTGGGGCGTGATCGACTCGGTCGCGAACGCCTTGGCTTGATCACGCAGGTGCTCGACGAGGTCGGCGCCCTCGATCGTGCGATGTCCACCGGCGGAGCGGGTCGAGGCAAGGCGACCGTCGTCGCACCACCGCCGCACCGTGTCGGCGCTGACCCCGAGGAGATCGGCTGCCTGAGAAGAGCTGAAGCTGGTCACCTCGCCACTGTGCCTGAGGTCGCCTTCGAGGACAAGCCAAAACCCCGGAAATACCATGAGATGAGCATGAGAATGGTCTTAGAACTCAATGAAAGCATTGGCATAACTTGTAGGTGCAAGTCCTCATGCGGCCACGACCTCACTCAGGGTCGGCGATAGAACGGGGTCCGCACGCGACCAGTGACAGCCAAATGACGACCAACGAGCACGAGCGAGGCACGATGAGCAGCCACGACCAGACCCCTGAGCAGTACACGAGCCGCTCACGGCTTGCGGCCGCCGCCGCCCTTCGTCGGCTCGGGGACGCGATCGTCAGCCATCAGGTCGACGATGCGGACCTCGAGGAGCTCACCGAGGCGGTCTCCGGGTTCACCCAGATCGTCGAGCGAGGTCCGGCTCGCCTTCATGGGTTCTTCCAGCCGGGACGACCCGACCTCGCCGGCGAGCGACCCGAGCCGATCGAGGGTGCGCCGCTCGCGACGCTGCCCGATTGTGTGATCTCTGGGCTGGCCAACCCCATGGGCGTGGCGGCCACGTTCTTCGAGGAGGGGGAGGAGGCCATCTGTCGGGTCGAGCTCGGTCACGCCTTCGAAGGAGCACCCGACCGCGCCCACGGAGGCATCGTCTCAGCCATCTTCGACCACACCATGGGCTTGGCCACCGCCGCCACGCCGGCGTTCACCGGGTGGATCACGATCACCTACCGGGCACCCACGCCGCTGCACACCCCGCTCGAGATCCGGGCAAGGATCACCGAGCGCGACGGCCGCAAGCTCACCGTCACCGCCGAGATGCTCGTCGACGGTGCGGTCATCGTCGAGGGAGAAGGGCTCTTCATCACCTTCGATCTGGCCAAGGTGATGGGCGCGGCCAGCGACGCGGGGCGCTAGCGGCTGAAGCGGATCTCGACGGGAGTGGATCGCTCCTCGAAGACGAAGTCGGCGCCGGTGCTGAACTCGGTGAGCCGCACGTCCTCGTGCTTCGTCCGCTCGTGATCCCCTCGAAGCACCTCGATCACCAGCTCGGCATCGGTGTCGTGGACCACCTCGCAGACGAGCCATGGGTCGACCGCCAGGACGATGGCATCGAGCGCCTCGAGGTGTCCATCCTCGAGGAGCGTCGGCCAGGCCCCATCGATGAAGGCCGGTGCACACCGATCGAACCGGATCGTGAGCCTCCCGTCGATCTCGATCGAGCAGCCGGTGTAGGCCGCAGGGAGCAGGCTCGGACTCCACGCCAGCACCTCCGCCACGTCCGCGAGGCTCTGTCCGAGGTGGAGGTGGGCGGCGATGCGAGCTGCCGCCACCCCCGCCACCCCCGTGAACTGGTGCCGCAGGAGCTCCCTGGCATCGCCAGGCGATGCGGTGCGGAGAGCGGTGGCCCTGAGGAACGAGAGCGCCAGCAGGTGGCCCTGCAGGCACACCTCCTCGGTCATCCGCCTCAGGGCCGAGGCGGACCACTCGCCGAACTCGAGGTCGGAGAGGAGAGGACCGGCGTAGTCGCCTCGTCCGATGTCGTCGAGATCGACGTCCTCGAGGTCGAGCCGTGCCGCCTCCGTCCGGGCGATGTCCTTGGCCTCGTCAGGGACAGGGAGCTCCGGATGAGCGTCATCGATCGTCACCGTCCACGCGCAGTGTGGGCTTCGATTCGCCGGGACGCGCGGCGGGCGGTGGATCGGTCGGACCTGGGCTCGTGGATTCGAGGCGGTGGCCGTGGCGTCGAAGGTGGGATCCTCAATCTCGTGGCACATGGCGAAGACATAGTCATCACCCATGGGCTCGACATCCATCAGGGCACCGCAATGGTCGAGCCAGAACTCGCCGTGATAGGCGTCGGTCATGGCGAAGCGGAAGTCGAGGAACTGCGGCGGCGCGCCGATGTCGAGCTGGATGTTCTTGAAGATGGTCTCGACCGTGTCGCCCTCGAAGCCGAGGGCGCGCTGCATCCGCTTGGAGTAGACGGGGCTGGCCCCCTTCCACTCATCGATGGCGATGTCGCGCATCGTGTCGGCCCCGAAGGTCGCGATCAGGTGCGGCATGCCCGCCCGGTCAATCAGGTGTCCGGCGAGCAGGAGCTCAGGCAGCATGGAGGCGAGCTCGTCCCGGCTGCGCTCTGAGAGCCGCGGTGGGACGCTCTGCACCTGGTCTTGCGTCATCACACCCCTCCGATCAGGTTCGCCCGGGCTCGGCACCTCGACCCCCGGGCCCGGCCCGCCTCACGGTAGCCCCGGCTGGCAGACGATGGTCGGGAGACCATGCTGCCCATCGCCCGAGCACCCGAGTCCGGTAGGCTCAGGTTCCACGCTGAGTGGGGACCCCCCGTTGATCCCGATCCTCACGGATCGCGATCCTCCTGTCGCCTCCTCTGAGCTCGTCTCAAGGAGAACCATGTCCCCTGCTTCCAAGCAGACCCCCCTCGCCTCGGCGTCACGCGCGCATCGGCCCACCGCAGTCGTCTACTGCGAAGCCAACTTCGGCCTCCCTGACGGGAAGACTGCCAATGGGCTGGTCCGCTCCTCGGAGCGCTATGACATCGTGTCGGTCATCGACAGCTACCTCGCCGGCCGGGACGCAGGCGACATCCTCGACGGCACCCCGAATGGGATCCCGATCGTGGGCGACCTCGACCACGCCGTCGTCCTCCACGGGGAGACCCCAGACGTGATCATCTTCGGCGTCGCCCCGTCGAGCGGCATGCTGTCGAATGCCGAGCGGAGCGTCCTGCTCGGCGCGATGGCGCGAGGCATGGGCGTGGTCAACGGCCTCCACGAGTTCCTGAACGACGATCCCGAGTTCTCCAGCTCGGCCAAACGCCATGGCGTGACGATCGACGATGTCCGCAGACCGGCCGACAAGCGAGACCTCCGGATGTTCACCGGTCGCATCGATGAGGTCTCGTGCCCGCGGATCGCCGTCCTCGGCACGGACGGGGCCGTGGGCAAGCGGACGACCGCCACCCTCGTGACCACGGCGCTCAGAGCCCGGGGAATCGCTGCCGTCATGGTCAGCACAGGCCAGACCGGGATCATCCAGGGCGCCCGCTTCGGGGTCGCCCTCGATGCCATCCCCTGCCAGTTCTGTTCCGGTGAGGTCGAGGCGGCCGTCCTGGAGGCTTTCGAGACCGAGCACCCCGACGTCATCATCATCGAGGGCCAGGGAGCGCTGAGCCATCCTGCCTACCTCAGCTCAACCTTCATCCTGCGGGGAGCCCGGCCTGATGCAGTCATCCTCCAGCACGCACCGGCACGCCGCTTCCTCGGTGACTTCCCAGACGTCCCAACACCAGACCCGCGCAGCGAGATCACCCTCATCGAGACCTTCGCTGACACTCGCGTCATCGGGCTCACCCTCAACCACGAGGGCATGAGTGACGCGGAGGTCACCGCGGCGATCACCCTCTACCAGCTCGAGCTCGGCATCCCTGTCACCGATGCCCTCACGCGCCCTGAGCACCTGCTCGTCGACATGGTGGTCGCCGCCTTCCCTCAGCTCGAGCCTCGCCCCCTCGTCGTCACGGCATGAGCACGCCGAGGTTGGAGGTTCGCCTCGACCTCATCGAGCACAATGCCCGGACCGTCGTCGAGCGGCTCCGACCGCTCGGGATCGCTGTGTCCGGCGTCACCAAGGCGTCGCTCGGCGATCCTCTGATCGCGTCGGCCATGCTCGCAGGAGGGGTGTCGTCCCTCAGCGATTCGCGCATCGAGAACATCGAGCGCCTGCGCGAGGGAGGGATCACCGGCGAGATCATGCTGATCCGCTCGCCCATGCTCAGCCAGACCGATCGGGTGGTGGACGCCGCCGACGTCTCGATGAACACCGAGATGCGCGTCCTCGAGGGCCTCTCTCGATCGGCCTGGCGACGCGGGAGGACCCACGGCGTCATCGTGATGGTGGAGCTCGGCGATCTCCGGGAAGGGGTCATGCCCGACGAGGCCGAGGCGATGATCAGCCGGACGCAGGACCTTCGTTCCCTCGTCATCCGCGGCATCGGGGCCAACCTGGCGTGCCAGAGCGGTGTCATTCCCGATGCGGCCAACATGACCGTCCTCTCCGACCTCGCATGCTCGATCGAACGGTCGCTCGGCCTGCACCTCGACATCGTCTCTGGCGGCAACTCCGCCAACCTCGGGTGGGCCATGGACGGGCGGCGGTTGGTCGGGCGCGTCAACCACCTCCGGCTCGGAGAATCGATCCTCCTCGGTCGAGATCCCGTCGACCGGTCACCCATCGCCGGGCTGGATGCTGGGGCCTTCACCGTCGTCGGCGAGGTGATCGAGGCGAAGGCGAAGCCTCCGTCCCCATGGGGGAGCGTCGGGCAGACAGCCTTCGGCGAGCCCCTCGATCTCCAAGACCGGGCCGAGGGCAGGAGCCGCATCATCGTCGCACTGGGTCGCCAGGACCTCGACGTCGACGGAATCACGGCTCCTCCACCTCTTGAGGTCCTCGGAGCGAGCAGCGACCACCTGATCCTCGGCACCACCTTGCGGCCACCGCCCGTCGGCTCGGAGGTCCGAGTCGCCCCGGCCTATGGGACGCTTCTTCGAGCCATGACCTCGCCGTCTGTTTCAGTCGAGCACCTCGAGGATGCGAGCGGAGCACCCAGCCCCCTGCGACACCGAGTCCACCAGAGCGACTGGTAGGTCGGGTCACGGCGAGCGAGGACGACCTCCGGCGCGTCTCGGGGACAAGCTCGAGGGGCAGGCCATCGCGCTCGCTGTGCCACGCTTGGAGCATGGCGACCCGGGGACGACCACCACTCCTGAGCAACGAGACCATCCTCGATGCTGCGCTCGCCGCGTTCGCCACCAATGGCTATGCCGCCACCTCGGTGCGAGCCCTCAACGCATCCCTCGGTCTCAGCCACGAGGCCATCACCCAGCGCTTCGGTGCCAAGCCGGATCTCTTTCGAGCGGCCGTTGCCCACGGTTTCGAGATGTTCATCGTCGAGTTCGATGAGGAGGTCTCGGCGCCCGATGCGTCCGACGACCTCGGGCAGCTTCGAGCAATCGTTCGGGCGTTCATCATCGCCACCTCCCACCACCCGACCTTGGGCGAGCTGCTCCACCGGGAGGAGTTCAGCTCAGAGGACCGAGAGGCCCTCGTGACGAGCGTCGGCATGATCGAGCGCATGGCTACCGTGGCTGCCCTGCTCGATCGCCTCCATTCCCAGGGCCTCATCGAGGAAACCCCGCTGCGCCAGCTGTGGTTCCTGGCGCAGAGTGGGGCCGCGCAACTGCACTTCCCCGGCGTCGCCGGGATGTTCGACCCGTTCGATGGTCCCGTCGACCGGGACCAGACGATCGAGTCGATGACGGACGCCATCATGCGAAGCATGGGCGTCACCGGTGGGCGCTGAGGGACTCGAACCCCCGACCTGCTGAATGTAAGCCAGCTGCTCTAACCAACTGAGCTAAGCGCCCGGAGGGGCCAAGCGTAGATCGGCCTCAGATGCGGTGTGAGCGGACCTGAGCCACCAGCCGGTCAGCGAGGGCTTCGGTCCCGGCCACCAGGGGTCGCCGCGGGACGTCGGCGATCACGGTGAGCTCATCCCCGTCGATCGAGCGCACGTGTGCGCCCGCCTCCTGCGCGATGTGGAGGCCGGCGAGGTAGTCCCATGGGTGGATGGTGGCGCCTCCTGCTTGGAGGTAGGCGTCGAGGGCCCCCTCGGCCACCAAGCAAATCTCGAGCGCAGCCGCCCCCATCGTGCGCACCTGGGCCCAACCCTGATGGCCGGGAAGCACGCCGTTGACGCCCACGATGGCGAGCTCGGCATCCTCGGTCGTCGACGCTGTGATCGGCACTCCATCGCGAGTTGCGCCGCCTCCACGGGTCGCCTCGTAGGCGACCCCAGTGGTCAGGCTCCGGACCAGCGAGACCAGCGGGCCGTGCTCGTCGAGTGCGCACAGGCTGATGCAGCTGAAGGGGATACCCCGATCGGTGTTCGTCGAGCCGTCGACCGGATCGATCACCACGGTGATCGCGCCATCTCCTCGGGCACCCGACTCCTCGGAGAAGACCGAGAGCCCACGGTCGAGCAGCACGCCACAGGCGGCGTCATCAGCGACCAGATCGAGCTGATACTGGGTCTTGCGCTGCCCTGACAGACCACTGCCGTCGAAGGTCGACAGGGCTCCGACGACGGCGTCAGCGCTGGCTCGCAGGGCGTCGAGGATCTCATCCGTGGTCACCTCGCCAACCTAGCGAGCACGACGCGGCTCCCCCGCTATCCTCGACCACGTGGCAGCCATCGACGTCGCCGGGTACGTAGCCGAGCTCAAGGATCACTCCGTCGACCACGGGTTCCACGTCCACGACGAGCGGCACTTCGTCGAGACCTACTCCCTGCGCCAGGTCTGGGAGGTCGACCTCCACCCGGAAGAGGGGTGCGGAGGGCCGCTGGACCTGCACCTGGCCCTCGACGTCGACCCCCGAGTGCTGCTGTCCTTCGAGGATGCGGTCATCGGCCTCGGCGACGAGGAGGACCCTCCCGACGAGTTCCACTTTCCGCTGATGTTCACCTGGGCGCTGCCACCCCTGCCTCACGGCCCGGACCTGCTGCGCCTGGCCATCGACCTCGCCGGCATCGGAGGGATCGACCTCCCACTCGAGGTGTCCGCCATCGACTCCTTCGCCTCCGCCACCGACGCCTCAGAGCGTCGTCTCACGATCGTCGCTCGCCGACCGATCTCCCTCGCCCGGATCCTCAAGGGCGAAGAGCTCCTCTGCGACGTCTTCGACCGGTGCGCCTCCGTCAGCGACTTCCTCCTCGAGAGCGCCGACGCATGGCTCGGCTGACGACCCGGCGCTCCCGGCTCGCCATCCCGGCCGCACTCGTCGCGGCAGGCCTGGCACTCAGCGCCTGCGGGAGTGGTGGGGCGACCGCCAACGCGCGCACCGCGTGCAAGAAGGTCGATCGCTCCCTGGCCATCTACAAGCAGGCCACGACCGACCCTGTCCCGAGCAACAGCGACGAGCTCCAGAACAAGTCACAGGCGCTCCTGCTCTCGGCGCTCGGGGACGCCGCTCGTGCCACGTCCGCCGACGGGAGCTTCAACGCACTGATGACGACCTTGTCCGAGGCAACTCGGGTCCCCGAGGGGCTTCTGGTCGCGTCGCTCAGCCGTCAGTGCAAGGTCGTGCTCTCCGACACGCCCTACCTGGCCCAGTAGGGCCGGCGATCACACCGTCGGGGTGTAACCAGCCGGAAGGTTGATCGACTTGGTCTCGAGGAAGCTGTCGAGGCCCTCAGGCCCGAACTCCCGGCCGATGCCCGACTGCTTGAAGCCGCCGAAGGGGCTGGCGAAGTCGATCGGGGTGTTGGAGTTGAGCATGTAGGTGCCAGTGCGGACCTGTCGCGCCACGCTGAGCCCGCGGTCGTTGTCGGCGGTGAACACCGAGCCGCACAGGCCGTAGTCGGAGTCGTTGGCGATCGCCACGGCATCGTCATCGCCGTCGTGCGGGATCACCACGAGGACCGGTCCGAAGATCTCCTCCTGGGCGATGGTCATCTTGTTGTCGACGCCGGCGAAGATCGTCGGCTCGACGAACCAACCATGGGACTCACCAGACGGGCGGCCGCCGCCGATGGCGACGCGCGCTCCCTCCTCGATCCCCTTGGCGATGTAGCCCTCGACGCGATCGCGCTGACGGGAGGCCACGAGCGGACCGACCGCCGTGCCCATGTCCATGGGGTCGCCGGTCGGCCACGCCTCGGAGATCTGCTGGCAGATGGCATCGACGACCTCGTCGTAGCGGCCACGGGGGGCCACGATGCGGGTCTGGGCGATGCAGGCCTGGCCGTTGTTCATCAGCGCGTTGGGCAGCAGCATCGGGAGGGTCGCGTCGAGGTCGACGTCGTCGAGCAGGATGGCGGCGGACTTGCCCCCGAGCTCGAGCGTGCAGCGCTTGAGCTGCTCGCCGCAGAGCGAGGCGATCTTCTTGCCGGCCACGGTCGAGCCGGTGAAGGAGATCTTGTCCACGTCCGGGTGCGTCACCAGCGCCTCGGAGACCTCACGGCCGGCCGGGACGATCGAGAGCACGCCGTCAGGAAGGCCGCACTCGGCGAGGATCTCAGCGAGCCGGAAGGCGTCGAGCGGGGTCTCCGGGGCGGGCTTGAACACGACCGTGCAGCCAGCGAGCAGGGCCGGGGCCAGCTTGGCGGCGGCCAGGAACAGCGGCACGTTCCACGGGGCGATGGCGCCCACGACGCCGACCGGCTCACGGGTGACGAGCACCTCCGGGCTGAGCACGCCGGAGCGGACCGAGTCGAGCGAGTAGGTCTTCGACAGCTCGGCGAAGTAGTTGAAGATCATCAGCGGGGCACCCACCTGGGCGAGCTGGCTGAACAGGATGGGCGTGCCCATCTCCGCCGTGATGAGCTCGGCGATCGAGGGAAGCTCCTCCCCGAGCCGAGCCGCCACCTTGGCGAGCACCTCGCCCCGCTCGGCGAGCGTCATGCGTGGCCAGGGACCCCGGTCGAATGCCTCGCGGGCGGCAGCCACGGCTCGGTTGATGTCGGCGACGGTGCCGTCGGGGACGGTGGCGATCACCTGCTCGGTGAAGGGCGAAATGACCTCGATCGTCCCTGTTCCCTCCGGGGCCACCCACTGGCCACCGATGTAGAGCTTGTCGTAGCTGGTCACCGACATGTCATTCCCTCCCATGTGACGGGATCCCCGTCCTTGATCGAGATGGTAGCCACTCCGCCGCACACCGGTCGCCTCGGTCCCGGGGTCCCGAGCACGATGCTGCGACGGTGCGTAGTCTCTGGCCCATGCCTGAGCTCACCGAGCGCGATCCTGCGCACCTCTCCGCCGTCTTCTCCTCCTGGCTCGCCACCCAGCTCGGCGAGGAGGCCGACCCGTCGATCGTCGAGGTCCACGCCCCGGGGGCTAACGGCTTCTCCAACGAGACCATCCTCATGACCGCGAGATGGACTGAGGACGGCGAGACGGCAGACCACCGACTCGTGGTGCGGGTCCACCCCACCAAGCACACCCTGTTCCTCGATGCGGACTTCTCGCTCCAGTACGAGGTCCTCAAGAACCTCCAGGGCCAGCCCACCGTGCCGGTGCCCGACCTGCGCTGGTACGAGGAGGACCCGTCGGTGCTCGGCGTGCCCTTCTTCGTGATGGACCACGTCGAGGGCCGCATCCCAGCGGACAACCTGCCGTACACGATGGAGGGCTGGCTCCTCGAGTCGACGCCCGAGGAGCAGGAGACCCTGTGGTGGTCGGGCATCGAGGCGCTGGCCGCCATCCACACCCTCGACTGGCGAGCCCTCGGGTTCGAGTTCCTGGCTGACGCGACGCACGGCGAGCCCGGGCTCGACCGGAACATGGCCTACTACCGCCGCTTCCTCGACTGGGCGGCCGGCGACCGGCCCCAGCCCACCGCCGAGGCGGTGTGGGAGTGGCTGGTGGCCAACAAGCCCGAGGAGCACGGACCGGTGGTGCTCTCCTGGGGTGACAGCCGCATCGGGAACATCATCTGGGACGACGACTACAAGGCCGCAGCGGTGATCGACTGGGAGATGGCCGCCCTCGGGCAGCCGGAGCTCGATCTCGGATGGTGGCTGTACTTCGACCGCCAGTTCTCCGAGGGCCTCGGCGTCCCCCGTCCGATCGGGTTCCCCTCGCACGAGGAGACCATCGCTCGCTATGAGCAGCTGATCGGGCGCAAGGTGGGGGACCTGTTCTGGTACCAGATCTTCGCCGGATGGCGCTTCGCCGTCATCATGTGCCGCCTCAGCGACCTGCTGATGGGATCCGACCTCTTGCCGGCCGACTCCGACATGGGGACCAACAACCTCGCCACGCAGTTCATGGCGCAGCTGCTCGAGCTCCCGTCGCCAGCCGACGCCGGCTGACCGCCCGGCGGTTCAGCCGTCGAGCACGCCGGCGCCACGCAGGCGCCCGATGATCCACTCGACGCCGTCTGGGTCGACCATCGCCTCGGGCCAACCCACCAGGATCTCCTCCACGCGCTCGTGCGACGTCACGATGCCGAGCTTGCGCACGACGAGACCGTCGAGGTCCTCCGCATCGACGTAGATGTCACCGAAGGGGTCCTCGTAGGCCCCGGGGACGGGCTCACGCATGGTGTAGAGCTCTCCAGTGTCCTGCACCCAGCTCAGCTCGTAGCGGACGCCCTTGGCGTCGCGCCAGTCCCGTCCGAGCTCGATCTCCACCGAGGCACGACGGCGCTCGTCTTCCGCATAGAACTCTTCGATGTTCACTCCCTGAGCGTACCGCGATCGCTCCCACCCCAAGGGCCGTCCACCGGTGGGAGCGATGGGGGGAGCGGGCCTCGTCACCCTGCGGGGCATGACACCACCACAGAACCAGCAGCTCGACCACCTCCGCTCAGAATGGGCCGGGATCTCGCGAACCCGAGCCTCCAGGACGGCCACCGCACTGCTTGCCGCGGCCCACCCCTCCATCATGCGGCTCTCCCCGAGAGACCTCGGGGAGGTCGTCACCCTGCTCGAGCCAGGCAGTCGCCTCAGCCAGGTCGAGCGGGCACACCTCGCCGCCTGCCTGCTCGTCTCCGCGCCGGAGCACCCGCTCGTCGCCCGAGCGCTGCTCCAGACCCTGCTCCCGGGACTGGTCGGCGTGGCCAGGCGGCTGCGCTGGGGAGCTGGGACCGGCGACGATCCGTCGACGTTCCTCGCCGACCTGATCACCGTGCTGTACGAGGTGATCGTGGAGTGGGGTGGCCAGGATCGTCCCTACGCCGCCCCCGACCTGCTCAATGCCGCTCGATGCCGGATGCGGCGTCGGATGGAGGCGATCGACGACCGGACGGTGGTTGGGCTCTCTCGGCCTGACGGGAGCGAGATCGAGCCGACGCCGAGCTTCGATGGTGATCCGACCGAGGATCTCGAGGCTCAGATCGCCGTGCTGTGCGAGGGAGATCCCATCGCTGCCGCCGGGCTCCTCGGGCGAGCCGTGCTCGGCTTCTCCTACAAGGAGATCTCCGAGATCACCGGCCACTCCCCCCGACTCCTCGCCGAGCGCAGCAGGGCGGCGGCGCGACGGATTTCCCGGTGAGCAGATCTATGGTGCGCCGATGCGCGACGCTGCATCGACCTCCCGCCCGGTGCGTCAGGGGCGCTGGATCCTGATGGCGTGCACGCTCGGGCTCGTGGCGATCACGATCGCAGCCCATCGCGCCGCGCCACCGGGGAGGGCGTCCGTCGGGCCGACCGGCCCGTCGACCACCGTCGCCCACCACTCGATCCCGGCACCACGAGACACCGTCCCCACCCCGGCGACGACCACCCCCGGCCGGACCGCAGGCGCAGCACGGCCCACCGCGGCGAGGCCGGGCTCTCCGCCGGCGACCTCGGCGATCGTCGCCACGGCGACGAGCCCGACCACCATGCCCGTCGGCGACAGCGGGAACCAAGGGTTCGGGCCCGCTGCCGTCACCCCGGTGACCGCCGCCCCCGTGGCGCCCGTCGTCTTCCGCGGGTGGCTGTCCGGCCCCGACTCCGTCTCCGCCACCTATGCCTTCGACGCTGCCGCCGGACGTGACGTGGTGGCCACCTGGTCGGGCGCCCAGCGGCTCGATCTCGCCGTCACCTGCCAGGGCTCCCCCGCCACCGCCAGCGGGGGGAGTGGCCTCGTGCTTCGGGCGGTCGGCGGGAGCTGCACGGTGACGCTCAGCGGACCCGATGATGTCTCCACCAGCACCTTCGAGATCGCGGTGCGACCATGAGCGGCCGTCGCCTCGACGATGCGGCCACCGCCGGCCTCCTCGTCGGCGTCCCTGTCGTCCTGTCGTCTGTGGCCGGCGTCCCGACGGTCAACCTCTCCCTCACCGGGCCCAACCTTGTCGCGATGGCCGTCCTCGGCGCGTGGGCGGCATGGGCCTGGTGCGTCATCGGGGTCGTCGTCGACACCGTCCGCATGGTCCGCGCCGCTGACGTGACCCTCGGGCGCCGCTCTGGGGCGCTCACCCGCCTCGCCGCCAGGATCGCCGGCCTGGTCATGGCGATCACCTCGATCTCGGCGACGCTTCCCGTCGCCGCCGCTCCCCCAGGCGCCGCGGAGACGCGCACCCACGTCGCCACAGCCACAGGCCCGAGCGCATCGGGGGCTCCGAGCACGCCCAGCGACCCCGCCGTCGTCGCTGCGCCATCGACCTGGACCGTCGCCCCCGGCGACTGCCTCTGGACGATCGCCGAGCGGATCGAGGGCGATGGGGATGCCTGGACCGTGCTCGCCGACGCCAATCTCGGCCAGGTGATGGCTGACGGGAGGATCTTCACGGATCCGTCGCTCATCTACCCCGGATGGGTCCTGCAGGTTCCCTCAGCCATGGGCAGCGCAGCGGCCCCGTCGGCCGAGGCACCTGTGTGGGACCCTCCAACGGCCGCAGACCCCACACCGCCGGTGCCGGTCGGCACCAGCGAACCGCTGGCCGAGGTCCCCCTGTCCCCTCCTGAGACTGGGGCTCGTCATGCCTCGACAGCGGGCTCGGCATCCCCGTCCTTCGGCGATGCCGCGATCGTGGCCTCCAGCGTGCTCGGCGTGGGCGCTGTGACGCTCGGCCTGCTCCGCCGCCGTCGACGGCGGGTGGATCGCCACGCCCTCTCGGACGAGGACCTGCTGGACGCCGAGGTGCTCCTCGAGCAGTCGGCTGCCCTCCCCGGCCTGAGCCTGACCGAGGCCGCACTGCTGCTCGCAGCCGATGACGGGGTGCTGACGGATCCAGGCCTCCTCTGCGTCGGGAGCGACGGCGCCCGCCTCTATCTCGGTGGGATCCAGGTCTGGCATGCCGAGCCCTCGGATCTGCTCGGTGCGGCCGCCACCCTCGCCCCGCCGCCGGCGGCCCTCGCACCCCTCGGCGATCGCGAGGGGTCCTCGTGGTCGCTCGTGGTCCCGGCCGGTTCCACGGGAGCCATCGGCGGAAGCGCAGCGGCCGAGATGGTCGACCTCGCCCTCGACCTGCAAGGCGAGATGACGTGGGGCCACCAGATCCACGCCGTCGCCTCGCAGGCCGACATCGAGGCGCTCGACCAGCTCCGCGACGGACTTCTGATCACTGATGATCCAGAGCTGGTCGGCGGTCGCCTCGCCGGGATCGTGGCCCAGGAGGATGGGTGCCTCGTGCGCGTCGACGATCACGGGGTGGACCTGCTCGAGGTGGGCCTGCGGATCGTCACGCCGGGGCCGAGCCCGGTCGTGTCAGACCTCGTCGAGGACCCTGCACCGATCCAGCCTCGCCACGGCGATCGGCCAGCGACGCCGCCGACGTCCGACAACCCACCCCGGCAGTCGGACGTCGGGCCGATGGTCCGCCTCCTGTCGACGACGCCCAGGATCGACGGCCTCGCCCAGCCCATCGAGCCGAAGCGTGCTCGGCGCGCCGTCGAGGTGGTCGCGTACATCGCGCTCCACGACCCTGACCCCGTCACCGGCGACCGGATCCGCACGCGCGTCCTCGGCTCGTCGAGCCAGGATGCGGCCGCAAAGACGCTCTTCAACGTGACCAGTGCCGCCCGTCGCGGGCTCGGGCTGGCCGAGGACGGCGAACCGGTCCTGCCGATCGCCGACCGCTCCGGCTGCTACCGCCTCGGCAACGTGCTGACGAGCGACGTCGCCGAGCTCCACGCCCACCTCGCCTGCGCACGGCGAGGACGCGACGTGGACGCGCAGATGGCCCACCTGCGCGCCGCCCTCGAGCTGGTCGAGGGCGAGCCGCTTGCCGCCACCTTGTCCGGTTGGGACTGGTTCACCGTCGAGGGCCATCGAGCACGCCTCGAGACCGCCATCGAGGATGCAGCCGTCTGGCTCGTCGACCTGGCGCTCGACGCCGGCCTGGTCGACCTCGCCCAACTCGCCCTCGATCGGGCGAGACCTGCGGTGGCGCTCTCAGAGCCGCTCGCCTCGCGGGCGATGGAGCTCGCTGCGGCCCGGGGCAGCATGGTGGACCTCAAGCGGAGCTTCGCCGAGCTCGGAGCGGTCATCGATGAGCTCGACCCTGGGTGCTGGCCGGTGCTCGCCCACGAGGAGCGCTACCGCCAGCTCACCGAGCAACTTCGATCGACGCCCGCTCAGGCCAGCTTTGCGGCGATGGAGGCTGCTCCTCGCAGCACCAGCCCATCGGCTCCAGCCGCGCTGTAGCGGCGGGTCGGTCGGGCTGTCGCCTCGGCCAGCAGGTCATCGAGGAGGCGGCCGAAGGGAACCAACGGGTCGATGAACAGGTAGCGGGCCAGGGAGCCGGGGATCGTGTTGATCTCGTTGACGACGATCTCGTCCCCATTGGCGAGGAAGTCGATGCGGGCGACGCCTCGCACCCCAACCGCCTCGGCAACCCGTTCGGCCAGGGAGAGGATGGTCGCCGACTGCTCCTCCGGGAGGTCGGCGGGCAGCTGGCGCGGCGCACTCGCCATGCCCGCTCCGCCGACGTACTTGTCGGTGTAGCCGAGGATCTCTCCGGTGGCACCCGAGCGCAGCGGACGCTCGATGGCGGAGAGCTCGAGCGCCGGATAGGTCCGGACTGCGACCTGGAGATCGCTGAGATCAGCGCGGAACGGCTCGAGGACGGCTCCCTGCGCGAGGTGTGGGTTCGAACTCAGGCGCGCCTTGGCCGCCGTCAGGTCGGCCACGACGTCGATGCCGATGGACGACCCGCCGAAGCGGGGCTTGATGATGTACGGCCCTGGGAACCCCGGGTCCTCGAGCGACGCCGTCAGCGCCACGCGGTCGAGCGTCGGGATGCCCGATGCCACCATCACCGACCCGAAGGCGAGCTTGTCCATCCCGAGGGCCGCCCCAGCGAGGCTGGGACCCGTGTACGGGATGCCGGCGAGGTCGAGCGAGGCCTGCAGCGTCCCGTCCTCGCCCGGTCCTCCGTGCGTGCAGAGGATCACCGCATCGAGCTCGAGCGGCTTGGCCGCCCGCAGACGCCCTCCCTCGGGCACGAAGCCCCCGCCGTCACCGACGGTCAGGGTCAGCGACGAGGCGCCCTTGGGCGCACCCTCGAGGAATGCACCGGCCTCGAGCGACGGGTCGACCTCGACGAAGGCCCCGAGCTTCGTCCAGTAGATGGCCCTCGTCGAGCGACCAGAGGAGAGCAGCTCGTGGGCAGCCTGGAGACCCGTCAGGATGCTCACGTCGTGCTCTGGCGACGGTCCACCGAACAGGACGGCGATCTCTCCCACGCTGACTCCTCATCTCGTCTCTCGGCTCGTGGCTGAGCCCGATCTAAGGGTAGTTGTCCGGGAGGTCGTTCTCGTAGAGGACGGCGTCGTCGACCCCGAGGTTGGCCCGGACCCAGGCGACCGCCTTCTCCCTCGTGGGAACAAGGATCCGCTTCGCCCTGCCGGCGCTGTCGATGCCCCGCAGCAGGCTCCGTCGGTTGGTCAGGCCCACCACCAGCACGACGTCGGCCACCTCGGCGGCCCGGCGACCGAACTGCTCGTTCTCCTGCGCCTGACGGGGTCCGAGCTCCACCATGCCAGGGGTCACCACGGCCCGCCGTCCGGCCACCGCCAGGCCGGAGAGGACCGAGAGCGCCGCGTCAGCACCGGCGGGGTTCGAGTTGAAGGTGTCGTCGATCACCGTGACCCCGCTCGGCGCACGAGCGACACCCAGTCGGTTCTCGACCGTCGTGAGCGACGAGACGCGCCCGGCGACCTCAGCGGGGTCGAGACCGAGGGCGATGGCGGCGCCGATCGCACAGGCCACGTTCGTCGGCTGCAGGCCGGTCAGCACCGGGCTGGCACCAACCCTGGTGCCATCGATCTCGATGGCCCACGCCGTCTCGTCGGTGCTCACCACCACGTCGGCGTCCCGCCGGACCGAGGCCACCCGGATGACCCGCTTGCCGGCGATGGCGAGGCGGTCGGCGAGGCCGGAGAGGAGCTCGTCGTCGATGTTGATGACGACGACCTCGGCGCTCGGCGTGATCTCCGCCTTGGCGGCGAGGGTCACGTCGAGGCTCCCGAACCGCTCGAGGTGCACGGGACCGATGGCGGTCATCACGGCGATCGACGGCGGGCACCAGGCGCACATGTCGGCGATCTCCCCCGGCCCATAGGTCCCCATCTCGGCGACGAACACGTCCGTCCCCTCGGCGAGGTGCTCGTTGATCGCCCGTGCGAGGCCGGCGCGGTTGTTGAACGAGCGCGGGGACGGGATGGTGGCGAGGTCGCCTGAGATGAGGCTGGCGAGATGGTTCTTGACCGACGTCTTGCCGTAGGACCCCGTGATACCCACGATCCGAGGTGCGACCCGCGCCAGTCGGCCGGTCGCCTGATCCACGAACCGCCGTCCCGCCCGGTCCTCGAACGGCGCCAGGATCCCGGCCGCGACATCGATGGCCAGGGGGACGATCAGGACGCCGATGGCAACGGCGAGCATCGGACTAAGGAGGCTGAGAAGTGCCACCACGATGACCTCGACGAGCACGGCCACTCCGGCGAGGCTTCGGAGCCGACGCGTCCACGCCAGCTGCGAGGTGCGCCCCCGCACCGAGAGCCCGATCGGCCCGAAGGCCACGATCACCACCGGCGCTGCTGCGGCCAGACCGACGCCTACGGACGCCACGGTCCCGACGACCGCGAGCGCGGCCCCAGCCACGTTCACCGGGGTCGCGGTCCACCATCGCAGCGCGAAGCGGCTCGTCGACCCCGGGAGGTAGTGCTCGCGCTGGGCGACGCGGAGCCAGCGGAGCCCGGCGAGGCCGGCCGCACCGAGACCGAGGATGGCCACAAGGGTCGCCAAGACGGTCGTCACCGCTCCACCTCGACCAAGACCGCGTCGATCGCCGTCCTGACGGCCGCCGGAGCCTCGGTCATCGTCAGGTGCCCAGCTCCGGGGACGATGGTCACCGAGACCCACGGTGCGCCTCCGGCCTCGATCAGCGACGCTGCTCGCTCCGCCACATCCCTCGGCACGTCGGCGTCGTGCTCCCCCCAGACCAGCGCCACCGGCACCGCAAGGCGCCCGAGCTCGGCGTCGAACGACTCGTTGATGACCGTGACCAGGGTGTCGCGCATGACGCCGGTGGCGGCGTTGTAGTCCGCCGAACCCGAACGGCGCCGCACATCCTCGAAGCGCTGGTCGCTGAGGAGGTGGGCGCGGTGGAGCGCCCGGATTGCCCGGTAGCGCCAGGGGGGCTTCGTGGACGTGGTGCGTCTCAGGACCGGAGCTCCCACCAGCACGAGGCCTGCGACCAGGTCGGGTCGACGGTCCGCCAGGGACACAGCCACCCGACCGCCGTGCGAGTGCCCCACCACCACCACCGGGCGGCCGACCCCCTCGATGACGGGGATCAGGGCCTCGGCGTAGTCCGAGGACCCCCACGGGGTCGATGGGGCCGGAGACGCTCCGAACCCCGGGAGGTCGAACGAGATCCCAGGGAGGGATCCAGCCTCGGGGAGCGCCAGCACGCCCACCGCGTCTCGGTGGCTCCGCCCCCATCCGTGGAGGCACACGACCCGTGGGTCGCCGTCACCCACGATCTCGCCGAAGATCGCGCCATCGGCGAACGCGCTCAGCATGACCGGCTCGTCGTCTGGCGCGCGAGATCAGGGTCCATCGGACGCCAAGCCTACAGAGCCGGTCTCTGACGACCGGCGACCCGGTCACGTGCTCTGGCTACGGTTGGCGCCATGGACCTCGATCGTCGAGCAGACGACCAGCTCGCCCGGCTGACCCCAGTCCAGCGCGAGGCCGTCACCGCCGGTGACCCCCGCCTCGCGGTCCTCGCCGGAGCCGGCGCGGGAAAGACCACGGTGCTGACGCTGCGCGTCCGGGAGATGGTGGCGTCCGGCATCGATCCTCACCACCTGCTCGTGGTCACCTTCTCCCGCCGTGCCGCCCAGGAGCTCCGCGACCGGCTGTGGCGGCTCGACATCGAGGGGGTCCGATCGGGGACCTTCCACGCCACCGCGCTCGAGCTGCTCGAGGTGCGACGCGCCGAGCAGGGCCTCGGGCCTCCCCGCATCCTCCCCGATCGTCGTCGGAGCCTGGCGCGCATGCTCGAGTCCATCGGGCGCACGATGGCCCGATCCGCCCCGGCCACGCTCGACACCGAGATCTCCTGGGGAAAGGGGCACGGACTCGAGCCGAGGACCTACGAGGACGGGGCGCGCCGAGCGAGCCGGAGGACCTCGCTCCCATCCAAGGTCATCGCCGAGCTCTGGGGTCGCTACGAGGAGGGGAAGGGCCGCTCGGGGATGCTCGACTTCGACGACCTAATCATCGACGCCGCCGAGGCACTGCGCGACCCGACCTTCGCCAAGGCCATCCACTGGCGGACCCGTCATGTGCTGGTCGACGAGTTCCAGGACGTCAGCCCGATGCAGTTCCTGCTGATCGAGCGCCTCATGACGCCAGACACCACCCTGTTCTGCGTCGGAGACCCGAACCAGTCCATCTACGGCTTCAACGGAGCCGACCCCACGTTGCTCGCCAACCTGCACGCATCGTTCCCCGGACTGCGCACCATCACCCTCGACGACAACCACCGCTCCACCCCCGAGATCGTCTCCGCCGCGGCGACCGTCCTGCCCTCCGGAGAGGTCCGGGCGATCGCGTCGACGCGGTCAGCCGGTCGCCCCCCGAAGATCGTCGCCTGCTCCGACGACGCGGCGGAGGCGGCCATGGTCGTCGACGCCGTCCTCAGCGGGCGGGGACCCGGGACCCCCTTCGCTGCGCACGCCGTGCTGGCGCGAACCAACGCCCAGCTGCAGGCCGTGGCGGCTGCCTGCGAGGCCGCCGGCGTGCCCCATCGGCTGCTGGCCCCCGACCTCTCCGAGGAGGAGGCCGACGGCTTCGACGGGTCGCCGAGGCGCCGAGGCTGGCGGGACGACGAGCAGGAGGCAGAGGATCCCGACGCCATCGTCCTGGCCACCTTCCACCGATCCAAGGGCCTCGAGTGGCCTCGGGTCTTCGTGATCGGGGCCAGCGCGGGCCTGGTCCCCCATGCAGCCGCCACGACGCCAGCGGCGCTCGCCGAGGAGCAGCGCCTCCTGTACGTGGCGCTCACCCGGGCCGGGAGCGACCTCACCGTCTCCTGGGCTCGGCGGAGGGACGGCGAGGAGCGACGTGGAGCACCCGAGCGCACGATGTCGCCGCTGCTCGACGCCATGGCTCGGGAGCTAGCCCGACAGGAGGAGGCCGCACGGCCGGCCACCGCCGAGCGTGCGCACAGCCACCTCGCGGCGATGCGGCGGCAGGTGGCCGAGGCGCGCCGACAGCGCGAGGATGGCCGCGAGGAGGTCCCATGAGCGACGACGAGCTGGTGGCGCTGCTGGTGGAGGCAATCGGGGCCGAGGCCGTGACATCGGGCGAGCACGTCAACCCAGACGATCTCCACGACGAGTCGCTCCACCCCTCGTTCGGCACCCCGGCGTGCGTGGCGAGGCCAAAGACGACAGCCGATGTCGTGGCCATCGTCGAGATCGGACGTCGCACCGCCACCCCCATGGTCGCCAGAGGGTCCGGGACCGGGCTCTCCGGCGCGGCCATCCCCACCGACGGGTGCATCGTGGTGGCCTTCGATCACATGGCGTCGATCCTCGAGATCGACCTCGCCAACCAGGTGGCCGTCGTCCAGCCGGGCGTGACCCTGGCCCAGCTCGACGACGCCCTCCTCGGCACCGGCTACCGCTACCCCGTCCAACCCGGCGAGCACTCCGGCTCGCTGGGCGGCAATGTCTCGACCAATGCCGGAGGGATGCGAGCGGTGCGCGACGGGGTGACGCGCAGCCACGTCCTCGGCCTCGAGGTCGTGCTGGCCGACGGCTCGGTGCTCCGCACTGGGGGCAAGATCGTCAAGAGCTCGTCGGGCTACGACCTCACCCAGCTGCTCGTGGGCTCAGAGGGGACGCTGGCCCTCGTGACCGAGGTCACGGTGAAGCTCTCGGCGAGGCTCGATCACTCGACGACCCTCGTCGCCGCCTTCGCCGACCTCGACGGCGTCGCCGACGCGCTCCCCAACCTCGTCAGCGACGGCCTCACCCCCGCGGTGCTCGAGTACATCGACGCCCTGACCATGGCGGCGATCACGGGATCGGCTGGCATCGAGCTGTCCATCCCGGCCGAGGTGGTGGCCGCCTCCGGCGCCTACCTCGTCGTCGTCCTCGAGGACTCCTCGGCCGATCGCCTCGAGGGCGACCTCGAGGCGACCGCCCTCGCCCTCGAGGCCCACGGCTCCATCGACACCTACGTCCTCTCCGGCTCGCAGGGTCCCCGCCTCATCGAGGCGCGGGAGCGGGCCTTCTACGTGGCCAAGGCGAACGGTGCCACCGACATCGTCGACATCGTGGTACCTCGGGCCGAGGTGGCCCCCTACCTGGCGGAGGTCGGACGGATCGCCCAGGCTCACGAGACCTTCCTCACGGGCTGCGGACACGTCGGGGACGGCAACGTCCACATGTCGATCTTCGAGGGCGATCCCGAACGGCGGACCGCGCTGCTCGACGAGCTGTTCGCCGCCGGGCTCCGCCGCGGCGGCCAGATCTCCGGCGAGCACGGGATCGGATCCGCCAAGCGTGATGCCTACCTGCGGCTCAGCGACCCTGTCAGACTCGACCTCGAAGCTCGCATCAAGGAGGCCTTCGACCCCGATGGCCTCCTCAACCCCACCCGCGGGGGTGGAAGGAGTCCGAAGTGACCAACGGTGCCCAGTCCCTCCTCTCGACCCTCGTCGCCTCTGGGGTCGACGTGTGCTTCGCCAACCCGGGAACGTCCGAGATGCACTTCGTCGCGGCCCTCGACGACGTCCCCGCCATGCGAGGCGTCCTCACCCTCTTCGAGGGCGTGGCCACCGGTGCCGCTGACGGGTACGGCCGCGTCACCGACCGGCCTGCCGCCGTGCTGCTGCACCTCGGACCCGGCCAGGGCAACGGGCTCGCCAACCTCCACAACGCTCGCCGGGCGCGCACGCCGCTGCTGAACATCATCGGCGACCACGCCCTGAGCCATGCCGACTTCGATGCGCCGCTGGCCAGCGACATCGCCGCCGTGTCTGCCACGGTGTCGACAGCGGTCATCACGTCGACGTCGCCCGACGAGGTCAGCACCGACGCGGTCGCCGCCATCGAGGCGGCCATGGGTCCGCCCTCGGGGGTCGCCACCCTCATCCTGCCGGCCGACGTGTCCTGGGGTGCCACCACCTCGGCACCCGCCGCCGCCCCCCTCCCCGTCGAGCGGACCCCGGCGAGCGACAGCGAGATCATGCTGACCGCCAGGGCGCTGCGCTCGGCGCAGCGCCCCATCCTCCTCGTCGGCGGGCGGGCGGCCCGATCCGGTGCGCTCGAGGACGCCGCCCGCGTCGCCGAGTGCACCGGCGCCACGCTCCTCGTCGAGACCTTCCCCTCGATCTCCACCCGAGGAGCAGGCACCCCGGTCGTCAACCGCCTGAGCTACCTGCCGGAGTTCGCTGCCAGCCAGCTCGAGGGGTGCGACCTCCTCGTCCTCGCCGATGCAGCGTCACCGGTGTCCTTCTTCGCCTACCCGGGCCTCGAGGGCGACCTCGTACCAGACGTCACCGAGGTGATCGTCCTCGCCGACGCCAGCCAGGACGCCCCCGGATCGCTCGCCGCGCTGGCCGCCGCGCTCGATGCTCCTGCGCAAGTCGCCAACCGCAACCCCGCCGGGCTGTCCGAGATCCCGACCGGTCCGCTCACGAGTGCCGCGCTCGCCGCCGCCGTGGCCGCCACCATCCCCGAGGGGACCGTGGTGGTCGACGAGTCGAACACCGGGGGGATCTACCTCGCCGGCGCCACCGCCGGCGCTCCCACCCACGACTGGCTCGCCCTCACCGGCGGCGCCATCGGCTACGGCCTCCCGGCCGCGCTCGGTGCCGCCATCGGGCGACCGGAGGCGAAGGTCCTGTGCCTCGAGTCCGACGGCAGCGCGATGTACACCCTCCAGGCGCTCTGGACCATCGCGCGCGAGGGCCTGGACGTGACCACGGTGATCCTCTCGAACCGCTCCTATGCCATCTTGACGATGGAGCTCGCTCGGGTCGGGGCATCAGCGGAGGGGACGGCAGCGAGCTCGATGCTCGACCTGTCGAACCCGGAGATCGACTTCGTGTCGCTTGCCGGCGGCCTCGGCATCCCGGCCAGACGGGTGACGACGGCCGAGGACCTCGCCGCCGCGCTGGCCGCCTCCTTCGCCGGAGATGGGCCCACCCTCATCGAGGCCGTGCTGCCCGCCGGCCTGGGCTGATCGACGGCGTCCGGCCCCTCAGGGGAGGTCGACGTCGATCACGACCGGCGCATGGTCCGAGGGCTTGACCCCCTTGCGGGCGTCACGATCCACGAAGGCCCCGGTGACGAGCGGAGACAGCGCAGGCGACGTGAGCGCGAGGTCGATGCGCATCCCATGTCCCTTGTGGAAGGCGCCGTCGCGGTAGTCCCACCAGGAGTAGACCCCGCCCTCTGGGTGGAACCGGACGAACACGTCCTCATAGCCGAGGGCGAGGACGGCCTCGATGGCGGCTCGCTCCGGTCGGCTGACGTGGGTCATGCCCTCGAGTGCCGCCATGTCCCAGACGTCGGCGTCAGCCGGTGCCACGTTGAAGTCGCCGAGCGCCACCACCAGGGCATCGGGGGGCTGCTCGGCCAACCGAGAGCGCAGCCGATCCAGCCAGGCCAGCTTGCCAACGTAGTGCTCGGAGTCGAGCGTCCGACCATTGGGCACGTAGCAGCTCATCACCCGGACGCCGGCGCAGGTGGCCGCGATCAGTCGGGCGCCCTGCTCGTCCTCGGGCGAACCGAGGCCGACCTCGACCTCCTCGAGGCCCACGCGGCTCACGATGGCCACCCCGTTCCACCGCCCCTCGCCATGGTGAACCGAGGTGTAGCCCGCCTCCTCGAGGTCAGCGAAGGGGAACTTCTCGTCAGCCTGCTTGGTCTCCTGGAGGCACAGCACGTCGGGCTGCATCGTCGACAGCCAGTCCAGGACCCGAGGGAGTCGGACGTTCATCGAGTTGACGTTCCAGGTGGCGATCCGCATCAGCGGGGCTCACCGTCCACGATGACGAAGAGCAGCTGGGCCTCGCATGCGATCCCACCCCCCACGGTCGCCCGGCCGAGGCCCTTCCCGGCTCGGGCGCTGAGCTGGGTCACCGTCAGCTCGAGGTCGAGGCGCTCGCCCGGCACCACCTGGCGTCGGAATCGCGCGCGCTCGATGCCACCGAAGAGGGGCAGCTTCCCGGCGTAGCGCTCGTCGGAGAGCACGGCCGTGGCGCCCACCTGGGCCAACGCCTCGACCATGAGCACACCCGGCAGGGTCGGGCGACCAGGGAAGTGCCCGGCGAAGAACCACTCGTCACCCGTCAGGTTCCAGTGCCCCCTGGCGCTCTCACCGGGGACGATCTCGTCGATCTCATCGACGAGCAGGAAGGGCGGACGGTGGGCGATCAACTCGGTCGGGTCCACAGCGCCCCTAGGCCAGCTCGACCTCGGCCACCCGGCGGGCGGCGTCGACGGCCACGACGCGGAAGGATCGCTCATCACGACGCGACAAGACGTCCCGGGCCTTGGTCGGCGGCGGATCCCCCAGGCGCTCCGTCGGGGCGTAGCAGCGGAAGACCCGACCCTCGTCGAGGGCCACGTCCACCATCGCCCCGTGGCTCGTGAACGCCGACACGGTGGCGCTGATCACCGCGCCCACCTCGTGGGTGGCGATGAACGAGAGGAAGTCGAGCGGCTCGTTGATCGGGGTTCCCTTGGCGGCCATCGCGTCCCCGCCACGACCCCCGCCGGCGGCCGTCTTCTTGGCAGGCGCCTTCGTGGCGGACGCGGCCTTCTTCCCAGCCTTCTTCGCCGGGGTGGCCGCGGGTGCGTCGTCCTCGGTGGCGTCGACCGGAGCTGACCCTGTGCCGCTTCCCCGACCTCGCCCACCGCGGCTCCGTCGGCGACGGGGACGAGCGTCCGGCTCGGGCTCGGGATCGGGCTCGGGCTCGGGCGTCGCTGCCGCCGTCCTGATGGCCTCCGCGTCCTCTCCGGAGAGCGACGACGAGTGGCTGGCCACGACGACGCCGATCCCCGCTGCGAGCGCCTTGATCGCTCCGTTGTCGAGCTCGAGCTCCTTGGCCAGGGCATAGGCCCTGACCTTGGGCAGCGGCACCGGCTCGGCGGCCTTCTGCCTGATGGCCTCGACCTGCTCGGCCGTCAGCGTGGAGGAGTGGCTCGGGAAGGTGATCTTGATGGATCCGGCGAGGTCCTTGAGCCCCTTGGTGTCAAGCCCGAGCTCCTTGGCCAGGGCATAGGCCCGCATCGGCTCGGCCGGGACGGGGACCAGCTCCTTCGGGGTGAGCACATCGCCCACCTTCGGCGTGGAGCCGTCGGGCCGGGTCACGGCGAGCTTGGCCGCGGGGACCGTCTTGGGAGCGTTGCGCCGGACGGCGGCGGTGGCGGCCCGGCTCTTCGGGCCCCGCACCGGGTTGCGCGGCGTGAAGATCCACCCCACGCCCGGCACCGGCTTGCCACCGACCAGGCGACCCTCCTCGAAGAGCCACGGGTGCTCGCCGTGGAACTCCTGGAACGAGTCGTTCGAGAGCACGATCCCACCGGTGCGCTTGGCGATCTTGAGCACGAAGGCATCGCCACGCCCCACCGTCCCTGCGGGTGGGGAGACCACCTCCCCGTTGAGCTCGGCCTCCTTCAGTCGATCGCGGTCCTTCGCGTCGATGCGGTGCTCGAACGTCGCGTCCACCACCACGACGACGTCCGCGTCGGGATGCTCTTCGAGGTAGGCGGTGACGGCGTCCTCGAGCTGCGACAGGCTCGGGAGCGTTCGGCCCTCGGTGGCCAGGTTCGATCCGTCGACGACGACGTGGGTGCTTGCCATGGGCTCCTCAGTCAACCATCTGCGGGCCCCGCCATCGGCCACCCTGCCCCATGCGCCCTCACAGGTCGGCGAAGGCACGCCGGAGGAGGTCCTCCTGCTCGGCCCGGTGGACGAGGCCGCTCCCGGTGGCCGGGCTGGCGCTCTCGGCCCGTGCCACGTGCCGCAGGACCAACCGATCGCGCATCTCGCGGTGGAACTGGTGGTGGGCGAACGGCCACGCCCCCATGTTCTTGGGCTCCTCCTGCAGCCACACGAGCTCGGTCGCCTGCTGGTAGCGACCGATGACCTCCTCGATCTGCTCGTCGGGCCACGGGTAGAGCTGCTCGACCCGGACGATGGCCGTAGCGGCCGCCACCGGAATGCCGTCGGCCGCCAGCTCGGCGCGGCGGGCCATGGCCTCGTGCGCCACCTTGCCCGAGGCCATGATGATCCGCCGCACGGCCGCCGGATCGGCGTCGAGGTCGTCGAGCACCGGGAGGAAGGCGCCCCCGGCCAGCTCGTCGAGGCTCGAGCGCGACGCCTCGGCCCGGAGCATCGACTTCGGCGTCATGACGACGAGCGGGGTCAGGCGCTCGCGTCGGACCTGCGCACGGAGAAGGTGGAAATACTGCGCCGCCGTGGTGGGCACCACGACCCGGAGGTTGTTGCGGGCGCACAGCGTGAGGAACCGCTCGATGCGAGCACTCGAGTGCTCGGGCCCCTGTCCCTCGTACCCGTGGGGCAGGAGCATGACCAGGCTGGCGATCTGCCCCCACTTGTCCTCAGCGGCCACCAGGAAGTTGTCGATGATGATCTCGGCGCCGTTGACGAAGTCCCCGAACTGGGCCTCCCACATCGTGAGCGACTCGGGCGACTCGACCGAGTAGCCGTACTCGAAGCCGAGGACGGCGTACTCGCTCAGCAGCGTGTCGCGGATCGTGAAGCGGGCGGGGTCGGTGCCGAGGTTGGCGAGCGGAACCCACTCCTCGCCGTCGGCGTGGTCGACCAGCACCCCGTGGCGCTGGCTGAACGTCCCGCGCCGGGTGTCCTCACCCGTGAGCCGCACATTGGTCCCCTCGATGAGGAGCGACCCCATGGCGAGCGCCTCGGCCAGCGACCAGTCGACGCTGCCCTCGGCGACCATGGTCCGGCGCTGCTCGAACTGACGGGCCAGCTTCGGGTGCAGGGTGAACCCGTCCGGCACCGAGACGGTGGCCTCGGCGATGCGCAACAGGACGGCCTCCGGGACGCCCGTCATCGGCGCCGGGGGGTCGGCGGGCACCTCATGGAGCGGCGGGGAGGTGAGCACCGGTGCCTCACGCTCTCGGACCTCGTCGAGCACCGCCTGGAGGCGAGCACCGAAGGCATCGAGCGCTGCCTCGGCCTGCTCGATCGTCAGGTCGCCGCGACGCACGAGGGTCTCGGTGTAGAGCTTGCGCACGCTGCGCATCTCCTCGATCGTGCGGTACATCAGCGGCTGGGTGTAGCTCGGGTCGTCACCCTCGTTGTGGCCGTGCCGTCGATAGCAGACCAGGTCGATCACCACGTCCTTGTGGAAGCGCTCCCGGAAGGCGAACGCCAGGCGCGCCGCTCGCACGCAGGCTTCTGGGTCGTCGCCGTTCACGTGGAAGATCGGCGCCTGGACCATCTTGGCCACGTCAGTCGAGTAGTAGCTCGACCGCGCTGCCGAGGGGCTGGTCGTGAACCCGACCTGGTTGTTGATCACCACGTGGACGCTGCCGCCCGTTCGGTAGCCCGACAGCTCCGAGAGGTTCAGCGTCTCGGCCACGATCCCCTGCCCGGCGAACGCCGCATCCCCGTGGACCAGGATGGCCAGCACCGGGAAGTCGTCGACACGGGTGCGGAAGGCCTCCGGGGTGCCATCGGTGGGCGGAGCGAGCTGGTCCTGCCTCGCCCGGGCCATGCCCTCGACCACGGGGTTGACCGCCTCGAGGTGCGAGGGGTTCGAGGCCATCGTCACCGGCATGGGCAGCCCTGAGAGGCCCACCAGCGTGCCGCTGGCGCCCTTGTGGTACTTCACGTCGCCCGAGCCCTGGACGCTCTCGGGGTCGAGGTTCCCCTCGAACTCCGAGAAGATCTCGCCGTAGGACTTGCCGACGATGTTCGCCAAGAGGTTGAGGCGACCACGGTGCGCCGTGCCGAGGTAGACCGCCTTGGTCCCGGCGACCGCCGCCGCGTCGATGAGAGCGTCGAGCGCCACGACCGTGGACTCCGCCCCCTCGAGTCCGAACCGCTTCTGGCCCACGTACCGGGTGTGCAGGAACCGCTCGAAGACCTCGGCCGCGTTCAGGCGGTCGAGGATGTGACGCTGCTCCTCGACGCTCATCGTGGCGTCTCCGCCCTCGACCTGCGATTGGATCCAGGCCTTCTGCTCTGGGTCCTGGATGTGCATGTACTCGATGCCGAGCGTGCGGCAGTAGGCGTTGCGGAGGATCGAGAGGATCTCCTCGAGCGTCGCCGTCGGCGCCTCGGTGAGGCCGTCGGTCAGGAAGGTCCGCGGCAGGTCCCAGATCGTCAGGCCGTAGGTCAGGGGGTCGAGCTCTGGGTGCAGCTGCGGGGGTTCCGCCGAAAGCGGGTCGAGGTCGGCGTCGAGGTGCCCACGGACCCGGTACATGTTGATCAAGCTGTGGACCTTGAGCTGCTTGGTGATCTGCTCGAGGTCCCCTGATTCCGTCGACTCGGCGGAATTGGAGTCCTTGCGCCACTGCGAGGGCTCGTAGGGGATGCCGAGCGAGGAGAAGACCTCGTCGTAGAACCCGTGGCCACCCGTGAGCCGCTCGGCCACGTTCTTGAGGAACAGACCAGATTCGGCACCCTGGATGATCCTGTGGTCATAGGTCGAGGTGATGGTGAGGACCTTCCCGAGCCCGAGGTCCGCCAGCATCCTGGGGTCGGCGGCCTCGAAGCCCGCCGGCCAGCCGATGGAGCCCACGCCGATGATGGCGCCCTGTCCCGGCATCAGCCTCGGCACCGACTGCACGGTGCCGAGCGTCCCCGGATTGGTCAGCGAGATCGTCGAGCCGGCGAAGTCATCCGGTCCGACGGTCCCTGCGTGGACCTTGCGCACGAGATCCTCGTAGGCGAGCAGGAAGGTCCGGAAGTCCATGGTGTCGGCGGCTCTGATGCATGGGACCATCAGGTTGCGGGTGCCATCAGCCTTCTCGACGTCGACGGCCAGTCCGAGACCGACATGGTCCGGTCGCAGGACTCCGGGAGTGCCCCGGTCATCGACCGCCTCGACGAAGCTGGCGTTCATGGCCGGGATGTCTGAGAGCGCTCGGACGATGGCGAAACCGATCAGGTGGGTGAAGCTGACCTTCATGCCCGTCGTCCGCACGAGCTGGTCGTTCAGGGCGGCTCGGTTGACCTCGAGCAGGCGGGCGGGGACGGTTCGGACCGAGGTGGCGGTCGGCACGCCGAGGCTGGCCACCATGTTGGTCACGATCCTGGCGGCGGCACCTCGCAGCGGCGTGGCATCCGGGACCGGCGTCGCCACCGGGGCGCTGGCCGGCGTCGATGGTGCCGGGGCGGGCGGCGGCTGGGACTGCGGGCGGTAGTCGACGAAGAACTCACGCCAGCTCTCCGACACCGAGGCCGGGTCGGCCAGGAAGCATCGGTACATGTCATCGACCAGCCAGGCGTTTGGACCGAAGGACCCGCCAGCAGCCGTCCCCGAGCGGCGGCTGGGACCAGAACTTCCCTGCGGTGCCATGCCAGCAGCCTAACGGGGTGCTCTCGGCCGTCCTCCCGGAACCTCGACGCCGGTAGGTTGGCCCCATGAGCACCACGCGCGCGGCGAGGCACGGCTTCGGCACGGAGACGGAGATCACCGGACGCGGGATCGAGCTGTTCATCCGACCTGCCCGCGACCCCGCAGGGGCCGTGGTCATGGTCCACGGGACGCTTGACCGTGGTGGCAGCTTCACCCGAATGGCCCGGCGGCTCGACGGGCTCGACTGCGTCGCCTTCGACCGACGGGGCTACCAGTCCTCCCGCTCGCTTGGCGGTGCAGCGACGCTCTCCGACCACATCGAGGACCTCCAGAGCGTCTTCGAGCAGATCAGCGACCGCGGCCCGATCACCCTCGTCGGGCACAGCTTCGGCGGCGTCATCGCCCTCGCCACGTCCCTGGCACTGCCGGGTGCCGTGGGGTCCGTCGTGGCGTACGAGCCCCCGATGCCATGGCTCTGGGAGGGTGGACACCCGCACCGTGGGGTCCCGGTCGACGGTGACCCCGCCATCGAGGTCGAGCAGTTCTTCCGACGCATGGTCTCCGATGTCGCCTGGGATCACCTGGGTGAGGAGGAGCGCGCCGAGCGCGTCGCCGATGGGGCCGGCCTCATCAGCGACATGCGCATCATCCGGGCCGAGACCCCCTTCACCCTCGAGGACATTGCCGGACTCGAGGTGCCGCTGACCATCGTCATCGGCGCCTCCGCCACCGGCCACCGCCTCGCCGCAGAGCGCGTCGTTGACGCCGCCAGCGACGGCAACTTGGTCACCATCGAGGGAGCACCTCATGGCGCCCACCTCTCCCACCCAGACACGCTTGCCGAGATCGTGTCCCGGCATGCCGCACGAAACGAGGGCCATCGATGAAGGTCATGATCTCCGGAGCCACAGGGCTCATCGGCAGCGCGCTAAGCGCCGCACTGGTCGAACGAGGCGACGAGGTGGTCACGCTGGTCCGCCCCGACGGACGCGCCGCCACAGGGACGACGGTCTCGTGGAGCCCGTCGGAGCGCTCGATCAACATGGCAGCCCTCAACGACCTTGGGGCCATCGACGCGGTGGTCCACCTCGCCGGAGCCGGAATCGCCGACAAGCGCTGGACCGAGGAGCGGAAGGCCGAGATCCGCGACAGCCGGGTCGACGGGACTGCCACCCTCGCCACCGCGGCCGCAGAGATGACGACGAAGCCATCGGTCTTCGTGTGCGGGTCCGCCATCGGATGGTACGGCTCGCGAGGCGACGAGATCCTCGATGAGCGCTCCACCGCTGGGGACGGGTTCCTCGCCGAGGTCTGCGTAGCCTGGGAGGATGCCGCCCAGCCAGCGGTGGACGCAGGCATCCGGACCGTCATGGCGCGGACGGGCATCGTGCTCAGCGCCGACGGCGGGGCGCTGGCCAAGCAGCTCCCGCTCTTCCGAGCTGGGGTGGGTGGTCGCCTGGGACCGGGATCGCAGTGGACCAGCTGGATCTCACTCGTCGATGAGGTCCGTGCGCTGCTGGCTCTCATCGACGACCCCGGGTTCTCTGGGCCCGTGAACCTCACCGCCCCCGAGCCGGTGCGCAACGTTGACTTCACGAAGGCCCTCGGTCGGGCGGTCCACCGACCCACCCTGCTCCCGGTCCCTCCGCTTGCCCTCAAAGTCGCCCTCGGCTCTGAGCTCGTCGACGAGGCACTGCTGGCATCCCAGCGGGTGCTTCCTGCCGAGCTGGAGGCCCGAGGCTTCGCCTTCTCCGACAGGACCGTCGACGAGGCGTTCGCAGCGATCCTCGGCTGAACCCTGTCGGTCAGCGGGGGTGGCGGCTACCATCTTGGTGACGTGACGGCCATTCTCGTGGCCGCCCGAGGAAAGGGATCACCGCCATGAGAGCACCGTTCCGCCGACTGCTGGCCACAGGCCTCGCTGCAGCTGCCCTCAGCTCCAGCGCCGTCGTCGTCGCACCGACCCTCGCCGGGGCCGCTGCCAAGCCCACCCAGGCCACCTGGGCCGAGGCGCCGCAGACGCCGCCGAACTACATCTTCCCCTTCATGCCGCTGCAGTACTTCAGCGTGTCGACCATCAATAACTTCCAGTTCCTGATGTTCCGGCCGCTCTACTGGTTCGGCCAGGGCAAGACCCCGAACCTGAACCTTCAGCTCTCGCTGGCCAACGATCCGACCTACTCGAACGGCAACAAGACCGTCACGGTGAACCTGAAGAACTACCAGTGGTCCAACGGGGAGAAGGTCACCGCCGATGACGTGATGTTCTGGATGAACATGCTCCACGCCGACAAGGAGCAGTGGGCCGACTACACGGCCGGCACCGGCATCCCTGACGATGTCAGCTCGATCACGGTGAACTCGCCGACCAAGATCACCTTCCAGCTCAAGGCGCCGGTGAACACCCACTGGTTCACCTACAACGAGCTCTCCCAGATCTCCCCCATGCCATTGGCCTGGGACAAGACCTCCGATGCGGCCGCCGCCGGATCCGGGGGCTGCGCCAAGGCGGCGTACGGCACGGCCGACGCCAAGTGCGATGCAGTGTTCACCTACCTGTCAAAGGCCTCTGGCTTCGACCCGGCGAACCCCAAGGGAGCGAACGACTCGCTCAGCACCTACGCCACCAACCCGTTGTGGCAGGTCGTCGACGGTCCGTGGAAGCTGTCGAAGTTCGACGCCTCCGGGAACATCGAGTTCGTCCCGAACACCAAGTACTCCGGGCCGATCAAGCCGACCCTGAAGAAGTTCATCGAGGTCCCCTTCACGACCGACACCGCGGAGTTCAACGCCCTCGTCGGCGGCAAGATCGATGTCGGCTACCTCCCCTCGGCCAACATCACCTCGCCGGCCAAGAGCCCGTTCAAGGCTGGGCCGAACAACTCGAGGCTCGGGAACTTCACCCTCGACCCGCTCTACTCGTGGTCGATCAACTACTTCCCGTACAACTTCCAGTCCACGGGCGACGAGGGCAACGCCGGCAAGATCTTCAGCCAGCTGTACTTCCGCCAGGCGTTCCAGACCCTGGTGAACCAGACGGCCTACATCTCCAAGATCTGGAAGAACTACGGCATCCCGACCTATGGTCCGGTCCCGACCTACCCGCCTAACTCGTTCGCCTCGAGCTACGAGAAGAACAACCCGTACCCCTACAGCGTCAGCAAGGCCAAGTCCCTGCTGACCAGCCACGGGTGGAAGGTCGTGCCGAACGGCACCAGCACCTGCGTGCGCCCCGGCTCGGGCAAGAACCAGTGCGGCAAGGGGATCCCGGCGGGCGCCAAGCTCGACTTCACCCTCGAGTACGCCACCGGTGGCACGGCGCTGGCCCAGCTGATGAACGTCGAGAAGTCGTCGTGGGCCCAGGCGGGCATCAACGTCACGCTCCGTGGCGCCTCGTTCAACACGGTCCTCGGCCACGCGGTGCCCTGCACGGCCGGCGAGTCGTGCGACTGGCAGCTCGAGAACTGGGGCGGGGGCTGGGTCTTCGCCCCGGACTACTACCCCACCGGTGAGGCCATCTTCCAGACCGGTGCCGGCTCCAACTCGGGCAGCTACTCGAGCGCCACGGCTGACCGCCTGATCAAGGCCACGACCGACGGCAACGTCTCGCTGACGAACTACGAGAACTTCCTCGCCAAGGACCTTCCCGCCGTCTACCAGCCGAACCCGGTGACCTCGCTGACCGAGATCCGCAAGGGCCTCAAGGGCGTGACCCCGCAGAGCCCGCTCTTCTCGATCACCCCTGAGGCCTGGCGCTTCTAGCCCCGAGAGCCCCGAGCACTGACGAGATCCCCGCCCAACTGGGCGGGGATCTCGTCGTCTCTGGCAGTAAGGTCAACCGACATGCTCGGCTACATCGTCCGACGAACGCTCCAGGCGATCGTCGTGATCCTCGGGGTGACGCTCATCGTCTTCCTCCTGAGCCAGCTCATCCCCGGCGGGCAGGCTCGCGCCGCTCTCGGCCCGAAGGCCACCCAGCTCCAGATCGCCCACTTCAACCACGTCAACGGCTACGACGAGCCGCTCTGGGTGCAGTACTGGCACTACATCCTCAACATGGTCCGCGGCGACTTCGGCTACTCGTACAAGAACAACCAGGGCGTCGCTCAGCTCATCATGCAGCGGCTGCCCAAGACCATCACCCTGGTCGGGGCCTCGACGCTGCTCGCCCTCGTCATCGCCATCCCGCTCGGCATGGCCCAGGCCGTGAGGCGGAACCGACCCTTCGACTACGTCATGACCGCGGTCAGCTTCATCCTCTACGCCATGCCGGCCTTCCTGATCGGCGAGCTGCTGATCCTGCTCTTCAGCTTCACCTTGAACTGGTTCCCCTCGCAGCCCCCGTCAGACGCGTCCGCCTGGGCCGTGTTCACCAACCCGGTGGCCTTCGTGCTCCCCGTGGCCTCCCTCGCCGCCCTCACCATCGCCGCATTCAGCCGCTACATGCGCTCATCGGTCCTCGACACCGTCGCTGAGGACTACATCCGGACCGCCAGGGCCAAGGGGGCCAGCCCGCGTCAGATCCTCTGGGGCCATGCGATGCGCAATGCCATGCTCCCGATCATCACGCTGCTCGGCCTCAGCCTCCCCGCCATCGTCGGCGGGGCGCTGATCATCGAGGACGTCTTCAACTACCCGGGCATGGGTCTGCTGACCGTGCAGGCGGCGAACAACGACGACATCCCGCTCATCCTCGGGACGACCCTCGTGGCCACCATCGCCACGGTCGTCGGGTCGCTCCTCGCCGATGTGCTCTACGCCGCCGCCGACCCCCGCATCCGACTTGGAGGTGACTAGGTGCGGATCGACCCCTTCGAGGCGCAGCCGCTCGCAGGCGACGACGGCCCTGACAGCGCCATCCTCCCCATGCACGACGACCAGCTGGCCGCTGAGGCCCTCAAGGGCCGCTCTGGGTTCCTGCGCTCGATGGTCCGGGTCTTCGCCGAGAACAAGCTCGCCGTGGCCAGCCTGATCACCCTCGTCTTCATCGTCGGGTTCTGCTTCCTCGGCCCGCTGATCTACGACACCAACCAGACCAATGCCAACGACGCGCTGCTCAACTCCGTGCAGAACGCACCGCCGAGCTGGAGCCATCCGCTCGGGACCGACGACAGTGGCTTCGACGTGATGGGGAGGATCATGTTCGGGGGCCAGATCGCCCTCATCGTCGGGTTCTTCTCGGCCATCGTGGCCACCATCATCGGCGTGGCCTATGGGGCGCTCTCGGGCTTCTTCGGAGGCTGGTTCGACGCGCTGGCCATGCGCTTCGTGGACATCGGGCTGTCGATCCCGGTGCTGTTCCTCCTGATCGCCCTCGTGGCCATCTACCGCCCCACCGCGCCGCTGCTGATCTTCGTGATCGCCGCCGTCTCCTGGCTCATCCCCGCCCGGCTGATCCGGGCCGAGACCCTGTCGCTCAGGACGCGCGAGTACGTCCAGGCGGTCAGGACCTTCGGCGGGACGAGGCGACGCATCATCGGCCGCCACATCGTGCCGAACTCGGTGGGCACGATCGTCGTGTTCGCCACCTTCGACGTGGCGGACTCGATCCTGCTGCTCGCCGCCCTGGGGTTCCTGGGCCTCGGCGTCCCGGCCCCGCAGACCGACTGGGGGACGATGCTCTCGAACGGCGTGAACTACGCCTCGAGCGGGTACTGGTGGGAGATCTACCCGGTCGGCATCGCCATCGTGCTCGTCGTGGTCTCGCTGAACTACATCGGCGACGCGCTGCGCGACGCCCTCGAGGTCCGGCTCCAGCGCAACTGAAGTCCGCCGCTCAGCTCGAGGCGAGCGCGACCGGCGTGGCCAGCGGGTGATGGCAGGCCGCCATGCTCCCTGAGGTGAACTCGGTGAGCTCTGGCTCGAACTCGGCGCACTGCTCGTCCGCCCGTGGGCAGCGGGTCCGGAAGCGGCAGCCCGAAGGCGGGCGGACCGCCGAGGGGAGCTCCCCCGTGATCTGCCGCCCCCGACGTCGGCGTGCCTCGAGGGGGTCAGGAACCGGCACTGCATCGAGGAGGCCTTGGGTGTAGGGGTGGGCCGGCGTGCGCAGGAGGACCTCGGTGGGGCCGATCTCGACCATCTTGCCCAGGTACATCACCGCGATCCTCGTGGCCATGTAGCGCATGACCGCGAGGTCGTGACTGACCATCACCATCGTCAGCCCCTTGGCCGCCTGCAGATCCTTCATGAGGTTGAGCAGCTGCGCCTGGATCGACACATCGAGGGCCGACACGGGCTCGTCAGCGATGAGCAGTGCCGGGTCGAGTGCCAGGGCTCGGGCGAAGCCGATCCGTTGCCGCTGGCCGCCCGAGAACTCGTGTGGATAGCGCTCGGCGGCCACCGCCGGCAGCCCGACCTCCGCCAGAAGGTCGGCCACGCGTGCTCTGCGATCCGCCGAGGAGCCGATCTCCTGGATGTCGAGGGGCTCTCTGATGATCGAGCCGACCGTCATCCGGGGGTCGAGCGATGCGTAAGGGTCCTGGAACATCAGGGCCAGCTGCCGCCGGGCCCGGCGCAGCTCGGCGCCACGCAGAGAGAACAGGTCGCGGCCCTCGAACTCCGCTCGACCGGCATCGGCGCTCTCGAGCTGCATGAGCAGCTTGGCGACGGTCGTCTTCCCACAGCCCGACTCCCCCACGATCCCGAAGATCTCCCCGGAGCGGACGGCGAAGGAAACGTCGCTGACGGCTTTGACCGAGCCGGTCGCACGTCTAAAGAGCCCGCCTGAGTAGATGGGGAACTCCTTGACGAGGCCCGAGACCTCGAGCAGAACCGGCGCCTCGGCCTCGCCCGCCGACTCGACCGCCACGAGGCGGGACGTCGATCCGAGCTCAACGGCGGCCGGACCGTCGACCGGGTGGAAGCAGGCCGCCGAGTGACCCTCGTCCACCATGGTCAGGGGCGGTTCCTCCGACCGGCATCGCTCGGTGGCGAACGAGCAGCGCGGGGCGAACCGACAGCCGACGATCGGAGCAGAGAGATCCGGCGGCATGCCGGGGATGCTGGCGAGGCGATCCGTGGTGGACTCCACCGAGGGGACCGAGGCGAGCAGCGCAGCGGCATAGGGGTGGCGCATCGCGGTGAACAGCTCGGCGGTGGGCGCCTCCTCGACGACCTTGCCGGCGTACATCACCGCCACCCGGTCGGCCCGACCGGCGATCACCCCCATGTCGTGGGTGATCAGGATCACGGCCATCCCGAGGCGCTCGCGCAGGGAGTCGAGGAGGTCGAGGATCTGCGCCTGGATCGTCACGTCGAGGGCCGTCGTGGGCTCGTCGGCGATCAGCAGCTTGGGTTCGCACACCAGCGCCATGGCGATCATCACTCGCTGCCGCAGGCCGCCGGAGAGCTCATGGGGATATTGGTCGAGGCGCTCCTCGGGCTGAGGCATCTCCACCATCTCGAGCACCTCGAGGGCTCGCTGGCGAGCCTCGGCCGCCGTCACTCCTCGGTGGAGGCGCATCCCCTCCGCGATCTGGCGGCCGATCTTCATGGTCGGGTTGAGCGAGGTCATTGGATCCTGTGGGATCAGCGCCACCTCGTTGCCACGGACGTGCTCCATCTCTCGCTCGCTGAGGGTCGCCAGATCGCGACCCGCCAGCTCGATCGAACCACTCACCACCGATCCGTTCGGTGGCAGCAGCCGCATGATGGAGAGTCCGGTGGTCGACTTGCCGCACCCCGACTCGCCGACGACGCCCAGGCACTCGCCGGGGCGGATCTCGAACGAGACGCCGTCGACGGCGGTCACCTCGCCATGGTGCAGCCTGAACTGGGTCACGACGTCGGTCAGTCGCAGCACCGGATCCATCGGTCGATGCTAGCCCTGCGACCTCGGAGAATCCGCTACGGAACGCTCCCACGGGATCGTGTCGACGAACCTCCAGCTCCGCCGGTGCAGCGGAGTCAGCCCGTAGCCACGGAGCGCGGTCTGGTGCGCCGCCGACGGATAGCCCACATTGCGGTCGAGGTCGAAGGCCGGGAAGCTCTCCGCCAGCTCGGCCATCAGGCGATCTCGTGCGACCTTGGCCACCACCGAGGCGGCCGCTACGGTCGCGCAGGTCTGGTCGGCCTTGACGATCGCCTCGACCACCCGAGGAGGGGTCGCCCTCCAGCGATGCGAAGCCACAGCCGCCGAGAGCGCCAGGCTGGACGGGAACAGCAGGTCGAGCGGGCCGTCGACGATCACCGCGTCTGGGACCTCGTCGAGGTCCTCGATGGCCCGACTGGCGGCGAGCGCGATGGCGCCGCGCATGCCGAGCCCATCGCACTCGGCCGCAGAGGCGTGGCCGACCGCGCGTCCGGCCGCCCAACCCACGATGGCTGGGATCAGCCGCTCTCGGGCAGCCGAGCTGAGGAGCTTCGAGTCGCGAAGCCCGACCGGGGCGGGCTCCGCCACATCGGTGATGACCACGACGCCCACCGACACCGGTCCCGCCCAGGCCCCTCGGCCCACCTCGTCGATCCCCGCCACCGAGCGCGCCCCTCCGGCGAACAGTCGCTCCTCGGCCGAAAGGTCCGGCACCGGTCGACTCATCGCAGCAGATGGCGCTGGAGCTTGCCCAGGGCGTTGCGCGGCAGGGTCGTGGCGGGGATGTAGCGACGGGGTCGCTTGTAGGCGCTCAGCACCTCCGCGCAGGCCTCCAGGGCGTCGTGATCGATCTGACCGTCGTCGGTGACCACGTGGGCGACCACCTCCTCGCCCCACTCTGGCGAGTGGACGCCGACCACGGCCACCTCCACGACGCCGGGTGCGCCACTGAGGACGTCCTCGACCTCTGCGGGGTAGACGTTGAACCCCCCGGTGATGATCAGCTCCTTGCTCCGTCCACAGACCACCAGGTAGCCCGCCTCGTCGGTGCGGACGATGTCCCCCGTCTGCATCCACCCATCGGTGAGCACCTCGGACGTCGCACCGGGCTTGCGCCAGTAGCCGGGAAACACGGTGGGGCCCGAGACCCTGAGCTCGCGAGGAGGCTCGCCGGAGGCCGGGGCGTCGAGCACGACGCCGGGCAGCGCCCGGCCGACCGTCCCGGCCCGCCGGTCGCCATCGAGGGGGTTCGATACCGTGAGGAGCGTCTCGGTCATCCCGTAGCGCTCGAGGATGGGCGCCCCGAGCCGGGCGAAGGCCTCGAAGAGATCGACCGACAGCGGAGCCGATCCCGACACCAGCAGGCGAAGGCCAGCCACCGTCGCCACATCAGGATCCGAGGCGAGCCGATGGAGCATGGTCGGCACGCAGAAGGCCATCGTGACCACGTATTGTCGCATCGACGCGAGGAAGTCGCAGGCCTCGAAGGCCGGCTGGAGGACGACGCTCCCACCCGAGGCCAGCCCGGTCATCAGCGCCACCACCAGGCCATGGACGTGGAACAGCGGGAGCGCGGTCAGCAGACGATCGTCAGCGGTCCACCCCCACGCCTCGAGGAGCGCATCAGCCTCTGCTGCGAGGTTCCCGTGCGTGATCATGGCCCCCTTGGGGTCCCCCGTCGTGCCGGACGTGTACACGATCAGCGCGAGGTCGTCCCTGCCGACCACCGCCGGGTCGCTCGACCCCTCTGGCGTCGGGAGGTCGGCTGCGGTGCTCCACGTCCACCCCGGCACGATCCGCCCGGGTTCCTCCGAGCTCACCACCAAGGCTGGCTCGACGTCATCGATCACCGTGCGGCGCTCGGTCGCGGACTGCCGGGTCGACACCGGCACCAGGACCAACCCGGCATGCAGCACGGCGAGCGCCGCCACGACGGACGACATCGATGCCTCCGCCTCCCACACCACGCGGTCTCCCGGGCGGCACCCGAGCGCCAGGAGGCCAGCGGCGACCGACGCCGTCCGTCGACCGAGGTCACCTCCGGTCAGCCATATTCCGGCGCCATCATCGACCAGCAACGTCTGCGCCTGGGGGGCCGTCGCCCATGCCCGGGCCCATCGCTCGGGCAGCGAGAGCACTCGGTCGGCAGCCACCCGAGCATCGTAGGACGACGACCAGGCCCGGATCTATCCTCTGCAAATGACTTCACGACGCGTCGCCATCGTGCCCCACACCCACTGGGACCGTGAGTGGTACGAGCCCTACCAGTCCTTCCGCATGAAGCTCGTCGAGCTCCTCGACACGCTCATCCCGCTCATGGAGGAGGACCCCTCGTATGCACGATTCATGCTCGACGGGCAGATGGCCGTGGTCGACGACTACCTCGAGGTCCGACCGGAGAACGAAGCGCGCCTCCGGGCGCTGACCGAGGCCGGCCGCATCAGCGTCGGACCCTGGTACATCCTGATGGACGAGTTCCTGGTCTCCGGCGAGACCATCGTTCGCGACCTCGAGATGGGACTCGCACGAGGCGCCGACTTCGGTGGCGTGATGGAGGTGGGCTACCTGCCGGACATGTTCGGGCACGTGGCCCAGATGCCGCAGATCCTTCGCCTCGCCGGGTTTGGTGATGCCGTGCTGTGGCGTGGCGTCGGTTCCGCGGTGACGAAGAACGGCTTCCTCTGGGAGGGCCCCGACGGGTCGGTCGTCCGGACCGAGCTGCTCCCCGTCGGCTATGGGAACGGCGCCGCGCTACCCGCAGACCCTCAGGCACTCGTCCGTCGGGTCGGGGACCACATCGAGGAGGTCAAGCCCTACCTGTTCGACGAGCTGCTCTTGATGAACGGTTCGGACCACCTGCACCCCCAGCCGTTCCTCGGTGCCACCGTGGCTGCGGCCAACGCTGCGCAGGATGATCTCCACTTCGAGATCACCACGCTGCCCGACTACCTGTCTCGCGTTCCGCAGGACGGCCTCGAGCACTGGGCTGGCGAGCTGCGGTCAGGCTTCCGGGCCAACGTCCTCATGGGGGTCACCTCCAACCGCGTCGACGTGAAGCGGGCCAACTTCCTCGCCGAGCACGAGATCGAGCACCGGGCCGAGCCGCTCGCCGCCCTGTTCCTCCGCCGGGAGGACTATCCGACGCGCCTCTTCGAGCTCGCGTGGCGAGAGATGATCCGCAACAGCGCCCACGACTCGATCTGTGCCTGCTCGGTGGATGAGGTGGTCGATGCCGTCCTCCACCGCTACAGCGAGGCCGAGCAGATCGGCGCGGGGGTCTCACGTCGAGCGATCAAGGCGCTGGCGGCATCGCTCCCCACGAGTGGGCCGAACATCCTCAACCTCTCGCACCGTCGCCGTGGCGGGGTGATCGAACTTGTCGTGACAGGAGACGAGATCGACCTCTCCTCTGCACAGGTCCTGTCGGAGTCCACCGGGTTCCCCGGCGAGATGAAGCTCGACGCCGACACCGTCCGGACGGTGCTCGGCCTCCTGCAGGGACCCAAGATCGAGAACGACGCCTGGATCCAGGAGGTGACTGTCTCCGATGAGGCCGACGGGCTCCACCTGTCGCTGCTGATCGGCCCCGAGGAGGTGCCGGGCGTCCCCATCGCTGAGGCCAAGCAGGACGTCTACACCGCCCTCGGTGCGCGTCCGGAGGCCATGGTCTACATGAAGATGGTCCAGCCCAAGATCCGCCGGATCCTGGCTCGGTGCGGCGACATCCCCGGCTACGGGTGGGCACCGTTCGCCGCCGCCCCCCTCGCCAACCCGGCCACGGTCTCCGATGACGGCGCCGTGACCCTGAGCAACGGCCGGCTCACCGTCGTCATCGACGCCGATGATGGGACCTTCGCGATCAATGGGATCCCGGGGTACGGGCGCCTCGTCGATGGCGGGGACTTCGGAGACAGCTACAACTACTCCCCGCCCTCGGCCGACCGCATCGTCGATCGCCCCACCACGGTGTCGGTCGAGGTGTCGGAGCAGGGCCCCGTCCGGGCCAGCGCCGTGATCACCACGACCTATGAGGTCCCCGCCGAAGTCGCCGAGGACACCAGCCAGCGCTCGGGGACCGTCTCACTCGAGGTCCGCACCGAGCTGAGCCTCCTCGCCGACGACGGCGCGCTCCGGGTGGCGACGACGTTCATGAACCTCGCCCGCGACCACCGCCTCCGGGTGCACCTCCCCATGCCAGCGCCCGCCGACCACTCCCTCGCCGAGTGCGCCTTCGGGACCGTGCGCCGAGGGCTGACGGCCGAGGGTCGTTTCGACGAGCTCGGGCTCCCGACCTTCCCCTCCCGGCGATTCGTCCAGGCCGGCGGCATGACCGTCGTCCACGAGGGCCTCAACGAGTACGAGCTCGTCGGCATCGCAGACGGCAAGGCCACCGAGGTTGCGCTGACGCTGGTGCGCTCCACCGGCATGCTCTCCAGGCTGGGCATGAAGTACCGCCCGCTCCCCGCAGGACCGCTCACCCCCGTGGAGGGCCTCCAGCTCGTCGGAACGACCATCGTGTCGCGCTACGCCATCTGCTTCGACGCTACCGACCCGTATGCCATCGCGGAGGACATCCTGCTCCCCCTCGAGTCAGTGGGCTCCCGGGGCGGCGGTGGCTTGCCGGCCACCGGCAGCGCACTCGAGATCGGCGGAGCGGAGATCTCGAGCCTGCGGCGTCACGAGGGTCACCTCGAGGTCCGGCTCTTCAACCCGTCGGCGGACCCGGCCTCGGTCACCCTTCCCGGCCGTTCGGGCACGATCGTCGACCTGCGCGGGAACCCCTTGCGCGATGTCGAGGGCTCCTTCACGCTGCGCGGCCACGAGATCGCCACCCTCGTGCTCGACGAGGACTGATCAGGCTTCGTCGTGGACGAGGCCCCGATAGAGGGTCTCGTCCCACTCGACTCGGGCCGGACGGTCCATCAGGTTGAGTAGCGCACGTCGGGGGCTGGTCGTCCCCGCCACGATCTGGGCCACCTGCTCGCAGATTGGCATCTCGATCCCCTCGGCGGCGGCGAGCCTCACCAGAGGCCCTGCCGTCTTCACCCCCTCCGCCACCATGTGCATCGAGTCGATGATCTCGACCAGGTCGCGACCCTGCCCGAGCGCGAAGCCGACCGATCGGTTCCTGCTCCTCTCGCTCGTACAGGTGGCGATCAGGTCACCGACGCCGGCGAGGCCACCGAAGGTGAGGGTCTGGCCACCCATGGTGATGCCCAGTCGACCCATCTCCGCCAGGCCTCGGGTGATGAGCGCCGATCTGGTGTTGTCACCGAACCCGAACCCGGCAGCGATGCCGGCGGCGATGGCGAGGACGTTCTTCGTTGCGCCTGCGATCTCACATCCGATCACGTCGGTTGATGTGTAGACCCGCAGGGTCGACGAGTGGAGCATGGTCTGGACAAGGACAGCCGCCGACTCCTCCTCGCAGGCCACGATGCACGCGGCGGGCTCGCCCTGGGCGATCTCCGCCGCCAGGTTTGGCCCGGTGAGGACACCGGTCGTGGCCTGCGGCACCACCTCAGAGATGACCTGGGACATGCGGAGCATCGAGTCGGCCTCGATCCCCTTCGACAGGCTGAACACGGGGGTCCCCGGAGCGATCAGGGGTGCCGCCTGCTCGAGGACCGCCCTCGTCCCGTGCGAAGGGACGGCCATCAGGACCGCATCGGCGCCCTCGAGCGCGACCTCGAGGCTCGACGATGCTCCCAGCTGGTCGGACAGCGCGAGTCCAGGCAGGTAGCGCTCGTTGGTGTGCCGCAGCGAGATCTCGTCGGCCGTGGCCGCAGAGCGGGCCCAGATCACCGTGGTGCACTGCGGGGCAGCCAGCGAGGCGAGCGCCGTGCCCCATGAGCCTGCTCCGACGACGACCAGCTTCTTCCCCATGCGCCAACCCTACGATCACGCGGCCCGAGAATCCATCGCGACCGCCAAGCAGGGGCGCCCTGCCACACCGGGTCCAGGTCTACGATGAGGCCCGACAGGGGGTGGGACGAGGTGGTGAGCAGAGACGAGTACGACGCCGACTACGCAGCCTCCCGACTGCGCAAGGATCGCTTCACCACGATGTCCGGCGTCGAGCTCGAGCCGGTCTACGGCCCTGCGGATGGCGAGTTCCCCGGCCAGTTCCCCTTCACGCGCGGGGCCTTCGCCTCCATGTACCGCTCGAAGGTGTGGACGATGCGCCAGTTCGCCGGCTTCGGGTCCGCTGCGGACACCAACCAGCGCTTCCGCCAGCTCCTCGCCGACGGCGGCACGGGGCTCTCCACCGCGTTCGACATGCCCACCCTGCTCGGCCTCGATTCCGATGACCCGCTGGCTCGAGGCGAGGTCGGCCGCGCTGGCGTGGCCGTCGACACGGTCGAGGACATGGGAAGTCTGTTCGCGCAGATCGACCTGTCGGCGGTGACCACGTCCATGACGATCAACTCCGCAGCGGCCGTCCTCCTCGCCATGTACGTCGTGGTCGCGGAGGAGGGAGGGACCCCACGCTCGGCACTCGGAGGGACGCTCCAGAACGACATCCTCAAGGAGTACCAGGCGCAGAAGGAGTACGTGTTCCCCCCGCGGCCCTCGGTGCGCCTCGTCACCGACGTGGTGGCCTTCACCGCGGCGCAGATGCCGCGATGGCATCCGATCTCGATCTCCGGCTACCACATCAGGGAGGCGGGATCGACGGCGGCCCAGGAGCTCGCCTTCACGCTCGCCAACGGGTTCGCCTATGTCGAGGCGGCCCTCGAGGCCGGGCTTCCCATCGACGACTTCGCTCCTCGGCTCAGCTTCTTCTTCAACGCGCACATCGACTTCTTCGAGGAGATCGCCAAGTACCGCGCCGCTCGGAGGATCTGGGCGCGATGGCTCCGCGATCGCTACGGCGCCCAGGCCACCAAGTCGCTGACCCTCAAGTTCCACACCCAGACCGCCGGCGTGTCACTCACCGCCCAGCAGCCAGAGGTGAACCTCGCCCGCGTGGCCATCGAAGCGCTCGCTGGCGTGCTCGGCGGGACCCAGTCGCTGCACACCGACTCCTACGACGAGGCGCTCGCCCTGCCGACCGAGAAGGCGGCCCGGCTCGCCCTTCGCACCCAGCAGGTGATCGCCGAGGAGACCGGGGTGACCAACGTCGCCGATCCGCTCGGGGGCTCGTGGTTCGTCGAGTCGCTCACCGACGCGCTCGAGTCCCAGGCGGAGGAGATCTTCGCCGAGCTGCTCGGGCGTGGAGACGGCTCGCTCCTCGAGGGCGTGCTCCACGCCATCGAGGAGGGCTGGTTCCAGAACGAGATCGCCGACGCCGCCTATCGGTTCCAACGGGACCTCGGGCGGGGCGACGCCGCGATCGTCGGCGTCAACATCCACACCGACGGCGATGATCGCGAGGTCCCGCTGCTGAGCATCGATCCGATCGTGGAGGCCGAGCAGCTCGCCCGCCTGGCACAGGTCAAGGCGCACCGAGACCCCAGGGCCGTCGCCGACGCCCTCGCCCGCATCAGCGCTGAGGCTGCCGACCCGTCGATCAACCTGATGCCGGCACTCATCGACGCCAGCATCGCCCGGTGCACGGTCGGCGAGCAGATGTCCGCCATGCGATCCTGCTTCGGCACGTGGGTGGAGCCCCCGCTCTCGTGACCGAGCAGCCCATCCGCGTCCTGCTGGCCAAGGTGGGCCTCGACGGTCACGATCGCGGGCTCAGGGTCATCGCTCGGATCCTGCGCGATGGAGGCTGCGAGGTGATCTACGGCGGCCTCCGCCAGACTCCCGCGATGATCGCAGCCGCCGTGCTTCAGGAGGACGTGGACGTGGTGGGGCTCTCCATGCACAACGGAGCGCACCTGACTCTCGCTCCCGACGTGATCGCTGCCCTCGGCGCCGTCGGCCTCGACACCCCCGTGATCGTCGGGGGGATCATCCCCGACCATGACCTCGAGGCCATGGGCGACGCCGGCGTCGCCGCCATCCTCGGACCCGGCGCGTCGAACGACGACGTGCTCGCCGCCGTCACGCGTGCGGCAGGCGACCGGGGCCAGGCGGGCGCCCGATGACCCCTCGCAGGCGGTCTGCCACGAGGGTCATACACTTCGGGCAGTGAACGAGCCCGATGACGCCGAGGCGATCCCGGCGAGCCTCGACGGCTGCGAGGTCATCCTCGTACCGGTGAAGGCCTTCACCGAAGCCAAGGTGCGCCTCACCGCTGCGCTCGGGTCAGAGGCTCGCGCCGCGCTGGCCCGTCGTCTCGCCGAGGGTGTGATCCGGGCTGCCGACCATGGGCCCGTCGCGGTGGTGTGCGACGACGACGAGGTCGCATCATGGGCGGCGCAGCTCGACACCATCGTGATCTGGGCACCGGGGAAGGGTCTCAACCGAGCCGTGGCGTTCGGGGTCAGCGAGCTCGAGGCGCGGGGAGCCAGCCGGATCACCATCGTGCACGGCGACATCCTCGACCCGTCCGGCCTCTCCGACCTCCCCAGGGTGGACGGCATCCTCCTCGTCCCCGACCTGCGAGAGGACGGGACCAACATCATCAGCCTGCCGTCAGGCGCCACCTTCGAGTTCGCCTACGGACCGGGATCGTTCCACCGTCATCGATCGGCGGCATTGGCTGCCGGACACGAGGTGACCGTCGTCCGAGACGTGCTGCTCGGCCATGATGTCGATCGGCCGAGCGACCTGCCCCACACCAAGCCCGGACGCGACGGTGGGGGCCCGAAGGCCCCCACCTCGCATTGAGCTGACGCTCGGGACCTAGCGGCGAGAAGCCGCCTTCTTGGCCGGAGCCTTCTTCGTCGCCTTCTTGGCGGCGACCTTCTTGGCCGGGGCCTTCTTGGTGACCTTCTTGGCAGCGGCCTTCTTGGCCGGAGCCTTCTTCGTCACCTTCTTGGCCGGGGCCTTCTTCGTCACCTTCTTGGCCGGGGCCTTCTTCGTCACCTTCTTGGCCGGGGCCTTCTTCGTCACCTTCTTGGCCGGGGCCTTCTTGGCCGGAGCCTTCTTGGTGACCTTCTTGGCCGGGGCCTTCTTCGTCACCTTCTTGGCGGCGACCTTCTTGGCCGGAGCCTTCTTGGTGACCTTCTTGGCAGCGGCCTTCTTGGCCGGGGCCTTCTTGGTGACCTTCTTGGCAGCGGCCTTCTTGGCCGGGGCCTTCTTCTTTGCGGCAGTAGCCACTTGGAGTACCTCCTTGGGTTTCCGTTGCTACGCAGCCGTCGCGAGACGAGGCGGAGCCGACTGGAGTCGGCTGCGTCGAAGTGCAACGGAGGTAGTTGAGTGGACCCACCCGCCGTGTTCGTCAGCCTCCCAGCTGTCGAACGTGGTCGAAGTGGCACACGACCTCCAGCAGGATTCTCCGCTGCCGTCGCGACGCACTGCGCCCTGCAGGCCGTCAACTGGCACGCGGCCACCTGACTCCATGCTCGGCGCACTGCTCGCAACGCACATCGACATCACCTCATGCTGTTGGCTTTCCATAGTTGACTTCATCGCCGATGCCGGGTCAAGCATCGCGACCACGCGACCGTTGTCCCAGCATGAGCTCGACCATGGTCGGACAGGTCGAAGGCGGTCCTGCACACGCCGGCATCCTCCTCGGACGCGATGCCCGGGGATGGGTCTGGTCCGGCCATCAGCGAAGCACCCTGGTGCTCGGGCCGACGAGATCGGGGAAGACCACCAGCATCATCATCCCCAACGTCCTGAGCGCCCCGGGCTCGGTCGTGCTCACCTCGACCAAGCTCGACGTGATCGACGCGACCTGCGCGTCTCGCCAGGAGGTGGGCCACACGCTGCTCTTCGACCCACTTGGCGCAACCCCCGTCCCGAAGGGCATCACCTCTGTCGGCTGGTCACCGCTGAGCGCCGCGACGACGTGGGATGGCGCCATCGACATGTCGAGTGCGATGGTGACCGCGGCACAACGGCGCGCCCGAGGCGCACCGGCCGGTGACCACTGGTCGGAGCGAAGTGCCGCCCTCCTCTCGACCCTGCTCTTCGCCGGTCGAGCCGCCGACCTGCCGCTCTCCCGCCTCGTCGGCTGGGTGGATCGACACGCCGGCGAAGAGGCACTCGAGATCCTCGGGGACCGTGCCGGCTCCGACCACCCGGCAATGGCGCTCCTCACCGGCATCCTGGCCACCGACAGCCGAGAGCAGTCAGGGATCTGGTCGACCACCTCAGGGGTCCTCGGCGCATACCGATCGCTCGGCGCCCTCGCTGCCACCGAGCGCGACGTCCTCGATCCCGACGCATTCGCCGATGGCGCCCACACGCTCTACATCTGCGCCAGCGGCCGCAGCCAGGAGCTCGCAGCCCCGCTCGTGGTCGGGCTCCTGTCCGAGATCCGGGCAGCCGCCTATCGTCGCAACGACGTGTCCCGGCCCGTCCTGTTCGCCCTCGACGAGCTGGCGAACATCGCCCCCCTGCCTGACCTCCCTCAGATCGTGAGCGAAGGAGGGGGCCAGGGGCTGCTGACCATCGGCTGCCTCCAGGACCTCTCGCAGGCCCGAGTGCGATGGGGACCGGAGGCCGACGGGTTCCTCTCGCTCTTCTCGACCACCCTGCTCCTCGGTGGCGTCGCGGATCGGACAACGCTCCGAGCGTTCCACGATCTGGCCGGACGGGCGACGGTCGCTCGCGTCTCTCGATCGGCCGCTCGCTCCGGCCCGAGGCGGCGGAGCGTCACCGAGACCTGGAGCACGACCGAGGAGCCTGTGATCCCACTGGATCTCGTGGCGAGGGGGCGACCCGGTGCCGGGCTGCTCCTCGATGCCACCAACTCGGTCGGATGGGTGCCGCTCACCGTCGCCCACCGAGACGAGCCCTGGGCCTCGCTCACCGGACGCACACGTCCGAGGCTGCTCACCGAACGCCATCGATGAACAGCTCGGCCCTGTCGGACCGGACCCGGGAGCGAGAGGCCTCGTCGAGCCACCATGCCAGCTCACGCCGATCCGTCGGCCGAGGTCCGAGCCGCGCCAAGGTCCGCCAGGTCGGGAGCACCGCCGGGCTCAGGACCACCTCCGCAGCGCCACGCCCCAGAGGATCCTCGATCCGGCCGAGGATCTCGCCCATCGCGGCGACTGTCATCCCCGACGTCGCCGCCGTTGCCACCGACTCGACGAGCGTCCTCGCGGTCAGCGGACGATCGTGCAGGACCCCAGCGGCTCGGTGCTCATCGAGGTGACCGACCGAGCGGGCGAAGCGCGGTGGGTCATCGAGCGTGACCACCCGGCTGCGGCGGATCGACCAGCGCTCGAGCGCCTCGGCCCTCGTCTGCGCCACCTTCGTCGGACGGTCGAGGACCCCTCGACGGACCTCCTCGGAGCGGCCGCTGAGGGCCAGGCACTCGCCGTCAGAGATCCCCTCGATGCGCGGTTCCCCATCAGCTCCCCTCAGGAAGGTGAGTCCAAGGCGCGCCGTGAGCTCTGACCGCAGAACGCTTCGATACACGGCATCAGCCGCCCTCGCGTGGGCGCGGAGCGCCACGACGTCGAGAGCGCCGAACCGCCCGTCGCCCGCCCTCGCCCTGTTGGCGAGCAGCACATGGCTGTGCAGATGAGGATCACCGGACCGGCTCGCACCGTGGGTGAACCCAGCCGCCACGACGCCCTCGGCGTGGAGCCAGGCCCGCTCTCCGCCGGGACGCTGTCTGATCACCCCGGCCGCCCGGTCCTCGAGGTAGCCGAGTGCCGCCCCGACGGCCTCCTCGTGGCCGAGCACGGCCGATCGGGCCACGCTCTCGTCAGGCGACGCCATGAGGAGGCTGGCCGGCTTGGGTGCGGCGAAGATCAGATCGACGGCTGCCCGTCGCTGACGCACGCTCGGGGTGATCGTGCCGCCCGGGCGCCGCCCCGAGAGGATCAGCTCGAGGACCTCGGGCTCGATCCGGCCCTCGAGGCCGATGGTCGACGCCGCCGTCCCGAGCCATCGCCCACGCATAGCTCCATCGAAGAGGTCAGCGACCTCTCGTGCGGGATCGTCGAGCAGGTAGCGCCCGGTGGCGTCCTTGAGCGACGTGATCCTCAGCACCCGTCGAGCCTCATGGCTCACACGGTCGCGGCATACCTCCTCAGGACCCGCTCAGCCGTCGCCCGACCGCAGCCCACGAGGTCGACGGGGCCCAGCACGCTGGCGTCGGGTCCGGCCTGCAGGAGGAGTCGGCCGAACCACAGCGTGCTGAGGACCGACAGCGCGACCACGATGCGGCCGTCCTCCTCGACGTGCCGGCCCACGATCGGGACCGAGTCGGCCACCCAGCGGGCGCCGGGGCCAAGGACCACCAGCGCGGTCTCGGCATCATCGGACTCGATGAGCTTGACGCCGTCGGCCGCACCGACGTCGATGCCTGGCCGGCGAGCGCCGACATCTCGCACCGACTTGAAGCGGTCGGCATGGAAGATCCTGAAGTCCTCACGGGCGGTGCACCACGCCCACACGTACCACTGACCATCGTGCACCTCGCACTTCAGGGGGTCGATGACCCGCTCGGTCTCGACCTCGGTCGAGTCCGCCAGATAGACGACCTCGAGCTCGCGGGCCTCCTCGCATGCCTTGGTGAGCTCGGCGAGGAAGGGCGGCTGCGGGATCTCGATCACCACCGACTTCGCCGCCGCCAGCGCGGTCTCGAGCTTCGCCACCGCCGATGCGAGCGGCCCCTCGGCCCCTCCCCCGGAGACCTCGAGCAGCATCTTCGACGAGGTCACGAGCACCATGGCGTCAGGGGCCGAGAGCTGTCTGGTGCGCTTGAGGTCCGGAAGGCTCGCCGTGACCGTGTGGGCATCGACGATGATGTCCATCAGCTCGCCCGGAGAGTAGGGCGGGCGACCGAAGCAGGCTGCGAACTCGAGTTCGGCGACGACCTCGGCGACCGTCATGCCGAACCTGGCGGCCACCTCGGAGGTGTCCACCGTGCCGACCTCGGCCAGCCACTCCAGCATGGCGAACAGGCGCTGGAGCCGGCGCTCCGTCGGCGTCATGCTGAGGCCCGTCGGCCCCGTCGGCTCCACCGAGGGGTCCAGCTCGCTGGCATCCGACACCGAGACCGGCGCCGGGTCAGGCTGCTGCGCCACCGACTCGAGCCACTCGACCATGGACGCGCGCGCCGCCGCGGGAGACACGACGACGGCCGAGTCGAGCAGGCCGATCACCCAGGAGCGGGCCTGCTTCCAGGATCGGATGGGGATCGACAGGCGGGCCGAGCCGTCGCTGCGGCGCTCGGTGGCGTAGCCGCCGCCGAGCGCCTGCTCGAGCCGCCACGCTGCGCTGGCGTCGACGTCGAGGACGAGGGTCTCGGTCGCCTCCTCCTCGTCGACGGCGCTCGGCACGCTCAGGATGCGACCGCTGTCGGCCACCCCAGCCGGCACCACGCCGCTGCCGCGAGGTCCGATCGAGGGCTCAGACTCGATGCGGTCGACCCGGAAGTTCTTCGCCACCTTGTCCGCCGTGTCGTAGGCCTCGAGGTACCAGTGACCGAGGAGGAACCGCAGGGCAATGGGGTACACCTTGCGCTTCACGCCCGAGTAGTCGAACCGGGTCTCTGCCTCCATGAAGATCCCCTGGTAGAGCACGGGGCTGTAGGGGGACACGTCGACGTCCATCACCGGAGAGGCCGACGTCACGTTCCCCAGGCCGATCTTGGACAGGCCGTCGACCTCGCTCACGCCGTTGACCGCCACCGCCGCCAGCGCGAGGTCGAGGGCTGCGATCTCCCGGTCCGTCAGATCGAGATCCGGCAGGTAGTAGGTGGCGGGATCGATCCGGTAGCGGTAATCGTTGGCCGAGCCGCTCTCGATCACCTCGACCTCGACGCCACGCTTGCGCAGCAGCACCTTGTCTCGCTCGAACTGCTGGCGCGACGCCGACGGCGAGGAGTTCGGATAGTTCGGGAGCTCGTTGACGATCTGGTCGAGGGTGAGGCCCTGCGGAGCGTTGAGCAAGGTCATCGTGAGGTCCACGAGCCGCTCGATGGTGTTGTCGTTGGCTGCCATCTGCCGAGGATACGCCGGCGGCGGCGGTTTGGCTCCCGCGATCGATCGCTGCCTATGCAGGACCGCTCATCACGACATCGGTGATGGCCATCGCTCGATCCATGGCCTTGCACATGTCGTAGATCGTCAGCCCAGCGACGGTGCACGCCGTCATGGCCTCCATCTGCGCCTGGCGCCCGAGGTCGACCACCCGAACCGAGACGTCGATCCACCCCTCGCCGACCTGGAACGTGACCTCGACCGCGCTCGGAGCAGTTCGGAACGATGCCGGCAGCAGGTCGGCCGTGCGCTTCGCCGACTGCACGGCGGCGATGCGGGCAGCGGCGAGGACGTCGCCCTTGGCGACGGCAGCGGCGGCGACGGCAGCGGAGGTCGCCGGATCCATCACCACCCGACAGCGAGCGGTCGAGTCGACCTCCTCGGTGGCCCCGGTCTCCAGCACGGGGTGAAGTGTACGACCGCGTCGCGGCCATGCTGCTCTCGGGAGGCTAGAATTGGCACTCTTACGAGCCGACTGCCAACGCACCCTGACCCGGAGGAGCGTCATGCCCACCTACGAGTACGCCTGCACCAAGTGCGGACACCAGTTCGAGGTCGTCCAGTCGTTCTCCGATGACGCCCTGACGAAGTGCCCCGAGTGCCGCGGGAAGCTGCGCAAGGTCTTCGGCTCCGTGGGCATCGTGTTCAAGGGCAGCGGGTTCTACAAGAACGACAGCCGGGGCGCCACGTCCTCGACCACCTCCGCTGGCAGCACCGACACCGCCACCAGCACGTCGTCCGACTCGTCCAGCTCCGATGCCGCCTCGTCGACCACGAAGGCAACTGCCGAGACCCCTGCAGCCAAGCCAGCGAAGGCTCCTGCCAAGAAGTCGGCGGCGAAGTCCGACTGATCAGGTCCCAGAGACCTGCATGTCTCCGATCGCCACGGTCTGGCCAGCGGCGACCCCCGGCAGCCAGGTCAGGTCGGCACCGATGCCCACGATGCTCATGAGCATCTTCTGGAACGTCGAGGCGACGGTGACCTCTCGGATGGGCTCCGCCAGCCTTCCATCTCGGATCATCAGGCCTTCGGCTCCGACGGAGAAGTCCCCGCTGACCGTGCTCACCCCGGAGTGCACACCGGTGATCGACTGCACGTAGAGGCCCTCGCCGACGTCCGAGAGGAGCTCCTCGGCCGATCGGTCGCCCGGGGTCAGCACCAGCGCCCGACACCCGGCGCCCGGGCTGCCGGCCAGCCCCCCACGAGCGGCGGAGCCGGTCGACGAGACTCCCGCCCGTCGTGCCGAGACGGTGTCGTAGACGAACTGCCGCAGCAGCCCTCCGTCGATCAGGACGTTGCGGCGGCAGGCCAAGCCCTCTCCGTCGAGCGCCGAGGCGCCGTAGGCCCGCAGGTCGGTCGGGTCGTCGACGAGCGTGAACCCATCGACGGCGACCGCCTCGCCGAGGTGCCCCTCGAAGAAGGAGCGGCCGCGACCGACTGCGTCTCCGCTCAGCGCGCCGCTGAGCACGCCGAGGATCGTCGAGGTGACCCGGGGATCGAAGACCACGGTGGTCCTAATGCTCCGCCCCTTCGTCGCTCCGAGCATGCGCACCGAGCGCTCGACCGCGTCGCGCGCAGCCGCCTCGGGATCCAGCGCTCCCGGCCCGCGCCCGATCGAGAACCCGGATCCCGTCTGGGTCTCGTCGGCGGATCCCGCCAGGGTGGCCACCGACAGGAAGGCGCTGGTCCGCTCGGCGGTGGCAGAGATCCCGGTGGTGGACACCAGCGCCATCTCCGAGCGGCTGTCGCCGTAGTCAGCGTTGTCGACGGAGCGGATCCTCGCGTCACCCGATCGGGCGGCCGACTCGACCGCCTTGACCAGGGCGATCTTCTCGTCGACCGTCACGAGGTGGGCAGCGGGGTCCACGAGGTCGACGGCTGCGGGGGTCACGCCATCCGGCGAGGCGAAGATCACCATGGGATCCGGCGAAGCGAAGGTGGCGTTCTCTCTCGCCGAGGCCAGCGCGTGGGCGATCACATCCGGGTCAAGCGAACCGGCCGACGCCACCCCCACCCGCGCCCCATCAGGGCCAGGCAGCAGGACCCGGATGCCGATGCCGGCTGAGGTCGCCGTCGACAGGCTCTCGATCTCCCCCTCGTAGACGCGGATCTCGGTGTCGGTGCCTCGGGCAGCGTACGCCTCGATCTCCTCGCCGCCCTGCGCCTGCGCCACCACCCTCGCCGCGATGTCGTGGAGCTCGCTCATGCCGCCGTCCCCCCGATGGTCACGCCCGTAATCCGCAGCGTGGGCTGGCCGCACCCGACGGGGACGCTCTGCCCATCCTTCCCGCACGTCCCCGGCATCATCGAGAAGTCGTTCCCGAGCGCATCGATGCGCCGGAGCACCTCAGGACCGTTGCCGATGAGGTTGGCGTCCCTGAGCGGCTCGGTGATCCGGCCGCCCTCGATGAGGTAGGCCTCGGTGGTGCCGAAGACGAAGTCGCCGGTGGCGGTGTTGACCTGACCTCCGCCGAGCTTGGCCACGTAGACGCCCTCCGGCGTCTGAGCGATGATATCCTCCGGGTCCTCCTCCCCGCCGAGCAGGAAGGTGTTGGTCATCCTGACCATCGGGAGGTCCTTGTAGGTCTCTCGCCGTCCATTGCCGCTCGAGGGTCGCCCCTCCTTGCGAGCTCGGAGCCAATCCCACATGTAGTCCGTCAGGATCCCGTCCTCGATCAGGACGTTCCGCTGGGCCGGACGGCCCTCGTCATCGATCGCCGAGGTCCCCCACTCGCCGGCCACCGTGCCATCGTCGACGAGCGTGACGAGCGGGCTCGCCACCTGCTGGCCGACCTGCCCGCAGTAGACCGACGAGTCCTTGACGATGTGATCCGCCTCGAGGCCGTGGCCACACGCCTCGTGGAACAGGACCCCACCGGAGCCCCCGGCCAGGACCAGCGGCACCTCGCCCGATGGGGCCGGACGGGCCGCCAGCTTGGCCATCGCCCGTCGGGCGGCCACCCGGCCCATCTCCTCCACGTCTGCACCATCAAACAGCTCGAAGCCCTGGGTGCGGGCCAGCGACTCGAAGCCCGTCTGGAGGCCGGTGTCCCCGGTGGCGACGCACATCACGTTGAAGCGCGTGCGGACCTGATCATCGCTGGCGTAGACCCCATCGGTGGTCGCCACCAGGATCCGCCGTCGCCCCTCGCCGTAGGACGTGGTGACCTGCGAGATGCTCGCCCCCGCCGACCGAGCGGCGTCATCGGCCCGCTCCAGGAGCGCCAGCTTGTCAGCGGTCGGGACGTCGTCGAGGAGGTGGCGCACCGGTGCCTCATGGCGCCGCCGGCGCTCGAGCGGAGCGATCTTCGTGCCACCGCCGCCCTGCCGGGCGACCGCTGCGGCCGCTCGTGCTGCGCTCAGGAGGCCCTCCTCGCTGAGATCCGCGGTGTGCGCGAAACCAGTCGTGTCGCCAACCACCACCCGGATGCCGGCTCCCCGGGAGCTGCCGGTCGAGAGCTCCTCGATCCGGCCGTCGTCCCTCGAGGCGCTTCGGGAGGTCCGATCCTCGCAGAAGATCTCCGCCATGTCGCCGCCTCGCTCGACGGCGGCGGAGAGAACCCGCTCGATCAGGGCGGTCTCGATGAGGTCTGGGGATGCAGGCACCGCCTCATCGTACCGGTCGCCTGTGGCACACGACCCGAGGACGACGTGGCCCACGGGCCGGGTTGGTAGCCTTGGATGGTGGTGAGACGAGCATGATCCTTCCTCAGATCGAGACGCCTGAGGACCTGCGCTCCCTGTCGATCGAGCAGCTCGAGGAGCTCGCTCAGGAGATCCGCTCGTTCATCGTCGAGACGGTGACCACCACCGGTGGCCACCTCGGCTCCAACCTCGGGGTCGTCGAGCTCACGCTCGCCCTCCACCGGGTCTTCGAGTCCCCCAAGGACCCGATCCTCTGGGACACCGGGCACCAGGCCTATGTGCACAAGCTGCTCACCGGCCGTCGCTACGGGTTCAAGGACCTGCGCCAGCAGGGCGGGCTCTCCGGCTACCCCAATCGCGCCGAGTCCGAGCACGACTGGATCGAGAACTCGCACGCGTCGACCGTCCTGTCCTACGCCTACGGCGTGGCCACCGCCTACGAGCTCGAGGGCCAGCTGGCGGGCCACGGAGGAGAGCGACGCGTCGTCGCCGTCATCGGAGACGGTGCCCTGACCGGGGGCATGGCCTACGAGGCCCTCAACAACCTCGGGCACTCGGGCCGCCGGGTCGTGATCGTGCTCAACGACAATGGCCGCAGCTACGCCCCGACCATCTCGCAGCTCTCACAATCGCTGACCAGCCTGCGGCTCCACCCGACCTATGTCCAGGCACGCGAGCGGCTCCGCCACATCCTCCGAGAGATCCCCGCCGTGGGCGAGGCCGCCTACTCGGGCGTCCACGGCGTCACGAGCGCGCTGCGTGAGCTTGTGGCCCCGCACACCTTCTTCGAGGCCCTCGGCGTCCGCTACGCCGGTCCCATCGACGGCCACGACATCACCGCCGTCGAGCAGGCGCTGCGCAATGCCGCCGGCTGGGATGGTCCGATCGTCGTCCACGTGCTGACCCAGAAGGGTCGTGGCTATGCGCCGGCCGAGGAGGACGAGGTCCAGCGCCTCCACGACGTGAAGGTCGTCGCCACCGTGGCCGACGTCGACGATGGCGCCGACATCGCCCCGGCCACCTACACCGACGCGTTCTCGCGCTCCCTGCTCGCTGCGGCGGCCGCCGACCCGAGCATCGTGGCGCTGACGGCAGCCATGCCCGGGCCCACCGGGCTGCTCCCCTTCGAGGCCGCCCATCCCGATCGCTTCGTCGATGTGGGCATCGCCGAGCAGCACGAGATGACGGCTGCCGCCGGCATGGCCATGGGAGGCCTGCGCCCCGTGGTCGCCGTGTACTCGACCTTCTTCACCCGCGCCGTGGATCAGGCCACCTACGACGTGGGCATGCACAACCTGCCGGTGACGATCGTGCTCGACCGTGCCGGGATCACCGGCGACGATGGGGCGAGCCACCATGGGGTCCTCGACCTCGCCCTGTGCCTGACCATCCCGAACATGACGGTGTTCGCCCCCTCGTCCACCGCCGAGGTCGACGCCATGCTGACCACCGCGCTCAGCCTCGACGGCCCAGCCACCCTCCGCTTCCCCAAGACCCCGCCCGAGCCGCTCGACGGTGAGGTGGGCCAGGGCCTCGCCAGCCGGACGATCCGCGAGGGGGACGGCGCCCTCTGCCTGCTCGGCGTCGGCAAGATGACCGCCCGGTGCCTCGCTGCGGCCGCCATCCTCGAGCGCGACCATGGCATCGAGGCCACGGTCATCGACGTGCGCGTCGTCAGCCCGCTCGACCCCGAGATGCTCGCCCTCGCCGGTCGGCACCGCTGCGTGGTCACCGCTGAGGACGGGATCCGAGTGGGCGGAGCGGGGTCCCACATCGCCGCCGCACTCACCGAGTCAGCGGCAGCCCTCGGACGGACGGCTCCGCCCGTCACCATCCTCGGGACGCCCAAGGCCTTCTTGTCGCAGGCCAAGCCCGACGTGATCCTCGCCGAGCTCGGGCTCGACGCCGAGGGGATCGCCGCGTCGAGCCTCGGCGCCTGGTCACGCGCCGCTGCGTCGCCGCAGCCTCAGGCCTGACGAGCGCGGCTCAGGGCTTGTTGGCGCCGTTGCGCGCCACGAACTCCCCGACCTCCTGGTAGGCCGGGATCGACTCCCCCGCATCCCCCCAGAAGCCGGGCTGCACGTCGTACGCCACGTGGCCGGCACCGATGAAGTGGTTGTTCACGTCGGTGATCTCGAGCTCGCCTCGGGCCGAGGGCTCGAGGGTCTTGACCACGTCGAAGACCTCGGACGCGTAGCAATAGACGCCGGTGACGGCGAAGTGGCTCGGCGGGACCTCGGGCTTCTCGATGATCCGGACGATCCGGCCGTCCTCGTCCATCTCCGGGACGCCGAGGTGCGAGAGGTGCGTCGGGTCGTCCATCTTCGACAGGACCAGCCGGCAGCCCTGGGGGTTGGCCCGGAACGCCTCGATGGTGGGCCTGAACGTGTGCTCGAAGATGTTGTCCGCCAGCATCACCACGATGGGGCCGCCCTTGGCAAAGCGCTCGCCGAGGCCCAATGCCTCGGCGATGCCGCCGGCGTTCTCCTGGACGGCGTAGGAGAGTCCCTCGAGGCCGTAGGAGGAGCCGTCACCGAGCATGCGCATGAAGTCGCCCACGCGCTCGCCACCGGTCACGATCAGGAGCTCGTCGATGCCGGCCGCCACCATGGCCTCGACCGACCACTCGACCATCGATCGGTCGTAGACCGGGAGCAGGTGCTTGTTGGTGATGCGGGTGAGTCGGTTCAGGCGAGAGCCCGTCCCACCAGCCAGGAGGATGCCGCGCATGGTCGGAGCCTAGATCGAGGAGATTTCGAGGACGCCTCGGGCGACCTGTCCGGCGTGCATGGCCTCGACGATGTCCCGGAAGGCGTCGAGGGGTCGCGTCATGGTCACGAGCTCGTCGAGCTTGAGTCGCCCTGCCTTGTAGAGGTCGACCATGAGGCCGACATCGTGGTGCGGGCGGGAGGAGCCGTAGCGGCAGCCGAGGAGCCCCCGGTCGACATAGGCCAGCGAGTTGATGTCGACGGCGACCTCGGTCCCCCGGGCCGGGATGCCCAGCGCCACCGCGTTGCCGCCCCAGTCGAGGACGTCGAGGGCGTTGCGGAGCACCGCCGGGTGACCGACGCAGTCGAACGCCCAGGTCGCCCCACCCATCGGGTTGAGCGCACCGGCCGCCGACTCGCGGTTCGGCGGGAGCAGCTCGCGCACGGCCGCCACCGCATCGGTGGTCGAGGCGTCGATGAAGTCGGTGGCACCGAACTGGCGGGCGAGGCCCTCCTTGGACGCCAGCATGTCCACGCCGATGATCCTCGTCGCGCCTGCGATCTCGAGCCCCTGGATCACGTTGAGGCCGATGCCGCCGACGCCGAACACGACCGCCGTCTCGCCGGGGCGGACCTGGGCGCGGTTGAGCACGGCGCCGACGCCGGTGAGCACCCCACAGCCGATGAGGCACGCGGAGGTCAGGGGCACGTCCTTGGGAATGCGGACCGCCTGCACCTCAGAGACGATGGTCGACTCGACGAACACGCTGGCGGCGGCGAAGTTCGACGCCTCCTCGCCCTTGTAGGTGAAGGGGTGCGAGACATTGCCCAACGAGGCTCGGCACCACGTGGGATGACCGGTCGAGCAGGCCCGACAGACACCGCAGCTGGCCAGCGTGGCGATGACCACGTGGTCGCCTGGCTTCACCGAGCGCACCTCGGAGCCGACGGCCTCGACCACACCGGCACCCTCGTGGCCGAGCACGGCCGGAGGCTTCCACGGGATCGTCCCGTTGATCACCGAGAGGTCGGAGTGGCACACGCCAGCTGCCGCCACGGCCACACGGACCTCCTTCGGCCCGACGTCGCGCAGGCCGAGGTCCTCCGTGACCTCGACGCCATCACCGGTGTAGACGATTCCCCTCATCGCTTCTCTCCCTCTTCTGGGCGCTCTCGCCCCATTGAACCCACGAACTCCATGATCATGCCCCGAAACGCTCTCGCAGCTCACGCTTGAGGACCTTGCCGCTCGCGTTGGTGGGCAGCACATCGACGAACTCGACCCGGCGCGGCACCTTGTAGTTGGCCATGGCACCTCGAGCGAAGGCGATGACGTCGGCTGCGAAGGCCTCGTCGTCGCGCCCGTCGGCCTCCCGGACCACCACCGCGCAGCCGACCTCGCCGAGCCGCTCGTCAGGCAGGCCGACCACCGCCACCTGGGCGATGCCGGGACAGGCCCGCAGCATGGACTCGATCTCCGCCGGATAGGCGTTGAAGCCTCCGGTGACGTACATGTCCTTGAGGCGGTCGGTGATGATGACGTTCCCCTCGGCATCCATGGTCGCCACGTCACCGGTGTGCAGCCAGCCATCCGCATCGATCGCCTTGGCCGTCTCCTCGGGGTTCTCGAAGTAGCCCGGCATCACGGTGTAGCCACGGACGACGATCTCGCCGGGCTGCCCGCGCTCGAGCTCGGTCCCATCAGGCCCGACCACGCGCACCTCGATCCCCGGGATGGCTCGTCCCGAGGTCGACGAGATGGTCTCCGGGTCGTCGTCGGCCCGGCACATGGTCACCACCCCGGTCGACTCGGTCAGCCCATAGGCGGTCAGCACCGTCTCAAACCCGAGCTCCTCGCGCATGGCGACCACGAGCTCGACCGGGACCACGGCCGCCCCGGTCACCCCGAGGCGGAGCGATCCGAGGTCGACGCTGCCTCGCCGAGGGTGGGCCAGGATCGACTGGTAGAGCGTCGGCGGCCCTGGGAGCATCGAGATCGACTCGGCGCCGATCCGGTCGAGGACGGCGTCGACGTCGAAGACCGGCTCGGGGATCACCGCCGCCCCCGCCATCAAGGCTGCGAGGAGTCCGGCCTTGTAGCCGAAGGTGTGGAAGAAGGGGTTGACGACGAGGTAGCGGTCACCACGGCGAAGGCCGACGATCGACGCCCAGGTGGCGAAGGTCCGCAGGGTCTGGCGGTGCGTCGTCATCGCTCCCTTGGGGCTCCCCGTCGTGCCCGACGTGAAGACCAGGTCGCAGATCGACCCCGGGTCGATCTCGGCCGCCCGCTGCGCCGTCAGAGACCGGTCGACGGTCGCACCTGCGGCGATCACGTCGGCCAGCGCAGACACCGTCGTGCCCGCAGGGGCAGGCCCGCCAGCGTCGCCCTTGAGGACGACGACCTGCTCGAGCCCCCCGACGTCCTCCCCCACCAGGTCCCACGGGTAGTCGGCCCCGAGGAAGCCGCGCACGGTGAGCAGCCATCGGGCACCGGAGGTCCGCAGGATGTACGACGCCTCGGCGCCCTTGTACCGGGTGTTGAGCGTCACGATGGCCGCACCGGCTCGAACAGCGCCGAGCGCCCCGAGGATCCACTCGACGCAGTTCGGCGCCCAGACCGCCACGCGGTCGCCGGGCTCGAGGCCCATGGCCAGCATGCCGGCCGCCACATCGTCGACCCTGGCCGCGAGCTCTGCGAAGCTCAGGCGGACATCACCGTCGACGACCGCCTCCTCCTCGCCGAACCGTTCGCCGGCCCACGTCACGAGACCGGGGATCGTCCCCCAGGCGAGATCGCCCCTCGGGTCCTCGGCCTCGCCGAGCGAGAACGTGGTCGGGTCGATCTCAGGCATGCTGACTCGAGACCGAGATGACTTCGCCGCTGAGGTAGGTCGAGTAGTCGCTGGCCAGGAAGGCGATGACCGAGGCGACCTCCCAGACCTCGGCGCCGCGATGGAACAGCTCGCGGCTGCGCAGCAGAGCGAGGTCCTCGTCGCTGATCACGCGGTTCAAGAACGGGTGCTCCGCCAGCGACGGCGCCACGGCGTTGATCCTGATCCCCTGCGGGGCGGCCTCGGCCGCCGCGCAGCGCGTGAGCGCCATGACCCCCGCCTTGGCGGCGGCGTAGTGCGCCTGCCCCGGCTGAGCCCGCCAGCCGAGCACGCTGGCATTGTTCACGATCACGCCGCGACCGGCCGGGATCATCCGGCTCATCGCTGCGCGGGTGCAGCGGAACGTCCCGTTCAAGGTGACGTCGAGCACGAGGTTCCACTGGTCGTCGGTCATCTCGATGATGGGGACCTGGCCACCGAGGCCTGCGTTGTTGACGGCAACGTCGATGCGTCCGTGGGCGGAGGTCACGGCGTCGAACAGGCGCTGCACGTCCTCCTCCTTGGTCACGTCGCACGGCACGCCGAGCACCTCGCGACCAGCGTGGGCGGTCAGCTGCTCCGCCGTCTCCGCACAGCGGCGCTCGTGGGCGTCGGAGACCACCACGATCGCACCCTCGTCGAGGCAGCGCTGGGCCGTGGCCATCCCGATGCCCGTGCCGGCGGCGGCGGTGACGAGGACCACCTTGTCGGCGAGCAGGTCGTGGCCGGCCGGGGGAGCCGGTGCGGGGGTCGGTGCGAAGTCGTCGCTGAGGCTCACAGTGCTCCTGTCGTGGTGATCTTGGGCTCGGCGGGCAGGCCCAGGACCCGCTCGCCGATGATGTTGCGCTGGATCTCGTTCGAACCGCCGTAGATCGTCTCGGACCGGGAGAACAGGAAGGTCCGATGCTCGGCGTCGAGGTCGTAGTCCGGGCCGGTGATCATGGCGTCCGGTCCCATGAGGTCGAGGGCGATCTCGCCGAACCGCTGGTGCCACGATGACCAGAACAGCTTGAGGATGGAGGCCTCGGGCGGGGCGACCGGACCGTCGACCCCGCGCAGGCTCCGCAGCGTCGTCAGCCGGAGGACCTCGAGCTCAGCGAAGGAGCCCGCCACCTGGTCTCGAAGCACGGGGTCCTCGAGGCGTCCGTTGCGACGCCCGACCTCGACCACGGCGTCGAACTCACGACGGAACGAGAGCAGGTGACCGAGGAGGCCGACACCCCGCTCAAAGGCCAGCGTGGCCAGGCCGACCGTCCAGCCCTGCCCCACCTCGCCGACCACGTTGTCCTTGGCCGTGCGGGCGCCGTCGAAGAAGGTCTCGTTGAACTCGCTCGTCCTCGTCACCTGCGTGATGGGTCGCACCTCGATGCCTGGCTGGTCCATCGGGACGAGCAGGTAGGAGAGGCCCTTGTGACGGCTCGACTCAGGGTCGGTCCGACACATCACGAAGCACCAGTCCGACTGGTGGGCCAGCGAGGTCCAGACCTTCTGGCCGGTGATCACCCACTCGTCACCGTCGAGGACGGCGCGCGTGGCAAGGGAGGCGAGGTCGCTGCCGGCGTTGGGCTCCGAGTAGCCCTGGCACCACAGCTCCTCGCCCGAGACGATCTTGGGCAGGAACCGCGCCTTCTGCTCCTCGGTGCCGTAGTGGATGAGGGTCGGACCGAGCAGGCCCTCGCCGAGGATCGAGACTCGGCCGGGCGCCTTGGCCCGGACGTACTCCTCGTTGAAAATCACCTGCTGGTTGATGCTGGCCGCCCGCCCGCCGTGCTCGACCGGCCACCCGATGCAGGTCCAGCCCCCTTGGGCGAGCTCGTGCTCCCAGGCGCGCCGGACCTCGAAGCCATAGGTCTCGTCTCCAGATCCTCCTCGGCCGCCGAGCGCGGCGAAGTCCCCGACCACGTGGTCGGCCATCCAATCCCTGACCTCCTCGCGGAAGGCCCGATCCTCGGTCGTGTCTCGCAGATCCATCGAGTGGGTAGCGTAGTGAAGAACGCCGAGGGTTTCTGACGATCCGTCAGAAACCGCCCGAGGAGGGGACGTGGCCGACTTCCCGAACGACAAGCCAGACGCCGAGTGGCGCTCGCAGCTCTCGCCTGAGCGCTACGCCATCCTGCGGCAGGCGGCGACCGAGCCGGCCTTCACCGGCGAGCTGCTCCACCTCGAGGATGACGGTTCGTTCACGTGTGCCGGGTGCCACACCGTGCTGTTCGACAGCAGCGCCAAGTTCAACTCGGGCTGCGGGTGGCCGAGCTTCGACGACGCCGTGGGCCCGGTCCTCGAGCGCGAGGACCGGAGCCACGGCATGGTCCGCACCGAGATCGTCTGCGGGTCCTGCGGCGGCCACCTGGGCCACGTGTTCCCCGACGGTCCGACCGATACGGGACTGCGCTACTGCGTGAACTCGCTGTCGATCGAGTTCAGCCCGCAGGCCTCCTAGCTGGCCACCAGCGGGGTCATCGCCCCGACCGGAGCGAACCGCAGCGACACCCCGACCTCGTCGGCCACCACCTCGGCCCGGACCCGGATGCGGCCGTCCTCGCCGGTCCAGCTGCGCTGCTCGAGGCGACCGGTGACCACCACCCGCGACCCCTTGGACAGGCTGAGCGCCACGTGCTCGGCGAGATCGCGCCAGCAGGCCACGTCGAAGTAGCTCGTGGCCTCCGCCCACGCTCCGGTCTCCCGGTCCTGCCACCGTCGGTCGACGGCGAGCGAGAACGTCGTCGTGGCGGTCCCGTCTCGCAGGTGCCGCAGCTCGGGATCGCCGGTGAGGTTCCCGGTGAGGATGGTGGAGTTGGCCATGATGCCCCCTTCTGGGTCAGGCGACGGAGGGCTCCGTCGCACTCGGACCCAACGGTCGGGAGCGCGGGCTCAGACGTCGAGGAAGCGACGGATGGCGATGGCCGACCCGCCGGCGCCGATCGCGGCACCGAGGCCCACCAGCACGGCATCGGTCCAGAAGATCTGCCAGGAGGTGAGCTGCATCTGGACGAGCAGTGCGTTGGTCGACGTGTCCATCCACAGGTGCACGCCGAAGACGATGGCAGCGGCGATGAGGGAACCGACCACGCCCTGGATCAGGCCCTCCGACATGAATGGCACACGGATGAACCAGTTCGTGGCACCGACCAGCTTCATCACCGATACCTCACGGCGACGAGCGAAGATCGCCAGGCGGATGGTGTTGAGGATCAGCACGGTGGCCGACAGCAGCAGCACCACGGCCACGACAAGGAACACGATCTGCAGGACGGTGATCGTCTCCTCCATGGCGTGGATCTGCTGGAGCGGTGCGTCCACCTCCTTGACGCCCGGTTGGCCAGAGAAGCGGTTCATCACCACCTGGGCGTCCGATGGCTGGTTCGGGGTGCACCGATAGGAGGTCGGCATGTTGTCCTGCTTGAGGACGCTGAACTCGGCCGGCGAGAGCAGCTTTCGGGCCTCGGCGTAGTCGTAGGCCTTGTCCCGGTAGACGCAGTCGTGCACATAGGGCAGCGTCTTGAGCTGCGTCGAGATGGCGCCGACCTCGGACGTCGAGGCGGTCGGCGACATCCACACGACGACCTGCGTGCCGCGCTGCCACTCGACCTCGGCGTTGGCCGCTCCCTGCTTGAGCAGCAGCGTGGTGCCGACCAGCATGAGCGAGACAGAGACCGTCAAGATGGCGGCCATCGTCATGAGGCGGTTCCGCCACAGGTTCGAGGCGGTCTCCCGGACGGCGTACTCGGCGAAGATCGGCACGACTAGGCCTGCCCTGCCGAGTCATCGATCCCGTAGACGCCCCTCGACTGGTCGCGGACCAGCGTGCCGTGATCGAGCTCGAGGACCCTCCGCCGCATGCGGTCCACCAGCGCCTTGTCGTGGGTGGCCATGACGACGGTGGTGCCCGTCCGGTTGATCCGGTCGAGCAGGTTCATGATCCCCTCGGACGTGGCGGGGTCGAGGTTCCCCGTGGGCTCGTCAGCGAGGAGGATCAGCGGGCGGTTGACGAAGGCCCGAGCGACCGCCACCCGCTGCTGCTCGCCACCCGAGAGCTCGCCGGGCAGGCTGTCGTGCTTGTGGCCGAGGCCGACGAGCTCGAGGACCTGGGGCACCTGGGACTTGACCACCGACTTGGGGCGACCGATCACCTCGAGGGCGAACGCCACGTTCTCGAAGACGGTCTTGTTCGGCAGGAGGCGGAAGTCCTGGAAGACGCAGCCGATGTTGCGCCGCAGGAAGGGCACGCGGCCCTTGGGCATGCTGACGATGTCGCGGCCGGCCTCCACGATGCGACCCGAATCCGGCACCTCCTCGCGGAGCAGGAGCCGGAGGAACGTCGTCTTGCCGGAGCCCGACGATCCCACCAGGAAGACGAACTCGCCCTTGTCGATGTCCACCGAGACATCGCGAAGGGCCACGGTCGAGCCCTTGTAGGTCTTGGTGACGTGGTCGAGGAGGATCATCGGTGCGAGGGTCGTGCGTGGTGACCACGGGGCAGGTTCTGCCCGTGGGGGACGCCAACGAGGTCCAGCCTACCCCCCTCCCGCTCCGGCCTGGGCACACCACCTGACCTGCGGGTTCGTCCCCGAACCCCTCGATCCAGGGCCTCCGTCAGCTGCCCGGGTCTCTCCGGCGGCGCAGTTCCGCCTCCATGAACTCGTCGAGGTCGCCGTCGAGGACGGCATCGACGTTGCCGGTCTCCACGTTCGACCGCAGGTCCTTGACGAGCTGGTACGGGGCCATGACATAGGAGCGGATCTGGCTCCCCCAGGCGTTGTCGATGCGCTCGCCGGTGAGCTCGGCCATCTCCGCCTCGCGCTCGGCCCGAGCGAGGTCGACGAGCTTGTTCGCCAGGATCTGCATGGCCCGAGCCTTGTTCTGGTGCTGGCTGCGCTCGTTCTGGCACGACACGACGACGCCGGTCGGCAGGTGGGTCAGCCGGACGGCGGAGTCCGTCTTGTTGATGTGCTGGCCACCAGCGCCGGAGGCACGGTAGGTGTCGATCCGGAGGTCCTTCTCGTCGATCTCGGGCGCGTCGTCGAGGTCCTCCATGAATGGGGTGACCTGCAGGGTGGCGAAGCTGGTCTGACGGCGGTGCTGGGAGTCGAAGGGACTCATGCGCACCAGGCGGTGGACCCCCCGCTCGGCGGAGAGCAGCCCGTAGGCGAACCGGCCCTTGACGATGAAGGTGGCCGAGAGCAGCCCCGCCTCAGAGCCCTCCGTGGTCTCGTCCACCTCCACGGTGAACCCTCGGCGCTCCGCCCAGCGCGAGTACATGCGCAGCATCATCTCCGCCCAGTCCTGGGCGTCGGTCCCGCCAGCCCCGGCGTGCACTTCGGCGATGGCGTCCGCCTCGTCGTACTCGCCCTGGAAGAGGCTCTGCACCTCGAGGCGGCCGATGGAGCGCTCGAGCTCCGCCACCGAGCCCGCCAGCTCTGCGACCAGCGACTCGTCCTCCTCGCCGCCGTCGGCCGACTCGGCGATCAGCTCGATCATCACCCGGCCGTCGTCGATGCTCGCCGCCAGCGCGTCGAACCGGCTCAGGTCGTCACTGACCCGGCCGAGCTCTGTGGTGACCTGCCGGGCACGATCCTGATCGTCCCAGAGGCCGGGCTCGCCAGCGACCGCCTCGAGCTCGTCTCGCCGCACCCGGGCGGCATCGATCCCGAGGTAGCCCTTGGCCTCGTCGAGGCGAGCCTCGAGCTCGTCGAGCGACTGGGCAAGATCACGCGTGCCCGCCGGGATCTCAGGCGGCGCCATGGCACTGCTTGAACTTCTTGCCCGAGCCACACCAGCACGGGTCGTTGCGACCGAGCTTGGCGTTCTCGTCCTTGACGACTGGGACGAACGACTCCGTCGGCATGGCGTCCATCGGGCCTCCTGGCTGCTCCGCCAGCTGCGGTGCGGCCGGTGCGGCCAAGGTGAAGCCGCCGCCAGGATCAGAGTCGTCAGGGGCCTCGTAGACCGCGCCGGCCATCGATGGCTCCTCGACCGGTGCGATCTGGGCATCCACGTGCAGGACGTAGCGCAGGTAGTCGGCCTGGATCGCCTCGATGAGCTGGCCGAACATCGAGAACCCCTCGCGCTGCCAGGCGACGAGCGGATCCTGCTGGCCCATGGCCCGCAGGTTGATGCCCTCGCGCAGGTAGTCCATCTCCGAGAGGTGGTCCCTCCATCGCTGGTCGATGATCTGGAGCATGACGTCGCGCTCGAGCTCTCGGGCCATCTCCTCGCCGCCGGGCAAGGTGAGCGACCGGTTCTCGTAGAACTCGTCGGCCTCGGTGATGATCGACTCGATGAGCTGGCCCTGCGTGCCGGCCTGCGCCAGGTCCGCCGCGGAGAAGGCCGTCGGGTAGAACTGCTGGATCTCAGCCACCAGCTGATCGATGTCCCACTCCTCCGGGTAGTCGCTCGGGCAGGTCGACAGCACGGCGTTGGTCAGCTCCTCGGTCAAGAGTTCAACCGTCTCGTCGTGGAGGTCACCTCCATCGATGACCTGCAGCCGCCGGGCATAGATCACCTTGCGCTGCTCGTTCATCACCGCGTCGTACTTGAGGACCTCCTTGCGGGTCTCCGCGTTGCGGCCCTCGACGGTGTTCTGCGCTCGCTCGATGGCCTTGGTGACCATCTTGGCCTCGATGGGCGCGTCATCGGGGAGCGCCCGGTCCATCACCCAGCTGACGGCGCCCGTGGCGAACAGGCGCATGAGGTCGTCCTCGAGCGAGAGGAAGAACCGGCTCTCGCCCGGCTCGCCCTGTCGCCCAGATCGACCACGCAGCTGGTTGTCGATGCGCCGGGACTCGTGGCGCTCGGAGCCCAGGACATAGAGCCCACCGAGCTCTCGGACCTTCTCCCCCTCGGCCTTGCACTGCTCGGCGAAGACGGCGGTGAGCTCGGCGAGGCGATCCTGGCCCTCAGGTGTCGTCAGGTCGACGCCCTCGGCCGCGCACTGCCGGGCGGCGAGGCCCTCGGCATTCCCGCCGAGCAGGATGTCGACGCCACGGCCGGCCATGTTGGTGGCGACGGTCACCGCTCCGAGGCGTCCGGCCTGGGCCACGATCTCCGCCTCACGGAAGTGCTGCTTGGCGTTGAGGACCTCGTGGTTGATCCCCTGCTTGGCCAGGACCCGGGAGAGCAGCTCGGACTTCCCGACCGAGGCGGTGCCAACGAGGATCGGCTGCCCGAGCGACTGGCGCTCTGCGATGTCCTCAGCGATCGCCTCGAACTTGGCCATCTCGGTCTTGAAGACGAGGTCAGGCTTGTCGATGCGCTGCATGGGTCGGTTGGTCGGGATCGGGACGACCGACAGGTCATAGGTCGAGGCGAACTCGCCGGCCTCGGTCTCCGCCGTCCCGGTCATGCCGGCGAGCTTCTCGTACATCCGGAAGTAGTTCTGGATGGTGACGGTGGCCCAGGTGTGGTTCTCCTCGTTGATCCGGACTCGCTCCTTGGCCTCCACCGCCTGGTGCAGGCCATCGGACCAGCGACGGCCCTCGAGCGTGCGGCCAGTGAACTCGTCGACGATGCGGACCTCGCCCTCGGCCACGAGGTAGTCCTTGTCGCGGTGGTAGAGCTCCTTGGCGCGCAGGGCCTGGGTCAGCTGGTGGACGTAGTTCACGCTGACGGCGTCGTAGAGGTTCTCGACGTTGAGCGCGCGCTCGACCTTCTCGATGCCCGCCTCGGACGGCACCACCGTCTTCTTCTCCTCGTCGACCTCGTAGTCGGCGTCCCTCGTGAGCGTGTTCACGATCGAGGCGAAGCGGTAGTACAGCTTGGCGGTCTCGTCCGATGGGCCGGAGATGATCAGCGGGGTGCGCGCCTCGTCGATCAGGATCGAGTCGACCTCGTCGATGATGGCGTAGACGTGGTCCCGCTGCGCCATGGTCTCTCGACTGCGTGCCATGTTGTCGCGCAGGTAGTCGAACCCGAACTCGGCATTGGTGCCGTAGGTGATGTCGCAGGCATAGGCGGCGCGCTTGAGCTCAGGCTCGGAGATGTCCGGACCGACCCTGCCCACCGTGAGCCCCATCCAGCGGTGGAGCTGGCCCATCCATTCGGCATCACGCGTGGCGAGGTAGTCGTTCGAGGTCACGACGTGAACCCCTCGGCCCGACAGGGCGTTGAGGTACACCGGCAGCGTGGACACGAGGGTCTTGCCCTCGCCGGTCTTCATCTCGGCGATCCAGCCGAAGTGCAGCGCCATGCCACCCATCAGCTGCACGTCGAAGTGCCGCTGGCCGAGCACTCGGAAGGCTGCCTCGCGCACGACGGCATAGGACTCGATCAGCAGGTCGTCGAGGGTCTCGCCATCGGCCAGCCGGGCTCGGAACTCAGCGGTCTTGGCCTGGAGCTCCTCGTCGGAGAGGGCCTCCATGGCCGGCTCGAGCTCGTTGATGGCCGGGACGAGCTCCGCAAGACGACGGACCTTTTTGCCCTCACCGGCGCGCAGGACTTTTGAGAGAACGCTCATGACCCCGCCAGCCTACCGGCCGCCGAGGGGTCTCCCCCGGCGGGACCCGTCACGACAGCGCCGAGCGCAGGAGTGGATCGAGCGCCTCGGTCTCGAGCAGGAAGGCATCGTGCCCGAGCGTCGAGTCGAGTCGCACCAGCGTGGCGTTCGGGCCGATGCCCTCGACCAGCGCCACCTGCTCGTCGATCAGGTAGAGCCGATCGGACTCGAACCCGACGACGAGGGTCGGGATGTCGATCGTCGCCAGCGCCTGACGGACCGAGCCACGTCCTCGACCGGCATCGTGGCTGTCCATGGCCCGGCACAGGATCAGGTACGTGTTGGCGTCGAAGCGATGGGCCAGCTTCTCGGCGTGGTGGTCGAGGTAGCTCTCCACCGCGTACCGACCGCCGGCGAGGGGATCCTCGTCCTCCTGGTAGGTCCGACCGAACCGCTCCCGGAGCTCCGCTCTCGTGCGGTAGGTGATCTGCGCCATCCTCCGGGCCGCGCCCATGCCCTTCCACGGGCCGTTGCCGTCCTCGGCGCCGTAGTAGTCCCCGCCGCTGAACGCCGGATCGAGCGTCAGGGCCAGGCTCTGGGCGTAGCAGAGCGCGATCTGCTCGGCCGTGGCCGCGGGCCCGCAGGCCAGCAGGACCAGGCGCTCGACCCGGTGCGGCGCCATCAGCGCCCACTCGAGGGCCCGCATGCCCCCCATCGAGCCACCGATCACCGCGTGGAGCCGGTCGATGCCCAACGCCGTGACGAGCGCCTGCTCGACCGCCACCTGGTCCCGGATGGTCAGCCACGGGAAGCGACTGCCCCACGGGGCCCCGTCCGGGTGAGGCGATGCGGGTCCGAGCGTCCCCTGACACCCCCCGAGGACGTTCGGGGCGATGACGAAGAACCGATCGGTATCGATGGCTCGACCCGGTCCGATGAGCGCGTCCCACCAGCCTGCAGAGCCGTGCCCCGGACCGGCGGGCCCAGCCGCGTGGCTGTCGCCGGTCAGAGCGTGCAGGACGAGGATCGCGTTCGACCCGTCTGGGGCGAGCTCACCCCAGGTCTCGAAGGCGACGGCTATCGGACCATGCGCGCCACCGAGCTCGCCGCCGCCCTCGAGCGCCAGGGGCGCGTCGACGAAGAGATCGAGGAACCTCCTCGATCCGATGGGGTCACCTGGTCGCCACGCACCGGTGGCCGGCGGCGGCGGACCCGTGAGGTCCGGGTCCCTGTCGACCGTCAGCGGCTCTACGCCTTGACGGCGCGAAGGCCGGTGTCGAGGTCAGCCAGGATGTCGGCGATCGACTCGATGCCCACCGAGAGCCGGACCATCTCCGGCGAGACGCCGGTGGCAGCCTGCTCCTCGACCGTGAGCTGGCTGTGCGTGGTGGTGGCCGGGTGGATGGCCAGGCTCCGCACGTCGCCGACGTTGGCGAGGTGGCTGAAGAGCTGGAGGCTGTCGATGAACTTCGCACCAGCCTCCGAGCCGCCGGCGAGGCCGAAGCTCAGGACCGCCCCGCCGCCCTTGGGCAGGATCTCCTTCGCACGGTCGTGCCACTTCGACGAGGCCAGGCCCGGGTAGTTCACCCACGTGACCTCGTCACGACCCTCGAGGAACTCGGCCACGGCCTGGGCGTTCTCGACGTGGCGCTCCATGCGCAGGCTGAGGGTCTCGAGGCCCTGGATGATCAGGAAGGCGTTCATCGGAGAGACGGCGGCGCCGAGGTCGCGCAGACCCTGGACGCGTGCCTTGGCGATGTACGAACCCGGACCGAGGGCCTCCCAGAACTTGAGGCCGTGGTAGCTCGGGTCGGGCTCGGTGAACATGGCGTGGCGGCCAGAGGCACCGAAGTCGAAGGTGCCGCCGTCGACGATCACGCCGGCGATCGCCGTGCCGTGGCCACCGATGAACTTCGTGGCCGAGTGCACGACGATGTCGGCACCGTGGGCCAGCGGGTTGGCGAGGTACGGCGTCGCCAGCGTCGAGTCGACGATCAGCGGCACGTTGTTGGCGTGCGCCACGCCCGAGATCCCGGCAATGTCGAGGACGTCGCCACGCGGGTTGCCGATGGTCTCGCCGTAGAAGGCGCGGGTCTGCGGCGTCACCTTGGCCGCCCACTGGTCGAGGTCGTCGGGGTCGTCGACGAAGTCAACCGTGATGCCGAGCTTCGGCAGGGTGTAGTGGAAGAGGTTGTAGGTGCCCCCGTAGAGCGACGGCGAGGCGACGATCTGGTCGCCCGCCTCGGCGAGGTTCAGGATCGCCAGCGTCTCGGCCGCCTGCCCCGAGGCCACGGCGAGCGCGCCCACGCCGCCCTCGAGGTCTGCGATGCGCTCCTCGATCACTGCGGTGGTCGGGTTCATGATGCGGGTGTAGATGTTGCCGGCCTCGGCGAGACCGAAGAGCGCTGCGGCGTGATCGGTGTCACGGAAGGCGTAGCTGGTGGTCTGGTAGATCGGCACGGCCCGGGCACCGGTGGTCGGATCGACCTGGGTGCCGGCGTGGATCTGGCGGGTCTCGAATCCTTGGGTGTCAGCCATGGGGGATGCTCCTTCTTCGCGAGGTGAGGACGACCGGCTGCCCGGTCGACGTCTCCATGCTCTCAAACCCGACCATTCTTGTCAAGAATTGATGTGCGTCAGCGGGATCGGAGGGCGACGCCGAGGAGCGAGCCGAACAGCCTGACGGCCAGGACGAGGGCCCCGACGGGGAGCAGGACCCTCGAGGGACCCTGCGTGGTCGCCACGGCGAACCGGAACGCCGAGCGGTGGTGCGCCACCAGCATTCGATAGGGATGGGCGGCGCGAGACACCCCCTCGACGTGGGTCACGATCGCCACCGGAGCAACGCCGACGCCGAGACCGGCATGGTGGGCCCTCCAGCACAGGTCCATGTCCTCGGCGAACATGAAGTAGGCCTCGTCGAAGCCGCCGAGGCGCTCGAAGGCGGCTCGACGGATGACGAAGAAGGCGCCCGACACCCAGTCCACGCCACCGTCCGGTCGCTCGCCGGTCGACCGGTAGCGCCGGGTGAACGGGTTGTCCGGGGCGATGCGGCCGAGCAGCGCATGGCCCGCGGCGATGATCGGCGAGGGGAACCGTCTGACCGACGGATAGCGCTCCCCGTCAGCCGTCAAGATCGTGGGGCCCACGATGGCCCAGGACGGGTGGTCGTCGAGGGCTTCACGCATCGCTGCGATCGCCCCGGCGTGGACCTCGGTGTCGGGGTTGGCCACGATGACCTCGTGCGCACGGTCTGACAGGGCGGCGACGGCCCGGTTGACACCGGCCCCGAAGCCCAGGTTCTCCCCGGGGACGATCAGCGTGACCCGCTCGGCGAGCTCGCCGAGGGCCGAGGCGGCGGAACCGGGATCACCGTTCTCGACGACGATGATCTCCTCGACGCCCTCGTCGAGGAGCGAGCGGATGCAGCCGTGGAGCACCGGGCCGACGTTGTAGTCGACCACCACCGCGGCGGGCGAGGTCGCGCCGAGGAGCGACCCCATGGCTAGAGCGACTTGGTGAAGCGGAACTTGATGAGCGCGGTCAGGGCGGCGAAGCCGTCCTTCCACGTGATCTTCTTGCCCTCATCGAACTCTCGGCCGGCGTAGCTGATCGGCACCTCGTAGATGCGGAACCCCTGTCGGAGCACCTTGGCCGTGATCTCCGGCTCGAAGTCGAAGCGGTTCGACACGATGTGCACCGGCTCGATCACCCGGCGGTCGAAGCACTTGTAGCAGGTCTCCATGTCGGAGAGCGTCGTGGCGTAGAGGACGTTGGTCACCAGCGACAAGAACCGGTTGCCGATCCAGTGGAGGAGCAGCATGTTCTTGCGCTCGCCGGTGAACCGGCTCCCGTAGACCACGAAGGCCTTGTTCTTCATGATCGGCTCGAGCAGCTTGATCCAGTCCTCAGGGTCGTACTCGAGGTCGGCGTCCTGGATGATGATCAGGTCGCCCGTGGCCGCCTCGAGACCGGTGCGCAGCGCAGCACCCTTGCCCTGGTTCTTCGCGTGGTTGAAGACGCGGACGGTCGAGTCCTCCAGGGTGGCCAGCACCTTGTCGGTGCCGTCGGACGACCCGTCGTTGACCACCACGATCTCAACCTCGAGCGGCACGTCGACCGAGCGGATCCGGCGGATGACCTCGCCGATGGTGGAGCGCTCGTTGTAAACGGGCACGAGCACGCTGAGGGTCTTGTACTCCTTGTGCTCAAGCGAGCGCTCTGGCGCCACGGTTCCTCCCGGTTGAATCGGTCGGAGATCAATCTAGCCGAGCCCGCAAGGGGGACTCGGGCGGCTCAGAGGCCGAGGAGCTGGGCGAAGTGGTCGATCGTCACCCTGAGGCCGTCCTCGGTCTGGACGGTGGGCCGCCAGCCGAGCTGCTCGATCGCCCGGGAGATGTCAGGGCATCGACGCGTGGGGTCGTCCTTGGGGAGTGCGAGGTGCTCGATCGTCGAGGAGCTCCCGGTCAGCGCAAGGATGGTCTCCGCGATCTCGAGGACGGTCCGCTCATCTGGGTTCCCGAGGTTGATGGGTCCCGTCACGTCAGCGTCGCCCAGCGCTGCGAGGCCGGCGACGAGGTCGGCCACGAAGCAGAGGCTGCGCGTCTGGGTGCCGTCGCCGTAGACCGTCAGCGGCTCTCCCCGGAGTGCCTGGACGATGAAGTTCGACACCACCCGACCATCGCCGGCGTCGAGTCGGGGGCCGTAGGTGTTGAAGATCCTCGCGATGCCGATGTCGGTGCCCCGCTTGGTGTGGAAGGCCATGGTGATCGACTCGGAGAACCGCTTGGCCTCGTCGTAGACGCTTCGCGGCCCGATCGGGTCGACGTTGCCGCGGTAGTCCTCCACCTGGGGATGCACCATCGGGTCGCCGTAGATCTCCGAGGTCGAGGCCATGACGAAGCGAGCGCCTGACTGGTCCGCCAGCTCGAGCAGGCGCCGCGTGCCCTCTGAGCCGACCGCCAGGGTCTCGAGCGGGCGCTCGAGGTAGGCCGGAGGGGATGCCGGCGAGGCGAGGTTGTAGACTCGGTCCACCGAACCGGAGACCGGGACCTCGGCGCTGACGTCGGCCGCGATGACCTCGACAGCCGGGTTCGACGCGAGGTGGGCGACGTTCTCGCGCGTCCCCGTGGTGAAGTCGTCGAGGACGACGACCGCGTCTCCACGCGCGACGTGCAGGTCCGTCAGGTGCGACCCGAGGAAGCCGGCACCGCCGGCGACGACGACCCTCACGTCCGACCCACGCCCACGTAGGTGAAGCCCTGGCGCCGGATGGCCTCCGGGTCGAGGAGGTTCCGAGCGTCCACCATCGACGCCGTCGCCATGACCTCGGCGACCTTGTCGAAGTCAATCCACCGGAACTCCTGCCACTCGGTCAGCAGACCCACCACGTCGGCCGCCCGGGCTGCCTCGATCGGGTCGGCGACAATCTCGACGCCCTCGAGGTCCGCACTGCCGGCGTCCTCATCGGTGACGGTCGGATCGAAGGCCTTGACGATGGCACCCCGCTCCACCACCTTCGCCGTGATGGCGGTCGCCGGAGACGAGCGCCGGTCGTCGGTGTCGGCCTTGAACGTCAGGCCCCAGATGCCGACGGTCTTGCCGGAGAGGTCACCGCCGACGGCGACCTCGAGCTTGTGGACGATCCGCTCGATCTGCTCGTCGTTGCAGGCGATCGCGCCACGGAGGAGGCCGAAGTCGTAGCCGTGCTCCATGCCGATGTGGACCAGGGCGGAGGTGTCCTTCGGGAAGCACGACCCGCCCCATCCCGGTCCGGGACGGAGGAACTCGAAGCCGATGCGCTTGTCGAATCCGAGGCCGAGGACGAGGTCCCGCACGTCGGCGCCCACGGCCTCGCACAGGGCCGCCATGGCGTTGACGAAGCTGATCTTGGTGGCGAGGAAGGCGTTCGAGGCGTACTTGATGGTCTCGGCCGTCGTCGGGTCGGTGATGACCATCGCCGCTCCAGAGGACCCGAACAGCTCGGCCACCGCCGTCGCCGCTCGGGCGTCGGTCGAACCGACCACGATCCGATCTGGGTGGAGGCTGTCGCTGACCGCCGTGCCCTCACGGAGGAACTCGGGATTGGACACCACCGCGATGTCAGACCGACCGATGGTCCGCTCGACGAGGTTCACGGTGCCCACCGGGACCGTCGACTTGTTGATGACGATGGCCCCCTGCTCGAGGAACGGGCCGATCTCCGCCGCCGCCGCCTCGACGTAGGAGAGGTCGGCGGCGCCGTCGTCGCCCTGCGGCGTCGGCACGCAGAGGAACACGAACTCGCAGCCCTTGACCGCCTCGGCCGCCGACGACATGTACCGGAGCCGCCCTGCCGCACGACCTTCGGCCAGCAGCACGTCGAGGCCCGGCTCGAAGATGGGCATCTTGCCGGCGAGCAGCGCGTTGAGCCGCTTCTCGTCCCGCTCGGCCAACACCACGTCGTGCCCCCTGGTCGAGAGGACGCCAGCGGTGGGCAGCCCGACATAGCCGGCGCCGATCACACAGACACGGCGACTGTCGGCCTGGGCCTTGGTCGTCTTCGGCTGCTTGGAACTCATGACCCTCCCTCAGAGGTGATCGCGGCCACCAGCCGCGCCACCCCATCTTGCCATCTTGGGAGCGGGACTCCTTCGATCTCGATCAGTCGCTCGGACACCAGCGGCGAGTAGGCGGGGCGGGTGGCCGCCGGCTGCGGGTCGAGCTCGGCGGTCGAGATCGGCGTGACCTGCCCAGCGGAGCCACCCGCCTCCACCACCGCATGGGTGATGACCTCGTGCCAGCTCGCCGATCCGCTCCCAGCGACGTGGAAGACCCCACCGGGGCGGCGGCGGATCATCGCCACCAAGCCAGCGGCGAGGTCGGCCGAGGAGGTGAGCGTCCCGACCTGGTCGTCGACGAATCGCAGGGCACGACCGTCACGGGCCGAGGCGGCCGCCAGATGGATCACGTTGCGCCCCGACAGGCCGGCCACCCACGAGGTTCGGACGATCGTGTCGGTGGGACGGCACGCGAGCTCCCCCGCTAGCTTCGTCGCCCCGTAGACGCTAAGCGGCCCCGTGGCATCCGACTCGACCATCTCGCGGCCGAGATCGCCGGCGAACACGTAGTCCGTCGAGACGTAGACGACGTGGGAGCCAATGCTCTCTGCCGCAGCGACGATGTTGCGCGTCCCCGTCTCGTTCACCGCGGTCGCCCCCTCGACATCGGCCTCGGCCCGATCCACTGCGGTGTAGGCGGCGAGGTGCACGACGACGTCGGGACGGTGTGCCGCGATGGCGGAGGTCACCGCCTGGGCATCGGCGATGTCGAGCTGCGTGCGAGCAAGCGCCGCCACCTCGAACTCGGCCTCCCGCACGGGATCGGCGCCGAGCAGGGCCGTCGCCGCCCCCGCAGCGGGGACCACTCCGGCGAGGACCAGGGCCAGGTCGGTGCCGACCTGGCCTCCGGCTCCTGTGATCAAGACGCGCACGAGGAGGTGCCGGCTATGAGGCGGTGTCGCCCCAGGTGGTCTCGACCACCGGTGCGCGCTCGAGCAGCGGAGCCCACCACTCCTGGTTGTCGCGATACCACTCGACCGTCTCTCGGATGCCCTGGTCGAACGGGATCGTGGGCTCCCAGCCGAGCTCGGTGCGGATCTTGGTGATGTCGAGCAGGTAGCGCCGGTCGTGGCCCGGACGGTCGGGGACGATCGTCTTGAGGGTCGAGGGCTTGCCCGTGGCGGCGAGCACCGCGTCGGCGATCTCCTCGATCGAGGCCTCCACGCCGGAGCCGACGTGGTAGGTCTCCCCGATGCGCCCCCTGAGCAGGACGGCCTCGATGGCCCGGCAGTGATCATCGACGTGCAGCCACTCGCGCCGGTTCTGCGTCGAGGCGTAAAGCGGGAGCGGCTGGTCGGCGAGCGCCCGGGTCGAGAACAACGGGATGACCTTCTCGGGGAACTGGTACGGCCCGTAGTTGTTGGCGCAGTTGGTGATCGTGACGGGGAGCTCGTAGGTCTCCGAGTAGGCACGCACTGCGTGGTCGGCACCGGCCTTGGAGGCGTTGTAGGGCGTCCGCGGCCGATACGGGCTCGACTCGTTGAAGGACTCGTCGGTGTCGAGGTCGAGGTCTCCGTAGACCTCGCAGGTCGAGATGTGGTGGAAGCGGACGACGCCGGTCCGGCGCGACGCCTCGAGCATCGTCTGGGTGCCCATCACGTTCGTGGCGAAGAACCGACCCGGGTCGAGGACGGCGAGCGAGTTGTGCGACTCGGCGGCGAAGTGCACCACGGTGTCGATGTCGTTCGCCGAGATCGCCTCGACTGCGGCGTCGAGGTCGCAGATGTCCGCCTTGACGAAGGTGATCTGGTCGAGGACGCCCTCGAGGCTCCCCATGGTGGCGGCATAGGTCATCACGTCGTAGACGACGACCGTGTCCTCTGGGTGGTGCTCGACCCAGTAGCGGGCGAACGCAGAACCGATGAAACCGGCACCGCCGGTGATGAGCATGCGCATGACGGAAGACTACTCAGCGCCCGCTGCCCGGTCAGGCTGGGCGCAGGTGGACCACATCGCCGGCCTGCACGTCGATCACGCCATCGCCAGACTCGACGCGGAGGTGGCCCTCGGGGCTGAGGCCGATGGCCCGGCCCTCGAACTCGCGGTCCGCCAGCACCACGCGGACCTGGCGGCCCACCGTCACCATCTGCCGCTCGAGCTCTGCGAGCAGGGTGGCGCGCCCCGACTCGCTGGCGAGGAGCGCGACCCGGCCCTCGAGCTGCTCGAGCAGCCGCTCGAGGATCTCGTCACGAGCCACCGCGACCCCCGTGGCATCGAGCAGGCAGGTTCCCCCCACCCCCGGAGGACCGGGCCAGGTCAGGTTGATGCCGATCCCCACCACCACCGCCGGGGCGGCGGGGTTCGAGAGGTCGAGCTCGGCCAGGACGCCTGCGACCTTGAGGTCGTCGATGACGAGGTCGTTGGGCCACTTGAGCCCAGGTGCGAGGCCGCAGGCCTGCTCGGCCGCCGCCGCCGCCGAGAGGGCCACCGCCGCGGTCGCCAGATGGAGCTCGTCGTGATCGAGCGCCTCCCGGAGGAGGACGGACATCAGCAGCGCCGCCCCGGCCGGGGCCTCCCACCGCCGGTCGAGCCGACCTCGTCCTGCGGTCTGGTGGTCGGCCACCGCGACCAGCCCGCCAGAGGCGCCGCTGCGGGCCTTGTCGAGCAGATAGGTGTTGGTCGAGTCGATCACGTCGAAGTGTTCGATGGCGAAGCCGTGGTGCGTCATGGCGCCAACCCTAGGGTCCGTGAGAGTATCGAGGACCAAGTCAAGCCCCTGGCCGGAGGCGCAACGTCCCGGCCATCCATCGAGAGGTCGAGCGTGCTGAAGAAGGTCCTGATCGCGAACCGTGGAGAGATCGCCGTCCGGGTGATCCGGACCTGCCGGGAGATGGGCATCGCCACGGTGGCGGTGTACTCCGAGCTCGACCGCGACGCCCTCCACGTCCGCCTCGCCGACGAGGCCTACGCCCTCGGCGGACAGACGGCTGCCGAGAGCTACCTGAACACGGAGGCCATCCTCGCCGCCATCGAGGAGTCCGGCGCCGACGCCGTCCACCCGGGCTATGGCTTCTTCTCCGAGAACACCGACTTCGCTCGGGCCATCACCGCCAAGGGCGTGACCTTCATCGGCCCGCCGCCGGAGGCCATCGAGGTCATGGGCGACAAGATCAGCTCGCGCCTCGCCGCCGAGGCCGCCGGCGTGTCCGGCGTGCCCGGGCGATCCGAGACGCTCTCCTCCTCCGACGAGGTCGTCGCCTTCGGCGAGGAGTTCGGCTGGCCGGTCGCCATCAAGGCCGCCTACGGCGGTGGTGGTCGCGGGATGAAGGTCGTGAACTCGGCGGACGAGGCCGCCGAGGCGCTCGAGTCCGCCCAGCGCGAGGCCCTCTCCTACTTCGGCCGTGACGAGTGCTACGTCGAGCGCTACCTGACCTGGCCCCGTCACATCGAGATGCAGATCCTCGCCGACTCCCATGGCAACACGCTGTGGCTCGGCGAGCGCGACTGCTCCTGCCAGCGGCGGCACCAGAAGCTCATCGAGGAGAGCCCAGCCGCCGACTTCCCCGACGAGGTCCGTCAGGCGATGGGCGCCGCCGCGGTCAAGGTCTCCGAGGCCTGCGGCTACGTGAACGCCGGGACGGTGGAGTTCCTCTACCAGGACGGCGAGTTCTACTTCCTCGAGATGAACACCCGACTGCAGGTCGAGCACCCGGTGACCGAGCTCGTCACCGGCCTCGACCTGGTGGCCTGGCAGCTGCGCATCGCTGCCGGCGAGGCCATCCCCTTCTCGCAGAGCGAGATCAAGCGCGACGGGCACGCCTTCGAGGTCCGCATCAACGCCGAGGACCCGTCCGGTGGACGCTTCACCCCGTCACCCGGGACCATGACCAGGTTCGCCCAGCCGTCGGGCCCCGGCGTGCGCCTCGATGCTGGCTACGAGCAGGGTGACACCATCAGCCAGTACTACGACAACCTCATCGCCAAGCTCGTGGTGTGGGCCGAGGACCGCGAGTCCGCCCGTCGGCGCATGCTGCGCGCCCTCGAGGAGACCACCATCGAGGGGATCGCGACGACGATCCCGGCCGCCGAGGCCATCTTGTCGCACCCGGACTTCGCCGAGATGCGCTACTCGACCAAGTGGGTCGAGGAGACCCTCGACCTCTCCGGCCTCGAGGTCAACCCCGTGGTCAGCGACGAGGAGCCCGAGGCCAAGGTCCTGCGCTCGGTGACCGCCGAGGTCGGCGGTCGGCGCTACGACGTCAAGATGTGGCTCCCTGAGACCTCTGTGGGAACGGTCGTCTCCGGTGGGTCCGGCGGTGGGACCAAGGCGCGCAAGCGCGGTGGCGGCGGCTCTGTCGTCGGTGCCTCGAGTGGCTCGGTGACCGTCCAGATGCAGGGGACGATCGTCAAGGTCCTCGTGGAGGTCGGCGACGAGATCGAGGCCGGGCAGACGGTCTGCGTGCTCGAGGCCATGAAGATGGAGAACGCGGTCAACGCCACCAAGGCCGGGACCGTCACCGAGGTCAAGGTCGCCGCCGGTGACTCCGTCTCGGGCGGCGACGTCGTCGTCGTCGTCGAGTAGCGCCATGGCAGCGGCGCTGGACACGGCTGCGGCTGCCATCGAGTCGTCTCGGGACGCGCTCATCGCGCTGTCCGAGGCCATCCACGGCTTCGCCGAGCTCGGCTTCGAAGAGGTGGCGTCGGCTGCGGCTGCGGCCGACCTGCTCGAAGGGGCGGGCTTCTCTGTGACGAGAGGCGTCTGCGACCTCCCCACGGCCTTCGACGCCCGCTTCGGGTCCGGAGACCTCGTGGTGGCGCTCATGGCCGAGTACGACGCTCTCCCCGAGGTCGGCCACGCATGCGGTCACAACCTCATCGCCACCTCGAGCATCGGCGCCGGCCTGGGCCTTGCGGCGGTCGCCGACGAGCTTGGCCTCGAGGTGCGGGTGCTCGGAACGCCGTCGGAGGAGTCCGGCGGCGGCAAGGCGCTCATGCTCGAGCGCGGAGGGTTCGATGGGGTGGCTGCCGCGATGATGGTCCACCCCTGGTCCCTCGAGCGCCTGCACTCCTCGTGCCTCGCTGTGAGCCAGCTCGACGTCGCCTTCGCCGGTCGGACCGCCCACGCCAGCGCCGCACCCTGGGAGGGGGTGAACGCCGGTGACGCCATGGTGGTCTCCCAGGTGGCCATCGGGCTGCTCCGCCAGCAGCTCCCGCCCGGGTGCCAGGTCCACGGCATCGTGACCGAGGGCGGACAGGCCGCCAACATCATCCCGGGGTCGACTGCGGGGAAGTTCATGGCTCGAGCGCGGTCCATCGAGGACCTCGAGGCCCTCGTCCCGCGAGTCGTGGCCTGCTTCGAGGCGGGCGCGCTCGCCACCGGTGCCGTCCTCACCGTGAGCCAGACGGCTCCGGCGTACACCCACCTGGTCCAGGACCCAGACCTGCTCGCCGCCTATCGGCGCCACGCTGAGGCCCGAGGTCGCACCTTCGACGATGACGACGCCGGCCTGCCTGCGCCGACCTACTCGACCGACATGGCGAACATCTCGCTGGCCATCCCCTCGATCCATCCCCTGATCAAGATCGAGACCGCTGGAGCGGTGAACCACCAGCCGGAGTTCGCTGCCGCCTGCCTCGGCCCCTCGGCAGAGACGGCGCTCTTCGACGGCGCGATCTGCTTGGCCGGCGTGGCGATCGATGCGGCCACTACCGAGTCCATCCGCTCTCGGCTGATCGCCTCGCGACTGCACTGATCCGTTCGGCCGTGGCGCCCGAGCGCTGACGGCCGCGACGATCGAACCCCCGCGTCCCGCCGAGGACGTCGCTGGTTGCGCGGTGCTACCTTGCGATCGTGAGACGCCGGTCGCCCTGGCTGTGGATGGTCATGTCCTCGGCCCACCTCGATGCCGGGAGGAGATCGGGGCCATCGCTGGCCACCGCGGTCCGACAGCGTCGCACCGTCGCCGCGCTGATCACCTCCGCTCGACGCGTGATGCCACCGCGAGCGTGGCTCTGGCTCCGGTTCTGCCGGCAACAGCGGCGTCCTCCACGCTTGAGGCGACCCGACACCCTCATCGACATGATCGCCATGATCATGCTCCTGCAGAGTGATCCTCTCGTCACGCTGACCACCGACAAGGTGAGGGCGCGGGCGTGGATCGCCGAACAGGTCGGCGACCGCTTCCTCCCGGTGCGGTATCGGGTCGCCGACACCTTCGACGAGCTCGATCTCGACAGCCTGCCCGAGTCCGTGGTGATCAAGGCCTCCCACGGATCCGGCATGACGCTGATCGCCACGGGGGGAGGCGACGCCGTGACCTCGGCCTATGCCGACACGCGCGTCGTCACCCACGATGGGCCGACCAGCACGCTCGATCGAGAGGAGGTCCGATCGCTCACCCATCGCTGGCTGAGCACCGATCACGTCACCACCTTCGGCGAGCGGCACTACGCGGGGATCCCGCGCCGACTGATCGCGGAGGAGTTCCTCGGTACGTCCGTGTCGTCGCTGCTCGAGTTCAGCGTGTACTGCGTGAAGGGGCATGTCGTGTACTGCGAGCTCTGCCCCGAGCCGGACGTCGAGTTCCAGGTCGACCGGCACTACCGCCAGCTCGACGTGCTCGACTTCCGCGGTGTGCCCGCCTCGGGGGACCTCCCGCCGCAGCCGAGTTACTTCGACGAGATGTGCGGCATCGCCGAGCAGCTCTCGAGCCACTTCGGCTGCACGAGGGTCGACTTCCTTCGCTCCGGCGATCGCACCATCGTGAGCGAGATCACCCACACCACCAACGGCGGATACACCACGTTCGACCCTCCCGACTTCGGTCGGGTCTTCGGAAGGTTCTGGAGGGGCGATCCTTCGATCCCGGACCGCTTCTACACCGATGCCGCAGCGCGATCGGCGCCCACGGACTGAGCCATCGGGCCGCCGGCGATTCGATCGCGGGTACGGTCGCACCGGAAGCTGCACCACGAGGTGCGGAGCGTCGATGCCCGAAGGAGCGACGGTGATCGTTGAGCATGCAGTCCTGAACGTCCGACCAGGGGAGGAGGAGGCGTTCATCGACGCCGTCAACCAGGGGCTGCCCCTGCTCGCCGCCACGGACGGGTTCCTCTCGGCCACCGTCTCACGGGGCATCGAGTCGCCCAGCACCTTCATCCTCGATGTCGAGTGGGAGTCTGTCGATGCGCACACCGAGGGGTTCCGCGGGTCGGACCGCTTCGCGCAGTGGAAGGCGCTCACCCACCACTTCTACGAGCCCTTCCCGGTGGTCGAGCACTTCGCCCCGGTCGCCGAGGCCTGACCGGCGGCCTCCGAGTGCGTTCCCGCGCCCAAGCGATGGCCGTGCTGGCCGCAGTCGTGGCCACGGGGCTCGGCGCCGTGATCGTGGCGAGGCGCACACCGCAGGTGCGCTGGGTGCGCCGGCACGTGCGGCAGGTGGGCGAGATCCTGCTCCCGCTCCGCACGCAGGTCTGGCTTCGCGTGATCAAGAACCAGGGCCGGCTCCCCCGCCTGCGCAGCCCCGAGACCTTCTCCGACCTGGTGGCGAGGAACCTGCTCGGACGTCCCAGCCCGCTCATGGTGTCCACGACGGACAAGGTCGCCGTCCGACCCTGGGTGGCAGCGCTCGTCGGAGCGGAGATCCTCCCCACCCGCTTCCTGAGCGTCGCCAGCTTCGACGACATCGATCTCGCCGCCCTCCCGGACGCCGTCGTGCTCAAGGCATCCCACGGATCCGGCATGACCCTGGTGGTCACGGGGCAGTCACCAGCGACGAAGACTGTGGTGTGGGACGAGCGGGTGGTCGTCATCGAGGGCCGGCTCCGAGATGTCGATCCGACCACGCTCCGCGCGATCACCGAAGCCTGGCTGGCCACGGACTACTCGAGGACGCTCGGTGAGCGGCAGTACGCGACCATCCCGCGCAGGATCCTGGCCGAGGAGTATCTCGGCTCACCCGATGACCCCCTCCTCGAGTACGGCATCTACTGCGTCAAGGGGAACGTCGTCTACGCACAGGTCTGCCTGGGGCAGGAGCTCTATCGTGCGGTCGATCGGTCCTACCGCCCGCTCTCGATCTGCGGCATCACGGGCACCCCGCCCACCGGCGAGCTCCCGCCCGAGCCCCGCTACTTCAGCGAGATGGTGCGCATCGCCGAGACCCTCTCAGCACCATTCGACTGCGTGCGGGTCGACCTGCACCACACCGACGGGCGCATGATCTTCAGCGAGGTCACCCACACGACGCTTGCCGGTCGCTCGTCGTTCGACCCACCCGAGTTCTCCGACGTTTTCGGCCGCTTCTGGAGAGGCGACCACACCATCCCCGAGACGTTCTACCGCTAGGGACGCCAACGGTCGTTGTCATCCGAGGACGCCGACCTACCGGGGGTTCAGCCTCCGGGCTGGTAGACGCCATAGACGCCTCGGAGGGTGTCTGCGACCTCACCGAGGGTGGCCATGGCCTTCAGGGCCTCCTTCATCGGCACCAGCACGTTCTGGGTGCCGCGGGCCGCCGCCTCGACGTCGGCCAGGGCGGCATCCACCGCCGCCTGGTCTCGCTCGGCGCGCACCTTGGCCAGGCGGGCCACCTGGTCGATCTCGAGCTGCGGGTCGATCGGGAACACGTCGGCCGGGTCGGCCGTCTCGTCGGTGAACTTGTTCACGCCGACCACGATCTTCTCGCCGGAGTCGACGGCCTTGGCGTAGGCGTAGGCGGCCGACTCGATCTCGTCCTGCATGTAGCGGGCCTCGATGGCGGCGACCGCACCGCCCTCGGCGTCGATCTGCTCGATGTAGGCCATCGCCGCGGCCTCGATCTCGTCGGTCAGCGACTCGACGAAGTACGAGCCCGCCAGCGGGTCGACGGTGTCGGCGATGCCAGACTCGTAGCCCACGATCTGCTGGGTGCGCAGTGCGATCTTCGCCGCCTTGGTCGTGGGCAGGCCCAGGGCCTCGTCGAAGCCGTTGGTGTGCAGGCTCTGCGTGCCGCCGAGGGCGGCCGCCATGGCCTGGATCGTGACGCGCACGATGTTGTTCTCCGGCTGCTGAGCGGTCAGCGTCGACCCACCGGTCTGGGTGTGGAACCGCAGGACCTTGCTGCGCTCGTCCTTCGCACCGAAGCGCTCGGTCATGATCCGCGACCACATGCGACGCGCGGCCCGGAACTTGGCCACCTCCTCGAAGAGGTTGTTGTGGGAGTTCCAGAAGAAGCTGAGCCGAGGGGCGAAGGCGTCGACGTCGAGGCCGGCGGCCTGCGCCGCCTCGACATAGGCGATGCCGTTGGCGATGGTGAACGCGATCTCCTGGACCGCCGTCGATCCAGCCTCGCGGATGTGGTAGCCCGAGATCGAGATCGTGTTCCAGCTCGGCAGGTTCTCCGCGCAGTAGGCGAAGGTGTCCACGATCAGCCGCATGCTCGGCCGGGGCGGGTAGATGTAGGTCCCGCGGGCCACGTACTCCTTGAGGATGTCGTTCTGGACGGTGCCTCGGATCTTCGCCTTGTCCGTGACCCCCTGCTCCTCGGCGACGATCTGGTACATCAGCAGCAGCGTCGACGCCGTGGCGTTGATGGTCATCGACGTCGTCACCGTGTCGAGGGGGAGGTCCTTGAGCAGCAGGCGCATGTCCGCCAGCGAGTCGATGGCCACGCCCACCTTGCCCACCTCGCCCTGTGAGCGGGCGTGGTCCGAGTCGTAGCCCATCTGGGTCGGCAGGTCGAAGGCGCAGCTGAGGCCCGTCTGCCCTGCGTCGAGGAGGAACTTGAACCGCTCGTTCGTGGACTCGGCGTTGCCGAAGCCGGCGTACTGGCGCATCGTCCAGAGGCGCTGGCGGTACATCTGCTCGTGGACGCCACGGGTGTACGGGAACTGCCCCGGGGTCCCGAGCTTGGTCGCGGGGTCGAATCCGTCGAGGTCCTGGGCGGTGTAGAGCGGCTTTATCTCGATTCCGGAATCGGTCGCTCGGGCGTCGTTGTTCTGCGGGGTGCTCACGGCGCAGAGGATAGATCCCCCACGGACCTGATGGCACCTTCGGACCGCCGGACGTCCCTCGACGACGTCTCGAGACGGTGGCCAGCCACGCACCACGACCCCCCAGACACCTGGCTCGCCAACCTTCCGGCGGCCCTGCGGGTCCGGTGAGCACGGCCACTATGGTCGGGCGTTCGCAGCCATTACCGACGGCAAGGAGCAGACCATGGGCAAGCCGATGGAGACGGACCTCGACGTCCTCGTGGTCGGCGCGGGCATCGCCGGGATCAACGCGGCCTACCACCTGTCGACGAGCATGCCCTCGAAGCGGTTCGCCGTGCTCGAGGCGCACGAGAGCTTCGGCGGGACCTGGCTCATCCACACCTATCCCGGCGTGCGATCGGACACAGAGCTCTACACCCTCGGCTTCAGCTTCAAGCCCTGGACCGGAGCGCCCTACGCCGGCGGCGCCGAGATCCAGGCATACCTCGGCGAGACCATCGACGAGTTCGGCCTTGGACCCCACTTCCGCTACAACCACTCGATCACGCAGGCGAGCTGGTCGACCGACGACCAGTGCTGGACCGTCCGGGGGACCGACACCGCCACCGGCGACCCGTTCCGGATCACGACGCGGTTCCTGTGGATGTGCCACGGCTACTACGGCCACGACAAGGGCCACACGCCCACCTGGCCGGGCATGGAGGACTTCGGCGGCCGCTGGATCCACCCCCAGCACTGGCCGCAGGACGCCGACCTCGCCGGTCGTGACGTGGTGGTGGTCGGCTCCGGTGCCACCATGGCCACGCTCGTGCCGGAGATCGCCGACGAGTGCCGCCACGTGACCGTCGTCCAGCGCTCCCCCACCTACTTCTTCCAGAGCCCGAACGCCGAGCCGCTGGCCGACCAGCTCCGCGGGCTCGCCACGCCCGAGGAGTGGATCCACCAGATCATCAGGACCAAGGCCGTGGGCGAGATGCAGGCCATGACCGAGCTGCAGATGAGCCACCCCGAGATGTCTCGGGCCGGCCTGATCCAGATGGTCGCCCAGCAGCTCCCCGAGGGCTACGACGTCGAGACCCACTTCACCCCGCGGCACCTGCCTCACGAGCAGCGGGTGTGCCGGATCCTCGATGGCAACCTGTTCACGAAGATCCGCGAGGGCAAGGTCACGATGGTGACCGACGAGATCGCCACCTTCACGAGCGACGGGCTCACCACCGAGGGCGGCACGTCGGTCACGGCCGACGTGGTCATCACCGCCACCGGCTTCGACCTGGTCGCGCTCGGCGGCATCGCCTTCGACGTCGACGGAGCACCCATCGACTTCGCCGACACGATCACCTACCGCGGCGCGCTCTTCACGGGCCTCCCCAACCTGGCCTGGACCTTCGGGTCCCTCCGGTTGAGCTGGACCATGCGCGCCGACCTCGTGAACCGCTTCATCATCCGGCTCCTCGAGCACCTCGACGAGCTTGACGCCACGTCGGTGGTCCCCAGGCTGCGGCCGGAGGACGAGGGCATGGAGCTCAGCCCGTACATCGACCCAGCCAGCTTCAACCCCGGCTACGCCCACCGCTCTCGAGCCATTATGGCCAAGGGCGGCTCGACGCCGGAGTGGCGGCTCGACCTCGACTACTGGAACGAGGCCGGCGTGCTTCCCGAGGTCGACCTCGACGACGGGTGCCTCGTCTACGAGCGGACCGCCGCTCCCACCCCCTAGGGGAGCCCGAGGGGGACACCGCGGCCTGGCGGGTGCCAACATGGGCACTCGACGAGCAGAGGGGCAGCGATGACGGCGTTCTCACACTTCGGGATCTGCGTGGCCGACCTCGACCGGGCCGTGGCCTTCTGGAGCGAGGGCCTGGGGTTCACGGTCGCCGAGCGCCACCAGATCGGTGGGGAGTTCGCAGCGCTGATGGAGCTCGAGGAGGTCGCTGTCACGTCGCAGTTCCTCCGCAGCGACCAGGTCGTCATCGAGCTGCTGGCCTTCTCGACCCCGACCGCCGTCGCGGAGCCCCGTCGACCCATCCCCACGCTCGGGCTCACCCACGTCTCGATGCGCGTCGACGACCTCGACGAGACCCTTGGGCGTCTCATCGCCCTCGGGGGCACCGAGATCGCCGGCACCCGGACGGAGCTCGCCATGGGCCCTGCCACCCTTCGCTTCGTGTACCTGACCGACCCCGACGGCACCCGGGTCGAGCTCATGGAGATCCCCGGATGAGCTCCGATCAGCCGTCCGTCCTGCTCGTGCTCTCCGAAGCCGGGACGGGCGGCATGCAGGTGGTGGTGGGGATGCTGGCAGCCGGCCTCGCCGAGCGTGGGTGGAGGGTCGACATCGCGGCCGGCGGAACGGCCCAGATGCCCGCCGCCCTCGAGGCCGCCGTCGCCCAGCACGACCAGGTCGCCCTGCATCGCCTTGCGAGCCCTTCGGGGGTCGCGGGGCTCGCCCGATGGACGAGCGATCTGCGGCGGCTGGTGGCGCGGCGCGCTCCGGACCACATCCACGGCCACGGCCTGCGCACGGCGCTCCCCCTGTCCCTCATCCGGCCTAGCTCGCGGCGGCGACTGCTCGTGACCTGCCATGGCCTCCCCCGCGGCGACCTGACGCGGACCGCCCGGTTGGTCCGGGCCTCAGGGGTCACGGTGGCATCGGTCGGGCCGGGCCTGACCGAGGAGCTGGCCGCCGCCGGGATCCCCGCCATCACGCTCGAGAACGGCGTCCCCCCTGCTCCGCCGGCGATGGACCGCCAGGTGCTCCTCGCCGAGCTCGGCGTCGACCCGGCTGCGCCGCTGGTCGTGTGTCCTGCCCGGCTCAGCCCGCAGAAGGACCCTCTCACCCTCGTGTTGGCCATGGCCGACGTCAGAGGGGCCACGCTCCTGCTCGTCGGGGGAGGCCCGCTCGAGGATCAGGTCGCCGCCTTGGCAGCCGAGCTCGGGATCGCCGATCGTGTGGTCGTCGCCGGTTGGCGCGACGACGCACGGCAGATCCTCGGTGCCGCCGACCTCCTCGCCATGGCCTCGCGGTGGGAGGGCCAGGCCCTCGTGATGATGGAGGCTGCGTCCGCTGGCGTCCCGATCGTGTCCACGGCCTGCCCTGGGGTCGAGGGCTGGCTTGTGGGCGACCGAGATGCCCTCTTGGTCCCGTTGGGCGACGCAGCGGCGCTCGGACGTGGCATCGCTGCTGCCCTGTTCGACCAGGGCCTCCGGTCCACGCTGCTCGACGGTGCCGCACGGATCGCCGAGCGCCACTCGCTCGACGCCATGGTCGAGGCGCACCTGGCCGCGTACGGGCGCCTCTGAGCCAGGAGGCCTCGGCGACGACCATCACGAGGATCGCCGGCGACCGGAGGCGACGGTAGGCTCCGCGCCGAGCGCTAGGAGGTTCCCCGATGGAAGCAGGCACGGAGTTCGTCAGACGACGCGTCCACCTCGAGGTCGACGGCCTGGTGACGGGCGCGATCGTCGGTCAGGCCGCTCGAGAGATGGCGCTCGACGCCGGGTTCGGCACCGAGCGAGCAGGCCGGCTCGGCGTGATCGTCGAGGAGCTGCTGCGCGAGTCGCGGACCCGAGAGGCCGTGGACGGCGACGAGTCGTGCGACCTCGAGCTGACCTTCGACGGCAACGTGCTGCGCTGCGTGCTCATCGACCGTCGTCTGCCGCTCACCCATGCCGAGATCGATCAGGCCCCGATCCACCGGCTGGCTGCCCTGCGGTTCGCCGACCGCTGCGAGATCAGCTTCGCCCCGCCGGCAGGCAACCGCGTCGTGCTCGAGCTGCGCCTCGAGAGCCACGCCGGACTCTTCCTCGGCCTCGACGCCGACGAGGAGCACGACGACCACGGAGACGCCATCGATGACCTCGTGGTCCGCACGATGCTGCCCGAGGATGCCGAGCTCCTCGTCCGCTGCCTCTACCGCTGCTACGGCTACACCTACCCCGACACCGACCTCTACCTCGAGAGCCACATCGTGAACCTCCTCGAGTCCGGCCTGATGCACTCGACCGTCGCCCTGTCCCCCGAGGGCGAGGTCGTCGGCCACCAGGCCCTCGTCTTCGAGGAGGACGGCCAGCGCATCCCCGAGGCCGGCAAGCTCATCGTCGACCCTCGGTTCCGCTCCCACCACATCCCGGCCCGCATGTCGAGGCACCCCGACTCCGCCGCCTTCGCCAAGACCCTGCCGGGCTACTTCGGCCGGTGCGTCACGAACCACACCCTCTCCCAGGCCATCACCCTCAAGGGAGGCGGCGTCGAGACCGGACTCATGCTCGGCGTCGCCCCGGCCGAGACCACGATGACCGGAGGGCTCGCCGCCTCAGAGGGTGGCCGGATGAGCCTGATGCCCATGGTCCGCCTCCGCTCCAGCCAGGGCCCTGCCCGGCTGAGCCTCCCAGCGCACCTCGCTGATCTGATCGATGCCCTCGCTGGCCGCCTCGACATCGAGCGCACCGTCGACTCGTCGATGGTCGAGCCCACCGGAGCCACCGAGCAGTCGTTCGCCATCGACCACGGGTTCGGCATCGCGGCGTTCTCGGTGCGGCGCATCGGGGCCGACCTCGTGGCTGCGGCCGGCGCCCGCCTCGCCGAGGTGGCACAGGCGAGGATCGACTACGTCGAGCTCGAGCTCGATGCCGAGGACCCCTCGGCCGCATGGGCCGTCGACGCCCTCGAGCGGCTCGGGTTCTTCTTCGCCGCCTGGCTGCCGGAGATCACGGTCCGTGGCGACCGGATCGTGCTCCAACGCGTGACCGAAGGTTCGCCGGACATCAGCGGTATCCGGTGCCTGCGCCCCGAGGGGGAGGCCATCCGGGATCTCGTCATCAACGAGTGGCGTCGGGTGAACGACGCCCTCCTCGGCCTCTGAGACTCAGTCGTCCCGGCCGCGGCGTCGAGACTGGACCATCTTGGTGATGGACACGACGGCGAGGAAGATCCCCATCACGCCGAAGATCAGCCCCATCATCATGGCGGTCAGCCCGGGTGCGGCATGCAGAGGTCGTCGTACTCTGCGATGACGATCGGCTTGGCATCCTCGCCGCAGGCCGGGCACTGCGGGTCACGGCGCACCTTGAAGGCGCGGAACGACTCCTCGAGGGCGTCGAAGGCGAGGAGGCGGCCGACCAGGGTCTCGCCGAGGCCGAGGAGCACCTTGATGGTCTCGAGGGCCTGGATCGAGCCGACGATGCCGGGAAGCACGCCGAGCACGCCTGCCTCGGCGCAGCTCGGTGCGAGCTCGGCCGGAGGCGGCTCGGGGATCATGCAGCGGTAGCAGGGTCCGACATAGGGGTCGAAGACGGTGATCTGCCCCTCGAATCGGAAGATCGACCCGTGGACGACGGGGATCCGCTTGAGCAGGGCGGCATCGTTGACCAGATAGCGGGTCGGGAAGTTGTCGGTCCCGTCGACGATCACGTCGTAGCCGTCGATGATGTCCAGGATGTTGTCAGCCCCGAGGCGGGTGTCGTAGGTGTTGACGACGATGTCGGGGTTGATCAGTTCGAGGGTGGCGCGGGCCGAGTCGACCTTGCGCATGCCGACGCGGTCGAGGTTGTGCAGGATCTGGCGCTGGAGGTTCGACTCGTCCACCACGTCCATGTCGATGATGCCGATGGTCCCGACGCCGGCGGCGGCCAAGTAGAGCGCTGACGGTGATCCGAGGCCACCGGCCCCGAGCATCAGCACCTTCGAGTCCAGCAGCTTCTGCTGGCCCTTCTCCCCCACCTCAGGGAGGAGCAGGTGCCGCTGGTAGCGGTTCCGCTGCTCCGACGTGAGGGTCTGCGGGGTGATCCAGGGCCGCCCCTCGTCCTTCCATCGGTTGAAGCCACCGTCCACTGAGACGACGTCGGTGTAGCCGAGGTCGCCGAGCGTCTTGGCGGCGAAGGCCGAGCGCACCCCTCCGGCGCAGTAGACGACCACGGGTGCCGACTTGTCGACGAGACGGCCCTCGACCTGGAACTCGAGGTGCCCGCGCGGGATGTGGATCGCACCAGGAACGGTGCCCTGCTCGTACTCGTCAGGCTCGCGGACGTCGAGGAAGACCGTGGTGCCGACCAGGTCGACCACGTCAGCCGGCGTGACCTCGCGGATGTGCGACTTGGCCTCGTTCAAGAGCTCTCTGGGGGTGGGCATGGCGTCCTCCGAGGGAATCGGGTGGGGTCGGTCCGAAACCCTACCACCTTGGTCAGGAATACCGACCGGCCGTCAGGTCTGCGACAGTAGGGACATGGACGTGTCCGACGCGCTGCGTCGACGGCGGATGACGAGGAGCTTCACCGGTGACCCGGTGGGCCACGACGTGCTCGACGCCCTGTGCCACCTGGCGCTCCGGGCGCCCACCGCCGGCAACGCCCGAGGCATCGAGCTGCTCATCCTCGACGGCCCGGACGAGGTCGCCACGTACTTCTCCGCCACCACCGACGAGGCCTGGCGACGCCGCTCCTCGCGCTTCGCTGGGCTCTCCCGAGCCGGGGCGGTGGTGATCGTGCTCGCTGACCCGACGACCTATGTCGATCGCTACGGTGCCGCCGACAAAGCCTCCTCCGGCCTCGGTGAGGGCCCAGAGGCCTGGCCCGTTCCCTACTGGGTGGGCGATGCGGGGGCGGCGACGATGGCCCTGCTGCTGGCATGTGAGGAGCAGGACCTTGGCTGCTGCTTCCTCGGCGCGTTCCGCGGCGTCGAGCAGCTCCTCGACGCCCTCGGCGCCCCTGCACGGCTCCTCGTCTATGGAGCGGTGCTCATCGGCATCCCTGACGGCGCCGACCACCGGTCAGCGTCGCTCGACCGACCGGGCTCGACGCGGGCTGAGCGCATCCACCACGGCCGCATGGCTCGCCCCGCTCAGGACTGAGCGCGCAGATACCCGAGGAGGGTGCGGAGCGAGAAGGCCGTGCCGCCCTTGGCGAGGTAGCCGGAGCTCTTGTCCGAGCGACCGGTCCCGGCGATGTCGAGGTGCGCCCAGGGGATCGAGCCAGTGAACCGCTGCAGGAACAGACCGGCCGAGATCGTGCCGGCCTCGCCGGCGCTGCCGATGTTCTTCATGTCGGCCATGTCCGAGTCGATGTGGGACTCATAGGCCTCGACCAGCGGTAGGCGCCAGAGCGGCTCGGCCGCCGCCGCTCCGGCGGCGATGAGCCCGTCGACGAGGGCGTCGTCGTTGCCCAGGATCGCCGCCACGCCGGTCCCGAGCGCGACCACGGCCGCGCCCGTCAGGGTCGCCACGTCGATGATGGCGTCGGGCTCGCGCTCGACCGCCAGGCTCAGTCCGTCGGCCAGCAGGAGCCGGCCCTCCGCGTCGGTGTTGAGGACCTCGATGGTCTTGCCGTTGCGGGCCCGCAGCACGTCTCCGGGCTTCATGGCGGAGCCCCCGGGCATGTTCTCGCTCATCGGCGCGATGGCCGTGACCCGGACCTTGACGTCGAGGGCGTCGAGCACGGTCATGGCCGCCATGACGATGGCGGCGCCCGACATGTCCGTCTTCATCGTCGTCATGCCGCCAGCGGTCTTGAGCGACAGTCCCCCGGAGTCGAAGGTGACGCCCTTGCCCACGAGGATGATGTGCCGCGGATCAGGGCCGTCCGAGGGAGCAGCCGGCGCGGCGGGCTCGATGAACTTTCGGCGGTGCCCCTTGCTCTCAGGCTCCTCCTCCGGCTCCTCGAACCCCCGAGGGTCGTACTCGGCGATGAGCAGGCGGGGCGGCTCCTTCGACCCCTTGGCCACGCCGAGCAGGCCGCCGAGACGCTCCTCGTCGATGCGGGCCTCCCTCCAGAGCTGGGTCCGGATCTTGGGCGATCGGTCGAGGCGACGGAGCAGCGACGCGGCGAGGCGGCGCGGAGTCACCTCGCTCGGGTGGCGGTTCACAAGGTCCCTCGCCACCGACACCGCCCCCGCCACGGCGACGCCGTTGGCGATCCCGGCGGCCAGCGCGTCGACCGCCTGGACCGAGACGCCGCCCTCGGCGACCGGGACCACATCGAGGGCCGAGAGGCCCTCACGGGGCTCGGTGCTCTTTCGATCGAAGCGATAGGAGGCGAGGAGGGCACCGGTGGCGATGGCCTCGCCCAGCCGGGCCTCGGTCACCGTCGAGGGCAGCGTGGCCAGCAGCATCGCTCGGCTGCCCTTGGCCGATCGGACGATGGCCGCGCCAGCACGACGCCACGCCTCGTCGTCCGATGCCGTCGGGTCACCGATCCCGACGGCCAGCAGGGTCGGCCCCTCCTGGCCCTGGGAGACGATCAGCACCTCTCCGGGCTTCGCTCCGAAGTCCTGCCGCTTGGCGAAGTCCGACGAGATCGATGACGGGATGTCCACCCCGGCGACCTGGTCCGGAAGACCCACAGGCACCCTGAGGGTCTCATCCATGCGAGCCACGGGGATCACCACGACGTCCGGCGTGTCGCCTCCAGCCGCCTCGGTGCGAAGCGACACCTCGATCGTGGTGCTCATCGGTTCTCCTCCCGGCGCGCCTTGGCCAGCTCGAAGTGCTCGCCCTCCTGCCAGCGGGCCATGGTCCAGACCAGGTCGGAGAGCCGGTTGAGGTAGGGGATGACCCACGATCCCTCGAAGCCGGCGGTGACGGCCAGGCGCTCCGCTCGTCGGACGGTGGTGCGTGCCACGTCGAGCGATGCGGCGACGAGGTTCTGCCCGGGGACCACGAACTCCGTGGGCATGGCGAAGGTCTCGGTGAGCCGGTCGATGTGACCCTCGAGCCCCTGGACCATCTCCTCGGAGACCAGCGTGACGCCCGAGGAGAGCTTGTCCCGGTTCTCGGGCAGCGTCGCCACCTCGGCCATCAGGACGTAGAGATCGCGCTCGAGGTCGACCAGCAGGCCGTCGAGCTCGGTGTCCCCGGCACCATGCGCACGCGCCATGCCGAGCGCCGCCTGCGCCTCGTCCACGGCCCCGTTGACCTCGATGGGGTCCGCATCCTTGCGGACCCGACCGCCATAGAGGAGACCGGTGGTCCCGTCGTCGCCCTTGCCGGTGTAGATCTGCACCCGCCCAAGGCTACCGGCCATGCCGGTAGCCTTGGCTCTCGTGTCGGACACCACTTCCTTCCTGCCAAAGCTGACCCCTGCGACGGATCCCTATCTGGCCGCCCTCGCGGACCGCGTGCTGGTCTTCGACGGGGCGACGGGAACGAACCTGCAGATGATGGAGCTCACCGCCGAGGACTTCGGTGGTCCCGCCCTCGAGGGGTGCAACGAGATCCTCGTGGCCACGAGGCCCGATGCCATCGAGCGGCTCCACACCTCGTTCCTCGAGATCGGCTCTGACGTCATCGAGACCGACTCGTTCGGCTCCTTCTCCATCGTCCTCGCCGAGTACGACCTCGCCGACCGGGCCTTCGAGCTCTCGCGGACCGCAGCCGAGCTGGCCCGACGGTGCGCCGATCGCTTCAGCACCCCGGAGAAGCCACGCTTCGTCGCCGGCTCGATGGGACCGGGCACCAAGTTCCCGACCCTGGGCCAGATCCCCTACACCGAGCTGCGCGACTCGTACCGCGAGCAGGCCGCCGGCCTGCTCGCCGGCGGGGTGGACCTCTTCATCATCGAGACGATGTTCGACCTCCTCGGGGCGAAGGCGGCCATCAACGGCTGCCGCCTCGCCATGGCCGACGCCGGGCGACAGGTGCCGCTCCAGGTCCAGGTGACGATCGAGCTGACGGGTCGGATGCTTCCCGGCACCGAGGTCGGTGCCGCCCTGACGGCGCTCGAGGCGATGGGGGTCGACGTCATCGGCCTGAACTGCGCCACGGGGCCGGTCGAGATGGGCGAGCCGCTGCGGTACCTCGCCGAGCACAGCCGCATCCCGATCTCGTGCCTCCCGAACGCCGGCCTGCCGAGCGTGGTGGACGGCGCCATGCACTACGACCTGACCCCCGAGCAGCTCGGTGAGCACATGGCGCGCTTCGTCAGCGAGTTCGGCGTCTCCGCCGTCGGCGGCTGCTGCGGGACCACCCCAGCCCACCTCGCCGCCGTGGTGGCCGCGGTCGACGGAGCCACACGAGCCGAGCGCAACCCGCAGGCCGAGGCGGCCCTCACCTCGATCTACACCAGCGTGCCGATCAGGCAGGACACCTCGTTCCTCGTCATCGGCGAGCGCACCAATGCCAACGGATCGAAGAAGTTCCGCGAGGCGATGCTCGAGGGCGACTGGGACACCTGCATCTCGATGGCCAAGGACCAGGTCAAGGAGGGCAGCCACGTCATCGACGTCTGCGTCGACTACACCGGTGCCGACGGCGTGGCCGACATGGGAGCGCTCATGGCCGAGCTCGCCACGCAGTCGAGCGTGCCGATCATGGTCGACACCACGGAGGCCAACGTGGCCGAGACCGCGCTGCGCTGGCTCGGCGGTCGTCCCATCCTCAACTCCGTCAACCTCGAGGAGGGCGCCGGAGCCGGCACGCGCTTCGACTCGTTCCTCACCCTGGCCCGCGAGTTCGGAGCGGCCGTCGTGGCGACCTGCATCGACGAGGAGGGCCAGGCCCGCACCGCCGAGTGGAAGCTCCGCGCCGCCACCGCCATCCACGACCTCGCCATCGAGCGCTACGGCCTCTCGCCCGAGGACCTCATGTTCGACCCTCTGGCCCTTCCGCTCTCCACGGGCATGGAGGAGTCACGCCGGGACGGCATCGAGACCATCGAGGGCATCCGGCTCATAAAGGAGCACCTGCCCGGCGTGACCACGGTCCTCGGGCTCTCCAACGTCTCGTTCGGCCTGAACCCGGCTGCCCGGCAGGTGCTCAACAGCGTCTTCCTCCACGAGTGCACGGAGGCCGGCCTCGACGCCGCCATCGTCCATGCGTCCAAGATCCTGCCCCTATCGAAGATCGACGACCGGGCCCGCGAGATCTGCCTCGACCTCATCTACGACCGTCGCAAGGAGGGCTACGACCCGCTGAGCGAGCTCCTCGCCCTCTTCGACGGGGTGAAAATCGCCAGCTCCGCCGCCGACGACCACGCCGACTGGCCGGTCGACCAGCGACTCACCCAGAGGATCATCGACGGGAATCGCACCGGCCTCGAGGCGGACCTCGACCTGGCCATGGCGGAGGGCTTCGCCCCGCTGTCCATCATCAACGACCACCTTCTCGAGGGCATGAAGACGGTCGGCGAGCTCTTCGCCACGGGCGAGATGCAGCTGCCCTTCGTCCTCGGCTCCGCCGAGACGATGAAGCAGGCGGTGGCCCACCTCGAGCCCCACATGGAGAAGGCCGACCAGGGAGGTCGTGGCAAGGTCGTCCTCGCCACAGTCAAGGGCGACGTGCACGACATCGGCAAGAACCTCGTCGACATCATCTTCACCAACAACGGCTACGAGGTCATCAACCTCGGGATCAAGATCGGCGTCAACGAGATGATCGCCGCCATTGAGGAGCACGATGCCGATGCCCTCGGGATGAGCGGACTGCTGGTCAAGTCCACGTTGATCATGCGCGAGAACCTCGAGGAGCTCAACGAGCGCGGGCTGGCCCATGTGCCCGTGCTCCTCGGAGGGGCGGCCCTGACGCGGACCTATGTCGAGAAGGACCTCCGGGCCGTCTACGACGGTCGCCTCTTCTACGGCAAGGACGCCTTCGAAGGCCTGCGCACCATGGATCGCCTCATGGAGCTCAAGAAGACGGGCGAGGACGACCCGGACTTCGGCCGCAAGCTCTCCGAGAAGAACGTGCAGCGCCGGTTCAAGGACGCCAGCTACGAGCCCGTCGCCGGGCAGCCCACGCGGTCGCCCGAGGTGGCGCTCGACGTCATCCCGCCGACCCCGCCGTTCCTCGGGAGCCGGGTGGCCAAGGGCATCGCCATCGACGAGATCGCCGGCTACATCAACAAGACGGCGCTCTTCCGCAATCAGTGGGGGTTCCGCCCCGAGGGGGGCGAGGATGACGATGCCTTCAAGGAGCGGGTGTCGGCCACGCTGCGCGAGCAGCTCGCCACGGCGGTTGCCGACGACCTCCTCGTGCCCCAGGTCGTCTACGGACACTTCCCTGCCAACGCCGACGGCAACGACCTCGTGATCTGGACCGACGACGAGCGGACGACCGAGCAGGCCCGCTTCCGCTTCCCCCGCCAGCAGGTCGAGCCGCACCTGTGCATCGCCGACTTCTTCCGCCCCGCCGGAGACCCGGATCGCGACTACGCCAGCTTCATGCTGGTCACCATGGGCTCGCGCATCTCCGATCGGTGTGCCGAGCTGTTCGCCAAGGACGAGTACCTCGCCTACCTCCTCCTCCACGGACTCGGGGTCGAGATGGCCGAGGCGCTGGCTGAGCTCTGGCACCGCCGGATCCGCGAGGAGCTCGGCTTCGCCGACGAGGACGGGCCGTCGCTCACCGGTCTCTTCCGCCAGCAGTATCGGGGTGGTCGCTACTCGTGGGGCTACCCAGCCTGTCCGGACCTCGCCGACAACGCCACCGTGGCCGAGCTGCTCGGAGCGTCACGCATCGGCGTCGAGGTGTCCGAGGGCTTCCAGCTCCATCCGGAGCAGACCACCGACGCCATCATCTGCCACCACCCGCAGGCCAAGTACTTCGTGGCCTGACCCGGCAGGGCGCTCAGCCGGGGACGGTCGAGCGCCGGAGCGCCACGGGTTCGGCGCTGTCCGCCGCGTCGCGCGCGTGGTAGCTCGACCTGGTCAGGGGAGATGACTGCACGTGGGTCAAGCCCATCGCCGCGCCCTGTGCGGCCAGCCAGTCGAAGGTGGCGGGGTCGACGTGCCGGGCGATGGGTGCGTGGTCCGCCGTCGGACGCAGGTACTGACCGATCGTGACGAGCTGCACCCCGACGGCGGCGAGGTCGCGCAGCGTGGTCACCACCTCGTCGTCGGTCTCACCGAGGCCGACCATGATCCCTGACTTGGTCACCAGGCCGGCCGCTCGCGCCCGAGCGAGCACCGTCAGGCTCCGGGCATATCCAGCCGACGGCCGAACGGCTCGCTGGAGCCGTGCCACCGTCTCGATGTTGTGGTTGAGGACGTCGGGGCGCGCCCTCACGATGAGGTCGAGGTCCTCCGCATCGCCCCGCAGGTCCGAGATCAGCACCTCGACCTTCGTCTCTGGGCAGCGCTCCCGGATCGCCAGGATGGTGGCGGCGATCGCACCGGCTCCCCCATCAGGGAGGTCGTCGCGCGCCACGCAGGTGACCACCGCATGGGCCAAGCCCATCCGGCTGACCGCCTCCGCCACCCTCGCGGGCTCGGTCGCGTCGAGGGCGAGCGGCTTGCGCGTGTCGATCAGGCAGAAGGCGCAGGCCCGGGTGCAGCGGTCACCGTTGACCATGAAGGTGGCGGTCCCGTCGGCCCAGCACTCGAAGATGTTGGGGCAGCCCGCCTCCTCGCAGACGGTGACGAGGTCGAGGTCCCCGATGACCGACCGCGTGGACTCGAACCCACCGCCGCGTCGGACCGGGATGCGAAGCCACTCGGGCTTCCGGGCGCCGAGCGCCAGGCCATCTCGCGGCTCCACCCCAGCAGCCCGCAGCCGGCGGTCGAGCATCGACCCCACCGGGATGGCACGGTCCACCTCCTCGCCGATCGGGAGGACCGAGGCAACCTCGCACTGGCGTCCGGGAGCCAGGGCATCAGCCATCGCCGAGGCCAGCACCGCTCCGACCTCGGCCATCGACGCGGTCGAGCCCAGCGACCTCAGCGAGGTCACCGGACGGCCGGCGATGCCACAGGGGACGATCGTGGAGAACAGGCTCAGATCGATGTCGACGTTGAGTGAGACGCCGTGGAGCGTCCGGCGGGCCCCAGCGACCACCTCGGTCCGGATGCCCATCGCCGACACCTTGGCCGGGTTTGCCGTCTCGATCCCCACCCAGACGCCCGGGTGGCCCTCGAGGCGCCCGATCCCGCCGACGTCGGCCGGGTCGACGAACGCACCCACGGTGGCGATCACGGCATCCTCCATGCGATGGGCGTGCTGTGGGATGGCCGAGAGGTCCTCGCCGAGCGAGACGATCGCGTAGGCCACGAGCTGACCCGGTCCGTGGGCGGTCACATCGCCGCCGCGATCGGTGGCGATGACCTCTGCCCCCGAGGCGGTGGGGTCGCCGATGATGTTGGCTGGGTCGGCGCGACGGCCGAGGGTGATCGTGGCCGGGTGCTCGAGGATGAGCACGTGGTCCTGGCCGCTGCCGAGCAGCCCCCGCTGGAGGTCGTAGGCCTCGGCATAGGGCACGCGACCGAGGTGCCTGACCTGGAGCCTCGGCATCAGAGCTGTGCCGTCCAGTCGGGCCTCTCGAGGAGCGCAGCGGTGCGCACCAGGAAGGCGGCCGCCCTGGTCGGGCTCACGAACGCGGAGTCATAGGCCAGCCCGAGGATGCCGACCGACTCGATGGTCACGACCTCCACCCCCTCTCGGGTGGTCACGACAGGCTGGCGGCGGGCGCCACCCACGCTCAGGGCCGCCACCTGTGGTGGCCGCAGCGCCGGGATACTCAGGACGACCGGCTCGGTGGGGACGCGAGCGACGGAGAAGGTGGCGCCCATGAGGTCCTCGATCCCCATCGAGAGCGTCGCCGCCCGGTCTGCCACCTCGGCCATCCGTCGGGCCAGGCCCCGGAGCGTGAGGTCCTGGGCGTCGTGGACGACGGGGGCCACGAGGCCCTGGTCGATCTCGACGTCGACGCCCACGTTCCGGGAGGCCTCGAGGTGCAGCTCACCTCCGCCCGTCCAGGCGTTCAGCTCTGGGAACTCCCCCAGGGCCTCGACGGCCGCACGGAGTGCGAAGACCGTGGCGTCGAGGATCACGCCTTCCTCGGCGGCCGATGCGGCGACCTCGGAGGCGAGCGCCCGCTCGACCTCGTCGTAGCGTGCCTCGATCGCCACGAAGGCCACGGCGGCAGGACGATCCGGCGCCCAGGCCGGGTCGTCAGACGACGCAGCCGCAGCCGCGATCGGCTCCCTCGGAGCGGCGGCGACGTCGGCACGAGTGATCCGACCCACTGGTCCGGTGGGGGTCACGTCATGAGCGTTGCGGCCGCTGGCTTCGAGCGCACGGCGGACGAAGGGAGAGGTGACCGCTCCTGGGCCCGATGACCCGGCATCCGGCGCAGCACGCTCGATCGGCGCTGGCTCCGACGGTGGAGTCGCTGCGGCGGCCACGGCCCCCGAGGCGGCCTCGCCGATGATGGCGAGCCGCTCCCCGACAGCCACCGTGTCACCCTCGGCCACCAGGATCTCGATCAGGATGCCAGCGGCAGGAGCCGGCATCTCCGAGTCGACCTTGTCGGTCGAGATCTCGTAGAGCGGCTCGTCTCGCTCGACGAGGTCGCCGACCCGCTTCATCCACCGGGTGACGATGCCCTCGGTCACCGACTCACCGAGCGAGGGGAGGATCACGTCAGCCAACGTGGAGCCCCCGTCCGGTCAGCGCGATCATCGTCTCTCCGAAGGTCTCCGACAGTGAGGGGTGTGGCTGGATCAGCGCCGCCACCTCGTCCACGAGCGCCTCCCAGTTCACGGCCAGGTACCCCGCACCGAGCTGCTCGGTCACCCAGGGTCCCACCATGTGGACGCCGAGGACCTGGCCCGCTCGACCGTCAGGGCCCTTCGCTGCGACCACCTTGACCATGCCCTCGGTGTCCCCGATGATGCGCGCCCGACCGTTTCCGCCGAACGGGTCCTTCTTGGTGACCACGTCGTAGCCCATCTCGATCGCCTGGGCCTCGGTGAGCCCGGCGAACGCCACCTCCGGGTGGCAGTAGATGGCCCATGGCACGCGGAGGTAGTCCACGGGCGTGGGTGCCTCGCCGAGGATGTCCTTGATGGCGACCATCGCCTCGGCGAAGGCGACGTGGGCGAGCTGCGGCGTCCCTGCCACGATGTCGCCGACCGCCCAGACGCCGGGAGCCGACGTGCGCATCCTCCCGTCGGCGAGCACGAACCCACGGTCGTCCATCGCCACGCCCACAGATGGATCGACGACGCCCTCGGTGAGCGGGCGACGCCCCACAGAGACGACCACCATCTCGACGTCGATGGGGTCTCGGCCCTCGATGGCCAGCGCTGTGGTCGACCCCGACGGGTCCGGGGTGTGGCCGGTGACGACTGCGGAGGTGATCATGGCGATCTTGCGCTTCTTGAACGATCGAGCGACCTGGGACACCACGTCGGCATCACAGGCGGCGAGGATCGTCGGGAGCCCTTCGACGATGGTGACGGTGACACCGACGTCGGACAGCATCGAGGCGAACTCGCACCCGATGGCCCCGCCGCCGACGACCGCTGCCGAGGCCGGCAGGCGGTCGAGGTCGAGGAACTCGTCGGAGGTGACGACGACACGACCGTCCACCTCGAGACCAGGAAGGGTGCGGGGGACCGATCCGGTGGCGAGGATGACCGACGGCGCCGACAGCACGGTCCCCGCATCCGGCCCGTCGACCACCTCGACACGTCCCGACCCTGCGAGGAGGGCCCGACCTGACAGCACGGTGACCGACCGGTTGGCGAGCACCCCGGCGAGCCCCTTCGTCAGCAGGTCCACGACGGACTGCTTGCGGGCCTGGCTGACGGCGAAGTCGAGGGTCGGCGAGTTGGCAGTCACGCCGAACTCCGAGGCGGCGTTGACGGTGCGCCAGACGGCCGCCGTCTCGAGGAACTCCTTGGCGGGGATGCACCCACGGTGCAGGCAGGTCCCGCCCACCTTCTCCATCTCGATCATCGCGACAGTGAGCCCGGCAGAGGCGCCGTAGAGGGCTGCGGCGTAGCCACCGGGACCTCCCCCGATGACGATGACATCGAACGTCCCAGTCTCGGGTGCCACGGCTGCGCAGTCCTTCCTGGCCCCGGAGGTCGCACCGAGGCCCTGCCCCGATGCTACCGACTCGGCCTCCGGTCAGATCAGGGGCCGGCGGGACGGGAACGCTGCGTTCGGGCGGCCGTGGTGGCCAGCTCGTCGACCACGTCGTTCCATCGATCGCCGGAGTGCCCCTTGACCCACTGGAACGTCACCGTTCGGTGGTCGGCCAGCGCCGCCTCGATCATCGGCTCCCAGAGGTCTCGGTTCGCCACGGGCTTGCCCTGGCTGTTCTTCCACCCTCGCCGCTGCCAGCCTGACCACCAGCGGTCGGTGAAGCACTTGACCACATAGGTCGAGTCGCTGACGATCACGATGTCGCCGTCAGGATTGCTCTGCAGGGCCTCGAGGGCCGCAGTGATCTCCATCCGCTGGTTCGTCGTGGTCGGATCAGCACCTGCCGCACAGGGCCCGTCGGGGACCGCCCAGGCCCAACCACCCGGACCGGGGTTCCCGAGGCAGGAGCCGTCGGTGTAGATGATGAGGCTCACCGAGGCTGCCAGGCGTCAGGGTCCTCCATGAGCGCCGTGATGTCAGGCGGGAAGGTCCCCGCCGCCACGTCGGCCAGCGTCACGTTGTCGAGCACCCGGCGCAGCGCCGCGCGCACCGCCACCCACACCTCCTGGAGATGCTCGGCCGCCCCGTCATAGGTGGTGTCCTCAGGGCGCTGCCCTCGGACCTCGGCCAGGGGGCCGACCAGCGCACGGATCACGTCGGCGATGGTGATCTCCGACGGGTCCCGGGCGAGGCGATAGCCACCGTCGGGCCCTCGCTGGCTGATCACGAGGCCGGCGCGGCGGAGATCGTTCATGATGGCGCCCAGGAAGCGGGCGGGCAGCTCCTGCTCGGCGGCGAGCGTCTCAGCCGTCTGGGGAACGCCGGCGGCCGTGAGGGCCAGCAGCGCACGGACGCCGTAGTCAGCAGTTGCGGGGATGTGCACGACCCAGAGTCTGCCCCGTGGGGGCGACCCCCGGCCACATGGCCACGATGGGGCCGCTGGACCGCACCTAGCATTACGCCCATGGCACTCCACCTGACCGGCGACGAGGCGGCCGACACCCTCCTCAGCACCAATCCCCTCGCCCTGCTCCTCGGCATGACCCTCGACCAGCAGGTGCCGCTCGAGCGAGCGTTCGGCGCACCGGTGCTGCTGCTCGAGCGCATCGGAGGCCCGCTCGACGCCGGCCGGATCGCCGCCATGGATCCCGACGAGCTCGTGGCAGCCTTCACCCAGCAGCCTGCCCTCCACCGCTACCCCGGGTCGATGGCCGCACGCTGCCAGCAGGTCTGCCAGGCGCTCGTCGACGGCTACGCAGGAAGCGCCACCGCCCTCTGGGAGACCGCTCACGATGGCCCAGAGCTCCTCCGAAGGATGAAGGCCCTCCCGGGCTTCGGCGACATGAAGGCCAAGATCTTCATCGCCCTCCTCGGCAAGCAGTGCGGGCTCGCCGTGCCTGGGTGGCAGGACGTCTCGACGCCGTACTCCGACGTCGGCTCCCGCCGGAGCGTCGCCGACATCGTCGATGCGACGAGCCTCGACGAGGTGCGGGAGTTCAAGGCGGCCATGAAGGCGGCCGCCAAGGCCGGAAAGGCCGGCTGATGTTCGACCTCTCGACGCGGCGCCTCTACCTCTGCACGCCGATCCGGCCCGACCTCACGACGTTCCTCGCCGAGTGCATCGCCGGTGGCGTCGACATCGTCCAGCTGCGCGACAAGGATCACGACGCCGCCGACGTGATCGCCGCCGGGCGCATGGCCGCAGCCGTGTGCGCCGACCTCGGCGTGCCCTTCGTGATGAACGACCGGCCCGACCTCGCCCTCGAGGTGGGAGCCGACGGGGTGCACGTCGGACAGGACGATGCGCCGGTGTCGCTCTGTCGCCGGATCCTCGGACCTGACGCCATCATCGGTCTGTCCACGCACGCCTCGGCCGAGCTGGCCGAGGCCATCGGTTCTGATGCCACCTATCTCTCGGCTGGGCCGGTGGTCGCGACGCCGACCAAGCCCGGTCGCGCCGGGACGGGCGTGGGCTACGCCGCCGAGGCCATCGCCGCGGCGGACGTCCCGGTGTTCGTGACCGGTGGGGTCACGCCCGAGAGCATCCCGGGACTCGCCGCCGCCGGGGTCACCCACTTCGTCGTCGTGCGGGACCTGACCGAGGCCAGCGACCCCCGACGGGCGGCTGCCGCCCTGCGCTCCGCCATCGACTCGACGATGGCGCCTCGATAGCGTCCGCGCTCGAACGCCGCTAGGAGCGGCGCTCGAGCCAGCCGAGCAGGGTGGCGACCATCCTCGGATCAGGTCGCAGCCAGTGCCCTGCCCCCTGGACGACACGCAGCTCGGCGTGGCCGCCAGCGGCCTCGACGAGCTGGCGCGCCTGGGCGACGGGCACCACGGCATCGTCGCCGCCATGCACGATCATCAGGTGCCGCGGAGGGATCGTCGCGATGGAGCCCAACGGGTCGAGGGCCTCGACCTCGGCCACCAGCCGCTCGGAGGAGACGGTCGATGCATCCTCGATCACCCCGGCCAGCTCGCAGATCGAGGCGAAGCGGTCTGGTCGACCGCACCACGCCGACAGATCAGCCGGCGTGGCCATGGTGACCACGCCACGGATCCGCTCGTCCTCGGAGGCGACCTTGAGGCACAGCGCCCCACCGAGGCCGAACCCCGCCAGCGACGGCATCGAGGAGGGATCGATGAAGGCGCCGATCACAGACCGCAGGTCGTCGAGCCACCCCCGGGCGGAGAAGGTCCCCCCGGTCTCGCCAACGCCTCGCAGCGACGGCACCACCGCCGTCCAGCCGACCTCGCCGGCGATGCGCTCGGCGAGCTCTGGGAGGAGACGACTGGCGAGGACGCCACCACCCCGATTGAGGGGCAGGCCATGGGTCAGGACGATGAGCCGACCCGTCGCGTTGGCCGACGACGGGGTCGCCACCTTCACCTCGATGGGACGGTCAGGTCCCTCGATCCATGTCGCGTCGAGCGCCACGGCTCAGCGAGCCGGACGGCTCAGATGCCGAGCTGCGTGGCGAGGATCTCGCGGTGGTACGCCGGGTCGCCGAGGAAGAGCTCCGAGGACTTGGCCCGCTTGAAGTACAGGTGCGCGTGATGCTCCCACGTGAACCCGATGCCACCGTGGATCTGGATGTTCTCCCCCGCTGCGTGGAAGTAGGCGTCCGAGCAGTAGGACTTGGCCAGGCTGGCGACGAGCGGGAGCTCGTCGTTGTCCTCGGCAGCCGCCCAACCGGCGTAGTAGGCGGCCGACTTGGCGGACTCGACCTCGAGGAGGATGTCCGCGCACTTGTGCTTGATGGCCTGGAAGCTGCCGATCGGGCGGCCGAACTGGATCCGCTCCTTGGCGTAGGCCACCGCGTTGTCGAGGCAGCGCTGGGCGCCACCGACCTGCTCGGCGGCGAGGGCCACCGCAGCGAGCTGCAGCGTCTTCTCGAGGCCTGCTGCCGCCCCGCCGTCGGTCCCGATCAGGGTGGCCGGGGTGTCGGCGAAGGTCAGCTCGGCCTGCTTGCGGGTCTGGTCCATGGTGGAGAGCGACTCGGCGGTCAGGCCGGCAGCGCCGCCCTCGACGGCGAAGAGGCTCAGGCCTGCGTCGGTCCGGGCGGCCACGAGGATCAGGTTGGCGATGTGGCCGTCGAGCACGAAGCGCTTGGTGCCGTTGAGCACCCAGCCGTCACCCTTCTTGGATGCAGGAAGGCTGATCGAGTCGAGGTCCCACTTGCCCGAGGGCTCGGTGATGGCCAGCGTGGCGATGGTCTCTCCGGCGGCGATGCCGGGGAGGTAGGCGGCCTTGGCGGCGTCATCGCCGCTGGTCAGCAGGGCGTTGGCGCCGAGGGCCACGGTGGAGAAGTACGGGGCGCACAGCAGGGCGGCGCCCATCTCCTCGAGCACCACGATCAGCTCGACGTAGGAGAACCCGGCTCCACCGAACTCCTCGGGGATGATGAGCGCCTGGAGGCCGAGCTGCTCGGCCATCTGCGACCACACCGCCGGGTCGTAGCCGTCCTCGGTCGCCATGAGCTCGCGCACCGCAGTCTCCGGGGACTTCTCCGCCAGGAAGCGGTTGACCATCCGACGAAGCTCGTCCTGGTCCTCGTTGAAAGCGAAGTTCATCGTCTGATCCCTCTTCCTCGGTCGTGTCGATCGGTGACCGCTGGCGACAGCCCTCGGTGCGGGACCATTCCTACTACAGGGTCACCGCCCGGGACCAACGGATGCCTCGTGCGGCGTCTCGGCCTGTGGGACCCTTGGAGGATGCTCACCAGCACCCAGATCTACGCCGACGGCGCCTGCGAGGTCCACCAGACCGTGGTCGGGTCCTTCGACAACAACGTCTACATCGTGCGATGCCGCCGCACGGGCGAGGCCGTGCTCGTCGACGCCGCCGACGAGCACGACTTCCTCCTCGAGCTCTCCGGCCAGCTCGGGGTCCGACGGGTCCTCGAGACCCACGGGCACTGGGACCACATCCAGGCGGTCCCCGCCATGCGAGAGGCCGGTATCGAGGTGGCGGTCACGGCGGCCGATGCCGCCATGCTGCCCTCCTACGACCTGACGCTCGACGACGACGTGGCCATCGTCGTCGGCGACCTCGAGATCAGGACGATCGCCACGCCCGGGCACACCCCGGGTTCGATGTGCTTCGCCGTGCTCGGGACCCCCCTGCTCCTCAGCGGGGACACCCTCTTCCCGGGTGGCCCAGGTGCGACCCGGTTCGAGGGCTCGAGCTTCGAGGGGATCATCGAGTCCATCGACACCCGACTGTTCGCGCCCTTCGACGATGCCACGATCGTGCTCCCCGGACACGGCGACGCGACGACCATCGGCACCGAACGCCCGCACCTCGAGGAGTGGGTCGCCAGGGGCTGGTGACCTCTCGGGATGGCCCATCTTGACGGGCTGTCTGAATTCCTGACCAGATCGCTAGTATTTGAGTCGTGACGACTCCGCTGCTTGAAGTGATCGATCTCCACGCCGAGGCCGACGGTGCGCCGATCCTGCGCGGCGTGAACCTGACGGTGAACGAGACTGAGGTCCACGCCCTCATGGGACCCAACGGCGCCGGCAAGTCGACCCTGGCCTCGGTGCTGCTCGGGAGCCCGGCGTACGAGGTGACCACCGGGACGATCCTCTTCCAAGGTCGCGACGTGACCGCTCTCGCCGCCGACGAGCGGGCCAAGGCGGGCATGTTCCTCGCCTTCCAGCACCCCGAGTCGATCAGCGGCGTCTCGGTGACCCAGTTCCTCCGCCAGGCGATGGCCGCCCGACGTGACCTCGACGAGCTCAGCGTCCTCGAGGTCCGGCTCGAGATGGGCGACTGGATGGACAAGCTGCGCATGGACCCGTCCTTCGCCGAGCGCCACCTCAACGAGGGGTTCTCCGGCGGGGAGCGCAAGCGGAACGAGATCCTGCAGATGGCCCTGCTCGACCCGGCCCTCGCCATCCTCGACGAGACGGACTCCGGCCTCGACATCGACGCCCTCAAGATCGTGGCTGACGGGGTGGCCGCCGTCCGCGAGCACCGCCCGGAGCTCGGCGTGCTCGTGGTCACCCACTACCAGAGGCTGCTCGCCGAGCTGAGGCCCGAGTTCGTCCACGTCCTCGTCGATGGCCGGATCGTCGAGTCGGGCGGTCCCGAGCTCGCTGCCGAGATCGAGAGCGACGGCTACGACCGGTGGCGGTCATGACCGACACGAGCCCCCTCGACGTCACTGCCGTCAGGAGGGACTTCCCGCTCCTGAGCCGCGAGAGCCACGGCAGGCGGATCTCCTACCTCGACACCGCCGCCTCGTCGCTCCCGCCCCATGCCGTCGTCGAGGCCATGGACCACTACTACGAGACGACGCACGCCAACGTGCACCGCGGGGTCTACGAGACGGCCGAGGAGGCGACCCGCCTCTTCGAGTCGGCCCGCACCACCATCGGACGGTTCCTCGGTGCCCCGGACCCGGCCCGAGAGATCGTCTTCACGCGCAACACCACCGAGTCGATCAACCTGCTGGCCCGCACCTGGGGCGAGCAGCACCTCGGCGAGGACGATGCCGTGGTGCTCACGCTCATGGAGCACCACGCCAACATCGTCCCCTGGCAGATGCTGGCCGAGCGGACCGGCGTCGAGCTGCGCTTCCTCGGCCTCGACGACCAGCTCCGCCTCGACCTGAGCAACCTCGACGAGCTCCTCGACGGCGCCAAGCTGCTGTCGGTCACGGCGATGTCCAACGTGCTCGGCACGGTCAACGCCATCGGCCCCCTTGCGGCCGCCGCCCACGCAGCGGGCGCACTGATCCACGTCGATGGAGCGCAGGCCGCCCTCCACCTGCCCCACGACGTCGCCGCCCTCGACATCGACTTCCTCTCGTTGTCGGGCCACAAGATGCTCGGGCCGACCGGCATCGGCGTGCTCTGGGGACGGGCCGAGCTGCTCGCCGACCTGCCTCCCTTCCTCGGCGGCGGCGGCATGATCCTCGACGTCCGAACCGACCGGTTCATCCCGGCCGATGCCCCGCAGCGCTTCGAGGCAGGAACGCCGCCGATCGCCGAGGCCGTGGGGCTCGCCGAGGCCGTCCGCTACATCTCCGGCCTCGGAGTCGAGACGATCCACGCTCACGAGTCCATGCTGACGACCTATGCCCTCGACCGGCTCGAGGCGGCCTTCGGCGACGGCATCACCATCTACGGGCCTCCCGCGGGCCCCGACCGGGGCGGGGTTATCTCCTTCGAGCTCGGCGACGTGCACGCCCACGACATCGCACAGATCCTCGACTCCGTCGGGGTCTGCGTCCGGCCCGGCCACCACTGCGCCAAGCCACTCATGCGGCACCTCGGCGTCCAAGCCGCCGCCCGGGCATCCTTCGGGCCCTACAGCGGGCACGACGACGTCGACGCGCTGGTGGCTGGTCTGCAGCAGGCCACTACAGTGTTCCTGTGATCCGCGCCGGAGGTTCCCATGGCTGACCTTGAAGAGCTCTACCGAGAGATCATCCTCGACCACTACCGCTCGCCCCGGAACCGTGGGGAGCTCACCGGCGAGGCCGCGCTCCGAGCCGAGGGGTTCAACCCGCTGTGCGGCGACGAGATCCTCGTCACCCTCCACGTCGACGACGGCACGGTCACCGACATCAAGATCTCCGGACAGGGATGCTCCATCAGCCAGTCGTCGGCCTCGCTCATGTCGGCAGCCGTCAAGGGCAAGCCGGTGGCCGAGGTCCGCAAGACCATCGAGACCTTCAAGACGCTGATGACGGTGCACGAGGCCCAGCTCGAGGACGCAGGGGACGCACCGGAGCCCGAGCCCGTCGACCTGCGCACGCTCGGCGAGCTCGCTGCGCTGCAGGGGGTCGTCAAGTTCCCGATGCGGATCAAGTGCGCCACGCTGGGGTGGAACACCCTGGCCCAGGCGCTCGACGACGCCTCTCTCTGATCGACCCGAGGGCAGTGCCGGTGGCCCTCAGGCCGCCGGGCAGGGTGACGGGTCGAATGCCGGCTGCGTCGTGGTCGTCACAGGAGAGCTGCCGGAGGAGCCCGGTGAGGTCGTCGACGGGGCCGTCGTGGTGGTGACGCTCGGCGGCGCCGGGGTCGACAGCGCCGTGTTCGGCGGAGGCGTCGTGGGTGCGCTCAGCTGGCTGCCGAACATCGACACGAGCAGCTCCTGCGCGGCCGGCTGAGACACGAACAGGACGTCGCCCCACGGGGAGACCGAGGCTCCGGCGGTCGGAAGGGTCTGGGTGGCCAGCGCACCGGGGTCGATGCTCTTGTAGTGCCAGGCGAGGTCGAGCGCGTCGAGGAACGACAGGCCGCCGTCGGCTCGCACCCCCTTGGGGATGGAGCCGAGGAACGAGTTGAGGGCGATCGGGTTGAGCTGGTGCTTGGCTGCTGAGGTCAGGGCCCGCAGGAAGGCACCTTGCCGGTGGATGCGGCCGAAGTCCGACGTGCCGTCGGTGACCCATCGGCCGTCGACGAGGTACTCGTAGTGGCGGCTCCGTGCCACGGCGAGCGCCTGCGTGCCGTCGAGCCGCTGGCACCCGGGCGTCGTGATCGCCAGGCCTGAGTACGCATCTCTGGCGGGATAGGGGAAGTTCATCCAGACACCACCGAGGGCGTCGGTGGCCTCGACGAATCCGGCGAAGTCGACCTGCACGACGTGATGGATCGGGATGCCGAAGTTCGCCTGCAGGATCTCGGCGAGCGGTCCGGGCCCGGAGCCGAACGCCGTGTTGATCCGGTTGAAGCGCCCCTCCGACGACGCCAGCGGCCCCATCGCCACCATGGTGTCCCTCGGGATCGAGAGGATCTGCGCCGATCCCGAACCCGGGTCGAGGTGCCACACCATCACCACGTCGCTCCGTTGGCCCGTCACCTGGTCGGCTCCGGCCTGGGCTGCCATCTGGCCGGTCAGGCCTGAGCGAGAGTCCGAGCCCACCACGAGGACGTTGATGGGCTGACCGTCCACGACCGGGGCGAGCCCGGCCACCGTCGAACGTGGGATCTGCCCGTAGCGCCATCCCAGGTAGGCGATCCCCCCACCGACGAGCACCACGAGCACCAGCACCACGGCGAGGACGATGCGGCCGATCGGAGGTCGACGACGGCGCTGTGGACGGACGGACCGTCGCCCCTCGCCAACATCGGTTGGCTGCTCAATGCGCCGGGTTGACCGCCTCGCCGGCTGCATGTCGCTGCCGAGCCGACGAAGGCCGTCGTACTGCCCACCGGAGGAGCGATCGTCAGACCTGGCCATGTCGGCAACCTAGCAACGAGGCCCTACTGCACCCCGTCGGCGGCCGGTCAGGCCGTGAACTGCGCGTAGCCGGTCTCTTCGAGCCGGCTGGCCATCTCCGGACCGCCGGTCTCGACGATCCTGCCGCCGACGAGCACGTGGATCTTGTCAGCCCGCAGCTCGTCGAGCAGTCGGTTGAAGTGAGTGATGGCGAGCACGCCGAGTCCCCACTCCTTGGTGGCCCGCTCGACCCGGCGGGAGACCGCACCGAGCGCATCGACGTCGAGGCCCGAGTCGATCTCGTCGAGGATGGCGATGGCGGGACGCAAGGTGGCGAGCTGCACCACCTCGTTGCGCTTCGCCTCGCCGCCGGACAGGTCGACGTTGAGGGGTCGGTCGAGCAGCTCGGGGCGCAGGCCCACCTCCGCCGCCTCGGTGGCGAGTCGCTGGGTGACCTCCCCCGCTGGGATCCCTGCGGACTCCATGGCGTCCTTCAGGTGGACGCCCGGGACCTCGATCGGCTGCTGCAGGGCGAGGAACAGCCCGGCCCGGGCTCGATCGGCGGTCGGCGCACCCACGAGCTCGACCCCGTCGAGGATGATGGATCCCGACGTGATCTCGTAGCCGGGCCGGCCCATGAGGGCGTGGGCCAGCGTCGACTTGCCCGATCCGTTCGGACCCATGATGACGTGGACCTCACCGCTGCGGATCTCGAGATCGACACCGGTCAGCACCTCTCGGCCGGCCACCTCGGCACGCAGGCCGCTCACCACGAAGACGTGCTCAGCCATCAGATCTCCACCTCGACGTCGCCGTCGCGCACGGTGACGACAAATGCGGCCACCGGCTTGGTGGCCGGGAACGAGCAGGGCTCCCCGGTGGTCAGGTCGAACATGGCCCCGTGACGGGCACACTCGATCTCCCGGTCACCGACCATGACCTCGCCCTCGGAGAGCGAGAAGTCCTCGTGGCTACAGCGATCGGCGATGCACAGGACGTCGTCGCCGATGCGCACCACGCAGAGGCGGGCGCCGTCGACGTCGAAGCGCCGGGCGGCCCCGTCGACCAGGTCATCGAGACGGCAGAGCGTCGTGGTGGTCATCGGACCTCCAGTCCGGCGAGGCGGTGCTCGATGTCGGCCGAGATCACCGGGCCGGCCGGGCCGATGTCCGAGCGCTCGAGCAGGTCGGCGAAGAAGCCGCGGACCAAGAGGCGCTCGGCGGAGGGCCGGTCGATGCCCCGGGACTCGAGGTAGAAGCGCTGGTCCTCATCGATCGGCCCCACGGTCGAGGCATGGCTGCAGCGCACGTCGTTCTCCGAGATGTCGAGGTTGGGCACCGAGTCGGCATGCGCCGTCTCCGACAGGACCAGGTTGTGGTTCGACTGGTTGGCGTTGGACCGGACCGCCCCATGGCGCATCCGGATCAGCCCGGTGTAGACCGACCGGGCCGTGTCGGCCACCGCACCCTTGCAGAGCAGGTCGCTGATGGTCTTCGGGGCAACGTGGTCCTGCATGGTGCGCAGGTCGTGGACCTGGTCGCCGTCTCCGAGGTAGGTCGACCGCAGCACGCTCGACGCGCCCTGTCCGGCGAGGACGGTGTCGGTCCTGACCCGGTCGTACTGGCCGCCGAGCCCAGCGGTGAGCTGGCTGACCGTGGCGTCCCGGCCGACGATGGCGTTGATCGTGGCCAGGTGCCAGGCGGCGCGACCGAGGAGCTGGACTGAGCCATAGCGAAGGTTGGCTGCGTCGCCGACGAAGAGCTCGGCCACCGGGAGGCTGAGCGAGTCGCCCTCTCCGCCGATGTGGACCTCCAGGACCGTGGCGATCGCACCCTCGGCCAGCCGCACGATGGTGCGACCCGACGAGACCCCGTTCGCCACGTTCCGCACGATGACGATGGGCTCGGCGAGCATGGCACCCTTTTCGACATCGATCACGACCCCATCGGGCGTCGTCGCCGTCGACAGGGCGACGATCGGGTCGGCCGGCGAGGTGGCGGCGCCGAGCAGCTGCGCGCCCTCTGGGTGAGCAGAAAGCGCGGAGATCGACACGCCTGACGGAGCCACCGCCGAACCGATGCCGCCGTCAGCATCGATCTCGAGCACCGATCCGGCCCCGGCGATCAGCGCCGGCGGCACGATCGCACGTCCCATCTTCGCCCCGCGCACGTAGCGCTCGATCTCGAGGTCGTCGATCGGCGAGTAGCGCCAGACCTCCTCGCGAGACGACGGCAGGCCGAGGGCGTCGAGCGCCTCGGCCGCCTCGGCCCTCCGGTCGACGAGCCAGCTCGGACCGCCCAGGGCGGCCGTGGCATCAGTGGTCACGAGGGGCACGGTTCAGCGGCCTTTCGGGGCAGTCGGCAGGGAGCGAGGGTCGAGGGGAAGTTTAGCGGTGGGCCTCCGACCTCAGTCGGTGGCATCGACAGGCCGTGCCCTAGGCTCAGCCTCACGCCCATCCGAGGAGGTCCCATGGCACCAGCGTCGTTCTCATCACCCGTCCTGAGCATCGAGGTCGACGGTCACGTCGGCATCCTCCACCTCGACCGCGGGGATGCGGGAAACGCCATGGGTCCGGAGTTCTGGACCGACCTCCCCCTCGCCGTCGATGCGCTGTGCGCAGACCCCGCCGTGCGCTGCATCGTGCTCGCGGCCCAGGGCAAGCACTTCTCCGTCGGCCTCGACCTCAAGGCCATGGCCGGGTCGCTGATGGGGACCGGAGGCGGCGGTGGGACCACGAGCCAGGCCAGCCGCAACGCCTCGCTCAACCGGAACATCCGTTCGATGCAGGCCTCGGTCACCGCGGTAGAGGCCTGCCGGGTCCCAGTGATCGCCGCCATCCACGGCTGGTGCATCGGCGGCGGCGTCGATCTCATCGCTGCCTGCGACATCCGCGTCTGCTCCGACGACGCCAAGTTCTCCGTCCGTGAGGCCAAGGTCGCCATCGTGGCTGACATCGGGAGCCTCCAGCGCCTCCCGCGCATCATCGGTGCCGGCCACGTGGCCGAGCTCGCCCTGACCGGCAAGGACATCGATGCCGACCGCGCCGCCACCATCGGCCTCGTCAATCACGTCGCAGAAGGCGGAGCCTCAGGTGCGCTGACGATGGCCCGGGAAATCGCCGACGAGATCGCCGCCAACTCCCCGCTGGCCGTCGAGGGCACCAAGGCCGTCCTCGCCGCCAACGACGGCCGGACCGTAACTGAGGGCCTCGACTTCGTCGCCGACTGGAACACCCTCTACATCAACTCCAACGACCTGGTCGAGGCGATGACGTCGTTCATGGAGAAGCGGCCGGGCAACTACACCGGCACCTGAGCGCCCCGCCCCAGGGCGGTCACTTCAGCGGCCGAAGCGCCACCAACGGCGGCCCTCGCGACCTGCCGCCTTCGCCTTCTCCGCCTGGACCTCGGCCAGCACGTCGCCAGCGACGCCGTTGACGATGTCCTCGGCCGAGTCGAGGACGGCCGCAATGTCCTCAGGGGCGCCCTCGGGCTCCGGGCCCACGGGAGGCTCGATCAGGGAGCCGTGGGCCCAGCCCACATCAGCCAGGCGAGGGGCGTAGGAGGGGCAGTCGTCAGGGCAGCGCCACGGTGCCTCCGGGGCGAGGTCGAGCTGGCAGAACCGGGCGACCTCGCCTGAGTCGTAGGTCCTCGACTGGAAGTGCTTGCAGCCCTCGCGCATCGCCATGCCCCCATGCTGCCACTTCGTGCCTGCTGCGGGGAGCCGCCGGTCACGACCCCCTAGAGTTCGGCCATGAGCCGACGCGAGATCGAGATCATCGAGGGCCTCTCGGGCCGCTCCGACGTGGACGACGCCGCCATCGTCGGGGCACGGGCCTTCCAGAACGACCCCTTCTTCCGCCACCTCGCGCCCCCCTCCATGCTGCGGGCGAGAGGCCTGGCGATCTACATGCGCGCCATGCTCAAGAACCTCGGTCCGGGTGGTCACATCCTCACGGCGCGCCATGAGGGCCGGATCGTGGGCGTCGGTGCCTGGGTGGCCCCCGGTGGCTACCCCGCCCCGGGTCGCAACCAGGCGGCACAGGTCGCCGGGCTGGTCCATGCCTTCGCCCCGCGCCCCCAGATGGCCCCCGACGGCATGCGCTACATGCGAGCCATCGAGCATGAGCACCCCAAGGGGCCGCTGTGGTATCTCGCCATGCTCACCGTCGACCCTGAGGTGCAGCGCTCTGGCATCGGCAGTCGCATGGTGGAGCCGATCCTCGAGCGCTGCGACACCGAGGGCCTCGACGCGTACCTCGAGACCCAGAAGCACGACAACCTGGCCTACTACCGCCGCTTCGGCTTCGAGACCGTCGCCGAGCTCCGTCCGGTCCCGAGCGGCCCACCGCTGTGGACGATGCGCCGGACCCCTCGCTCCTAGCGACGAACCGGCGACATCGGCCGATCAGCCGATCGAGCCCTCCATCTGCAGCTCGATCAGCCGGCTCCACTCGACGGCGTACTCCATCGGCAGGGTCCGGGTCACCGGCTCGATGAAGCCGTTGACGATCATGCCCATGGCCTGCGACTCGGAGAGCCCGCGACTCATCAGGTAGAAGAGCTGGTCGTCGCCGACCTTCGACACCGTGGCCTCGTGGCCGATCGAGGCGTCCTTCTCCCCCACCTCCATGTAGGGCTTGGTCTCGGAGACCGACTCGTCGTCGAGCAGCAGGGCGTCACAGCGCACGAAGGACTTGGCTCCCTTGGCACCCTCGTCGACGTGGACGAGGCCTCGGTATGTCGTGTTCCCACCGTCCTTGGAAATGGACTTGCTCACGATGGTCGACGTCGTCTCTGGGGCGGCGTGGACCATCTTCGCCCCGGCGTCCTGACGCTGGCCCTTGCCGGCGTAGGCCACCGACAGCACCTCCCCGGAGGCCTTGGGGCCCATGAGGTAGACGCTCGGGTACTTCATGGTCAGGCGTGAGCCGATGTTGCCGTCGATCCACTCGACGTGCGCCTCGGCCTCGGCACGGGCCCGCTTGGTCACGAGGTTGTAGACGTTGGTCGACCAGTTCTGGATGGTCGTGTAGGTGATCCGGCTCCCAGGGAGCGCCACGAGCTCGACCACGGCGGAGTGCAGCGAGTCGGTCGAGTACACCGGGGCCGAGCAGCCCTCCACGTAGTGGACCTGCGAGCCCTCGTCGGCGATGATCAGCGTCCGCTCGAACTGCCCCATGTTCTCCGCGTTGATGCGGAAGTAGGCCTGGAGGGGCTGGTCCACCACCACGCCGGGCGGCACGTAGATGAACGAGCCTCCGGACCAGACGGCCGAGTTCAGGGCGGCGAACTTGTTGTCGTTCGGCGGGATGACCGACCCGAACCACTTCTTCACCAGCTCGGGGTGCTCGCGCACGGCGGTGTCCATGTCGGTGAAGATGACGCCCATGGCCTCGAGATCGGCCCGATTGCGGTGGAACACGACTTCCGACTCGTACTGCGCCGTCACGCCGGCGAGGTACTTGCGCTCGGCCTCAGGGATGCCGAGCTTCTCGTAGGTGTCCTTGATGGCGTCCGGTAGGTCGGTCCACTCGTTGACCTGGTTCTCGGTCGGCTTGATGTAGTAGTAGATGTCGTCGAAGTCGAGGTCCGGCATGTTGACGGCGAACCACTTGGCCATGGGCCGACGGTCGAAGCGGGCGAGCGCCGAGAGGCGGAAGTCCCGCATCCACTCCGGCTCCTTCTTGATGCCGGACATCTCACGGACGATGTCCTCGTTCAGGCCCTTCTTGGGCTTGAAGACATAGTCCTCCTCGTCCGACCAGCCGAGCTGGTAGCGATCAAGGTCAAGATCTTCGATGGCCATGCGTCCTCCGGGTGTCCGCCAACGGGCGGTGCGGACTTTCTCCCATCGCCATGGTAGCAATTGCCCGACGAGAGCTGACCGTTCGAGGCCGCGCCCGCGGCTGGCAGGATCAGGGATCATGCCTGACGCACCGCAGCCCCCGATCGCCCCCCGCCGTCCCGTGGTCACGACGACCCACGGCCATGAGCGCACCGACGAGTACGGCTGGCTCCGCAACCTCGACGATCCCGCCACCGTCCCCCACCTCGAGGCGGAGAACGCCTTCACCGAGGCCAGCCTGTCCCACCTCGAGGACCTGCGCGAGCGCCTGTTCGGCGAGTTCAAGGGCCGCATCGTGGAGACCGACCTGTCGGTCCCGGTCCGGCGTGGGCCCTGGTGGTACTACTCGAGGACCGAGGAGGGGAAGAGCTACCCCATCCACTGCCGACGGCCGGCGACCGATCCGGCCGAGGCGCCGCCGGTGGCCCTCGAGCACCACGCCGACGAGCAGGTCATCTTCGACGAGAACGTCGAGGCTGGCGACAGCGACTTCTTCACCGTCGGCGTCCTGTCGGTCAGCCCTGACCACCGCACCCTGGCCGTGGGGGTGGACACCAAGGGTGACGAGCGCCTCGTGCTGTCGTTCCGGCACCTCGACGGTTCCGAGAGCCCGACCGAGTCGATCACCGAGGTCTCCTACGGCTTCGCCTGGGCTGCCGACTCGGCCCATGCCTTCTTCACCCGCGTGGACGAGGCCTGGCGACCCCACCAGCTCTGGCGCCACGAGCTCGGTCAGGATCCGAGCGCCGACGTGCTGGTCCTCGAGGAGCCTGATGCCCGCTTCAACGTCTCGGTGGGAGCGTCGCGCGACGAGGCCGTGATCATCGTCTCGATCGCGTCCTCGTCGACGTCGGAGATCGCCGCGCTGCCCGCCGCCGAGCCCACGACCCCGCTGGTCACCCTGCTGCCGAGGGTCACGGGAGTCGAGAACGGCATGACCCACCTGACGACCAGGGCCGGCGACCGATGGTGGCTGAGGCTCACGAACGCCGAGGCCCTCGATTTCGCCCTGCTGGTGGCCCCCGACGACGATGGCGTCCCGGACGCCTGGGTTCCCCTGGTCGCCCACCGGCCTGGGGTCCGCCTCGAGGACGTCGACGCCTTTGCCTCGGCCATCGTCGTCTCGGAGCGCTCGAACGCCGAGACCGCCGTGCGGGTCATCCCGGTCGGTGCCGAAGGCCTCGTCCCACGGCAGGTGGCGCTGTCGGAGACCTGGTGCATCGGCGAGGGCGCCGGGCCGACGACCACCTGGCTCGGAGCCAACCCTGAGCACGACCCAGCCCGGCTGCGGTTCGGGACCACGTCGATGACCCTGCCCTCGACGGTGGCCGAGGTGGACCTCGCTGACCGGACGGTGCAGGTGCTCAAGCGCCAGGAGGTGCTCGGCGGCTACGCGCCCGAGCAGCTCGTGACCTACCGGCTCGAGGCCACGGGTCTCGATGGCGAGCAGATCCCGGTGAGCGTGGTCCACGCGGCCTCGCTCCTCGTCGACCCGTCCGACCCCGGCTCGGGCATCGCATCCCCCGCCCCGTGCCTGCTCTATGGCTACGGGTCCTACGAGATCTCGATCGACCCCACCTTCTCGGCCTTCCGCCTCTCGCTGCTCGAGCGGGGCGGGATCTTCGCCATCGCCCACATCCGCGGAGGTGGCGAGAAGGGTCGGCGCTGGTACGACGAGGGGCACCTCGCCGCCAAGCACAACTCCTTCGACGACTTCCTCGCCGTGGCCGACCACCTGATCGGCCAGGGCCTCACCAGCCCCGACCGACTCGTGGCGCGTGGCGGCTCGGCCGGCGGCCTGCTCATGGGGGCCGTGGCCAACCGCGGTCCCGACCGGTTCTCCGGCCTGCTCGCCGAGGTGCCCTTCGTCGACTCGCTCACCACCATGCTCGACCCGACGCTTCCCCTGACCGTCGGCGAGTACGAGGAGTGGGGCAACCCGACGGACGACCCGGCGGCCTATGCCACCATCGCCTCCTGGGCACCGTACGAGAACCTGCGCGACCTCGCCGAGGACGGGACGCCGTTCACCTACCCGCCCCTGCTCCTGACCGGTGGTCTCAACGACACCCGGGTCGGCTTCTGGGAGCCGGCGAAGCACGTGGCCCGACTGCGGCACCTCAACCCGGAGAACCCGGTGCTGCTGCGCATGGAGATGGGGGTCGGCCACGGGGGACCCTCCGGTCGCTACGACTCGTGGCGGGAGGAGGCCTTCGTGATGGCCTGGATCCTCGAGCGGCTCGGCCTCGCCGAGGTGATCCCTACGGCGTGACCGTCGTGGTGGTGGCCGGTGGCACCGTGGTGGTGGTCGAGGCGGCGCCGGACGAGGCAGGCGAGAACGTCAGCACCAGCGGGGACTGGAACCCGGTCGGGAAGGTGACCGGGAGGCTCCCGACGGAGACGGCGGCGTAGCCCGGTGCCCCGAGGTTGACCTCGACGCCGCCGGAGACCTTGAAGGTCTGCGGGGACCCGGGGTCGATGGCACCGGCGAAGACCTGGTCGCCCGTCGCCGACGTGACGATGGTCCACACCGACCCGCCGGTCGCCTTGACCGTGATGGCGTAGCTGCCGGACGGGGCGAGGTAGGTGGCGGTGGTCGCCGTGGACGACTGCGGCTCGTACGAGGTGATCTTCGGCGCCGTCGTGGTGGTGGTCTTGGGCGCCGTGGTCGTCGTCGCCCGCTGTGGCTTCGTGGTCGTCGTCGAGGCAGAGGAGCCCTTGTCCGAGCCCGACCCGATCATCACGCCGACGACGACGAGCAGGACGATGACCGCCCCGGCGGCGAGGCCGGCGATGATCTGGCGGTTCTGCACGGGATGGCGGGGCTCCATGCGAGAGATGGCCCATGTCGGCGTGTCGTGGCCTCGGTGCTCGCCCTCGCCATCGACCTCGCCGAGATCGATGCGTCCGATGTCCTCACGGAAGACCATGCCGTCGCGGCTGCCCGGCGGCGGGGCGACCGCCGACGGCGTCTCCGGGGGCTCGATGTGCTTGGCGAAGCCGCCGACCGGGTGCGGAGGCTGGCGCAGCTGTTCCTGCTCGCTCGGGTCGAGGATGCGCACCGATGCTGATGCCGAGGGTCCCCGCATCTCCTGGAGGGTGTCGAGGGCGTTGCGGTAGCTGTCGATCGAGTGGATCTCGTCTCGGCTCCGTCGGGTCCACAGCAGCGCACCGATGCCACCGGCGAGGATCAGCAGGATGATGAGGCCGACGATGCTGCGCACGTCCCCATTCAACCCGATGGGAGGACGCCTCGCGTCACGCCCCGATCAGGGGCGCAGGCCGAACCTCGGGCGAAGCGCATCCGGGATCTCAGCGACGGTCGGGTTGGTCTTGTCGCGCTCGGAGACCACCGGGTCGACCATCCCCCAGTCGACGCCTAGTGCCGGGTCGTCCCACGCCACGCCGAGCTCATCGTTGGGGTTGTAGTAGCCGTCCACGAGGTACCACAGCAGCATGTCGGTCACGGCGGCGAACCCGTGCGCCACGCCGGGAGGGATGAACAGGCCGCGCTCCTCGGAGCCGTGGAGGTCGACGACCATCGACACCCCCTCGGTCGGCGAGCCCACCCGAAGGTCGGCGAGGACCACCCGGGCCGTACCGCGAAGTACGTACCAGTAGTCCGCCTGATGCAGGTGGTAGTGGAGGCCGACAAGCGAACCGGCGGTCTTCTCCGAGCGGTTGCCCTGGATCATCTCTCGGCCCTTGGGCAGCCACTCGCGGCGATAGGTCTCGACGAAGCGCCCTCGGTCGTCGCCGTGGGCGACCGGTTCGATGAGCTCGACGTCTTCGATGGTGGTCGGGTGGTAGGTGGGTCCCATGGACCGAACCGTACCGCCCCGGCGACTCAGACGCTGAACCCGCCGAAGCCGCTCCGGTAGTACAGCAGCGGCGTCCCCTCGCCGACCCCCATGTCGAGGACCCGGCCGATCACGAGCTCGTGGTCGCCGGCATCGTGGATCTGCTCGAGGTGGCAGTCGATGAAGGCGAGCGCCCCGTCGAGGACGGGCGCGCCGGTTGCCGCCGTCGACCAGCCCACCCCGGCGAACTTGTCCGCACCTGATGCCGCGAAGGTCCGGCAGAGCGCCTCTTGGTCGGACGACAGGATGTTCACGCAAAACGCCCCGGCTGCGGCGATCTTCGGCCAGCTCGTCGACGTCTTCGCCGGGGCGAGTGCGATCAGCGCCGGATCGAGCGAGAGCGAGGTGAACGACTGGCAGGTGAACCCCACCGGACCCTCGTCCTCCATGGCCGTCACGATGGTGATGCCGGTGGCGAAGTGCCCTAGGACCTCTCGGAACCTCCCCTGGTCGAAGGAGCTGGTGTGCCTGGTCATCTCGTCATCGCCTCCATGTCGATCGTCATTCCCTCGCGGGCCGCCACGATCCGCTCGATCGCCTCGGCCCCGGGGAGATGCCTGGCAGCCGCCTCGAGGGCGAGGATCCGCTCGTCGTCGTGAGCCGGGTCGTGGTGGAACAGCACGAGCTGGCGCGCCCCCACCTCGATGGCCACCCGCACGGCATAGGCCACGGTCGAGTGCCCCCAGTCGGATCGACGAGAGAACTCCTCGTCGTCGTACTGCGCATCGTGGATCAGGACGTCGACGCCCTGGCAGAGGTCGCGCACCCCGTCGGAGACGGTCACCCGGTCGAGCGGTGCCTGATGGTCAGGGAGGTAGGCGACGCTCAAGCCTGCGGACTCGACCCGATAGCCGAGGGTCGGGTCCGTGTGCTCGACCCACCGCGAGCTGACGGTGGCGTCCTCGGTGGAGAAGTCCTCGTCGGCCATCTCGACGAGGCGGACGTCGCAGGCGAACTCCTTCATCTGGACCGGGAAGAACGGTGGGGTGACCGCACCGTTGATGAGATCGGACAGCGAGGTCTCACCTTGGCGAGGCCCATAGATCTCGACGACCGCCCCGGGGTCCTCGAGCGGCGAGAAGAAGGGCAGGCCGAGGAGGTGGTCGTAGTGCAGGTGGGTCAGCAGCACGCGCGCGTGGAGCGGCACCCCTCGCTCCACCAGCCGTGGCTGCAAGTCGGAGCCGAGGGCGCGCATCCCGGTGCCGGCGTCGAAGATGATCGGCACGTCGGAGCCCGTCTCGACGAGCACGCACGACGTCGCCCCACCGAAGGTGGCATAGGACGGCCCCGAGCAGGGGCACGAGCCGCGGACGCCGTAGAAGGTCAGGTGCACGATCCCACGTTATCCACGGTCCCGAAGGGGTACCGTGGCGCCATGCGCGATCTTGAGATCCAGGCCAGGGGGATGACGTTCCGGGGCGTCGAGGACGGTCCGTCGGACGGTCCCGTCGCACTGCTGCTCCACGGGTTCCCCGACTCGCACCACACCTGGCGCCACCTGCTCGGGCCCCTGGCCGACGCCGGCTACCGGGCTGTGGCGCCGGCCATGCGCGGCTACGCCCCCTCTGGCGTCCCCGCCGACGGCCGCTACCAGACCGCCGCCCTCAGCCTCGACGCCATCGCCCTCACCGAGGCGCTCGGTGGCGGAGAGGACGCCGTCCTGATCGGCCACGACTGGGGTGCGGTCGCCTCGTGGGGCGCCGCCGCCTACTCACCGGGGACCTGGCGACGCATGGTCACGATGGCCGTGCCCCCCACCTCCTCGGTCGCCGAGTCCTTCATGACCTACGACCAGCTGCAGCGCAGCTGGTACATGTTCTTCTTCCAGAGCCCGCTGGCCGACCTCGTCGTCGGCATGAACGACCTTGAGTTCATCGCCCGGCTCTGGGAGGACTGGTCTCCGGGCTACCCAGCAGACGAGGACGTGGACTTCGTCCGAGCGGCCCTCGGGGAGCCCGAGCGGCTCACCGCTGCCCTCGGCTACTACCGGGCCATGTTCGACCCGACCCTCCACGATCCTGCGCTGAGCGAGGCCCAGGACGCCCTGGGCCTCCCGACGCCGATCCCCACGCTCTACCTCCACGGCGAGAACGACGGGTGCTTCGGCATCGATGCCATCGGGGACCCGCTGGCCGTGACCCCCGAGGGTTCGCGGGTGGCGATCATCGAGGGTGCCGGGCACTTCCTGCAGCTCGAGCAGCCCGAGGCCGTGGCCGCGCAGATCCTCGACTTCCTGGCCGGCTGAGCCCGCGACCACGGGCGATCTCGCTAGTCTCGACGGCCATGGAGCGCCGCAACATCCTCATCGCCGCCGGCTCCGCCGTTGTGGCCGCCATCGCAGCCGCCTGCGGGTCGTCCAAGTCCGTGTCCACCACGACCACGTCGGATCGCCTGACCACGACGACGAGGGTCACGACGCCCAAGCACCGGCACAAGACCTCGACCACCACCTCGTCGACCACGACGTCGACCACGAAGCCCGAGGCGTCGACCACGACCACGTCGCCCACGCCCACCACGGCGCCGGAGACCACGACCACGGCCCCGTTCCCCGGCTGGCCCGCCATCGCCCGGGCGGCGAGCATCCCCGTGGGGGGCACCCAGGCATTCACCTTCGGTGCTGGCTCAGCCCACGCCGGCCAGCCCGGCATCCTCTACCAGCAGTCGGCCGGGACCTTCGTGGCGCTCGACACGATCTGCACGCACCTCAACATCGTCCCGTGCAACCTCGAGGGCAACAAGCTCGTCTGCCCGCGCCATGGCAGCGAGTTCGCCCTCTCCACGGGCGCCGTCATCAACGGCCCGGCCGTGCAGCCACTGGCCCGAGCCACCGTGGCGGTGCGCCCGGACGGCTTCGTGTGGTTCGAGGGCGACGCCTGATCGAGCGGCAGCTCCCCCGTCGGACTCAGTGCGGCGTGGTCCCGATGATCCCGAGGCACATCTCGTCGGACGAGCCGTCACCCCAGGTCACGTACCGGGTCTGCAGGCCGAGTCCGGGTCGGATGCTCGGGCTGTAGGTGCAGGTCATCTTGATCATGTCGCCTGACTTGATCGTCACGGGCTTGGCCACGTCATAAGTCAGCTGGCTGTCGAAGTTGTAGGCCGGGACGTTGACCAGCGTCGTGGTCTTGGCCCCTGACACCAGCTGGATCTTCACACCCCAACCGGTCAGGTGGAGGTGCGGGGTCACCTGGCGGATCACCGAGCCGGGGCTCGCCCCCGGAGGGGTCGAGCAGACGGTCTTGACCGTCTTGCCGAAGCCCGGCTGCTTGATCCTCGAGATGGCCCCTGCCGCCCCACCCGGATCGGCGAGGTGGCACCAGTTCTCGATGTTGTTCACGAAGCTCACAGCCGAGTCCCCGAACCGGGCGGCGAGGTCGGCCAGGGAGGCGTTGCGATCGCAGAGGGGGTTGGCCACGAGGTCGGTCCCCTTGGGGCAGGGGATGTCCGGCGGAGCCACGTGGTTCACGTCGAGCGAGAGCGGCTGGAGAGCGGAGGTGGCCTGCGGCGCCGTCGTGAGGCGAAGCGAGGAGAGGTCCGGGTGGTCGCCCTTAAGCAGGTTGTAGTGCATCTGGAGGACGATCAGGCTGTTGGCCGGGAGTGGGACGCCGGTCCCGTCCGGAGCCGTGCTCGCCCCGCGTCCCGGGGCCCAGCCACCGAGCCAGGTCGTCCCGTCGAAGGATCCGGAGGGGTTGAGGGGAGCGCCGAAGCAGGTCCAGCCGTGTCCCCCGCTGCCGGCGTTGAGCTGGTTTGCCCTGGCCACGTTGCTCGACCCCGACACGAGGAAGTAGATGGCGTGGTGCACCTCGTTCGCCTGCCCTGCGCTTCGGGTCTGGTCCGGGAGCAGCTGGCTGGTCCTGATGTACTGCGCCTGGGTGATGTGCGGGTCGATCACGGTGCAGTGGTAGTCGTCGGTGCCACCGCTCTGGGCCACCGGCGTGTAGGCCTCGGGCGGCGTGTAGGTGGTGGTGGTGAGCACGAGCGGCGTGGTTGTCGTGGTCGTCGTCTTGGCGGCCCCGACCGTGGTGGCGGCGGCCAAGGGGATCACCCCGAGGGCGGCGACGCTGAGCGAGGCGGCGATGAGCAGTGATCGGGGCGAGCGCATCTGCACAACATACCGAGCAACCGAAGGTGGAGCACGGTCAACCCCCGGAGAGCACCATCCGGCCGGCCGACCACTCGATCAGGCCCTCGGCGACGAGGGTCGCCAGCGCTCGGTCCACCCGGTCGACACCGAGGCGCTGGCGCAGCCGATCCACCTCCGGCGGACCGGCCGGACCTCGTCGGAGCACGTCGAGCACCGCCCCGCGTGCCTGTCGGACGGACCCCTCGAACCGGGCCTGCGGGCGGCTGGTACCTGCCGTGGTGCGCGATGGGTCCGGGTTCTCCGCACCAGCCCGACGCCAGGCGCAGGACCGGCGCAGGGCGCAGCCATCGCAGGCCGGCCCTCGTGCGGTGCAGACCAGGGCACCGTGGTCGAGCATGGCCTGGTTGTGCCGCCACCCGTCGCCCTCACCGACCAGCGCGTCAGCCACCCGCTGGAGCACTGGCGCCGAGAGCGGGGCACCGGTGACGGCGCGGGAGATGATCCGGGCGACGTTGGTGTCCACCACGGCCACGTCGCGCTCAAAGGCGAAGGCGAGCACGGCTCTCGCCGTGTAGGGCCCGACGCCGGGCAGCGCCAGGAGCTCGTCGAGGTCGTCGGGCACCGCACCTCGGTGACGGTCGACGATCACCACGGCCGCCCGATGGAGTCCGACGGCCCGTCGGTTGTAGCCCAGGCCCTCCCACCTCCTGACCAGCTCGGCCTGCCCGGCCGCCGCGGCCGCCGCCGGAGTGGGCAGGTCAACCAGAAGGGATGTCCAGGCCGTCTCGGCCCGTGACACCTGGGTCTGCTGGAGCATCACCTCGGCGACGAGGATGGCCCACGGGTCGCGCGTGCGACGCCATGGAAGGTCGCGCACGACCGTCAGCCGGTCGGCCAGCCTCCGACGCCAGGCCCCGAGGGAGGCCCGGGTCGGCTCAGGCCCAGACGTCGCCAGAGTAGGGACGCTGACGCTGCGGGGCGGCGTCGCGCTTCCAGACCATCACCCGACGGCGGAAGTAGCAGACCTCGAGGCCGTCCTGGTTGAAGCCCTTGGTCTCGACGGTCACGATGCCGCGGTCGTTCTTGGACCGCGACTCGGCCACCTCGAGGACCCGGGTCTCGGCGTAGATGGTGTCGCCGTGGAAGGTCGGGTTCTTGTGCTGGAGCGTCTCGATCTCGAGGTTGGCTATGGCTGCCCCGGAGACGTCGGGCACGCTCATGCCGAGCACGAGGGAGTAGACGAGGTTGCCGACGACCACGTTGCGCTTCTGCACCGACTCGTGCTCGGCGAACCACACGTTGGTGTGCAGCGGGTGGTGGTTCATCGTGATCATGCAGAAGAGATGATCGTCGTACTCGGTGATCGTCTTGCCGGGCCAGTGCTTGTAGACATCGCCGGGGACGAAGTCCTCGAGGTAGCGGCCGAAGGGGCGGTCGTGGGTCGTCATGCCCCTATCGTCGCCGCGCCGGTGGCCTGCGCGCCACTCCGTCGCGCCGAGCGGACGATCAGAGGGTGAGCGCTCGGGTGGTGAACCCGATCGAGCCACCTTCGACTGCCTCGCCGTCGAGGAGGAACTTCCACGTGAAGCGACTGCCCGGCTCGATCGGGAGCGGGCCAAGGTTGATCGCCATCGGGATGTCGATCGGCGTGCCCTCCATGAGGCCCTCCGGGCGCATGGCCGAGAGCTCGCCGCGGATCTCGATCGACTCGAGGCCGTTCTCGGTCATGAAGGTCACCGGCTGGCCGTCGGCATCCTCCAAGAAGAGCTCCCAGTGGTGGGTCCGCTCGGTCTCGTGCCAGTCCACCTCGAGCTTCAGCGCCACTGCCGACGGAGCGGGGTCAGGTCCGATGACCGACCATCCGCCGCCGAGGATGTAGAGCTTCCCCTCCGCGACCTGCGCGGAATCTGCCAAGAGCATGGTGACCTTCACCTGCTGCACCCTAGGAGCGGCGACCGGCACCGGCAAGGCAGCCGGCGGATCCCCTCTCGCCGGGCTCGTGTGCGAGGCTCGGGGAATGGCAGATGACATCCTCGGTGACGTTCGAGACCTCCGCGACGACGTCTACCGCCGACCGCTGTTCACCGCCCTCGGTCGCCTCGGCGTGGGACCGGGCTGGCGGTGCGTCGACGTCGGCGCCGGACTCGGCGATGTGGCCATCGCCCTGGGGGAGATCGTGGGCAGGGATGGTCGCATCTACGCCGTCGACATCGACCCTGCCGCCCGGGACCTGGTCGCCGAGGCCGCCGCCGAGCACGCCCAGGTACTCGCCCTGACCCAGGCGGTGGAGGACCTCACCCTCCCCGAGGCGGTCGACCTCGCCTTCTGCCGCTTCCTGCTCCTCCACGTCCACGACCCGCTGGCCGGCCTCACGGCCATGGCCCGCTCGGTCCGACCCGGGGGCTGGGTGGTCGCGCAGGAGCCAATCACGAGTGCCGGGAGGATCGATGGCGCACCGATGTCGATGCCCGATGCGAGGCACCCGGACATCGGGGCCATGCTCCCCGGCCTGGTCCGCTCCGCCGGCCTCGAGCTCGTCGACGCCTGGGCCGAGGCCCCGGCGGGCTGCGGGCCCGGCCCTGTGGCCTCCTACCTCGAGGAGCTCACCGAGGTCGACCCGCTCGATGCGTCCATCGTCCTGCCGCCCCTCGTGACCGTCCTGGCCCGTCGCCCCGCCTGACCTCCACCCGGCATCGTGGCGCGGGGAGGCGACTAGATTCCGAGGCCATGGCAGAGAACCTCGCACCCGACCTCACCCAGGCCGCCTCGGCGGTCGCCCTCGCCCAGGAGGTGGTCGACAAGGCGGTCGCCGCCCTCAAGGCGAACGGTGGCATCGACGCCAACCAGGTGGTCGCCTATGACCTCGCCCACGCGGCCAGCGCCGTCGGCACCGCGAAGTCCACCCTCGCCTACGGGGCCAAGGGCGACGTCGAGGCGCGCATCGCCTGCGCCTTCATCGCCGACGCCCTCCGGGACCTCGGCCAGCGGATGGTCGGTCGCGAGCAGCTCTTCGGCGTGGAGCCAGGTTGGATGGCACCCGTGGCGGGGTTCGTGACGGCCTACTGCGACCCTGACTTCCTCGCCGGCCTCGTCGGCCAGACGGGACCGCGCCACCTCGATCAGGACTTCGAGATGGTGGCGGACACCTTCCACCGCTTCGCCGAGGAGCAGATCCGCCCCAGGGCCGAGCACATCCACCGCGAGAACGCCGACATCCCGGAGGACCTCATCCAGGGGCTCGCCGAGATCGGCGGGATGGGCCTGAGCGTCCCCGAGGAGTACGGGGGCTTCGCCTTCGGCGGCGAGGCGGACTACATCGGCATGGTCGTCGCCACCGAGGAGCTCACCTGGGGCTCGCTCGGCGCCGGCGGCGCCCTGATCACCCGGCCCGAGATCCTCACCCGTGCCGTCCTCGCCGGCGGGACCCAGGAGCAGAAGGAGCGCTGGCTGCCGAAGCTGGCCACCGCCGAGATCATGGCCGCCGTGGCCGTGACCGAGCCGGACTACGGATCCGACGTGGCCAACATCACCACCCAGGCCACCAAGACCGAGGGTGGTTGGCTGATCAACGGCACGAAGACCTGGTGCACCTTCGGAGCCCGGGCCAACGCGCTCATGCTGCTCGCCCGCACCGACCCGGACCGCTCGAAGGCGCACCGGGGTCTGACCCTCTTCGTGGTCGAGAAGCCCATCGCCGACGGGCACGGGTTCATCTTCACCCAGGACGCCTCGAGCGAGGGTCGAGGCGACGACAACGGCCGCATGGAGGGCCGCCCGATCGACACGCTCGGCTACCGCGGCATGCACTCCTATGAGATCGCCTTCGACAACTGGTTCGTGCCCGACGCCAACCTGGTCGGCGGCGACGACGGCATCGGCAAGGGCTTCTACTACCAGATGGCCGGTTTCGAGAACGGCCGGATCCAGACCGCAGCCCGCGCCGTCGGCATCATGCAGGCGGCCTACGAGGCCGCCTACGAGTACGCCGAGAACCGCAAGGTCTTCGGGTCGCCGATCTTCGACTACCAGCTGACCAAGGTGAAGCTCGCCCGCATGGCCGTCATCATCCAGGCCTGCCGCCAGTACTCCCTCGAGGTCGCCATCCTCATGGCCAACGGCGAGGGGGCACTCGAGGCCTCCATGGCCAAGGCCTATGTCTGCCGGGCCGCAGAGTGGGTCACCCGGGAGGCCATGCAGATCCACGGCGGCATGGGCTACGCCGAGGAGTACGCCGTGAGCCGCTACTTCGTCGACGCACGCGTGCTGTCGATCTTCGAGGGCGCCGACGAGACCCTGTGCCTCAAGGTGGTGGCGCGCAAGCTCCTCGAGGACGCCGGCTGAGCCCGACGACCTCGCTCACTGGGACTGGGTGACGCGTACCTTCAGCTTGGAGAACCCTCGCTCCGGCACCGGTACCGCCGTCGTGCCAGCATGGCCGGCGAAGACGTTCTTGAGCTGGAACACGGTGTAGTACTGCACGACCGGCCAGAAGGACGTCGGCGAGGCATTCGACTTCTCGCAGCCGTTGATGCCGAGCTTGGCCAGCTGCGGCGACACGAAGTGGTTGGCCACGGCGAAGTTGATCAGGCCGCCGCCGGAGCGGATACCGACGCAGATGTCCGTGTAGGTGTTGTGGCCGAGCCCGCTGACCTCGATCAACGACTTCGGTGCCGGAAGGCTCCGATAGGTCCGGTTCACGCGGTCCTCGGTGACGGCGGTGTCCCCAGTGGTCCCGATGATCATGGTGGGCTTGTTCGCCGGCCTGATGGCAGGCCCCACCGGCGCCCACCCGATGGCCGTGGCGATGCCGGGGGCGCTGAGCGCGTCGAAGGCGGTCTGCCCGCCCATCGAGTGACCGGCGGCGGCCACCCTCGAGGGGTCGACGGCGCGGTAGAGCGGCGAGGTCGGATCGTCCCCGGCCGCCGTCACCGCCTTGAGGGAGGACAGCATGATCGACCGGTCGAACGCGGCGCTGGGTCGGGGCGTCCCCTTCAGCGCCTGGCTGGCGAGTCCGCGCTCGAGGTAGTCCGCGCTGACCACGACGAAGCCCCAGGACGCGATCCCCGCGAGGAGGTTCGAGTAGTACAGCCGCTCACCGCCGTAGCCATGGCTGAAGAGCAGCACCGGCAGGCGATGCGGCGTCGCCTGCAGCCCTCCCCCGTCGCAGCCCACCGAGGTCCCCGGGATCGACTGCTGGGTGTCGTAGGCAGCAGGGAGGACGGACTGGAGCGAGGCCGGGAGGGTCTCGGACTGCGAGTAGGCGAAGCCCTTGAGGCAGATCTGGGCTGTCGGCTTGCCTCCGGAGCCCGCGCGGGCCCACGGGTAGAACACGGTTGCCTTCCTCTCGCCGAGCACCGATCCTGCCGACCCGAGGTCGAGCGTGGTGACGCTCACCGCGTCGGGCCCGCTGGCCGAGTAGTCCGGCGTCGAGGCCGTGCTCTTCGGCGTCGCCGATGGAGACGAACAGCCCGCCCCCATCACCAGCGCCGCCGCCAACGCCAACGCCACTCCAGCGATCCTGGTCCTCATCGCCCGACCTCCCCCGAGATGATGATCGGATCCTCTCACGAGATCCATCGGGACGTCGGACCCCTCGTCGGTCAGACCCGCGACGCCCCCTCGGCCTCGGGCACGCTGCGGTAGAGCACCAGCAGGATCAGGTCGTAGGCGATCTTGATCGTCCCGGCGATGACGAGCGGCCAGCCCACGTCGGTTGCCGAGAGCAGGAGGCCGGCGAGGAGCGGGGTCGCCGCCGAGGCGAGCGACCGCGGGACGTTCGTCACGCTCGAGGCGGCAGCCCGCTCGTCGGCAGGGACCACGGCCATGACGAACGCCTGCCGGGCGGGGACGTCCATCTGTGCGAAGAGGGAGCGGGCGAGCAGCAACCCCACCGCCACGCCACCCGAGGGGGCGAAGGCCGCCAGGATCAGCAGGACGTTCGCCGGGATGTGGGTGTAGGCCATCGTGCGGATGAGCCCGATGCGCCTCGCCAGCACGGGAGCGAGCGCCTGGGACGCCGCGCCGAGCAGGCCGGCGGCGAAGAACAGCACGCCCGTCGCCCCTGGGGAGAGTCCGAACCTGAGATGCAGCCACAGCACGAGCAGGGACGTGACGACGAAACCGCTCCCTGCGGAGTCCAGGCTGAAGAGTGCCGCCAGCTCGAGCACGGTCCGACGTGACGTGTGGAGCGCACGACGACGCTCACCGCCGGCCGGCGACGGTGGAGCCTCCGGCTCGCCATGGCGACGCAGACCGGCGTAGAGCACGAAGATCACCGCCGCCACGACCGCGTAGAGCACGAACCCCGCTCGGTCAGCGGTGGTCACCCTCCATCCGTGTCGGTGGGCGAGGACCGCGGGCAGGCCGGAGACCAGGGCTCCCACGGCCCCGGCGAAGATGGCCCCGACGTTGTACACGGCGAAGACGCGCGGCCGGCCCTCCGGCGGCACCAGACCGGCGACATAGGCCTGCTCGGTCGGCAGGAAGACGCTCACGTCCCCGGCCGAGGGGTTGAGGGTGCCGAGGACGGCGATCGCCATCAGGGGCCAGAACCAGACCGTCGAGGCGAAGCCGATCCCGGTGAGGACCATCATCACGGCGGCGGCCAGCAGACGAGCCTTGAGGCTCACCCCCCTGCCGCCGAGGCCGAACAGCAGGGTCATCCCCGCCGAGCCGAGCAGCGTCCCGGTGACGATGGCACCGATGGCCAGCGGGCTGAACCCGAGATCGCTCAGGTACTGCGCCAGTAGGACGCTGACCACTCCGTCAGCGAAGCCGCGCAGCGTCCTCCCGGCGACGATCCGGGTCGCGTCTGGCGACGTCGACGCCGGGAGGAGCCTCAGCGGGACCTCAGATGCTCGGGAGGTGTTCGGCGAGGAAGTCGATCGCCCTCGTCCACAGGTGGGCGGAGGCCTCAGGGTCGAAGACCTCCGGCCGGTCCTCGTTGAAGAAGGCGTGGTTCGAGTCGGGGTACACGTGGAGCTCGACGTCCTTGCCCAGCGCGGCGAGCGTCCCCGTCAGCTCCTCGGCCGCCTCGGTGGTGAAGAAGTCGTCGAGGCCAGCGCAGTGGATCTGGGTCGCAGCCGTCATCGCTGCATAGTCCGGGTGGGCCGCCTCCCAGGGGTGGACGCCGTAGCAGGGGATCACGGCAGCGATGGCGTCGGGTCGACGTGCCGCCAGCACCAGGGCGAGCCCGCCACCCATGCAGAATCCGATGACGCCGACCCGATCATGGCCCGTTCGGGCACGGAGCAGCTCGACGGCGCCCGACATGTCCTCGGCCGCGACCTCGAGCTGGAGGCCCATCATCTCCTTGGCTGCGTCGTCCGGCTCGTGGAGCGGGACGGTCGTGCCCCCGTAGAGATCAGGGGCGAGGGCGGTGAAGCCGGCGGCTGCGAGGCGGTCGCAGACGCCCTTGATCTGGTCGATGAGACCCCACCACTCCTGGATCACGACCACGCCGGGAGCCCCAGGGGCCTCCGCCATCGCCAGGTAGCCCGCAGCGGGGCGCCCTTCCGGACCGTCGAACGCAACCATCTCACCCATGGATGCGACCATACCGCCCCTCGAACCCTCATTCTTAGGTTGAAGGAAAGATCGTCGTCCCGACCCATCTGAGCAGGGATTTCATCGATTGCGGCCGCCTCGGAACGCCTCGGAACGGCTCCAAGACCTTGCCCGGGGCCGCTCAGCCTGCAAGACTCTAGGGATCGTGTACGACGCCGAAGGCAATCTCAGCCCGACGACGACGTGGACGCGGAGGGCAATGCAATCTGCCTCCCGTGCCGCTTGGCCTCTCATGGCCGTAGCTGCAGTGTGTGCCAGCACTGTGCTTCCGTTGTCGCGCCCCGCAGCGGCAGACCAGCTCTCCGATGCGAAGGCGCAGGCCGCCTCCATCGAGGCCAAGCTGAGCGCCACCACGGCACAGATCGGCGCACTCGGCCAGCAGTACGACGCGGCCAAGTACCACCAGGAGCAGCTCCAAGCGCAGATCGCCCAGACCCGTGACGCCATCGCCAAGGCGCAGGCGAAGGTCGCCGGCGACAAGGTCCGCCTGCGCAAGGCTGCCATCGACTCGTACATGTCGAACGGCACCGCAGCGAACTCCAACCCGCTCTTCACCACGAACCAGAAGGACTTCGCGGCCAAGACGGTGTACACCAAGGTCTCCGAGAACCGGCTCCACTCGGCCGTGGCCAAGCTGACCAACTCTCAGGACACGCTCGCCAGCCAGCAGAGCAAGCTGCAGTCCCAGGAGGCCGCCGCCGCCGCAGCCACCGCCTCAGCATCCGCAGCGATGAGCCAGGCCAAGGCGCTCCAGGCCCAGCAGAACGCCACCCTGGCCCAGGCCAAGGGCCAGGTCGCCACGATCATCCAGCAGAACCAGGCGGCCACCGCCGCCGCCCAGGCCGCTCAGGCCAAGGCGGCCGCATCGGCTCCGGCGGCATCGAGCGGCAGCAGCAGCAGTAGTGGAGGTGGCAGCACGCACAGCTACCCCGTCCCGCCCCCGTCCGCCGGTGGTTCGGGCGCCGTGGCGGCAGCCATGAGCCAGATCGGGGTCCCCTATGTCTGGGCGGCAAGCTCGCCCGGCGTGGGCTTCGACTGCTCAGGCCTCACCTCGTGGGCGTGGGGGCAGGCCGGTGTCGGCCTCCCGCACTACTCGGGCGCGCAGATGGCGATGTCGACCCCGGTGCCGGGGCTTGCGAACGCCCAGCCCGGCGACCTGATCTTCTACGGTCCCGGCGGCAGCGAGCACGTGGCGATGTACGTCGGCGGCGGCTCGATGATCGAGGCCCCGCAGACCGGTTCGTTCGTGCACGTCACCCCGGTGCGCATGGACTTCTCCGGCATCGGCCGTCCCTGATCCTCAGGCCGCTGACGACCTAGGCGGAGCAGAGCCTCCGTGCACCCGATCCCGACCGCGTTCCACATCGGGCCGCTCGAGATCCACACCTATGGGATCGGGCTGGCCATCACCTTCTGGGTGGCCTACCGCTACTTCGAGCACCGGCTGGCCAAGCGGGGCTTCGCCACCGAGTGGGTGTCCTCCCTGTTCCTCTGGGTGATCGCCTCGGCCATCGTCGGCGCCCGTGCCATGCACGTGGTGTCGAACCTCGGCTACTACACGGCGCACCCGGCGGAGATCTTTGCCATCTGGCAGGGCGGGCTGTCCTCGTTCGGCGGGCTGCTCCTCGCCGTGCCCGTGGCCATCGTCATCGCCAGGCGCCGCTGCCCCGAGCTCGGCGTGCTCGAGGGCCTCGACATCGTGGCTCCCGTCCTGATGGCGGCTTGGGCGCTCGGACGACTCCTCGGACCGCAGCTCATGGTGGCCGGCGGGGGCCATCCCACGAACCAGTGGTTCGGCATGTACTACGACGGCCAGGAGGGCAAGCGGGTCCCGGTGCCGCTCATCCAGGCGATCGAGGACTTCCTGACCTACCTCGTGCTGCTGTGGGTCGACCACCGGAACCGGGCACGCCACGAGCTCGAACCGAGCTCGCCCAACCCGGCGGGATCCGTCGTGGCGACCGGCATGATCATCTGGGGGATCACCCGGGCCCTCGACGAGCACTACCTGCTCGGCGACATCGGACAGACCGGCTCGATCCTCGTGCAGATCGCCGGCGTCGCCCTGGTGATCGGCGGCCTCGCCATCCTGCTCAGGGTCCACCGGCTCCGCCGGGCAGACGTCCCGGCGCCGGAGGGCAGCGAGACGTCGGCTTGAGCGAGCCGATCAGGCGTTCGGCTTGTCCTTCGCCGCGGCGGCCTTGCGGTACTCCTCGAGCTTGTCGATGAGGTCCATCCGCTCGACTCCCACCGTGGAGTCGAGGCGCGCCTCGATCTCCTCAGGCGTCCAGCGGTCCGCCGTGTACATCGCACGGACCTCGCGGGGCTGGTTCCACACGGCGATCTTCTTGCCGACCACGGTGTAGACCTGGCCCGTGATGTGCTTGGCCTTGTCGCTGAGGAGGTAGACGACCATCGGAGCGATGTCCTCGGGGTCTCCCATCTCAGCGAGCTCCATCGGGACGTTCTCGCTCATGCGGGTCCGCGCCACGGGGGCGATGGCGTTGGCCGTGACCCCGTAGCGGTAGAGGCCAGCTGCGGCCGACCGGATAAGCGAGACGATGCCGCCCTTGGCCGAGGCGTAGTTGGCCTGTGCCACGCTGCCGGCGAAGGCACCCGAGGTGAAGCCGATCAGGGCGCCGCCGCCCTCCTGCTTGCGCATCACCGCTGCTGCGGCCCGGATCACGGTGAAGTGCCCCTTGAGGTGCGTGGCGATGACGGCATCCCACTCCTCCTCGGCCATGTTGAAGAGCATGCGCTCGCGCAGGATGCCGGCCACGGCGACGACGCCGTCGATCCGTCCCCAGCGCTCCATGGCAGCGTCGACGATGTGGCTCCCGCCCTCCATGGTCGACACGTCGTCGGCGACGGCGATCGCCTCGCCTCCGGCCGCCTCGATCTCGGCGACGACGGCGTTGGCCGGCTCGCTCGACGGGTCCTCGCCAGCCATCGACACGCCGATGTCGGCCACGATGACCTTGGCGCCCTCCGCCGCAGCCGCCAGCGCGATGGCCCGGCCGATGCCGCCACCGCCTCCGGTGATCGCCACAACCTTGCCGTCGAGATACTTCGCCATGTCCACTCCTCGTGATTCAGGTTCGCAGGAACCCTACAACCTGACGCCGCGTCAGGTCGGACCCGGTCCAGTCGGCGCGCCATGTCGCCGTTGGCGCCAGACGAGAACCTGTTCTACCGTTGGACCGGTACGGACGAGGGCGATCTGCCCTCGAGACAAGGGGGAGACATGTCGGACTTCGGCTTCTGGGCGATCGCGACGGAGTCGCCTGACCACCTCGCGCTCGTGACCCCCGACGGGACCGAGATCACCGCCGGCGAGCTGCTGGGGCGCGCCAACCAGGTCGTCCACGCCCTCCGGCGGTTCGGCCTCAAGCCGGGCGACGTCGTCGCCACCCTCCTGCCCAACGGCCGGGAGATGATCGAGCTCTACCTCGCCTGCCTCCAGGCCGGCTGGTACCTCGTCCCCAACAACCACCACCTCGTGGGAGCCGAGATCGGCTACATCCTCGAGGACTCCGAGGCCAAGGTCTTCGTGGCCCACGAGCGCTTCGAGGAGGCTGCCCTCGACGCCGCCGAGGAGGCCGGGCTCGGCGGGACCGCCTGCCTGGCGGTGGGCGAGATCGTCGGCTTCAACTCCTACGAGCTCCTCCTCGGCAACCAGCCGACGACGGCCCCCGAGGACCGCACCATCGGCGACGTCATGAACTACACGTCCGGCACCACGGGCAAGCCCAAGGGCGTGCACCGGCCGCTGTCGGGCGCCACGCCCGAGGAGGCGGCGCTCGGGCTGTCGGGCATCCTCTTCCTGTTCGGCATCCAGCCGCACGACGACAACGTCCACATCGTGGGCTCGCCGCTGTACCACACGGCCGTGCTCCGCTTCGCAGGAGCGTCGATCCACCTCGGCCACACCCTCGTGATCATGGACAAGTGGGATCCTGAGGAGATGCTGCGCCTGATCCAGCAGTACAAGGTCACCACCTCGCACATGGTCCCGACCCAGTTCGTGCGGCTGCTCAACCTCCCCGAGGACGTGCGGGCCTCGTACGACGTGTCGTCACTGCGGCACATGATCCACGCCGCGGCCCCCTGCCCCATCGAGATCAAGCACCAGATGATCGCCTGGTGGGGCAACGCCGTCGACGAGTACTACGCCGCCTCCGAGGGCGGAGGGACCGTGGTCGGGGCCGAGGAGTGGCTCACCAAGCCGGGCACCGTCGGGAAGCCCTGGCCGATCTCGGAGATCGGCATCTTCGACGACGACGAGAACCGCCTCACCGAGCCCGGTGCGATCGGGACGGTCTACATGTCGATGCAGACCGGCTCGTTCGAGTACCACAAGGACAAGGAGAAGACGAAGAAGGGCCGCATCGGCAGCTTCTTCACCGTCGGCGACATCGGCTACCTCGACGAGGACGGCTTCCTCTTCCTCTGCGACCGCAAGACGGACATGATCATCTCGGGTGGGGCCAACATCTACCCGGCCGAGATCGAGGGGGCCATCATCATGCACCCCAAGGTGGCCGACGTCGCAGTGTTCGGCGTGCCGAACGCCGACTGGGGCGAGGAGATCAAGGCGGTCATCCAGCCGGCCGACGGCGTGGAGGGCGACGACGCCCTGCGGGCCGAGATCATCGACTTCCTCAAGGACAAGATCGGCAAGATGAAGCAGCCTCGGTCCATCGACTTCACCAACGACATGCCACGCGATGCCTCGGGCAAGCTCTACAAGCGCAAGCTGCGCGACCCCTACTGGGAGGGCCAGGACCGCGCCATCTGAGCCTCTGGACCACCTCGTGGTTGGTCCAGGATCGTCAGAGGATGCAGATCATGGGCCTTGGCGATCTGGGATGATTTGGCGGTGACCACCACGACCGAGGGCGCCCCACCCGAGCGCGGCCGCCTGGCCTCCCTGGCCGACCGGCGGGCGCGGTGGATCCTCGCCGTCATCGTCGTCCTCGGCGCCATCCCCCGGGTGCGCCAGCTCTCCTCGGGGACGCTCTACCCCGATGATGCCTGGGTGGCGCTGACCAACCACTTCGGGGTCTCCACCTCGGTGCACATGCTGGTCACCTCACCGGGCTTCACCTTGTTCACGCAATGGTGGACCGGCCTCGCCCCTCGCACCACCTGGTTCGCACAGCTGCCCGACCTGGTCTCGAGCATCGCCGGCATCGTCGCCGTCTACGCCCTGGTCCGGTGGAGCCGGCTGAGCGCCTGGGTCGCCCTCTCGTGCGCCGGGCTCCTGGCGGTCTCGACCGAGGCGACCAGCTTCGCCACCCACCTCAAGCCGTACCCCGACGACGTCCTGCTCGCCTGTGCGCTCATCTTCGCGGCCGAGCGCTGCCGGCGGTCGCTGTCGACCCGGAACCTCGCCATCTTCTCGGCCGTGGCGGTGGCCTGTGCCGCGTGGTCCTTCTCAAGCGTGATCGTGACCGCAGGCGCCTACCTGATGCTCGGCCTGGTCTGGGTCCGACGCCGCGAGGCCACCGTGGCGCTGGCCATGACCGCCGGAGCGGCCGTCGCGGCGATCGGCGTGCTGTACCTCGCCGTCATCGAGCCGCAGACAACGAGATCGCTCGCCCACTACTGGCAGGAGCACTATCTCTCGACCGCCTCACCGGGTTCGCTCCTCCGCTCCAGCCGGCGGGCCCTCAACGGCGTCTTCGGTGACCAGCTCGCCTTCACCCCGCACAAGATGCTCCCCCTCGTGGGTCGCATCGACGAGTGGGCGCTGCTGCTCCTCGCCGTCGTCGGCGTGGTCGCAGCCACCCGCCGGCGCCTGCTGTCGCTGTGCATCCTCGCCGTGGCCGTCGTCGCCGCCCTCGCCCATGCGATCCCCCTGGGGTCGAACCGCACCGACGCCTACCTCTTCCCGACCCTGCTGCTGCTGATCGGCTCCGGCCTCGGCTGGGTGGGCCGCACCCTGCGCACCCGAGCCCCTCGAGCGGCCTCGACCCTCCTGGCGGCGATCGGCGTCGGCTGGCTCGCGGCCTGCCTCGTCCTCAACGCGGCGGTCCCACCCCGCTATCCGGGCGGGGACCTGCGGCCGGTCGCCGATGCAGCGCGCTCGATGGTGCACGGCAAGGCGAATGCGGTGATCCTGGTGGAGGGGACCGCCCGGTGGCCATGGGCCTACGGCGAGGATCCGAACGTGACGCTGCTGTTCGGAAAGGGGTTCAACACCGGCTACGCACCCGTGTCGGGGACCGCCGGGGTCGTGATCATGCCGGCGAGCTCGGCGGAGACCGCCTTCTCGGCATCGTGGGCGCCGGCGCACGTCAGGGACGCCTCCACCCTCGTGACGGTGGCCTATGACTTCCCCGGGCTCCCCGAGCCATCGCTCATCGCCGAGGCCCTGCGCCGCTCCTGCTGGTCGGAGGGCATGCCGAGGAAGATCACCACCTACACCGTGACGCCATGGCACCGCCTCGACGGGTGCACGCCACCTGCTGCGCCCTGAGGCGGCTCAGCCCTCGGCGAGACCGCTGATCGCCTGGCGCATGAGCGGGTCGATCACGTCGCCGTCCGCCCGCTCGGCGTTGCGCTCAACGATCCCGAGCATCTGCGTGGGCGGGACCTCGATGAAGACGGCGGTCGCCTCCGCCGTCACCTCGCCGTTGACCGAGATGGTGGCCACCGTGTGGATCTTGCGGCCGTCGACCGAGACCTGGCGAGCCTCGAGCTCGAGCGGCGTGAGCAGCGGTGTGGGTCGCCGGTAGCGCACGGTCAGCGTCCCGGTCATGCCCGGTCGTCCGGCCACGAGGTTGGCGTTGCCGAGGATCTCATCGAAGAGCAGCGCCACCATGCCACCGTGCACGCAGGTCGGCGGGCCCTCGTAGGGGATGGTGAAGATGGCCCGGCCCTGGATGAACCGGCCGTCCTCGTCCTCCGCCGCCCAGATCGAGATCGGCGGTGACAGCGGGTTGGCCCAGCCCGACATCGGGCTGTTGGGGAAGAAGTCCCCCGGGTGGTCGAAGATGTCGGGCGTGGTGCGCGAGCGCCTGCCCTCCCCGCCGGCCTGCTCGAGCCGGTCGACGACACCACGCAGGACCACGGCCTCAGCCAGCAGGACCTCATCGTCGAGGTCCTTGGTCATCAGTAGGTCGATCAGGTCACGGATGGCCTCGGCCGGCTGGCTCCTCGGGAGCTCGGCGTTCTGGGAGACCGGCCCGTGGAGGGCGAACGCCTCGGGTGGCAGGTCGGGGACGGGCCTGCGCCTCACCGCTTCTTGAACTCGGCCGGGCGCTTCTCGGCGAAGGCCCGGGGGCCCTCCTTGGCGTCCTCGGTGGCGAAGATCGGCCAGCCGATCTCGAGCTCGTTGGCCAGGCCGTCGACCTCGCTCATGCCCTCGGACTCGATCACCGAGCGCTTGACGGCCTCGACGGCGAGCGGGGCGTTGGCGCAGATGACCTCGGCGATCTCGAGCGCCCGGTCGAGGGCCGTGCCGTCGGGGACCAGGTGGCCGATCAGGCCTATCTCCTTGGCCTCCTTGGCCGGAACCGGCCGGCCGGTGAGCAGGATGTCCATGGCCACCGTGTACGGGATCTGGCGCCGCAACCGGACGGTCGATCCACCGAGCGGGAACAGCCCACGGGCGACCTCGAAGAGGCCGAAGGTGGCGTTCTCGCCGGCCACCCGGATGTCGGTGCCCTGCAGGATCTCGGTCCCACCGGCGACGGCATAGCCCTCGACGGCGGCGATGAGGGGCTTGGCGAGGTTCCGGTGCCGCAGGAGCGCCTTCCAGTGCAGGTCCGGGTCGGCGGCCATGCGCTCGGCGTACTTGGCGTTGGCGGGGTCGGACATGGACTTGAGGTCCATGCCCGAGCAGAACGTCCCGCCCGCCCCGGTGAGGATGGCGCACCGGATGTCGTCGTTGGCGTCGATCTCGTCCCAGGCGTCGACCATCCCCACGAGCATGGGCAGCGACAGGGCGTTCTTGGCCTCAGGCCGGTTCATGGTCACGATGGCGGTGTGCCCCACCACCTCGAACGTGAGGTTCTCGGTACCGATCATCAGATCCCCCTCCAGATCTCAGGCTTGGTCGATCCCGGCGGACGTCCGGGTCGCAGAGAAGTAGACCACGATCCGCCTTCGCTCTGCCACCTCAGCGCTCGATGGATCCTGCCCACCAGCTCGCCACCGCCGCCAGGGCGCACAGGACGCCGGAGAACCCCAGCGAGAGCAGGAGGCCGTCGTGGAAGGAGCCGGAGATCATGTGGGGGAAGAACTCCCGGCTGGTCACCACCGCCTGCTGAGCCGGCGAGAGCTGGTGGAGCGCCGGGCCGAGCAGGGTTCCGAGGGGGTTGTACCCGAGGAAGGCGGCGAAGAGCATGCCCACCGGCGGCAGCTGGGCCACGTGGCCGGCCACCGAGGCCGGGACGCCCTGGGCGGCCAGCCCGGTGCGGACGGCACCGGGGAGGGTGACCGAGAGGCCAACCACCATGAGGGAGAAGAACAGGCCGATCGACACGACGAAGCCGGTGTTCATGAAGGTGGCCCTGATGCCCGAGGCCGCCCCTCGCATCGAGGCCGGGACGCTGCCCATCATGAGCGACGTGTTGGGCGCCGAGAAGGCCCCGGTGCCGATGCCGTTGAGGAGCAGGATGACGGCGAACACCGGATAGCCGAAGTCCACCGGCAGCAGGCAGAGGGCGGCGAACGAGAGCGCGGTGAGGACCATGCCGCCGGTGGTGAAGATCCGCTGGCCGAAGCGGTCGGAGAGGTGGCCGGCGATGGGGCCGGAGGTCACGAACCCCACGGACAGCGGGATCAGGTAGAGGCTCGACCAGAGCGGCGTGTCGATGAAGTTGTAGCCGTGCAACGGGAGCCAGATCCCCTGGAGCCACACGATGAGCAGGAACTGCACCCCTCCGCGTCCGATGTTGGCCAGCAGGATGGCGATCCCGCCGCCGGCGAAGATGCGGGCGCGGAACAGGTCGAGGTGCAGGACCGGATCCTTGGCCCGTCGTTCGACGAAGACGAACGCCACGAGGAGCGCGAGCCCGCCCACGAGGCAGGCGAGGACGAAGGGGCTCTGCCAGCCCATCGTGCGACCACCGGACGGCTGGATCCCGTAGGTCATTCCGACCAGGAACAGCACCAGGCCGACGGCGAAGGTCACGTTCCCCCACCAGTCGATCGTGGCGGGGTGCCGCTCGGCCGTCTCGTGGAGGGCCAGGATGCTCCAGACCGCCCCGATGACCCCGATGGGCACCGAGACGAAGAACACGAGCCGCCAGTCGACCGCCGAGAGGATCCCGCCGACGATCAGGCCGAGGAACGACCCGACGATCCCGGCGATGACGTTGAACCCCATGGCCATGCCCCGCCGCGACGCGTCGAAGGCGTCGGTGAGGATGGCGGTGGAGTTGGCCATGATCAGCGAGCCACCGATCCCCTGGACGACCCGGACGATGATGATCCAGAGCGCCCCCTGGGTCCCCGTGAGCGGCGTGGCGGCCAGGGCGATCGAGGCCGCGGTGAACACGGCGAAGCCGGCGTTGTACATCTTGACCCGGCCGACCATGTCCCCGATCCGGCCGACCGTGACGACGAGCACGGCGGTGACGACGAGGTAGCCCTGCAGGGTCCAGAGCAGCAGCCCGATGTTCGACGGGTCGAGGGGCGCGACGTGGATGCCGCGGAAGATCGCCGGCAGCGAGATGATCACCACCGACGAGTTGAACATCGCCAGGAACGTCCCCAGCGTCGTGTTCGACAGGACGACCCAGCGGTACCGCTCGGACGTGCTGCGCCGCGCACGACGCTCAGCGAGGGTGCCCCTCATCGGTTGCGGCCTCGCGGCCGACCGCTAGATGCGCTCGATGATGGTGCCGGTGGCGAGGGCGCCACCGCAGCACATCGACACGAGGCCGAACTGCTGGTCCCGGCGCTCGAGCTCGTTGAGGATCGTCGTGATCAGTCGAGCTCCGGTCGCGCCCACCGGGTGGCCGAGGGCGATGGCGCCACCGTTCACGTTGACCTTGTCCCAGTCGACGTTGTGCTCCTTGCCCCAGCTCATCACCACGGAGGCGAAGGCCTCGTTGACCTCGAACAGGTCGATGTCGGCGATGGTCATGCCGGCCTTGTCGAGCACCATCTGCGTGGCCCGGATCGGACCGTCGAGGTGGTAGTAGGGGTCGGAGCCTGCGAGCACCTGGGCCACGATGCGGGCACGGGGCTTGAGGCCCTCGGCCTTGGCCCGCTCCTCGGACATCCAGAGCACAGCCGACGCACCATCGGAGATCTGCGACGAGTTCCCCGCCGTGTGCATGCCGGTCGGCAGCACGGGCTTGAGCTTGGCCAGGCCCTCGGCGGTCGTCTCGCGCATGCCCTGGTCACGAGAGATCACCGCGGTCTCGCCGGAGTGCTCCCCCATGGGGCCCTCCTCGCCGACGACCGGTGCCTCGACGGGGACGATCTGCGAGTCGAAGCGACCCTCCTCCCACGCCACGGCGGCCTTCTGCTGCGAGACCAGGCCGAGCCAGTCGACGTCCTCGCGGGTGATGCCGTACTTCTCGGAGATCCGCTCGGCGGCACCGAACTGGTCGGGCATGTCCCAGGGGAAGTCGTCGGGCTTCGAGCGACCAGGGCCGTTGTAGGCGTTGGCCCCGAGGCCGACGCGGCTCATGGCCTCGACGCCGCAGGCGATGCCCACGTCGATGGCGTCGGCGGCGATCAGGTTGTTGATCATGTTGTTGGCCTGCTGGGCGGAACCGCACTGGCAGTCGATGGTCGTCGCGGCGGTGGTCCACGGGAGGGACTTCTCGAGCCATGCGGTGCGCGTCACGTTCGACGCCTGCTCGCCGGCCTGGGTGACGCAACCGCCGACCACCTGCTCGACGAGGCTCGGGTCGATCCCGGCCCGCTCGACGAGGCCGGCCTGCGCTGCACCGAGGAGGTCGGCGGCGTGGAGGCCCGAGAGCCAGCCATTGCGGCGACCGATGGGGGTCCTGACGGCTTCGACGATGACTGGATTGGCCATGATGGCTCCCTTCCACAGGCGCGGTGGCGCTGATGAGAACGTGTTCTAGGAACCTAGCAGGAGCCGCTCGAGGACTCAGGGCCTAGACGATGATGTGTGCCCGCCAGTTCGACGTCGACGAGGCGGCCTGATCGGGCGTCATGCGAAGCGAGCGCTCCGGCACGGCATCGACGAGCTGACGCTGTGCCGAGTAGCTGTGGCCGATCGAGCGGAACAGCACCTGGCGGACCTCGACGAGGTCGGCGGGCGCAGCGGTGAGGTACCCGAAGATCCCGAGTGCCACCTGCAGGTCATAGATCGCCGGCGCACGGCCATAGAGCGAGGCGCGGCGGCCGGCGAGCAGGGCCGCGCCCACCTCGACGTCATGGGCGTCCTCGTCGTCGCGCAGCACGAGGCTGTCGCTCATGTGGTGCGCCAGGAGGAGCGCGTAGCCCTGGTCAGGGCCCGGCGATCCGAAAAGGTCGCCGCTGGTGACCTCGGGCGACCGCATCTCGGCGACCTTGCCGGCCACGTGGGTGGCCGTCGGCTGGGCCATGACGGGCCGCAGTCGCTGGCCGTCGGTGATGGGGACGAAAGAGGGCTGCGTCACAGAATCAACCTACCCGCTCCAGCTCAGCTGTCCGCGTGGAGCAGGCCGAAGACGATCGAGTCATAGAGGGCCTGCCAGCTCGCCTCGATGATGTTCTCGGAGACCCCGATGGTGGTCCAGGTCCGATCGGGCGACGAGGAGTCCACGAGCACCCGGGTCACCGCACCCGTCCCTCGACCGGTGTCGAGCACCCGGACCCGGTAGTCGGTCAGGTGCACGTCGGCCAGCGACGGGTAGTGGCCGCCGATGGCCTTGCGCAGAGCCCCATCGAGGGCGTTGACAGGTCCGTTGCCCGAGGCCGACGCTGTGGTCGACTCGCCGCCCACGTTCACGGTGATCGTCGCCGAGGTGGTCGTCGAGCCGTGGCCGTCGCCCGAGTCGCCGAGGTGCTGGGTCGCGACCTCGAAGGTCTCGACCGTGAAGTAGTCCGCGCTCCATCCGGTCGCCCGTCGCAGGAGCAGCTCGAGGCTGCCGTCGGCCACCTCGAAGTGGTAGCCCTCGTGCTCGAGTCGCTTGAGGTCCTCGAGGACCGACACGATGGCGTCCGAGTCGAGGTCGATGCCGAGCTCCTCGGCCTTGATCACCAGCGTCGCCCGTCCTGCCATCTCCGAGACGACGACCCGGTTCGAGTTCCCCACCAGGGCCGAGTCGATGTGCTCATAGAGGTCAGGGGACTTCGCCACGGCCGAGGCGTGGAGCCCCGCCTTGTGGGCGAAGGCGGCCTTGCCGACATAGGGCTGCTGGTTCGACGGGGCGATATTGACGACCTCGGCGATGTGATGGCTGACCGCGGTGAGCCGATCGAGGCGATCGGCGGGGATCGTGCGGATGTTGAGCTTGAGGCTCAGGTCCGGGATGGCCGTGGCGAGGTCGGTGTTGCCCGAGCGCTCGCCGTAGCCGTTGATGCAGCCCTGGACCTGCGTCACGCCTGCTGCCACTGCGGCGAGCGAGTTCGCGACGGCCACGCCGGAGTCGTTGTGGCAGTGGATGCCGAGGCCGGCCGAGGTGATGGCTTGGCGCACCGTGGTCACGGCGTGGGTGACGTCGCCGGGCAGGGATCCACCATTGGTGTCGCACAGCACGAGGCTCTCGGCGCCCGCCTGCTCGGCGGCACCCAGCACCCGCAGGGCGAAGTCCTGATTTCCACGGAATCCGTCGAAGAAGTGCTCAGCGTCGAGGAAGACCCGCTTGTCGTTGGCGGTCAGGAACCGCACCGAGTCCTCGACCATGGCCACGGCCTCGTCGAGGCTCGTCTTGAGCGCCTCGGCCACGTGGCGGTCCCAGGACTTGGCGACGAGGCAGATGACCTCGGTGTCCGCCTCGATCAGGGCCCTGAGGGTCTCATCCTTCTCTGCGTCCGCTCCAGCGCGACGGGTCGAGCCGAATGCCACGAGGGTAGAGGTCTCGAGCCGGAGCTCGGTCGAGAACCGGCGGAAGAACTCGGTGTCCTTGGGATTCGCCCCCGGCCATCCGCCCTCGATGTAGGCCACGCCGAGGTGGTCGAGCTGCTCGGCCACCTTGATCTTGTCCTCGACGGTCAGCGATAGGCCCTCCTGCTGGGAGCCGTCGCGCAGGATGGTGTCGAAGATGTCGACCTGGGTCGGGATGTCTGGCAGGTCGTAGTGGTGCGACGCCATGGAATGACCGCCGCCATGCGAGTGGCGATGCGCGTGACCGTGGCTGTGCGACCTGTGGTCCCCGTGCTCGTGCTCGTGCTCGTGCTCGTGCTCGTGCTCGTGCTCGTGGTCGTGGTCGTGGTCGTGGTCGTGGTCGTGGTCGTGGTCAGACATAGTCGAGCCAGGCTCGGTACTGCGGAAGCTCGCCCCGCACCGCGCTGAAGTAGGTCGACTGGATCTGCTTCGTCAGCGGACCGGGCGTGCCGTCGCCGACCAGACGGTCGTCGACCGACTGGATCGGGACCACCTCGGCGGCGGTGCCGGTGAGGAAGGCCTCCTCGGCGAGGTAGAGGTCGGTGCGGATCAGCGGCTCATAGGTGACCTCGAGGCCGAGGTCCTTTGCGATGGTCTCCACAGTGCTCTGGGTGATCCCCTCGAGCGTGCCGGCGTGCGAGATGTGCGGCGTGGTGAGCCTGCCGTCGTTGATGACGAAGAGGTTCTCGCCGGTGCACTCCGAGACCTTGCCGTCGGGGGCCAGCATGATGGCCTCGTCGTAGCCGGCCTTCAGCGCCTCGACCTTGGCCAGCGAGGAGTTGATGTACATCCCCGTGCCCTTCGCGGCGGTCGGCATGGCGTTCGGGTCGTGGCGTCGCCACGAGCTGATCTTCATCCGCACGCCATTGTTGAGGCCGTCGTCGCCGAGATAGGTGCCCCAGGGCCAGGCGGCGATGGCCACGTTGACCGAGCAGGGCAGCGGGTTCAGACCCATCTCTCCGTAGCCGAGGTAGACCAGCGGCCGCAGGTAGCAGCCATCGTTGAGCTCGTTGACCCGGACGATCTCACGGCAGGCCTCGACGAGCTCGTCGACGTCGTAGGGGACGTCCATCATGAAGATCTTGGCCGAGTTGAGCAGGCGGACGATGTGCTCGCGCAGGCGGAAGACGGCCACGCCGTCAGCGGTCGGGTAGGCGCGGATGCCCTCGAACACACCCATGCCGTAGTGGAGCGTGTGGGTCAGGATGTGCGTGGTGGCGTTGTCCCACGCGACCATCTCGCCGTCCATCCAGATGTACTTCGTCGTCGTGATCGGCATGATCAGACCCTTCCTGCGATTGCGTCACCGATCTCACCGGTCGACGCTGGCTCCGTGTTGCTCATTGCGTACTGCGTGACCGCCGTGGCGATGCGCTCGGCGGCATCGGCCTCCCCGAGGAACTCGAGCATCAGGGCGCCCGAGGAGATCGCGGCGAGGGGGTTGGCCTTGGCCTGCCCGGCGATGTCGTGGGCGGCGCCGTGGACGGGCTCGAACAGCGACGGCCCGGTGCGGGCGGCGTTCAGGTTCGCTGAGGCGGCGAAGCCGATCCCGCCGGCGACCGCACCGGCGAGGTCGGTGAGGATGTCGCCGAACAGGTTGTCGGTCACGATCACGTCGTAGCGACCGGGCTGCTCGACCATGTAGATGCAGGCGGCGTCGATGTGGTTGTAGTCCACCGTGACCTGGGGGAACTCGGTGGCCACGTCGTCGACCGTCCGCTGCCACAGGTCTCCGGAGAACGTGAGCACGTTGGTCTTGTGGACGAGGGTGAGCCTCTTCGCCTCGCGAGAGGCGGCCAGCTCGAAGGCGAACCGCACGCAGCGCTCGACCCCGAATCGGGTGTTGACCGAGCCCTGGGTGGCGATCTCGTTCGGGGTGCCGTGCCGCAGGAAGCCACCCTCGCCGGCATAGGTGCCCTCGGTGTTCTCCCGGATGACGATGAAGTCGGCACCCTCGGCGATCGAGCCCGGGACCCCGACGAAGGGCCGCAGGTTGATGAACAGGTCGAGGCCGAAGCGGGCCTTGAGCAGCAGACCCCGCTCGAGCGTGCCAGGCGGGATCGAGGTGTCGCCGATGGCCGGGCCGACCGCACCGAGGAGGATGGCGTCGAAGCCGCGCAGCTCCTCGAGGGTCTCGTCGCTGAGCACCTCGCCCGTGCGCTGGTAGCGAGCCGCCCCGAGGTCGAACTCTGTGGTGGCCAGGTCCACGCCGGCCGCGGCGATGACCTTGAGGGCCTCGGCGGTGACCTCCGGGCCGATCCCGTCCCCACCGATCACTGCGATCCTGTGCTGCGCCATGTCCACTCCTTGTCCTCACCGACCCTGCAGGCCGGAACTCGTCTGATCGACTGCCTCTCCCGGGGTGCCGCACCTCGGCGGCTCGCTCCGTCCCGGGGAAATGAAAAACCGCCCACCAAGTGGACGGTCACGACGGCGCGCTGGGTGATCCAGCGCGCCTATCCAATAATCGCTACCCGGTTGCTGTTGCGCATCGTGCCCAAGTCTCCCAAAGGGCCAAGGCCGGGTCAAGACGGGCCCCGTCCGTTGGGGTCCAGCGGCGCGAGGCGGTACGCTTGGACGTTCACCACCACGCTGCAAGGACAATGCTGTGACCGACGGACCCACCAAGCTGACCCAGGAGACCTTTGATCGCCTGTCGGCCGAGCTCGAGGATCTGACCACACGTGGCCGCATCGACATCGCTCAGGCGATCGAGAGCGCCCGGGCGCTCGGCGACCTGTCGGAGAACGGCGACTACCACGCAGCGAAGGACTCCCAGGGCAAGATGGAAGCTCGCATCCGCCAGCTCCAGGCGCTGCTCAAGAACGCCGAGATCGTCGAGGCCGCCGGGAACTCCGGCACGGTGGCCGAGGGCTCGATCGTCACCCTGCGCTACGAGGGCGACGACGAGGACGACACGCAGGACTACTTCGTCGGGTCCATCGAGGAGCGCCAGGGCGACCTGCCCGTGGCGTCGCCCTCGGCCCCGCTCGGAGCCGCCCTGCTGGGCCACGTCGTCGGTGACGCCGTCACCTACGAGGCCCCCGGAGGATCGCTGACCGTCGAGATCGTGAGGATCGGATCATGACCGCCCCCAAGACCCTGGCCGAGAAGATCTGGGACGCCCACGTGGTGCACCAGGCCGCCGAGGAGCCTGACCTGCTCTTCATCGACCTGCACCTCATCCACGAGGTCACCTCCCCGCAGGCCTTCGATGGGCTCCGCCTCGCCGGCCGCACCGTCCGCCACCCGGAGCTGACGCTCGCCACGGCGGACCACAACGTCCCGACCACCGACATCCACCTGCCGGTGGCGGACGAGATCTCGGCCAAGCAGCTCGAGACGCTCAACAAGAACTGCGCCGAGTTCGACATCACCTGCTACCCGATGGGCAACCTCAACCAGGGCATCGTCCACGTCATCGGCCCGGAGCAGGGGTTCACCCAGCCCGGGATGACGATCGTGTGCGGCGACAGCCACACCTCGACCCACGGCGCCTTCGGTGCGCTGGCCTACGGCATCGGCACCAGCGAGGTCGAGCACGTCCTCGCCACCCAGACCCTGCCCCAGCACAAGCCCAAGATGATGGCCATCGAGGTCGAGGGCGAGCTCCCGGCCGGCGTGACCGCCAAGGACGTGGTCCTCGCCATCATCGGCAAGATCGGCACCGGTGGCGGCATCGGCAGCATCATCGAGTTCCGGGGCAGCGCCATCCGGAGCCTCTCGATGGAGGGCCGCATGACGGTCTGCAACATGACCATCGAGGCCGGCGCCCGCGCCGGGCTCATCGCCCCCGACGAGACCACCTTCGCCTACCTCAAGGGCAAGGACCACGCACCGACCGGCCAGGACTGGGATGATGCCGTCGCCTACTGGAAGACCCTGCCCACCGACGAGGGCGCCGTCTTCGACGAGGTGGTCACCATCGACGCCAGCACGCTCTCACCCCATGTGACGTGGGGAACGAACCCCGCCCAGGTAGCCCCCCTCGATGGCGTGGTCCCCGACCCGTCCTCGTTCGAGCTCGAGTCCGACCGCGAGGCGGCCGCTCGGGCGCTTGCCTACATGGACCTCGCCGCCGGCACCCCGATCAAGGACATCACGGTCGACACGGTGTTCCTCGGCTCCTGCACCAACTCGCGCATCGAGGACCTGCGGCTCGCCGCCTCGGTCCTCGAGGGCCGGACCGTGGCCGAGGGCATGCGAGCACTCGTCGTTCCCGGCTCGCACCGGGTGAAGGCTCAGGCCGAGGCCGAGGGCCTCGACAAGCTGTTCACTGCGGCAGGGTTCGAGTGGCGTGAGCCCGGTTGCTCGATGTGCCTGGCCATGAACCCGGACTTCCTCGAGCCGGGCGAGCGCTCGGCCTCGACATCGAACCGGAACTTCGAAGGCCGGCAGGGCCGAGGGGGCCGCACGCACCTCGTCTCCCCCGCCGTTGCCGCCGCCACCGCCGTCAAGGGCCGTTTCGCCACCCCAGGAGACCTCGACTGATGAACCCGATCACCGTCATCACCGGCACCGCCGTCCCGCTCGACCGTTCGGACGTCGACACCGACCAGATCATCCCGTCGGACTGGCTCAAGCGCGTCGAGCGCACGGGTTTCGGCGCGGGGCTCTTCTCCGAGTGGCGAGACGACCGGGACTTCGTGCTCAACGACGAGAAGTACCAGTCCGCCTCGATCTTGATCGCCGGACCGAACTTCGGGACAGGGTCCTCGCGCGAGCACGCCGTCTGGGCGCTCACCGACTACGGCTTCGAGGCCGTGATCTCACCGCGCTTCGCTGACATCTTCCGCAACAACGCCACCAAGCAAGGCCTCCTGCCCGTGCAGGTCTCCCCCGAGGTCGGCCGCCAGCTGATGGACGCCGTGCACGAGGACCACGAGCTCGAGATCACCATCGACGTGGCCCGCGGCACCCTCGAGGCTCCTGCCATCGGCCTCGAGACGACCTTCCCGCTCGATGAGTTCACCCGGGAGCGGATCCTGAACGGCTGGGATGACATCGGCCTCAGCCTCCGCCACGAGGACGAGATCGTCGCCTACGAGGCGGCTCGTCCGGCCTTCAAGCCCTCGACCCGCTGAGGCTCAGGCTCCGGGGTCGACCCGGTAGGTGATCCACCCGGTGTGCGCCTTGGCGCCCTGGCGCTCATAGAGCTCGATGGCGCCACGGTTCCAGTCGAGGACCGACCACTCCACCCGGCCCGGGCTGCGCCTCCGCAGCTCGTCGAGGAGGGCCGACGCGACCCCTCGGCGCCGGAAGTCCGGCTGGACGATGAGGTCCTCGAGCCAGATCCCCCGACGACCGAGGAAGGTCGAGAAGGTCCACACGTAGAGCGCCATGCCGGCGACCTGCCCGTCGACCTCGGCCAGGACCACCGACGCGGCGGCATCCTCGCTGGCTAGCTCCGCCGCCATCATCCCCGGCGTGATCACCACCAGTTCCGACATCTCCTCGAACTCGGCCAGCTGGCCGATGAGGTCGCAGATGACGCCGGCGTCCGCCGCCGTGGCGTCGCGCAGGGCGATGGTGCTCACGACGTGCGGTTGGCGACGGAGATGACGGCCCGGAGCGAGGCGTCGAGGATGCTCGAGTCCATGCCCACACCCCATCGACGACCTCCGTCGGGCATCTCCGCCTCGACATAGGCGACCGCCGAAGCCGCCGAGCCTGAGGTCAGCGCGTGCTGGGTGTAGTCCGTCACCTCGAGGGAGATGCCGAGCGAGGTGCGAAGCCCGTCGAGCAGCGCGTCGATCGGGCCGTTGCCGGCCCCGGTCACCGTGAGGTGCTCGCCGTCCACGGTGAGCTGCGCCACCACCGAGGTGCGGCCCTCGGAGGTGGACACCTCGGAGGACAGCAGGCGCAGCCGAGGCTCGTCCGGGAGATAGGTGTCGGCGAAGAGGTCCCAGAGGGCATCGGGCGTGATCTCGGTGCCGGAGGCCTCCGTGGTGCGCTGGACGATGGTCGAGAACTCCACCTGGAGCCGCCGCGGCAGGTCGAGGCCGTGCTCGGTGTCCATCAGGTAGGCCACGCCGCCCTTGCCCGACTGGCTGTTGACCCGCACGATGGCCTCATACGTGCGGCCGATGTGCTTGGAGTCGACGGGCAGGTAGGGCACCTCCCACACGTCGTAGTCGTCGCCGATGGCCGACATCCCCTTCTTGATGGCGTCCTGGTGACTCCCGGAGAAGGCGGTGAAGACGAGGTCGCCGGCATAGGGGTGCCGAGGGTGGATGGGCAGGCGCGTGGCGTACTCCGAGATGTGGCGCACCTTCTCGATGTCGGTGATCTTGAGCTCTGGGTCGACGCCCTGGGAGAACAGGTTCAGCGCCATCGTGACGATGTCGACATTCCCGGTCCGCTCGCCGTTGCCGAACAGGGTCCCCTCCACCCGGTCAGCGCCGGCGAGGATGCCGAGCTCGCCGGCCGCCACGCCCGTGCCGCGGTCGTTGTGCGGGTGGAGGCTGATGATGACCGAGTCGCGGTCCTTGATGGTGCGTCCGAACCACTCGATGACGTCGGCGTAGAGGTTCGGCGTGTAGTGCTCGACCGTGCCGGGGAGATTCAGGATGATGGGCCGTTCTGGTGTCGGCTCGATGACGTCCATCACCGCCTCGCAGATCTCGATGGCGTACTCAGGCTCGGTGCCGGTGAAGCTCTCCGGGGAGTACTCGTAGAGGATCTCGGTCTCGGGGATCGTCGCCTCGAGCTCCCGGCACAGGGCGGCCGCCGTCGTGGCGATGTCGATGATCCCCTGGCGCTCGAGGCCGAACACGACACGGCGCTGCAGCGTCGAGGTCGAGTTGTAGAAGTGGACGATGGCCCGCTTGGCCCCGCGCAGCGCCTCGTAGGTCTTGCGGATCAGGTCCTCACGGCACTGGACGAGCACCTGGATGGTCACGTCGTCGGGGATGAGGCCGTCGTCGATGATGGTGCGGACGAAGGCGAGGTCGGTCTCCGAGGCCGACGGGAAGCCGACCTCGATCTCCTTGAACCCGAGCTCGACAAGCAGCTCAAACATGGCCATCTTGCGCTTGGGGTCCATGGGGTCGATCAATGCCTGGTTGCCATCGCGCAAATCCACGCTGCACCACGTCGGCGCCGAGACGAGCGAGCGCGACGGCCAGGTCCGGTCGTCGAGCGTGAGCGGGACGATCGGCTGGTAGCGGTCGTGGGCCATGGACCCCGTGATCTGTCGGTTCTCTCGTGTCATGGTTCGCTTCCCTTGCCGCCCCATGCTCCCCGTCGGTTCGCTCCACCTGCGTCGTCCCATGAAAAAACCTCCCGGCCCTTGGGCGCAGGAGGTTCACGGACGAGCGCTGTGTGGCGCTCGCCTCTAGAGAAGCAGGAGGACGTTCGTGATGGTCACTGGACCCAATGCTAGCGGCTGCGCGCCACGAGTCAACCCCAAGGTACGATGCGCTCCGTGAAGCGCACCATCTGGCTCCTGCTCCTCCTCACCATCATCGCCGCCGTGGCCGTGGTGACGGTCCGCCTGCGATCGAGCCGCGCCGGCTCGAGCCAGCTCGGGGGAACCGGCGAGCTCCCCGGCAGCCTCGACACCTGGCCGGAGGTCCCGCGCAAGCAGGTCGCCTGACGTCAGGTGGGGACCGCTCCTCGGTCACATGCCTGCGAGGTCCTTCCAGGGCCCGGTCCCAGCCATGAGAGCGGAGCCGCAGGGAAGGCAGCTAGCCCGTTCCACACCGGGCGGCCGTTGGCTGGCCACAGCCGGATGCGGCGTCGTTGAGACGCACGTCGTAGGCGACGAAGACGTCGATCGCTTCCCTAACGGACAGCGCACTCGCCAGGTGAAGGGCGTCGAGGCTGCGGAGGGTCGCCCCCTCGAGTTCGGCTGCCACATCCACACCACCGAGCGGGATGAGGTCGACGATCCCGGCGCTTGACAGCGCGGCGCCTGGACCAGCTGTCGCTCGTCGCGACCCCAGGCCACCGACACAGCGCCCGCCATGTGGTGACGCATTCGGGGCTGGGCTGCGAGCCTGGACTCCCCTCTGAGGGTACGCCGCTCGATGGACGCTTGGGAGGGGTCCGAGCAACGACCAAACAGGTGCGCACCTGCCGACGGCGCGTCGAGGGCCATGGGTCGGCCGCGCTTGCTCAGGTCGAACCTCCAAGGCTCACCGAGGCCGGAATCGAGGAGAACGTCATGATCCCCTGCGCCGCTCGGGGGACCTGACGTTCGGTGGCCGCCACGGTCACCCATACCTGGCCTGAGCTTGGGAGGCCTGCAATCTGGCAGGACCGACTGCTTCGTGCGCCGGAGCAGCTGGCCAGGACGTCACCGCTCTCATCCGTCACCGTGGCGACGTAGCCCGTGACCCGCCCGGCAAGGCTCGCCGGAGCCTTCCAACGCACCTGGAGTCCCCCGGCGATCGACTTCGACGAGACGATGCGTGGACGATGCGGGGACCCGTTGAGATCGATCGAGACAATCTGGAATCCGGTGACGATCTCGAGGTTGTCCGACTGGCTGACGGTCAGAGCCACTGGAGCGAAGACCGGTGACGACATCGCCGGACCCGCAACAGCGGCGCCGCATTGACCGGTCCCAGCAAGGATCGACAGCGTGCCATCAGGAGCAACCTGCTCCACGATGCCGCATCCGGCTCCACCATAGGCATCGGCGATGAACAGATCGCCCGACGAGTCGACCGCGACTCCCCACGGATAGCCGAGCGGGGAGGACGTCGCAGGACCCGCGACGGCGCCACCGGAGGAGCCGTTCCCCGCGACGATGGACAGCTCGCCGCCCGCCGTGACCTTCACCACAACCATGGAATCGACATCGACGATGAAGAGATTCCCATCGCCATCGACCGCCAGCCCCATCGGAAAGGAGATCGGCGAGGCGGTGGCCGGGCCCGGCACGGGAACCCCTGGGGTGCCATCACCGGCGACGATCGACAACTCCCCCGATGCCGAGACCTTCACGACGAGGTGCTGGTAGGCGTCGGTGAGGAAGAGGTTGCCGGCGTGATCAACGGCAACGGCCGTTACGAAACCCAATGGGGACGCGGTGGCCAACCCTGGCGTCGGCTTCCCGTAGCTGGCGTTGCCGGCGACGATCGACAGCGTTCCCGACGGGGAGACCTTCTCGACCACCTTGTTGAAGGTGTCGGCGATGTACAGGTTGTCTGCCGAGTCGACCGCCACGGAGTTCGGTCCGGAAAGCGACGACGCGGTGGCGTTGCCGGGGGTGGGCGCACCCTGCGACCCGTTGCCCGCCACGACCGAGATGGAACCGGATGGGGTGATCCTGAAGACGACGTTCTCGTAGGGCAGCGCACCGTAGGTGTTCCCCTCGGCGTCGACAGCAACGCCTGCGGGGTACTGGATCAATGCCTGCTGCGCCGAGCCGGAGAGGCCTGAGAAGGTGGAGCTCAACGACCCCGCCACGATGCTGAGATCACCCGTGGTCGCACTCACCTTGTACACCAGACCGTTCCCACTGTTGGGATCTGCGATCACCAGGTTCCCTTGAGGGTCGATGGCCAGTCCGTTCGGATTCTGCAGACTGGTCGAGGTCGCCGGGCCGGGTGTCGGCGTCCCGTAGTCCCCATTTCCCGCGACGATGGACAGAATCCCCTCCGGCGTCACCTCGACGACGACCGAGTTGTCGGCGTCGGCGAGGAAGACGTCGCCGGCCCGATCGAGAACGATGCCTGCCAGATCATGGAATCCGGTGGCCAAGGCAGGGCCTGGACTCGGGAACGTGTTTGCCCCTGATCCGGCCACCAGGCTCAACGTCCCGGTCCGCAGATCGATCTTTCCGACCTCTCTCGCTTCGTGATCCACGAAGTAGAGGCTGCGCCCCCGAACGGCAAGAGCGCCCACGCTCTTGAATGTCGAGGCGGAGGCGGGCCCTGCCACCGGGGCCCCATTCTCACCTGAGCCAGCCAAGATCGAGAGGGTGCCGCCGGGCGTGATCTTCTCGATCACATGGTTGGACACATCGGCCACGTAGACATTGCCGCGACCATCGACCGCGACTCCCGTCGGACGACCGATCACCGAAGCACTCGCCGGCCCCGGCGTCGGGGCACCCTGCTGACCGTTCCCAACGATGACGGACAAGGTCCCCCGTGGGGAGATCTTGAGCACCTCATTGGCGTCGATGTCCGCGACGTACAGGTTGCCAAGTGCATCGACCGCAAGCGCCCGGGGCTGCCGGAGGAGCGACGACGTGGCTGGGCCAGGCGTCGGGATTCCCTGCGCATTTGCCGTCCCGGCGATCAACCGAATGGATCCGTCGGGACGGATCTTGCAGATCGTGCTGTCCGTGGCGGCGACGAAGGTGTTTCCCTTGCGATCGACGGTCATCGAGGTGAGGTAACCGAGCGTCGTCGAGAGTGCAGGTGACGACACGGTCGAGGATGGGGTCGGATCAGAACCACCGATCACGGTCAGCGTGGGAGATGCGACGGCGTCCGCCCCAGAAGGCATCTGGCCCAAGCCGAGGACCCCGACCATGAGCGAGCAGAGGCCCACCATGAGCCGCAGCCTTGACGATCGGATCATTGCGAGGGGCGTGCTCAACATCTGCGCTCTCTTCTCTTGGCTCATGTGAGTATTATACATAGTTATAATACTCAATCGCGCAGCACCGCTGTCCTGGCCGCTCCCCTCGTAGGATTCGAACGTGAGTGCTTCTACCCCTCCAGGCACCCGCGAGCAGGGCCGGCTCGGTGCCTACGTGTCCAGGAATCGATCGTCGTTGACGCGGTCCGCCCAGCAGATCCTCGCAACAACCGGCCCAAGCGCACCGATCAAGCAGTTCGCTGACCGTGCCGGCATGTCAGTCGGCTCGATCTACCAGCACTTCGGAAGCAAAGAGGGCATGATCGAGGCCGCGGTCGTCGACGCCCTGGTGGCCTGGGACCATTGGGTCGAGGCCGAGATAGCGGACGTGGACGATGAGGCTGAGCGCCTGGTCACCCCCATGCGGCTGCTCACCCGGCTGGCCTCGACGCACCCGGAGTTTGCGGCGATGTTCGCGAGCTGCTCAAACGTCATCACCCGGATCTTCATGACGGTGCAGCCAGCGAGGCCGTCCTCCCTGGTGCGATCTCTCGCCGAGGCCGGGCGAATCCCGGACGAGGATCTCGAGCTCGGGATCCAGACGGTGCTCTTGAGCGTGGCCATGCTCGCCCTGGTGTGCATCAGTTCAGATCATGTCGACGACTCGGAGGCCGATCGGTCGATCGCCCTCATCATCGGGATGCTCGGGTTCACCCCGGAGGAGGCCGCACGTCTGACCGCTCTCCCGCTTCGCTTGCCCGATGCTCCGCAGACGCCACCATCCCCCTGAGGGCGCGGCCATCACATGCCACGAGCTGGCATCGCTCGCTAACCCACGGAGGCGGAGATGGACGTCGTGATGGCCAGGCACATCTCGTCAGAGGAGCCGTCTCCCCACACCAACGTGCTCGCCCGGTTAAGCAGATGTGCGGCGCTCTCTGGGGTCTTCACCCGGACGAGAGTCTGAGCCACAGTCGCCTCAGAGGCTGATGCGGTGCAGGTCGACGATCCCGTCGCTCGCCGCGAGGGCGTCGGCGACGCTCGCCGGCACGTCCTGATCGGTGGCGAGCACCATGAGGGCGGTGGGGCCACCGTGGCTCGGGCCGACGGCCATCGACGAGATCGAGATCCCGGCAGCACCGAGGTGCTGGCCGACCACGCCGATCATCCCCGGACGGTCGTCGTTGCGCACCACGAGCATGTGGGCGGACGGCGGCACCTCGACCGAGTGGTCGTCGACGCTGACCACCCTGGGCTCCACGCGCGTCCCGATCCCCGCCAAGGTCCCCGAGACGCTGTGACCACCAGCGGCCACCGTGATCAGGTTTACGTACTCGTGGCTCGTCACCGAGGAGGTCTCCTCGATCTCGAGGCCGCGCTCGGCCGCCAGTGCGGGGGCGTTCACATAGGAGACCGCGTCGTCGCTGGTCGCGCCGAAGAGGCCCTTCAAGACCGACAGCGTGAGGATCTTGGTCCCCGAGCCGGCGATCTCGCCGTTGTAGGTGATCTCGAGGTTGCTGGCCTGGCCGTCGACGAGGCCGCCCAGGAACCGGCCGAGCTGCTCGGCGAGACCCATGAAGGGCCGCACGACCTCGGAGACCTCTCCGGCCGCCACATTGACGGCGAAGGGGACGAAGTCGCCGGCGAGGGCGAGCTGGACCTGCTCGGCGATCGTCGCACCGGCCTTGTCCTGGGCCTCGGCCGTCGACGCCCCGAGGTGCGGGGCGACCACCACGCTGTCGAGGCCGAAGAGCGGCGACTCGGTGGTGGGCTCCTTTTCGAACACGTCGAGGCCCGCGCCCTGCACGTGGCCGGCCTTGATGGCTTCGGCGAGGTCGGCCTCGACCACGATGCCACCTCGGGCGGTGTTGATGATGCGAATGCCCGGCTTGGCCTTGGCCATCATGGCCGCGTCGATGAGGCCCACGGTCTCCGCGTTCTTGGGAAGGTGGATCGAGATGAAGTCCGAGCAGCCCATCACGTCCTCGAGGCTCATGAGCTCGACGCCCATGTGCCGGGCGCGGTCCTCGGAGACGAAGGGGTCGTAAGCCACGAGGCGCATGCCGAAGGCGAGGGCACGCTGGGCGAACAGGGCGCCGACGCGGCCGAGGCCGATGACGCCCATGGTCTTGCCATAGAGCTCGACGCCCTCCCACTTGGAGCGCTCCCACTTGCCGTTGACCAGCGCCACGTGGGCCTGAGGCACGTTGCGGGCCTGGGCCAGCAGCAGGGCGACGGCCTGCTCGGCGGCCGAGATGATGTTGGACTGCGGGGCGTTGACCACCATGACACCGAGCTCGGTGGCCCGAGCGACGTCGACGTTGTCGAGGCCGATACCGGCCCGGCCGACGACGATCAGGTCGGTCCCGGCCTCGAGCACCTCGGCGGTGACCGTGGTGGCCGAGCGGATGATGAGGGCATGGGCCCCCACGATGGCCCCGAGGAGCTCCTCCGGGCTCAGGCCGAGTTGGACGTCGACCTCGTGGCCGGCGGCAGCCAGCTCGTCGAGGCCCGGCTGGGCGATCTTCTCGGTAACGAGGACTCGTGCCACGTTGCTCCTTGGGTTCGGTGTTGGTTCGAGGGGGGTCGTGCAGGTGTGCGAAGGGGTCAGTCGGCCTCGGCGAAGAGCCGCTGGAGGCGGCCCACGCCCTCGATGAGGTCGTCGTCCCCGAGAGCGTAGGAGAGCCGCAGGTAGCCCGGAGCGCCGAACGCCTCGCCGGGCACCACGGCCACCTTGACCTCGTCGATGGCAAGCTCGGCGAGCTCGGCGCTGGTGGTGGCCACCGTGCCCCGGATCGACCGTCCGAGCAGGCCGGTGACGTTCGGGAAGCAGTAGAAGGCCCCTTGGGGCTTGAGGCAGGTCACGCCGTCGATCTCGTTGAGCATGGCGTGCATCGTCAGACGTCGGCGGTCGAAGGCCTGGCGCATCATGTCGACGGCGGCGAGGTCGCCCGAGACGGCGGCGAGCGCCGCCCGCTGCGAGACGTTGGCCACGTTGGAGGTCAGCTGCGACTGCAGGTTGGTCGCCGCGGAGATGACGTCCTTCGGGCCGATCATCCACCCGACGCGCCAGCCGGTCATGGCGTAGGTCTTGGCCACGCCGTTGACGACCACGAACCGGTCGCCGAGCGCCTCGACCCGCTGGGGCAGCGAGACCAGCTCGGCCCCGTCGTAGAGCAGGTGCTCGTAGATCTCGTCGGCCAGCACCCACACGCCGCGCTCAGCCGCCCAGGCGCCCACCGCGTCGATCTCCTCGGCGGTGTAGACGGCGCCGGTCGGGTTCGACGGCGAGACGAACACGAGGACCTTGGTCTTCTCGGTCCAGGCCTCGTCGAGCATGGCCGGGGTCACCTTGAAGCCGGTGGACTCGTCGGTTGGGATGGTGACGGGGACTCCGCCGGCCAGCCAGGCCGACTCCGGGTAGGTGGTCCAGTAGGGGCCGGGGATCAGGACCTCGTCGCCCGGGTCGAGGAGCGCCACGAAGGCGTTCGAGATCGCCTGCTTGCCGCCGTTGGTGATCATCACCTGGTCGGCGGTGACCTCGAGGCCGGAGTCGCGCAGCGTCTTCGCCGCCACGGCGGCCCGGAGCTCGGGGAGTCCGCCAGCTGGCGTGTAGCGATGGTTGGCCGGATCCTGGCAGGCGGCTACGGCGGCCTCCACGATGGCGGCGGGCGTCGGGAAGTCCGGCTCGCCGGCACCGAAGCCCACGACGCTCTCCCCCGCCGCCTTGAGCGCCTTGGCCCGGGCGTCCACCGCCAGGGTGGCAGAGGGAGCGAGGGCGCTCAGCTTGGCCGAGACGCGGCGCGACGACGCTTGTCCGTGGGGGGTCTCCATGGGTGCAATGATTCCACATGTGAGCGATACCCCTGACATCAAGATCCCCGCCGAGCTGCTGCCCTCCGACGGTCGCTTCGGTGCCGGGCCCTCCAAGGTCCGAGCCCAGCAGATCGCCGCCCTGGCGGCGGACGCCCCCCACTACATGGGCACCAGCCACCGCCAGAGCACGGTGAAGTCCATGGTCGGACGGGTCCGAGATGGTCTCTCGTCGCTCTTCGACCTCCCCGACGGCTACGAGGTGCTGCTGAGCAATGGTGGGACCACCTGCTTCTGGGACGCCGCCACCTTCGGCCTCATCGAATCCAAGAGCCAGCACCTGAACTTCGGCGAGTTCTCGTCCAAGTTCGGAACGGCCGCCGCCGCTGCACCGCACCTCGACGAGCCCCAGATCATCAAGAGCGAGCCCGGCACGCACCCTGAGGCCGTCGCCACGGCCGGCATCGACCTCTACGCCCTCACCCACAACGAGACCTCGACCGGCGTGTCGATGCAGATCCGTCGACCCGAGGGCGCAGACGGGCTCGTCGCCGTCGACGCCACCTCGGCCGCTGGCGGCCTGCGCGTCGACGCCAGCGAGTTCGACTGCTACTACTTCGCGCCCCAGAAGTCCTTCGCCTCGGACGGCGGGCTCTGGCTGGCGCTCTGCTCGCCGGCCGCCATCGAGCGGATCGAGAAGATCAGCGCCTCGGGCCGCTGGATCCCGGCGTTCCTCGACCTCAAGACGGCCGTGGACAACTCCCGCCTCAACCAGACCTACAACACCCCGGCGCTGGCCACCATCCACATGCTGGCCAACCAGGTCGAGTGGTTCAACGAGAACGGCGGCCTCGAGTGGAGTGCCGGACGCTCGGAGCGCTCGGCCGAGATCCTCTACTCGTGGGCCGAGCAGTCGGGCTACGCCCGGCCGTTCGTCGAGAACGCGGACCACCGCTCGAACGTGATCGGCACGATCGACTTCGTCGATGCCATCGACGCCGCCCAGATCGCCGCCGTGCTGCGGGCCAACGGCATCGTCGACACCGAGCCCTACCGCAAGCTCGGCCGCAACCAGCTGCGCATCGCCATGTTCCCAGCCATCGAGCCCGACGACGTCGCGGCGCTCTGCGGAGCCATCAGCCACGTGGTCGGAGCCCTCAGCTAGCAGACCACGACCGTTCAGGAGCCCGCTGAGGCGTCCTGACGGCTGAGACGACGCGACGACGCCCGCCGGATACCGGCGGGCGTCGTCACATTCGTCCTACGGACTGATCAGCCGCCGGAGATGTCCTCCACCCGCTGCTTGCCCTCGGAGATGAAGGGCATCATGTCCCGGAGCTCGGCACCGACCGTCTCGATCTGGTGCGCCTTGCCCTCCTCCTGGAGGCGGTGGTACTCACCACGGCCCGCCTTGTTCTCGGCGATCCACTCCTCGGCGAAGCGGCCGTCCTGGATCTCGGTGAGGATGTTCTTCATCTCCGCCTTGACCGCGGCGTTGATCACACGGGGCCCACGGGTCAGGTCGCCGTACTCGGCGGTGTCCGAGATGGAGTAGCGCATGCCGGCGATGCCCTGCTCGTACATGAGGTCGACGATGAGCTTGAGCTCGTGGAGGCACTCGAAGTAGGCGCTCTCGGGCTGGTAGCCGGCCTCGACGAGGGTCTCGAACCCGGCCGTGACCAGCGCGGTCACGCCACCGCAGAGGACGACCTGCTCGCCGAACAGGTCGGTCTCGGTCTCCTCGGTGAAGGTGGTGTCGAGCACGCCGGCCCGGGTGCCGCCGTTGGCGTCGGCGTAGCTCAGCGCGATGGCGTGGGCCTTGCCGGTGGCGTCCTGGTGGACGGCCACGAGCGACGGCACGCCTCCGCCCTCCGTGTAGGTGCGACGCACGAGGTGGCCGGGGCCCTTGGGGGCGACCATCGTCACGTCGACGTCGGCCGGCGGGACGATCTGGCCGAAGCGGATGTTGAAGCCGTGGGCGAACATGAGCATGTCGCCGGCCTTGAGGTTCGGGGCGACCGACTCGTCGTAGACCTTCTTCTGCTCCGTGTCGGGCACGAGGATCATGATCACGTCCGCCTCGGCGGCCGCCTCGGCCGGCGAGACGACGCGCAGGCCGGCCTCCGCCGCCTTGGCGGCGGAGGACGAGCCCTCGCGGAGGCCGACGCGCACGTCGACGCCCGACTCGGACAGATTCAGGGCGTGGGCATGCCCCTGGGATCCGTAGCCCAGGATCGCGACCTTGCGGTCACGGATCAGGGACTTGTCGGCGTCCTTCTCGTAGTACAGGGTGGCCATGTCAGGGTCTCCTTGGATGTGTGTTGCGATCGAGGGCTGAGCGGTCGCTCAGGCCGGAGGATTGAGTCTAGGCAGTGCGACGCGACCGGTCCGCTGGACCTCGACCGCGCCGTAGTTCGCTTCGAGGTGGCGCTCGAAGGCGTCGGCCGCGGCCGGCGTCCCCGAGAGCGACACCGTGACGGCGTCCGAGGAGAAGTCCACGATGGACGCTCCGGCGTGAGCGACGTGGGCGAGGAGGTCCTGCCGGCCCTCCTCGTCGACCGACACCGTGGCGAGCAGCAGCTCGCGCTCGGTCGCCTCGTCGGGACGCATGTCGCGGATGGCGACCACGTTGATCAGCTTGTTGAGCTGGCCGACCACCTGGGCGATGGGGGCGGACTCGGCGTCCACCACGATCGTCAGGCGGCTGAACCGCTCGTCCTCTGCTGCCGGGGCGACAGCGAGCGAGAAGATGTTGAAGCCTCGGCGGCTGAAGAGGCCGGCGATGCGGCTCAGCACGCCCGCCTTGTTCTCGACCAGCACCGAGAGGATGTGGTGGGTCACCGGCGTGCGCTCGGTTGTCCCGCTGAACGGCTCTGCCATCATGCACCTGCTCTCTGCGTCGGGTGGACGACGACGTCGGAGTTCGACGCGCCGGCCGGGACCATGGGGAAGACCTTCTCCGAGGCGTCCGTCCGGAAGTCGATGACCACCGGGCGGTCGTTGATGGCGTTGGCCCGCTCGATCGCCGGGAGGACGTCCTCGGGACGGTCGACGCGGATGCCGACGCAGCCCATCGACTCGGCCAGCATCACGAAGTTGGGCAGGTCCGGGGTGAGGTAGACCTCGGAGTAGCGCTCCTCGTAGAACATCTCCTGCCACTGGCGGACCATGCCGAGATAGGAGTTGTTGAGGATGGCGATCTTGACCGGAATGCCCTCGACCCGGGCGGTCACGAGCTCCTGGGCCGTCATCTGGAAGCAGCCGTCACCGTCGATGCCCCAGACGGTGCGACCCGGCTCGCCGACCTTCGCCCCGATGGCGCCGGGCACGGCGAATCCCATGGTGCCCGCTCCGCCGGAGTTGATCCAGGTGTACGGCAGGTCGTAGTTCCAGTGCTGGGCGGCCCACATCTGGTGCTGGCCGACGCCGGCCACGACGATGGTGTCGGCGGGGCTGTTGGCGGCGAGCGCCTCGATGATGGCCTGGGGCTTGAGCGCCTGGCCCTCCTCGGCGGGGTCGTAGGTGAGGGGAAACTCCGCCTGCCACCCGGCAAGCTGGGTCCGCCACGCAGACCGGTCGACCTGGCTCCGACCCGCTGAGGCCGTCACCAGCGCCTCGGTGACCCGACGGGCGTCGCCGACGATGCCGACATCGGCCCGTCGGACCTTGTTGAGCTCGGCCGGGTCGATGTCGACGTGGACGATCTTGGCCTTCGGAGCGAAGGCGTCGAGGCGGCCGGTGACCCGGTCGTCGAACCGCGCCCCGAGGGACACCAGCAGGTCGGCCTCCTGCATGGCCGTGATGGCGGTGTAGTTGCCGTGCATGCCCGGCATGCCGAGGCACAGCTCGTGGCTGTCGGGGAACGCACCTCGTGCCATGAGGGTCGTGACCACCGGGATCCCGGTCGACTCCGCAAGCGCCAGCAGGGCCTCGGCGCCACGCGCCTTGAGGACTCCGCCGCCCACGTAGAGCAGGGGCCGTTCGGCTGCCGCCATGAGGTCGGCGGCGGCGGACACGAGCTCGGCGTCACCGTCGAGCTGGGGCTTGTAGCCGGGCAGGTCGAGCTCGTCGAAGGACGGGGGCTCGACCCACTCGACCTCGGTCTGGGCGATGTCCTTGGGGAAGTCGACGAGCACCGGCCCCGGACGGCCGGTCGTGGCGACGTAGAAGGCCTCGGCGATGACGGTCGGGATGTCCTCGACATCCGTGATCAACCAGTTGTGCTTCGTGATCCCCTGCGTGATGCCGGTGATGTCGCACTCCTGGAAGGCGTCGGTGCCGATGGCGCCGGTGGGGACCTGGCCGGTGATGACCACGAGCGGGATCGAGTCCATGTAGGCGTTCGAGATCGGGGTGACGATGTTCGTCGCTCCCGGGCCCGAGGTCACCATGGCGACGCCGGGGCGTCCCGTGGCCTGGGCGTAGCCCTCGGCCATGTGACCGGCACCCTGCTCGTGGCGGACGAGGATGTGGCGGATCGTCGAGTCGATGATCGGGTCGTACACGGGGAGGATCGCTCCACCGGGCAGGCCGAAGATGACCTCGACGCCCTGGGCCTCGAGGGACTTGATGAGTGACTGTGCACCTGTGATCTTCATTGCGGGTCCTCCGTGAGGCCGGACGTGGGGATGGGGTCGGGAAACAAAGAGACCTCCCGTTGGGGAGGTCAGGGGGTCGTAGCGCGTGCGGGTATGTGGGCGCGCGCTAGCGCACTACCACTACGAGGTTCTGGCGCGGGGTCTGCATACGCACGCTCATATCGTGCCACACCGCCGGCGAGGGCACAAGCCCCCGCCGGCGTGGAGCACTACGAGAACGAGACCGGAGACCCCTGGGCGGCCACCACCGAGGCTCCGTCCACCGGTTCCGGGACGCCACCGTTGCCGTTGGTCAGTGCGGAGACCTGCGGGCCGGGCACGCCGCCGCCACCGAGGTTGATGTCACCGAGGTGGTAGATGGTCTTCGACGTGTTGAGACGGAAGTCGACGCCATCGGTCGGGTCCTGCCACATGGCGCCGATCACGCACGGCACGCCGAGGAGAGCGCACCAGCCGTCAGGGAGGGCATTGCGAAGGACATAGCCGACGCAGCGAGCAGGACGGTCAGGGGGCGACGGAGGTTGTGGGATTCAAATATTCTTAGAGCCTATCCACGCTAAGCCATACTGGGCAAGTACCCACCCCTGGTGCGATCAGGCCTCGGTGATGGCTCCCCGCTCCGCCCCCTGGACGAGCCGGGCGAACTTGGCCAGGACGCCCGTCGTGTACCGGGGCTGGAACTCCTTGAGCTCTCCCGTGCGGCGCTCGAGCTCGGCCGCATCGACCATCAGGTCGATCGAGTGGTGCTCGACGTCGATCACGATGCGGTCACCGTCGGCCACGAGGGCGATCGGTCCCCCGTCGACGGCCTCGGGGGCGATGTGGCCGATGCAGAACCCGTGAGTCCCACCCGAGAAGCGACCGTCGGTTACGAGAGCGCAGTCGGCGCCTCGGCCGGCACCCTTCATCGCACCGGTGATGGCCAGCATCTCGCGCATGCCGGGTCCGCCCTTGGGTCCCTCGTAGCGGATCACGAGCACGGTGTTGGGCTCGATGCGGCCGGCGAGGATCTCCTCCATGGCCGCGGCCTCGCCGTCGAAGACGCGGGCCGTCCCGTCGAAGAAATAGCTGTCGATGCCGGCCACCTTGACCACGGACCCCTTGGGGGCCAGCGAGCCGGTCAGCACGGCGATGCCGCCGACGGGGTTGATCGGGTTGTCCATCTGGTGGACGACGTCACCGTCGGGAGCAGGGACATCCAAGGCGGCGAGGTTCTCCGCCACGGTGCGGCCGGTGACGGTCATGCAGTCGCCGTGGAGCAGGCCGGCGTCGAGGAGCTGCTTCATCACGACCGGGACCCCGCCGATGCGGTCGAGGTCGGTCATGTGGTACTTGCCGTGGGGCTTGGTGTCGGCGAGGTGCGGGACCTTGGCCGCGATCCGATTGAAGTCCTCGAGCTCGAGGTCGACGCGAGCCTCGTTGGCGATGGCCAGCAGGTGGAGCACGGCGTTGGTCGAGCCTCCCAGCGACATGACCACGGCGATGGCGTTCTCGAACGCCTCCTTGGTCATGATGTCGCGGGGACGGATGTTGCGCCGGAGCAGCTCGATCACCGCCTCGCCGGAGGCCAGGGCGTAGTCGTCCCGTCGGCGGTCGACCGCCGGGGCCGAGGCCGAGCCCGGCAGGGACATGCCGAGGGCCTCGCCCACCGCCGCCATGGTGTTGGCCGTGAACATCCCGGCACAGCTGCCCTCAGTCGGACACGCGTTGTGCTCGATGAGGCTCAGCTCCTCGTCGGTGAGCGCGTCGACGGCGTGGGCGCCCACGGCCTCGAAGACGCTGGTGATGTCGAGGGCCCGGTCGCCCACGTGGCCCGGCAGGATCGTCCCGCCGTAGAGGAAGACCGACGGCAGGTTGACCCGGGCGGCGGCCATCAGCATGCCGGGGAGCGACTTGTCGCATCCGGCGAACGTCACGAGGCCGTCGAAGCGCTCGGCGTGCATCACGGTCTCGACCGAGTCGGCGATGATCTCACGGCTCACGAGCGAGGCGCGCATGCCCTCATGGCCCATGGAGATGCCGTCGGACACGGCCACGGTCACGAACTCGAAGGGGAAGCCGCCGGCGGCCCGGATGCCGTCCTTGGCCCGCTTGGCCAGGCGGTCGAGCGGCAGGTTGCAGGGCGTGACCTCGTTCCACGACGAGGCCACGCCGATCTGCGGCTTGTCCCAGTCGTCGTCGGTCATCCCGACGGCGCGCAGCATGGCTCGGGCCGGGGCCCGGCCGGGGCCGTCGGTCACCTCGTAGCTGCGGGGCTTCATGCCCTCGTGCTCGGCGTTCGGGGTCGTCTCTGGTGCCATCGCACCAGTCTACGAGAGCGCTTGGGTCAGCCCCGACGCTGTCGCAGACTGGCGTTGACCGCTTTGCCGTCTGCCTGGCCCTTGGTGGCGGCCATGACCTTGCCCGTGAAGAACCCGGCGAGCTTGTCGTCGCCCTCCACGTAGCGCTGCCAGGCATCGGCGTTCTCGGCGATCACGGCGTCGAGGACGGCGTCGAGCGCGCCCGCGTCCATCTGCTCGAAGCCCTTCGCCTTGGCCACCGCCCGTGGGTCTCCCCCACCAGCGGCCACCAGATCGGCCAGCACGGCCTTGGCCTGGGTGGCCGAGACCTCGCCGGCCTCCTCCATCTCCAAGAGCACCACCATCGTGCCCTCCTCGAGCTCGCCTCCGTCGCCGAGCGCCCCGGCGAGCTCGTTGGCCACGCGCGCCAGGGCGAGGGGGGCGCCTACGCCGGCGGCGGCGGCCGCCGTCACGAAACGATCGAGGTCCTGGTCGACCACGCTCGAGATCTGGTCGGCATGCGCCTCGGTCACCGAGTCCCCCAGGAGGCCGAGGAGCGTTCGGCGACGTTCCGCCGGCATCGGCGGGAGGCTGGCGCGGATGGCATCGATCTGCTCGTCGCTCGGTGCAAGGGGGACGAGGTCCGGCTCCGGGAAGTACCGGTAGTCGTAGGCCTCCTCCTTGGACCGCAGCGTCTGGGTGCGCCCAGCGTCCTCGTCCCAGTGGCGGGTCTCCTGCGTGACGGTCTCTCCGGCCTCGAGGAGCATCACCTGGCGGAGCGCCTCGTGGTCGATGGCCCGCTGGACCGAGCGCAGCGAGTTCAGGTTCTTGATCTCGCAGCGCGTCCCGAAGGGGGCGTCAGGGCCTCGACGGACAGACACGTTGGCGTCCACGCGCATCGAGCCCTCCTCCATGCGGCCGTCCGAGGCGCCGGTGGCGATCAGGATGGCCCGCAGCTCCGCCGCGTAGAGCCGAGCCTGCTCGGCCGAGCGGATGTCGGGGCCCGAGACGATCTCGACCAGGGGCACCCCGGCGCGGTTGTAGTCGACGATCGACTCGTCGGCCCCGTGGATCCGTCCGGTCCCGCCGAGGTGCGTGGTCTTGCCGGTGTCCTCCTCCATGTGGGCGCGCTCGACGACCACGCGGGTGCCGTCGGGCAGGTCGAGGTGACCGATCCCGTTGAGGGGCTTGTCGTACTGGCTGATCTGGTAGTCCTTGGGCTGGTCCGGGTAGAAGTAGTTCTTCCGGGCGAACACCGACGGGGCGATCTCGCAGTGCAGGGCCAGGCCGATCCGGATGGCCAGCTCGACGGCCTTCTCGTTGAGCACCGGCAGCGAGCCCGGCAGGCCGAGGCACACCGGGCAGACGTTGGTGTTGGGCTCTCCGCCGAAGGCGTTCGAGCAGCCGCAGAACAGCTTGGTGGAGGTGGCGAGCTCGGTGTGGACCTCGAGGCCCACCACCATCTCCCAGTCGTCCGGAAGCTCGGCCATGATCAGGCCCTCCCCTTCTCGATGACGGCCGCGGCGCGCAGCAGGCGCTCCTCGGACAGCGCCGGGCCGAGCAGCTGGACGCCGATCGGCAGACCGCCGGCACCGGTGCCGGCCGGCACGCTGATCGCCGGATGCCCGGCGAGGTTGGTCGGGATCGTGAACACGTCGGACAGGTACATCTCCATCGGGTCCGACACCTTGGCCCCGATCTCGAACGCCGTCGTCGGTGTCGTCGCCCCGAGGATCAGGTCGACCGACGCATAGGCCTCGGCGAAGGCCCTGATGATCAGCGTCCGGGTGCGCTGTGCCTGGGCGTAATAGGCGTCGTAGTACCCCGCCGACAGGGCGTAGGTCCCGAGCATGATGCGGCGCTTGACCTCGTCACCGAACCCGGCGGTGCGAGAGGCGGCGTTCATCTCGGCCACGTTGGCGGCGTCGACCCGAAGGCCGTAGCGCACCCCGTCGTAGCGGGCGAGGTTCGACGATGCCTCCGCGGGGGCGATCAGGTAGTAGGCGCTGAGGCCGTAGTGCAGCTCGGGGATCGACATCTCGACGATCTCGGCGCCCTGGGCGGCGAGGAGCTCGGCCGAGGCGGCGACCGCCGCCGTGATCTCGGTGCTGGCGCCCTCGATCAGGTCCTTGCAGAGCCCGACCCTGAGGCCGGCGACGCCCTCGTCGAGGTGGGCCACGAGCGAGGGGGCCGGGGCGTCGAGGGAGGTCGAGTCGAGCGGGTCGTGGCCCGAGATGACCTCGAGCAGCAGTGCGGCGTCGCCGACGTTGGCGGCGAAGGGGCCGATCTGATCGAGGGACGAGGCGAAGGCCACGAGGCCGTAGCGCGACACGGCGCCATAGGTGGGCTTGACGCCGACGACCCCGCAGAAGGCGGCCGGCTGGCGGATCGATCCGCCCGTGTCCGACCCGAGCGACAGCGGGACCATCCCGGCGCCGACGGCGGCGGCGGAGCCGCCGCTCGAGCCACCGGGCACCCGGGAGTGGTCGGCGGGGTTCCGGGTGGGGCCGTAGACGGAGTTCTCGGTCGACGAGCCCATGGCGAACTCGTCCATGTTGGTGCTGCCGACGATCACCGCCCCGGCGGCCGCCAGCCTGCCGACGACGGTGGCGTCGTAGGGCGGCTGCCAGCCCTCAAGGATCTTCGACGCGCACGAGGTGACGCGACCACGCTGGCAGATGTTGTCCTTGACGCCGATGGGCACGCCGGCGAGCGGACCCGGGTCGTTCCCTGCCGCCACGGCCGCATCGATGGCCTCGGCCGCCTCTCGGGCAGAGGCAGTGTGCACCTCCGTGAAGGCGTGGAGGTCCGAGTCATGGGTGGCGATCTCGACCAGGGCGGCCTCCACCACCTCCGTCGCCCGTCGCTCTCCGGCGCGGACCTGCTCGGCGATGGTGCGAGCCGTCATCCCTCCTCCCCCACGATCTGGGGCACGAGGAAGCGGTCGTCAGCCACGGCGGGCGCCTGGCTGAGCACCTCGGCGCGGTCGAGCGACGGCCGCACCTCGTCGGCGCGCAGCACGTTGCTCAGCTCGAGCGGGTGCTCGGTGACCTTGAGGGTCGACAGGTCGAGCGCGGCGAGGTCCGCCGCATGGCCGAGGATGGAGGCCAGCTGGCCGGTGAAGCGCTCGACCTCCTCGTCGGTCAGGTTGAGCCGGGCGAGGACGGCCACCTTGGCCACATCGTCCGCCGAGAGAGGGGCTGGCTCGCTCACGCGGAGGCGATGCGATCGACGAACGCCACCGACTGGGCCTCGATGAGCTCGGCGTCGTGGTCGAGGGTGGCCACGTGGTAGCTGCGCTCGAGCACCACGCGCTCGATCGGTCCGGCGACGCTGTTGACGAGGTGGTCGCCGTTCGAGAACGGGACCACGTGATCCTCGACGCTCGAGAAGAGCAGGATCGGCGAGGCGATCGTCCCGAGGTGCTTCGAGACGTCCTCGACGGCGGCGAAGAGCGAGACCGCCGGAGCCAGCGGCGTGGCCGAATAGCTGCGCTCGTCGGCCCCCTCGAGAGCGATGTCGGACCCGATGGCGTCCATGAGCTCCATGCCGGAGTCGAGCAGCGCCTTGGCGCCCTCGGCGAGCTCGGCGGAGTACTCGACCAGCGGGTTGACGAGGATGAGGCCGGCGATCTCCGGGTGGTTCTCGGCCAGCCAGCAGGTCAGCGAGCCGCCCATCGACAGGCCGGCCACGACGATCCGCTCGGTCCTCGCCGACAGGGCCTGGTAGGCGAACTCCGCCGCACCGGACCAGTCCTCCCAGCGAGTCGGGATCATGTCCTCCACGGCCGTGCCGTGGCCCGGCAGCAGCGGCATCTCGACGCTGTAGCCAGCATTGGCCATGGCCTCGGCGAGGCCACGGACCGAGAAGGGGCTTCCGGTGAAACCGTGGAGCACGAGGACCCCGGTCGAACCGCCATCAACGCTCAAGGGCTCGCAGCCCTCCATCACAGGTGCAGTCATGGGGGCAATGGTACCGGCACCGCTACCCTGTCGGGAGAGCCGAGGAGGAGACGCAGATGGCCCACGAGTTCCTGAGCCCCGAGTGGATCGCCGCCGTGCGCTCCCTGCGCGACCAGCACCCGGAGGCCGGCTCGGCCATCCCGGTGGCGGTGCGCATGAACCTCATCGTCAACGAGGGGCCCGCCGGCACGCTGTCGCACGCCCACGTGGACTCCTCCACCGGGGCGCTCATCGTCGAGGAGGGCCACCTCGACGAGGCGGACCTCAGCGTCACCGTCGACTTCCTGACCGCCCGGGCACTGCTCGTCGAAGGCAACCCGCAGGCGGCCATGTCGGCGTTCATGGCCGGCAAGATCCGCATCGAGGGCGACATGGCCAAGCTGATGGTCCTGCAGGGCGCCGGGCCGGACGAGAGCGCTATGGCCTTCGCCGAGGCCGTCCGCGCCATCACCGCCTGAGGCTCGCCGGCTGACCGGGCGTGCCCGTCAGCTCGAGGCGGGCTGCTCGCGCTTCATCGCCTTGATCAGGAACGAGCAGATCACCCCGACGAAGCAGACCGCCGCGCCGACCGCGAAGGGCACGTGGAAGGTCGACAGCAGCGCCGAGGTGTCATGCGTGTCGAGCAGGCCCTTGCGCTTGGCGACGCCCTGCTGGATGGTGATGAGCACCTGGATGCCCGCCACCTCGCCGACCTGCATGGCCAGCATCTGGGCCGCCGAGGTCACCCCCATCTCGTTGGCCGCCACCTCGTTGGCCATCGTCGAGCTCGTCGAGGGCATGGCCACGCCCATCCCGAGGCCGGACAGCGCGAGGGCCACGATGATCATGATCAGCGGCGTCCCCGACACGCAGCCGGCGAAGATCACCATCGACAGCGTGAGCATGATCGTGCCGGCGATGGTCGACGTGCGCTCCCCGATCTTGACGGCGAGGTAGCCGGCGATCGGCGAGGAGATGGCGAAGGCGAGCGGCCGGGCGATGGCCACGCCACCGACCTCGCCGATCGAGTACCGGTAACCCTCCTCCATGAGGAGGGGGAAGAGGTAGAAGGCGCCGAAGTAGGCGAAGTTCGACGTCGACCGGATCACCATCGGCATCACGAAGTTGCGCTTGGAGAAGTAGGCCGCCGGGATCAGCGGGTTGGCCGAGCGGCGGATCGAGCGGATGAAGAGCACGATGCTCACGGCGCCCACCGCCCAGCAGGCCAGCGGCAGCGGAGCGGTCCATCCTTGGAGCGGGGAGATCGACAGCGCCAGCATCACGAGGGTCACGCCCACCGAGAGCGTGGTCGACCCGTACCAGTCCATGGTCTTGAAGTTGGCCCGGGCTTCGCGCTTCTCGGCCGCCTGCTCCTCGTGGGTGCCCCGGTGTCCCGGGAGGATCACGGCGACGACGCAGAAGGCGAGGATCAGCAGGACCAGCTGCATCCAGAACAGGGCACGCCACCCGAAGAACTGGATGATCGGCGAGCCGAGGGAGACCCCGATGACCGGGCCGCCGGCGCCGACAAGGGTCCACCAGCCCATCGCCTTGACCCGGTCCTCGGGCTTGAAGGCGTTCATGATGAGCGCCATCGATGCCGTACCCGTCGCCGCACCCTGGATCCCGTCGAGCGTGCGGGCCCCGAGGAGGGTGATCACATCAGGGGCCAACGCGGTCAGCACCGCCGAGACCATCGCCCCGGCCAGGCCGAAGAGGTAGAGGCGGCGATGCCCGAAGATGTCGCCGGCCTTGCCGAGCAGCGGGGCGGCCAGGCCGTAGGCCAGCAGGGGCCCTGTCATCGTCCAGGTCAGGACCGTGATGGAGGTGTGGAACTCGCCGGCGACCTTCGGCAGGGCGACGATGAAGACCGTGAAGGTGATGTTCAGCGCCAGCAGTCCCGCCAGCAGCGCGCTGAGGACCCACCAGGGGTACCGGTCCGAGGAGGTGGCCCGAGCCTGCGCCTTGGTGCGCAGCATGGCGAACCAGTTCAGGTCTGCGGCGGCCTCAGATCCGGACGCGCCGAACTCGACCGCGCCGGGGTCACCGGCCGCGCTGAGCAGCTCGTCGGGGTCATCTCGGTGATGCGAGGTGGCCGACGGCGGGGCGGGGGGCCCGTCGGCGGCTGGCGTCACGCTCCGAGCCGGGGCATCTCCGCCTGGAGCTCGGCGACCGTCCAGCGGTCGTCCTTCTCGATGGTGTCGGTGAGCGTCCAGCCCTGGAAGTTGCGGACCGTGCCGCCGAGGACGAAGAACACGCGGCCCGTCGCCTCGCAGCCCTCGGTGGCGAGGTAGCCGACGAGGGGGGAGATGTTCGCCGGGTCCCAGGCGTCGAAGACCGCAGCATCCGTGGGCTCCTTGACGAGGTCGACGAGGCCGGGGGCCGACTCGGTCATGCGGGTGCGGGCGTTCGGTGCCAGGGCGTTGACCCGGATCCCGTAGCGGCCGAGCTCCGTGGCGGCGATGATCGTGAGGGCGGCGATGCCCGCCTTGGCGGCGCCGTAGTTGCCCTGGCCGGGGTTGCCGAGCAGGCCCGAGGTCGACGAGGTGTTGATGATCGACGCCTTGACGTCCTTGCCCGCCTTGGTCTGGTCACGCCAGTAGTTGGCGGCGTGGTGCAGCGGGGCGAAGTGGCCCTTGAGGTGGACGTGCATCACGGCGTCCCAGTCGTCCTCGGTCATGTTGACGAGCACGCGGTCGCGCAGGTTGCCGGCGTTGTTCACGAGGACGTGGAGGTCGCCGAAGGTGTCGACCGCCTGGTCGATCATGTTCTTCGCACCGGCCCAGTCGGCCACGTTGTCGTGGTTGGCGACGGCCTCGCCGCCCATGGCGACGATCTCGGCTGCGACCTGCTCGGCCGGGGTCCCGTCCTCGGCGGAGCCGTCGAGCGCGCCACCCAGGTCGTTCACGACGACCTTGGCGCCCTCGGAGGCGAAGAGCAGCGCGTGCTCCCGTCCGATGCCGCGACCGGCTCCGGTGATGATTGCGATGCGTCCGTCCAGTGCGCCCATCGTGGGCTCCCTTCACTCGATCCTGCGGGCATCCTACCGCCGACGCGACCTCGCCGGATCTGCCGAACCTCGGCTCAGCGCGTGATGCCCCGGAGACGGAACCACCACTCCGGGTCCCTGGCGTGGGCATGGAAGTGATCGGGGATCTGGCGCATCACCCGATCGAAGGACCATCCGCCCTCGCCGAAGCGGCTGTTGGCCGCGTCGGCGAGCCGGTCGAGCATGTACGCCACGGTCTCCTCGGTCGGATCGGTGCCGTGCTCGCGCCAGACGACCATGGGCGTGTCGCACACCTCGCAGTCGGCCACCCAGCAGGTGTCGTCCTCGAAGTACCAGTCGGTCAGCTTGGCCGCCTCGCACAGCTCGCAGATCCGATCGGCCATCACTGGAGGTAGAGGTTGATGGCCGTGCCGACCTTGACCGAGGTCCCGGCGTGCGGCGTGGTCTTGAACACCCGTCCGGCCGGGGGCCCGTAGATGGCCCCGACCTTGAGGCCGGCTCGCGACAGGGCGGCGGTAGCGCCGTTGGCCGTCTTGCCCGACAGCGCCGGGATCGCCACCATGGCCGGGCCGCTGCTTACGTAGACCGTGACCTGCGTCCCCTTCTGCACCTTGGTGCCGACCGGCGGAGAGGTTCGGGTGATCTCACCGGCGGGAACGGTGTTCGACGGCTCTGTGGCCTTGACCACGGTGAAGCCGGCGGCCACCAGGGCGGCGTTGGCCTGGGCGTAGGTGCCGGTGACCGACGGGATCGGGACCGGCGGCGGACCCTTCGAGATCACGATGGTGATCGTCGAACCGTAGGTGGCGGTCGTGGGGTTGGTCGTGGTGCCCACGCTGTAGCGGATCACCTGGCCCTTGGGGACGGTGGCCGAGTGGTGCTTGGAGGTCTTCGGGCACTCACCGACGAGGTGGACGGCGGTCAGCGCCGCCTGGGCCTGAGCACAGTCCATGTTGGCCAGCGAGGGGACGGTCACCGGAGGCAGGCCACGTGACGACACCAGGCGCACGGTCGAGCCCTCCTTGAGCGTCGAGCCCGGGGGCGGCTGCTGGAGGATGATGTGGTCGGCCGGCACCGTGATGGAGTAGACGCTGGGCTGGTAGGCGGGGCTGAGGTGCAGCTTGGCCAGCTTGCGCTCCACGTTGGCCGTGGGCTTGCCGACGAGCTTGGGCACCGTCACGTTGGGGACGAAGAGCTTCGTGGCGATGGCGAAGGCGGCGAAGGCCCCACCGAGGACCACCACCACCAGAAGGATCCACGGCCAGATGCGCCGCCGTCGGCGACGGATCGTGCCGGTGGCCGGCCCGGTGGCGACCTCGCCGACCAGCGTGCGCTCGTCGTCGAGGTAGTCGTAGGGCGTCGCCGCGGTCACGGCTGCCACGCCGGCCGGGACCGGTCCGGTGTCGTCGATCGCAGGGACGACCTGGGTGAGCTCGTCGACCGAGGGCGGCCGGAAGGCCTCCGCCGTCGCTGTCCAGGTCGGGTCGATGACGATGGCGCCGTCGACGACGCGCGGCAGCGGCTCAGGATCCGGGAGCACCCTGGCCACCGAGGCCAGCCGCAGCTCGAAGGCCTCGGCATCGAGGCGGGCCTCCTTGTCGGGGAACGCCGCCTGGACGAGGATCGGGTCGAGCGGGCCGAGGCGGTCATCCTGCGGCAGCGTCTTGCCCACCCTGGCGCGCAGCGTCGAGACGAGCGAGTCCTCCACGAAGGGGACGACGCCCGTGACGGCCTCGTAGAGCACCAGGGCCAGCGAGTACACGTCGGCCTTCCCGTCGACCGGCTCGCCCTCGGCCTGCTCGGGCGAGGCATAGCGCACGGTGCCGATCATGGAGCCGGCCGGCTCGGTCCAGCTCGCCTCAGCCAGGGCGCGGGCCACGCCGAAGTCGGTGATCCTGAGCCGGCCCTCGGCGTCGAAGAGCAGGTTGGCCGGCTTGACGTCGCGATGGATCAGCCCGCGGGCATGGGCATAGGCCAGACCGGCCGCCGCCTGTCCGCCGATGGACACGGCCTGCTCGGGGGTCATGAGCACTCCGGCGTCGAAGATCTCCTTGAGGGTCCCGCCGGGGAGCAGCTCGGTCACGAGGTAGGGCACCCCGTCCTCCTCGCCCCAGTCGTAGACCTGGAGGATGGCGGGGTGGTTCAAGGCCGCCACCGCCCGAGCCTCGGCACGGAACCGCTTGAGGAACGCCTCGTCCTGGGCCAGCGCGGGCTGGAGGATCTTGATGGCCACCTGCCGCTCGAGGGTCGCGTCCTCGGCGCGGTAGACGATCGCCGAGGCCCCGATGCCGAGCACCGCCTCGAGGCGGTAGCGGCCGCCGAGGACGGATCCGATGTTGTCCGAGGGTGAGGTCATGAGTACACCCCAACCTAGTGAGCATGACCCCGGATCCGGTGGACGCCTCAGGCGTCCGGCAGCTCCCCAGTGGCCAGCAGCTCGGCGAAGTGCTCGCTCGACACCATCGGGATGCCCAGGGACTCGGCCTTCGTGATCTTCGACGCCCCGGGGGCCTCGCCGACGACCACGCACCAGGTCTTCTTCGACACCGAGCCCGTGGCCTTGCCTCCCGCCGCCTCGACGGCGGCCTGTGCGCCGTCCCTCGTGAAGCCGGACACCGCACCGGTCACGACGATGATCCGCCCGTCGAGGGGGCCGGGACCATCGCCGTTGGCCACGGCCATCGGCTCCTGCGTCGTGAGGCCCAGCGCCACCAGCCGATCGAGCACCACCTGGTTGGCGGGGTTGACGAGGAAGGCGACCACCGACTCGGCGATGATCGGGCCGATCTGGTCCACCGCCGCGAGCTCGTCGACCGAGGCGGCGCGCAGCGCCTCGAGGCTCCCCAAGCTGCGGGCGACCTGCCGGGCACCGATGGGGCCGAGGTGACGGATCCCGAGGCCCACGAGGAGGCGGCTCAGCGGCTGGGCGCGCGACGCGTCGATCGACCCGAGCAGGTTTGCCGCCGAGAGCTCCCCCATCCCCTCGAGCTCGGCGAGCCGACCGGCGTCGATCTCGTAGAGGTCGGCGACGTCGGCCACCAGCCCGGCGGTCGTCAGCCGCTCGACGACCTTCTCGCCGAGGCCCTCGATGTCCATCGCCGACCGGCTGGCGAAGTGCGAGAGCCGCTGGTCGCGCTGGGCGGCGCAGTCGAGGTTCACGCAGTAGGTGTCCGACTCCTCCTCGAGCCGCACCAGCGCCCCGCCGCACGCCGGGCAGGCGGTCGGGAAGGACCACGGGGCTGGGCGACGGCGACCCTTGGCCACCACGGGTCCCACCACCTCGGGGATCACGTCCCCCGCCTTGTGGACGATGACCGTGTCCCCGGGACGGACGTCCTTGAGGGCCACCTGGTCCTGGTTGTGCAGGGTGGCGAAGGTGACGGTGGATCCGCCGACGAAGACCGGCTCGAGCACGGCATAGGGGGTCGCCCTGCCCGTTCGGCCGATCGAGACCTCGATGTCGACGAGCGTGGTCGTCCGCTCCTCCGGCGGGAGCTTGCGGGCGAGAGCCCAGCGCGGCGCCCGGCTGGTCGTCCCCGCCTCGTCGCGCAGCGCCAGGTCGTCGAGCTTGATCACCACGCCGTCGATCTCATAGGAGAGGTCGTGGCGATGCGCCTCGAGCTCGTGGCTCCGGGCGATGACCTCGTCGATGCCCGTGACGCAGGTGGCATCGGGCGAAACCGGCAGGCCGACGTCAGCCATGGCGGCGAGCACCGCCGTGTGCGAGGAGGCGAGCAGGGCGCTGCCCTCCGGAGCCCCCTCGATCCGGCCCACCTGGTAGGTGAGGATGGCCAGGGGCCGGGTCGCCGTGATGGCCGGGTCCTTCTGGCGCAGCGAGCCGGCCGCCGCGTTGCGCGGGTTCACGAAGGTCTTCGCACCGCTGGACTCGAGCCGCTCGTTCATCAGCGCGAAGTCCTCGCTCGGGAGGTAGACCTCACCGCGGACCTCGAGCAGCGCCGGCAGGGGACCCCGACGGTCGTCGAGGCGATCGGGCACGCTTCTGATCGTGGCCACGTTGGCCGTCACGTCCTCGCCGGTCACGCCGTCGCCGCGCGTGGCGGCCTGGGCCAGGACCCCGTCGACATAGGTGAGCGACATCGCCACGCCGTCGACCTTCGGCTCCACCGAGAACCGCAGGTCGGCGACGTCGTCGCGACCGAGGGCCCGAGCCAGCCGGTCGGCCCAGGCGCGGATCTCCTCGTCATCGAAGGCATTGTCGAGGCTGAGCATCCTGATGGCGTGGGTCACCGGCGAGAACAGGCTCGACGGTGCCGCCCCCACCGACTGCGCCGGGCTCTGCGCATCGGCGAGCTCGGGGTGGTCGGCCTCAAGCCGACGAAGCTCGGCGACGAGCGAGTCGAAGTCGGCGTCGGGGATCTCCGGGGCGTCCTCGGCGTGGTAGCGCTCGTTGTGGTGCGCGACCAGGGCCCGCAGCGCCACCACGCGTTCGCCGAGGTCGTCGGGCAGCTCATCGAGGATCATGGGGCCACCACCGCGCTCCCGCGCACGAGATCGGCCGTGGACGCGTCGTAGAAGGCCACCGTCTGGCCGGGTGCGACGGGATCCGTCGGCTCGAGCAGCGAGACCCGTCCCTCGTCGAAGACCGCAGGCATCGCCCTGCCATGGCTGCGCAGCTGGACCAGCGTGGCCTCGCCCGGCAGCAGCGGCGCCCCTGTCGAGGTCACCGAGGACTGGTCGAATCGGACCTCGTCGATCTGGGACTCCTCGGGCGAGGCCACGACGACGGTCCCGGCAACGGGGTCGACCGCCACCGCCACCCTCCGACGTCCCTCGGAGTCGAGTCCGAGGCCCTTGCGCTGCCCGACGGTGACGAGCTCGACCTCGGCGACGTCACCGACGACGTCGCCCGAGCTGCGCTCGACGAGCACGCCGGGACGTAGCGTCGTCCGCTCGGCGAGGAAGCCACGTCGACCGATGGTCGACGAGACGAAACAGGTGTCCTGGCTCTCCGCCTTGGTCGCGGTGCGCAGGCCACGATCGGAGGCGAGCGTGCGGACCTCGGACTTGGTCAGCTCCCCGACGGGGAGCAGGAGCCGGTCGAGCTGCGTCGGCGTGAGCATGGAGAGCACATAGGACTGGTCCTTCGCCTGGTCGACCCCGCGGAGCAGCTGCGGGCCCCCATCGCTCGCCACGATCCGGGCATGGTGCCCGGTCGCCATCCGATCGAAGCCGAGGCGGTCGGCCGCGCCCAGCAGGGCGGAGAACTTGAGGTGGCGGTTGCACTCGATGCAGGGGTTGGGGGTCCAGCCCCGCACGTGGGCGGAGACATAGGGCTCGACCACGCGGGCCTCGAACTCGTCGGTCATGTTGAAGACGTGGTGGTCGACGCCCAGCTCTGCGGCGACCTGTCGGGCGTCTTCGACGTCGCCCACCGAGCAGCAGCCTGAATCGCTCGTCCCGCCCCAGAGTCGAAGCGTCACCCCCGTCACCTCGTGGCCCTGGTCGAGCAGGAGTGCTGCCGCCGCGGACGAGTCCACCCCTCCCGACATTGCGACCAGCACGTTCACGGCGCCAAGTCTGCCATCCGACCCAGACGCCTCACCCGGCCAGCGAGCCGAGGACCTCGACCATGACGTCCCCCAGGCGGTCCCAGGCCTCCTGCGAGGTGTCGACGCCGAGCGTGAGCCGCACGGCCGACCGGGCGCGGCGGTCGTCCATGCCCATCGCCACGAGCACCCGGCTGGCCTGGGGGGCCCCGGAGGCGCAGGCGGCACCGGCCGAGGCGGCCACGCCGGCCCGGTCGAGGAGCATGAGCACCTCCTCGCTCCGAACCCCCGGCAGCGTCAGGTGCAGGTGCCCTGCGAGCCGATCGACCCCACCCGCGGTGATCGCCACCCCCTCGACCTGCTCGAGCAGGTCGCCGAGCGCGTCGCGGCGCCGGGCCAGGGCCTCGACGCGGCCATCCCCGCGCTCCTCGTCGACGGCGGCGAGGGCTGCCGCCAGCCCAGCCGCCCCTGCCACGTCCTGGGTCCCTGCCCGAAGGCCTCGCTCCTGTGACCCACCGGGCACCAGGGGCTCGAGGTCGAGGTCCCCTGCCACCACGAGCACGCCGACCCCGGGCGGCCCCCCGACCTTGTGGGCGGCCACCGAGAGCAGGTCGACGACATCGGAAAGCTCGGCGAGCGAGCGCGTCGGCGCTGCCGCGATGGCATCGCAGTGGAGCACCACCGACCGGTCGGTGCGCAGACGACGGGCCAGCTCGACGACGGGCTGGACCACGCCGGTCTCGTTGTTGGCGGCCATCACCGAGACCAGGGCACCGTCGGGGACGAGTGCGAGCGAGGCGTCGAGGTCGAGCATGCCGTCGCGGTCCACGGGGAGCTCGATCAGCGGCACCGAACGGCGGAGGGCGGCGGCCTCCGCCGAGCGCCGGACGGCGACGTGCTCGACGGCCGACACGCACACGGCAGACGGGCGGCGTGGCCCGAGCAGGGCGAGGGCACAGGACTCGGTCCCGCCTCCGGTCAGCACGACGGAGCGCGCCTCGACGCCGAGCGACCCTGCGATGGCGTGGCGGGCCACGTCGAGCGCGGCAGCGGCGGCGCGCGCCGGACGGTGGGCCCCTGAGGGGTTGGGGGCGCCACCACCAAGCGCGGCGGCCATGACAGCGGCCACGTTCGGCCGGAGCGGTGCGCCAGCGGCGTGGTCGGCGAAGACCGCCGCCGGCCGGTCAGGCAATGAAGATCGTCTTCTGGTTGCAGAACTCGTACATGCCGACGTCCGAGAGCTCGCGGCCGTAGCCGGAGCGCTTGATGCCGCCGAAGGGCAGCTCCGGGGTCGAGGCCACGATGGCGTTGACGAAGACCATCCCGGCGTCGAGGCCGTCGATGGCGGCCTGCTGCTCGGCCGGGTCCTCCGCCCACACGCTCGAACCGAGGCCCCAGGGCGTGTCGTTGCCGAGGGCGATCGCCTCGTCGAGGTCGGCGACCACCGACACCACGGCGACCGGGCCGAAGATCTCCTCGACCCCGGCACGCATCTCGGTCGTGACGCCCGTGAGCACCGTCGGCTGGTAGAAGAACCCCGGCCCGTCGATCCCCGACCCACCGGCTGTCGCCACCGCGCCCTTCGCCAGGGCGTCGGCAACCTGCTCAGTGACCTCCGCCTTCTGTGCGGCGGACACGAGAGGGCCGACCACCGTGGCCGGGTCGAGCGGATCGCCGACGACCACCGCGTCCATGGCGGCGGAGAACCGGTCGATGAACTCCTCGGCCCGGTCGGCCACCACGATGAAGCGCTTGGCCGCGATGCACGACTGCCCGTTGTTCTGCACCCGGCCGGTCACCGCCATCGGGATGGTGCGGTCCATGTCGGCCGATGAGGCAATGATGAAGGGGTCCGAGCCACCCAGTTCGAGGACGCACTTCTTGAGGACCGACCCGGCGGCGGCGGCCACCGACTGGCCGGCGGCCTCGGAGCCGGTCAGGGTCACGGCGGCGATCCGAGGATCGGCGATCACCTCGGCCACGCGCGAGCCCGGCACGAAGAGGTTCACGAAGCAGCCCTCGGGGAAGCCCGCCCGACGGAAGAGACCCTCGAGGAGGAGGGCGGCCTCGGGCACGTTCGAGGCGTGCTTGAGGAGCCCCACGTTGCCAGCCATGAGGGCCGGGGCCGCGAAGCGGACGACCTGCCAGAGGGGGAAGTTCCACGGCATGACCGCCAGCACCGGGCCGATCGGGTCGTAGTGGACCTCGGAGCGGCTGGCCGAGGAGTCGATGACCCTCGGGGCCAGCATGTCGGCGGCGTGCTCGGCGTAGTAGCGCATGGTCATGGCGCACTTGGACACCTCGCCCTTCGCCGCGGCGAAGGTCTTGCCCATCTCCCGGCTCAGCAGCTCGGCGAGGACGGGCACCTCACCCTCGAGCAGCTCGGCGGCAGACGTCATCAGTCGGCTCCGCTCGATCATGCTGGTCGCCCGCCACAGCGGGGCGCGCTCGGCGGCCAGGGCGATCAGGGCGTCGACCTCGGCCGGCGTGTGGTCGTCGTAGGTGACATTGACCTCGCCGGTCGTCGGGTTCACAGAGATGTAGGGCATGCCCCCATCTTGCCAGCCGAGGCCTCCTCAGCCCTCCGCGAGGCCCAGGTGGGCCACGATCTCTCGGCGGAGCACCTTGCCGGTGGGCCCGATCGGCAGGTCGGCGGTCAGGTAGACGTCCTTGGGTCGCTTGAACGGCGCCAGGACCGAGCGCGACTGCTCGCGCACCCACTCGGGGGTCAGGGTCGGGCTCCCGACGACCGCCGCGCAGACCCGCTGGCCCCACTGCTCGTCGTCGAGGCCGAAGACGCACACCTCGTCGACCCCGTCGAGCTCGGCGAGGGCCGCCTCGATCTCGGCCGGGTAGACGTTGACCCCGCCGGTGATGATCAGGTCGGTCCTCCGGCCAGTCAGCGACAGGTAGCCGTCGTCATCGAGCCGACCGATGTCCCCGACGCTGAACGCACTCCCCCGCCAGGCGTCCGCCGTGGCCGTCGGGTTCCCGAAGTAGCTGAAGCGCGCGAAGTCGGGGACCTCGCACCAGATCGTGCCCACGTCGTGCTCGCCCTCGATGGGGTCGATCGACAGCGTCCGGCCGGGTCTCGCCCGACCCACCGTGCCCGGGCGCTCGAGCCACTCGGCGGTAGAGCAGGTGGTGAACTGCCCCTCCGTGGCGCCGTAGAACTCCCACAGGGCGCCGTCGGGGACCCGCTCGATCGCGGCGCGCTTGATGATCGGCGGGCACGCCGCCCCGGCGTGGGCCAGGAGGCGGAGCGAGGTGAACCGCTCCTCGGCGCCGAGGTCGTCGAGGGCCAGCAGTCGCTGGAGGTGGGTGGGCACGAGGAAGGTCGTGGTCGGCCGGACGTTGCGCAGCGTCCTGAGGGCTGTGGCCGCGTCGAAGCGGGACAGGATCGCCA
>CANGPS010000003.1 GCA_947456245.1 Acidimicrobiaceae bacterium
CTCAGCTCGTTCCTCGTCGCGCAGGTCCTCTTCGCCGTCGGCTTCTTGATCCAGCCCCACGGCTCGCTGCTGGCCTGCGTGGCGGTGATGCTGCTCGTCGCCGGTGGGCCGTCCGCCATCGTCCTGCGTTCGGTGCGCCACAAGGCACCGGAGGTCCTCGGCCCCGTCGTCGTCTACGTGGCAGCCATCACGCTGATGGCCGCCGCCGCCATCGCCGTCGGCATCCACGAACCGGGGCGACGGGTCCCCGCCATCATCGGTGGCCTCTCCTTCGTCGCCTCTGATCTACTCCTGGCGATCAACAAGTTCGTCCGGCCGCTGCGCTACGAGTCGCTGATCGTGCACGTGACGTATCACGTGGCCCTGTTCGGCCTGACGATCGGGATGCTGGCGATCAGCTAGCCGAGACCACGGCGAACCGCCCGTCGCCGTGCCGGAGGACCTCGACGTCGACGCCGAACGCCGAGGAGATGACGGTCGAGGTGATCACCTCGTCGATCGGCCCCGACGCGAACGGGGAACCTCCTCGCAGGACCAGCGCGTGGGTCAGGCCGATCGGGAGCTCCTCGAGGTGGTGGGTGACGAGCACGACGGGTGCGGGGCTCGGGTCGGTCATGAGACCGGCCAGACGGGCGAGGAGGTCCTCCCGGGCACCGAGGTCGAGCCCGGCAGCTGGCTCGTCGAGGCACAGCAGCTCGGGGGCCCCGATGAGCACCCTTGCCAGCAGGACGCGGGCGCGCTCGCCCTCGGAGATGACCCCGACCTGCCGCTGGGCGATGGACGCGATGCCGAGGAGCTCGAGCAGCTCGTCCGCCCGACGGTGGTCGCCAGGCTCGTAGGTCCGCCACCATGGCTCGAGCGCGCCGTCCACCCCGGTGACGACGATGTCGTGCACCGACACCCGTGGCCGGAGCGCACGGGTCACCGCGGCAGAGTGGAAGCCCAGCCGGATCCGGAGCTCACGCAGATCGACCCGACCGAGCGTCTCGCCGAGGAGGCTCACCGTTCCCGCCGTCGGCCAGTGCCGACCGGCGATCACGCTGAGCAGCGTCGTCTTGCCTGACCCGTTCGGGCCGAGCAGCGCCCATCGCTCGCCCTCGCGGATGACGAGGTCGGGGACGTCCAGGGTCACCACCCCGGAGTGGACGACCCTGAGGCCCTCGATCCGGACGACCTCCGCGGGATCAGGCACGCGTGGTGATCACCCGTGCAGCCCGCACTCGGTCTTGTCCGAGTCAGCCCATCGTCCCGCTCGGGGATCCTCGCCGGGGGCCACGGGACGGGTGGTCGGCGCACAGCCGATGGACAGGTAGCCCTGCGGGATGAGGGGGTGGATCGGCAGGTCGTTGGCCTTCTCGTAGTAGGCGACGTCCTCGTCGGTCCAGGTGGCCAGCGGGTTGATCTTGACGAGGCCGAACTTGTCGTCCCACGAGATGATCGGGGCGTCGCCTCGGGTCTGGGCGTCCACCCGCTTGACCGAGGTCAGCCACGCGTCCTTGCCAGCCACGGCGCGCATCAGCGGCGCCACCTTTCGTCCCTGGCAGCAGCCCGACTCCCCGCACGGCACGGGGTTCTCGGCCGGGTCAGGGTGGGTCACGACCAGGTTCAGGTCGTAGCGCCTCCGGACATCCTCGACATAGGCGAGGGTCTCGGGGAAGTGCGCCTCGGTGTCGAGGAAGATGACCTCGAGGTCGGGGGCTGCCTTGACGGCGATGTCGAGCAGGACGATGTCCTGGAAGCTGCAGGCGTAGGTCAGGCTGGACGAGTAGGTCTCGATCGCCCACGAGACGATCTCTCCGGGCGATGCCGTCTCGAACCGGGCCGAGGCTGCGGCCAGCTCATCGAGGAGCGACGGGGTGGGTTGGGTGCTGCTCATTGGGGGAGATCCCCTCTCTTTCTCAGGCTCGGGCTGACCCGAACAGGACTGACACTACCGAGGCTGGTCCGATGTGAGACCAGCCAGATCTGTGACGGCGCCGATGACGATGACGGCGGGCGCCTCGAGGTGGACGTCGCCGAGGGCGCCGAGCGTGGTGGCCACCCGGCGCTCGGCCGGGGTGCTGCCCCACTCGACGGCCAGCACCGGGGTGCCTGGGGGGAGCCCGCCCTCGACGAGGGCGGCGGCGATCCCCGACCGCGCTGCCACTGCCATGAGCAGCACGAGGGTGGCGCCACTGGCGGCGAGCGCAGCCCAGTCGACGTCGCCGTTGGTGCCGTTGTGGCCCGACACGATGGTGACCGCCTGGCTGACCCCCCGGTGGGTGACCGGCACCCCGGCCAGCGCTGGGACCGCCAAGGCCGACGAGATCCCAGGGACGACCTCGACGTCGATGCCGGCGGCGGCGAGGGCCAGGACCTCCTCCCCGCCGCGTCCGAGGACGAAGGGGTCGCCCCCCTTGAGCCTCACGACCACCTCGGAGCGCGCCCCGTGCTCGAGGAGCAGCGCGTTGATCTGCTCCTGGGTGGTCGAGGCCGAGGGATCGTGTCCGTGCTTGCCGGCCAGGATCACCGTCGCCCCCTCGGGCACCTCCTCGAGCAGCCGACGATCCACGAGACGGTCGACGATCACCACGTCGGCCGAGGCGAGGAGCTCTCCCCCGCGCCGCGTGAGCAGGCCTGGGTCCCCGGGTCCTGCGCCGACGAGGTAGACCGTCATCGACCTGACCCGATGACGGTGGACCGGATCCGATCAGCGGCGAGGCTGTGGCGACCCGCGGTCACGTCAGCGATGAGCTCATCGTCGATCACCGAGGCCCAAGGCAGGCCCTCGGTCGTGCGACCTTCGGCCGCGATCTCCTGGCGCACCGAGGAGAGCAGGAGGGCCACCTCGCCGAGGGATGACTCGAGCTCTGCGTCGAGCCGGCGTCGGAGGTAGGACGCCATGGCCGGCGACGCCCCAGACGTCGAGATCGAGACCACCACGGGACCCCGCCGCACCTGCGCCATCAGATAGGCGCTGCAGTGCGGAGGGTCGTCGACGGCATTGACGAAGATCTGGCGCTCGTGAGCCTCGGCGGACACGAGGCCGTCGATCTCCGAGATGTCTGTGGCGGCCACGACCAGCCAGGTGCCGTCGAGGTCCGAGGTGCGGTAGGCGCGCTCGACGAGGTCGATGCCCGCGTCATCGGCCGCTCGGGATCGCAGACGGTCGCAGACCCTGGGCGCCACCACCGTCACCGGGGCGCCCGCCGAGCGGAGGCCGCCCACCTTCTGGTCGGCCATGGTGCCGCCGCCGACCACGAGGCAGCGACGACCCTCGAGGATCAGGCCGATCGGGAAGATGGTGGGGAGGAGTTCAGGCATCAGGTTTGTCAGGGGTCGCTCAAATACTTTATAGTTGATCAGGTTAGTCAACAATTGGCATCCGGCAGGCACGACCCCGGCTGACCAGCACGAGAGGGAGAGAGCCGTGGGCTCAGCCAACGAGATGATCGGGGCGGGACGATGAGCACGCGGCGCATCGACTCCGACGACCCCTTCGGTCTCAACCTCGGTGGACCCGACGAGGGACAGCTCCCCTTCCTCCGCCCGTACCGCAACCTCCGCCAGCTCTCCGACCCCGAGATGATGAAGCTCCGTCGGCACCCGTTCGAGGTCGCCCAGGGGATCATCGAGACCTACTCGGTCCAGGGCGTCGAGGCCCTCAATGCCGTCCCCGGCGAGGTCGAGCGCCTCAAGTGGGTGGGCCTCTACCCGCAGCGCCAGGGCGGCGATGCGTTCATGATGCGCATCAAGGTCGCCGGAGGCGTGCTGACCGCCGAGCAGGCCCGGGAGATCGGGATGATCGCCGAGGGCTACGCCCACGGTCCGGTCGAGCACCCGAGGTTCGGGAACCGCTACGTCGACATCACGACCCGTCAGGCCGTCCAGGTCCACTGGCTCACGATGGCCTCGATCCCGAAGATCTGGCAGCGCTTCGCCGAGGTCGGGCTCACCTCGATCCAGGCATGCGGTGACTGCGCTCGCAACGTGACCGCCTGCCCGACCAGCGGAGCGGACCCCGACGAGGCCGTCGACACCCTCGGCGTGGCCCGGGCCATCTCGGACTTCTTCACCGGCAACCGCTACTACGCCAACCTCCCGAGGAAGTTCAAGCTCGCCGTCTGCGGCTGCGGCAAGGACTGCACCCGCGTCGAGATCAACGACGTGGCGCTGTGGGCCGCCGAGCGCGACGGCGTCCAGGGCTTCAACCTCCTCGTGGGTGGCGGCCTGTCTGACGGCGAGCGGATGGCGACCGACGTCGACGTCTTCGTCGAGGAGCACGAGGCCGTCGAGATCGCTCGTGCCGTCGCCCAGCTCTTCGGCGAGCTCGGCAACCGAGAGCACCGCGGCCTGGCCCGCATGCGGTACCTCGTCCAAGAGCTCGGTCCCGAGCAGTTCCGCGCCGAGCTCGCCGCCCGAACCAGCCTCGAGCTGCGCACGGCTGGCACCGAGCGGACCACGAGCTACCGACGCGACATCGTCGGCGTGCACCCAGAGCGCACCGCAGGGATGTTCACCGTCGGGTGCAACATCCCGGTCGGTCGGCTGACCGGCGCCGAGCTCGTGGAGTTCGCTCGCCTCGCCGCCACCTACGGCGACAGCACGGTCCGCCTCGGCGTCGACCAGAACCTGGCGCTGACGGGCGTCTCGCAGGATCACCTCGACGCCCTGCTCGCAGAGCCGCTGCTCGAGAAGTTCAGCCCCACGCCGACCACGATCGAGCGCTCGGTGGCAGCCTGCACCGGCAGCGAGTTCTGCCGGTACGCCATCGTCGAAACCAAGGAGCGTGCCCTCAAGCTCGCAGACGAGCTCGACCGGAAGGTGTCCGCCGCCCTCGGCGAGGCACCCCCTTCCGACGCACCGCTGCGAATCCACCTCTCCGGCTGCTCTGCGTCCTGCGGCCAGCCCCAGATCGCCGACATCGGCCTCCGCGGGGCAGTGAACAAGTCCGGCACGACCCTCGAGGAGGGCTACGACGTCGGGTTCGGCGGGGTGCTCGGTCCGGAGGCCAGCTTCGTCGACTGGATCGGCGGCGCCGTCCCGGCCCGCTCGTTGTCCGATGCGCTCTCCAAGGTCATCGTGGCCTGGGCACAGGGACGCAAGGACGGCGAGGGCTTCACGCCCTGGATCCGACGCACACCGGTGGCGACGCTGCGAGAGCTCATCGGCGAGGAGGCCTCATGAAGCGCTACCGGCTCAGGGAGTCGATGAACGGGATCGCAGAGCCACCGCGCAAGACGTGGTTCTGGGAGCTCGAGGCCGGCGTGATCGAGGCCGATCGGTGCATCCAGTGCGGGACCTGCGTGGCCGCGTGCCCCTCGAACTCCATCGGCATCAACGAGGACACCAACCTTCCTGAGCTCGTCAAGATGTGCACGGGCTGCTCGCTGTGCTGGGACTTCTGCCCCCGCGGTGGCCTCCGCTACGAGACCACCTGGCCGCCGTCGACCCCATCTGATGCTCCGGAGGCCCAGCCGGTCGAGCTCGTGACCAAGCCCGACCCCGCCGACACCTACTTCAAGCTCACCGGCGCCGCCCCCGGCAAGGGGCTCGGGCGGGTCGAGGCCACCTACGCCGCACGGGCCGCCAAGCGGACCGATGGCGTGCAGGACGGCGGCGTCGTCACCTCCCTGCTCGTCGCCCTGCTCGACTCCGGCGAGATCGACGGGGCACTCGTGGCGAAGCCGTCCTCAGACCCCGACGAGCCCTGGAAGGCCGTCCCGACGGTGGTCACCTCGGCGGCAGAGATCAAGGCCGCCGCCGGGAGCTTCTACAACCAGTCGATGGCGCTCGCGGCGCTCGACCTCACCGGCAAGGGCCTCCCTGCGAACCCCCGACTCGCCGTGGTCGGGACACCATGCGAGGTCGCCGGTCTCCGAGCGATGCAGTCGCGTCGCTGGCCCACCGGCAGCCATCGCGTCGACGCTGTCTTCCTGACGATCGCCCTGTTGTGCACCAAGTCGTTCAGCTACGAGGGATTGATGCTCGACGAGCTGAAGCGGCGGCGCGGCATCGATCTCGACCGGGTCTCCAAGGTGGACGTGACCCGTGGCCGCCTGATCGTGGAGTACATCGACGGCGCCACCGCCGTCGACGAGCCGATCAAGGCCTTCCACGGGGCGGCGCTCAAGGGCTGCGACGAGTGTGCCGACTTCCTCGGCCGGGCCGCCGACATCTCGGTGGGCTCGGTGGGTTCCAACGACGGATGGACGACCGTGCTGGTCCGCACCGAACGGGGCAGGCAGTCCTTCGAGGCCGCACGGCGCAGCCTCGACGTACGCGACCTCGATGACGCGAGTGCTCTGATCCGCCTCGACGAGCTCGACCAGAAGATCGCCAGACGAGCGATGGCCCGTGACCTCGACCCGATGGGAGAGACCTTCATGACCTATGACGACCACGTCGCCAACTACGCCGGCACCTCCCGGCAGCCGGTGGTGATCCGCCGATGAGCGCCCTCCACCTCCACCTCCCCGACGAGCCCACGGTGCTCGCCGAGCAGTGGCTCGACGATGTCGTCGGCGGCCAGAGCCTCGAGTCGGTCTTCGGCGGCGAGAGCGGCCTCGGCGCATGGCTCTGGCACCGCTGGCGCTCACTCGCTGCCGCCGGGCTGACCCAGGCCGACTTCGATGCCATCGTGCTGTCGTCACGCCGGGAGCTCTGGCTCTGGCTCGCCGGCGAGCGGACCTGGACCCAGGCCTGCTCTGGCCTGCTCGGCCGCATCGAGCGCCGCATCCCGGACGAGGCGGCGGCATGACGACCACCGACACCGCGTCGAACGAGCGCATCGACCACCTCGACCTGCTCGAGTCGCACGCCATCTTCATCATCCGCGAGGTGGCCGCCGAGTGCGAGCGGCCCGTGCTCCTCTTCAGCGGCGGCAAGGACTCGGCGGTGCTCCTGCACCTCGCCATCAAGGCCTTCGCCCCGGGCAAGCTGCCCTTCCCGATCATGCACGTCGACACCGGGCACAACTTCCCGGAGGTCATCGACTACCGAGACCGGCTGGTCGAGCGCCTCGGCGAGCGCCTCATCGTCGCCTCCGTCCAGGAGAGCATCGACAAGGGCCGCGTGGCCGATCCCGGGCCGTTCGGGATGCGCAACCGGCTCCAGACCACCGCGCTGCTCGACGCCATCAACGAGCACAAGTTCGATGCCGCCTTCGGCGGCGCTCGGCGTGACGAGGACAAGGCCCGGGCCAAGGAGCGCGTCCTGTCCTTCCGAGACGCCTTCGGCCAGTGGGACCCGCGCAAGCAGCGTCCCGAGCTCTGGCAGCTCTACCAGGGCAAGGTGGCCCCCGGCGAGCACCTGCGCGGGTTCCCGCTGTCGGACTGGACCGAGCTCGACATCTGGCAGTACATCGCCCGGGAGGACATCGAGCTGCCGACCATCTACTTCTCCCACCAGCGCGAGATCATCCAGCGTGACGGGATGCTGCTCGCGGTCAGCGAGTGGGTCCAGCTCCGCGAGGGCGAGGTGGTCGAGACCCGGACCGTGCGCTTCCGCACCGTCGGCGACGCCACCTGCACCGGCTCCGTCGAGAGCCACGCCTCGACCATCGAGGACATCATCACCGAGACGGCCACCTCGACGGTCTCTGAACGCGGGGCGACCCGTGCGGACGACAAGTTCTCCGAGACCGCCATGGAGGACCGCAAGCGAGAGGGCTACTTCTAGAGCCATGACGACCACGACCACCAACGACGACGTGATGGACCTCCTGAGGTTCGCCACCATCGGATCAGTCGACGACGGCAAGTCCACCCTCATCGGGAGGCTCCTCGTGGACACGCGCCAGCTCTTCGACGACCAGATCGACGCCGTCGCCCAGGCCTCGAAGGACCGTGGCGTCGGCGACCTCGACCTCTCCTTCGTGACCGATGGCCTCCGGGCCGAGCGCGAGCAGGGCATCACCATCGATGTCGCCTACCGCTACGCGGCGACGCCCAAGCGCAAGTTCGTCATCGCCGACTGCCCCGGGCACGTCCAGTACACGGCCAACATGGCCACCGGGGCCTCGACGGCCGACCTCGCCCTGGTGGTGGTCGACGCCACCACCGGCCTCAAGGAGCAGACTCGACGCCACCTGTGCATCGCCTCGCTCCTCGGCGTCCGTCAGCTGATCGTCTGCGCCAACAAGATGGACGAGGGGAACTGGCGGTTCCCGCTCTACGAGCGGGTCGTCGCCCAGATGTCGGCGCTGGCCAAGACGCTCGAGATCGAGTCGCTCACGGTCATCCCGATCTCGGCCCTCAACGGTGACAACGTCGTGGACCGCTCCAACGCCGCTCCCTACTACGAGGGCCCCACGGTCCTCGAGGCCCTCGAGAGCGCCCCGGCCGGAGGATGGGCCGGCGTCCACGGCGTGGAGACCGATGAGGCCACCCGCCTCCCGGTCCAGTGGATCCTGCGGCAGCCGGGCGGCGGCCGCACCTATGCCGGGATGGTCGACGGCGCCCCCATCCGAGTCGGCGAGCAGGTCACCGTCCTCCCGGCCGGGCTGACGAGCACCGTCACCGAGGTCCGCACCCCAAGCGGTCCGACCGACGTCGCCGCCGTGGGCCTCTCGGTCTCCGTGGCCCTCGCTGACGACCTCGACGTCTCTCGGGGCGACATGATCGTCGGGTCAGCCAACCAGCCGACGGTCACCAACGAGATCGAGGCGACCATCTGCTGGTTCGGGACCGGTTCGCTCACCCCGGGAAGCCGCTTCCGGGTCAAGCACACCACTCGGACCACGCCCGGGATCGTCGACACCATCTCCGCCAAGCTCGACGTCAACGACCTCAGCCTCAGCGGAACGAGCGAGCTGGTGTCGAACGAGATCGGCGTGGTGCGCCTCAAGACGGCCGACCCCCTCGTGGTCGACTCCTACGGGGTCAACCGCATCACCGGCAGCTTCGTGCTCGTCGACGAGGTGACCAACATCACCGTGGCCGCCGGAATGGTCGGCATCCCCACCCTGCTGCACCAAGGCTGAGCGTTCCAGGCCCTCAGGGCTTGGCCACCATCACCACGGCGGCGATCAGCACCGCCAGCACCATCCCATCGACCCCCCAGCGCAGCCGCGCCAGGTCGGGCCGCCAAGAGGGCGCTTCGGGGACCGTGGACGATGCAGCAAGCAGTTCGCCGAGCCGGGTGGTGGCGGGAAAGACCAGCCACTCTCCCATGGCGATGGCGACCACCGACAGCGCGATGCCCACACCGATGAACGGATCCGCGAGGCTGAACTCCCCGTGGCTGAGCCCGACGAGGGCGAAGCCGCTGATCGGCACGAGGTAGACGATGCGTCCCGCCAGGTCGGGACCCGGGGTGAAGAACCGGCCTGCGCCCTCTGGCCATGCGACACCCGCCGCAGCCTTCCCCAGGCTGGCGGCAGCGGCGTAGGCGGCGGCCACCACGATGACAGCGACGACCGCGAGGAGGACGTGGACGATCAGCACGATGTCGAAGGCGGCGGAGTTCGCGGTGGTCTCGGCGATCATGTCCTGCCCATCATGCCTGATCCCCTCCGGCATCGGTCCCAGGGCGAAATGCCTCCACCCCGAGCTCCGCATGGGTCACCCCAACTCCTCGCCAGATGGCCCCACGCCACCGCCGTCGGTGGGCTAGAACCTTCGTGTGCACAACCTCATCTTGTACCTCGTCATCGGAACGGCGCTGGCCTTCGACTTCACGAACGGCTTCCACGACACCGCCAACGCCATGGCCACCTCGATCGCCACCGGGGCCTTCAAGCCCCGAACCGCCGTCAGCGTCGCCGCCGTGCTGAACCTCGCTGGAGCGTTCCTGTCTCTCTCGGTGGCAGCCACGATCGCCAGCGGCATCGTCAACCAGGACCTGGTCACGCTCCCCGTCATCTTCGCCGGGCTCGCCGGCGCCATCATCTGGAACGTGACGACCTGGTACGCAGGCATCCCGTCGAGCTCGAGCCACGCCCTCATCGGCGGCGTCGTCGGTGCCATGCTCGCCTACAAGGGCTCCGCCGCTGTCCAGTGGAACGGAGTGCTCTCGAAGGTCCTCCTCCCGGCCATCCTGGCCATCGCCGTCGCCGGCACGCTCGCCACCGTCGCCACCTGGCTGGCATTCAAGATCACCAAGGGCGTCGATGCCGAGCCCAAGAACGCCGGCTTCCGCCTGGCCCAGAAGGGCTCTGCGTCGATGATCGCCCTGGCCCACGGCACCAACGACGCCCAGAAGACCATGGGCATCATCACCCTCGCCCTGATCGCCAACAACACCCTCACCCCCACGGACACCACGCCGACCTGGGTGATCGCCTCGTGCGGCATCGCGATCGCCCTCGGCACCTTCATCGGCGGCTGGCGGATCATCCGGACCATGGGCAAGGGGATCACGGACCTCGAGTCGCCGCAGGGCTTCGCGGCGGAGACCTCCTCGGCCACCACGATCCTGACCTCGTCCTACCTCGGGTTCCCGCTCTCGACCACCCAGGTCTGCACGAGCTCCGTCGTCGGCTCTGGCCTCGGGGCCGGCGTGACCGTCCGCTGGCCGGTCTTCGGTCGGATGATCGTCGCCTGGATCCTCACCTTCCCCGCCGCGCTGGGCGTCGGCGCCCTCACCTTCGGCATCCAGAGCGCCATCGGCGGGAACGCCGGCGTGGCCGTGACGGCCGGGCTGCTCGCTGCGGTGTGCCTCATCGTCTACCTGCTCTCACGCAGGGCGCCGGTCACCCCCGCCAACGTCAACGACGAGTGGGACCCCACCCATGAGCTGCCGACGGCCCAGCCGGCAGCGGCCAACTAGGAGGAACGATGAGCATCCTTGCCGCAGCCGCCACAGCCGCCACAGCCGCCAAGACCGCACCCAAGCCATTGATCGACTGGACGGCCCTCGGGCAGTCCGTCGTGTTCAGCCTGATCATCGGCATCGCCATCGTCGTGATCCTCGCCTTCTCCATCCGCCTCCACGCCGCCGGCCAGAGGGGCGATGGCTCGGCGAAGGTCGTCGAGACCCTGGGCGCGTGGCTCGGGATCATCGTCGTCGTGGGAGCAATCGCGGCGGGCATCTGGCTCATCCTCCACAAGGGCTGAGCACCTGACGGCCCGTCCCTCCGCAAGACCGGAGGTCAGAGGCGGTACGATGCACCCTGCCGACAGCCTTGTGAAGGAGCCCCGATGACCGAGATGCGCCTAGACCCCCTGTCGGGTCGGTGGGTCGTCATCTCCTCAGCCCGGGCCACCCGTCCGGATGCCTTCGTGCTGCACGCCCAGCGTCTCGAGCACGAGCCCATCGCCCCCTGCCCCTTCTGCCCCGGCAACGAGGAGGAGACCCCTCCGGCCCTCGTCACCTACGACGATGAGGGGCAGTGGCGGGTCCGGGTGATCCCGAACAAGTACCCCGCCTTCGAGGGCGACGAGCCCTTCGTGGTGGAGAACCGAGGACCGGTCTTCACGGCCGGCTCCGCCGGCGGCATCCACGAGGTCCTCGTGCTGTCCCCCGACCACGGCGTCGCCTGGTCAGACCTCGACGACGAGCAGGCCGGCCTCGTCATGGTGGCCATCCGCGACCGCATGGCGATGCACGCCGCCTCGACCAACCTCCGATACTCCCAGGCCATCGTCAACGCCGGCCGGGAGGCCGGGGCCTCGGTCGAGCACCCCCACGGGCAGCTGCTCGGGATGAGCTTCGTTCCGCGCGAGGTCGCCGAGGAGCAGGCTCGCTTCGCCCGGTTCACGGCCCGATGCCTGCTGTGCACGACCATCGAGGCCGAGGAGTCGGTCAACCAGCGCGTGGTCTACAAGGACGACAACGTCGTCGTCCTGTGCCCGTACTGGTCGAGCGTGCCCTACGAGATGCTCGTCATCCCGCGACACCACTCACCGCACCTGCACAGCGCGAGCGACGAGGACGTGGCGAGCGTCGGCATCGCCCTGCGGACGGCGCTTCGGGCGCTGACCGAGGCCATCGGCGACGTCGCCTACAACCTCGTCTTCCACTCGGCACCGTTCCGGCAGGGCGACCCCTTCCACTGGCACGTCCACGTGGTGCCCAAGGCGACCACGCGTGCAGGGTTCGAGATGGGAACGGGCGTGGCGATCAACATCGTCCCTCCGGAGATGGCCACCACCGAGCTGCTGTCGGAGCTCGAGGGCTGAGACCTGCTCGGCCGTCTCTCAGCGGTCGAGCAGCGCGGCGGCGGCCCGATAGGGGTCGGTCTCGCCCGCAGCAAGCCCAGCCACCTGCTCGGCGAAGGGCGCCCCGCCAGCCAGGGTCTCGACCTCGATCGCCAGCCGAGCGCTCAGCACACGGCGCAACTCCTCGGCGAGGCGACGCTGGCGCCGCCCATCGAGCTCTCCGGTGTCGATCAGGTGGGCGCGATGACGAGCCACCTCGCCCCATAACTCCTCGACCCCGGTCCCGTCCTGCGCCACGGTCTCGACGATGGGTGGCACCCAATCGCCGAACATCGACAGCTCGAGCATCCCCTCGAGGTCTCGGCGGGTCTCGCGCAGGCCCGGGCGATCCGCCTTGTTGATCACGAAGATGTCGGCGATCTCGAGGATCCCGGCCTTGTTGGCCTGCATGGCATCGCCAGCGCCGGGGGTCACGACCACCACGGTCGTGTCAGCAGCTCCCACGATGTCCACCTCCATCTGGCCGACGCCGACGGTCTCGATCAGCGTGACGGGCATCCCGGCCGCGCCGAGGAGGCGAACGGCACCAGGCACAGCGAGCGCGAGGCCGCCGAGATGCCCGCGGGTGGCCATGGAGCGAATGAAGACCGTCGGGTCGGTCGCATGGTCCTGCATGCGGATACGGTCACCGAGGATCGCTCCTCCGGTGAAGGGCGACGACGGGTCGATGGCGAGCACGGCCACCTGGTCGAGGGGCTCCGCCGGGCGGTCATCGACCGCCGGCCACCCGGCGCGCGCCGCCGTGATCAGCCGGTCGGTCATGGTGGACTTGCCCGCCCCTGGAGGTCCGGTCAGGCCCACCGTGTAGCTGTGGGGCGAACGGTAGGCCAGGGCGGCCACCTGCTCCGCCTCCGGGCCACCGCGCTCGATCATCGTCAGCAGGCGAGCCAGCGCCACCCGGTTGCCCGTCGTGGCGGCCTCGAGGAGCACCTCCGGATCCCTGCTCAACGTTGGCTTCGTCATCGCCAGCTCACCTCCGCCCCCAGGCTCGACAGGGTGCCGACCAGGTCGTCATAGCCACGCTCGATGTGCTCGACGCCGGAGACCACGGTCTCGCCGTCGGCGGCGAGACCGGCGAGGACAAGGGCCGCGCCGGCCCGGATGTCCGGTGCCTTGACCTGAGCCCCTGAGAGCCGGTCGATGCCGCGCACCACGGCGTGATGGCCCTCGGTCCGCACGTCGGCCCCCATGCGGCGGAGCTCGTCGACGTAGCGGAACCTTCCTTCGAAGAGGTTCTCCGAGACGATCGAGACGCCGTCGGCCACCGTGAGGGCCGTGAGCAGGAAGGGCTTGTAGTCGGTGGCGACGCCGGGGTACGGGAGCGTGGCGACGTCGACGCCGAGGGAGCGGCCCGACGAGGCCACGGTCAGCCCGCCCGCGTCGAACGTCACCGATAGCCCCATGTCGCGCAGCTTCGACAGCAGCATCTCCATGTGCTCAGGACGGCCGTCAGCGATCGTCACCGATCCACCCGCCAATGCAGGCGCCAGGGCGTAGGTCGCCGCCACCACCCGGTCAGGGATCACCCGATGGGTCACCGCGTCGAGCCGCTCGGCGCCCTCCACCACCAGCCGGGACGTCCCCGCCCCCGTCACGTGCGCCCCCATGGTGGTGAGCATGGCGGCGAGGTCCGCCACCTCCGGCTCCCTGGCGGCGTTCTCGATCACCGTCGTGCCCTTGGCCAGTGCGGCCGCCATCAGGAGGTTGTCGGTGGCGGTGTGGCTCGGGTACTCGAGGACGAGGTGCGCACCGACCAACCGGCCCGTGGCGTCCGTGGCCTCTCCCTCCACGTAGCCGTGGTGGGTGCCGAAGCTGGCGCCCATGCGCTCGAGGCCGCTGAGGTGGATGTCGATCGGGCGCGATCCGAAGTCGTCGCCACCGGGCATCGAGACCTTGGCTCGGCCACATCGCGCCAGCAGCGGGCCGAGCACCACGATCGAGGCCCGCATCTTCTCCACCAGCTCGTAGGGAGCCTCGGGGATGATCTCGTCGGTCGACGGCACGGCCACGACGAGGCGCGACCCGGGCTGGCGGACCACCTCGCACCCGAGTGCTCGAAGCACGTCGGCCATGGTGTCGACATCGCTGATGTTGGGCACGTTGTCGAGGGTGTGCTCCCCCTCCGCCAGCAGGCAGGCGGCCATCAGCTTGAGGACGGAGTTCTTGGCCCCGCCGGCGGCGATGGTCCCCGAGAGCGGAGGTCCCGGGTTAACGACGATGCGATCCACGTCCCCGATTATTGCCCGTGGGAGGACACGGTCCGGACCGATGCTCCACCGCCGCCACCACCCGTGGAATCGGTCGGTCTGCACTAGGGTTCAAGGCGTGACACCCTCACCAGAATCCCCTGACCGCAACCTCGCCCTCGACCTCGTTCGGGTCACCGAGGCCGCCGCCATGGCTGCCTCCCGCTTCATGGGCCGAGGCGACAAGAACGGTGCCGATGGCGCGGCCGTCGAGGCCATGCGCGTCGTGCTTCAGAGCGTCCCGATGGATGGCGTGGTCGTCATCGGCGAGGGCGAGAAGGACGAGGCCCCCATGCTCTTCAACGGCGAGGCCATCGGTGATGGCTCGCCCCCAGCCTGTGACATCGCTGTCGACCCCATCGATGGGACCACGCTGACCGCAAAGGGTCGCGGCGGGGCGCTTGCCGTCATCGCCGTCTCGGAGCGCGGCACGATGTTCGACCCGGGCCCGTGCGTGTACATGGAGAAGATCGCGGTCGGACCCCAGGGTCGCGGTGCGATCGACATCACCGCCACCCCGACGGAGAACCTCCACTCGCTGGCCAAGAAGCTCGGCCAGGACGTGCGCGACCTGACCGCCGTGATCCTCGACCGCGATCGCCACGAGGACCTCATCGCCGAGGTGCGAGAGGCCGGGGCGCGCATCCGCCTGATCACCGATGGTGACGTCGCCGGCGCCATCCAGGCCTCCTGGCCCAACTCCGGCGCCGACATCCTCTTCGGGATCGGTGGCACACCCGAGGGCGTCATCGCTGCGGCCGCTCTCAAGTGCCTCGGAGGCGAGCTCCAGGGCCGGCTATGGCCTCGCAACGAGGACGAGCGGGCTCAGGCGATCGCCGGCGGCTACGACCTTGACAAGGTCCTCTCCACCGACGACCTCGTCGCCGGCGACAACTGCTTCTTCTCCGCCACCGGGATCACCGACGGTGAGCTCCTTCAGGGCGTGCGCTTCTACCGCTCCGGGTGCATGACGCAGTCGCTCGTGATGCGCTCTCGCTCCGGAACCCGGCGCCAGGTCGATGCCTTCCACAGCCTCGAGAAGCTCGCCGAGTTCTCGGCCATCGACTTCTAGGACTGCCACTCGGGCAGGACCCGCTGCCCGCACGCCAAGGAGCCCACCTCATCGAGGTGGGCTCCTTGTGCGTTCTGGGTCCCGACGACGTCCGCCGGGCCGGCGATCAGCTCAGGACAGCGGACGTCCCGAGTCGCAGCTCGGCTCGAGCAAGGTCGGCCTCGGCCTGGGCAAGGTCGAGCAGGGCGTCGCCGACGCCGTTGTCATCCGCTGTGCGGCTGCTCGAGGAGCGCAGGTCGGCGAGGCGCGCCTCGGCCTCGGCCTTGGCCCGCTCGGCTCGCGGCTTGTCGATCTCGTGGGCGGGCTCCGCGATGCTGGCCAGGATGGTGACCCGAGTCGACCGATCTCCCTCGCCGACGCCGTCGACGATCCCTGCCGCTGCACCGTCGGCGGTCGTCACCTGGACGAAGCCGCCGTGGATCAGGATCGTGACCGGGTCCTCGCCGTCCGCCTCGATGCGGACGACTCCGGGGACGACGTCACCGATGAGCTCGGCGTGGTCGGCCATGACGGAGAAGTCACCTTCCGAGGTCGACGCCACGACGAGCGTGGCGGGACCACGGAACAGCGCCGCCTCCGGCGTGACGACCTCGACGCCCATGGCGTGCTCGGCCATCAGGAGTTCTCCTTCTCCATGGCGCTCGCCTTGGCCAGGACCGACTCCACGCCACCGACGTTCAGGAACGCCTGCTCGGGGATGTTGTCCAGGTCGCCCTTGACGAGGGCCTCGAAGCTCTCGACCGTCTCGTCGATCGGGGTGAAGATGCCCGGCTGGCCGGTGAACACCTCAGCCACGAAGAACGGCTGTGAGAGGAACCGCTGGATCTTCCGTGCACGAGACACGATGACCCGGTCCTCCTCGGAGAGCTCGTCGAGACCGAGGATGGCGATGATGTCCTGGAGCTCGTTGTAGCGCTGCAGGACGACCTGCACCTGGCGAGCAACGTTGTAGTGACGGTCGCCGACGATCTCGGGAGCCAGGATGTTCGAGGTCGACGCCAGGGGGTCCACCGCCGGGTAGATGCCCAGTGCGGCGATCTGACGAGAGAGCTCCGTCGTGGCGTCGAGGTGGGTGAAGGTCGTGAACGGGGCTGGGTCCGTGTAGTCGTCCGCAGGGACGTAGACGGCCTGCAGAGAGGTGATCGACTTGCCTCGGGTCGAGGTGATGCGCTCCTGGAGCTCACCCATCTCGTCGGCGAGGGTCGGCTGGTAGCCCACAGCGGACGGCATGCGCCCGAGCAGGGTCGAGACCTCGGAGCCGGCCTGCACGAACCGGAAGATGTTGTCCACGAAGAGCAGCACGTCCTGGTTCTGGACGTCACGGAAGTACTCGGCCATGGTCAGCGCGGCGAGGGCCACCCGGAGCCGGACGCCCGGGGGCTCGTCCATCTGGCCGAAGACGAGGGCCACCTTCTCGATGACCCCGGACTCCTGCATCTCGATCCAGAGGTCGGTTCCCTCACGGGTCCGCTCACCGACGCCGGCGAAGACCGACACACCACCGTGCTGCGAGGCGACACGGTTGATCATCTCCTGGATGAGCACCGTCTTGCCCACGCCGGCACCGCCGAACAGGCCGATCTTGCCACCCTGCACGTAGGGCTCGAGGAGGTCGATGACCTTGATGCCCGTCTCGAGCATCTTGGCGCTCGGCTCGAGCTGGTCGAAGGCGGGCGGGTTGCGGTGGATGTCCCAGCGCTCCTTGACCTCGCCGATGTCCGGCGTGTCGAGGGGCTCGCCGAGGACGTTGAAGATGTGCCCGAGCACCACGTCGCCGACCGGCACCGAGATGCCTCGGCCCGTGTTGCGGACCTCGGCACCACGGACGAGGCCGTCGGTGGGCTGCATGCACACGCAGCGGACCCGGCCGTCGCCGATCTGCTGTGCGACCTCACCGGTGACGGTGACCTTGGTGCCTTCGAGGTCGAGGTCCATCTCGACGGCCATGTTGATCTCTGGCAGCGCGTGCGGCGGGAACTCCACGTCGACGACCGGGCCGGTGATGGCCACGACCCGTCCGCTCTCCAGCTTGCTCGTCTCAGGGGCGACGGTCATTCATGCTCCTTTTTCCTGGCGAAGCGCCTCAGCGCCGCTCACGATCTCCATGATCTCGGTGGTGATGGCATCCTGTCGGGCCCGGTTCATGATCCGGGTCAACGACAGGGCGAGCTCGTCCGCGTTCTCAGTCGCGGAGGCCATCGCTCGCTGCTGCGAGGTGTGGAAGGACGCAGAGCCCTCCAACAGTGCGCTGAAGACCTCGCTCTCGAGCGCAGCTGGTGCCAGGGCTGCGAGCAGCTCCTCGGCGTCGGGCTCGAACTCGGTGTAGCCCTCGAGCTTGGTGGCGGTCTCCTCTGCCTCCTCGGCGCCCTCTCGGGGGTCCACGAGCGGGAGGAGCTGCTTGGTCTCGACCGTCTGGGTGCCGGCGGAGATGAACCGGGTCGACACGAGGAGGACCTGGTCGACCTCACCGGCGACGAACGGCGCCGACGTGGCCTTGGCCACGTCTCGGGCGTGGCTGAACTCCGGCTTGTCGGCGAAGCCGACGAAGCTGACCTCAGCCTCGAGGCCACGGAACCGGAAGTACGGGGCGGCCTTCTTGCCGACCACGATCAGCCGGATCCCGGTGCCCTTCGCCCGAAGCTCGTTGACGAGGCGCTCGGTGGCCCGCAGGACCGACGAGTTGTACGCACCTGAGAGGCCGCGGTCGCCGACGATGCAGAGCACCACGGCGTTCTCGACCTTCTCGGGGGTCCCGAGCATCTTCTTGGCTGCGCGAGGGTCTCCCTTTGCCGCCTCCACGATGATCGCTGCCATGCCCTCCTTGTACGGGCGGTTGGCGGCGATACGTGCCTGGGCACGGGCGATCTGCGAGGCCGCGATGAGCTCCATGGCCTTCGTGATCTTGCGCGTCGCCTGGACGCTCTTGATCCGACGCCGAAGGACTCTCTCCTGTCCACCTGCCATGTCGCTACACCTCCTCTCTCAGTCCGAAGTTCTGCTGGTCCACGCGGCTCAGGCGCCTGCGCCGGTGTCGAAGCTCTTCAGGAAGGTCTCGATGGCCTGATCCATGCCCTCGGGGAGCGTCCCCTTGGTCCGGATCTCCTCGAGCTTGTCCGCCTGGTTGGCCCGGAAGTACTCCTTGAGCTCCTCCTCGAACCGCTTGACCTCCGAGACCGGGACCTGGTCGATCCAGCCCTTGGTGCCGGCGTAGATCACGACGACCTGCTCCTCGACCGGGACCGGGGCGTTGAGCGGCTGCTTGAGGAGCTCGATGAGGCGGTAGCCACGGTCGAGCTGCTGCTGTGACGCCTTGTCGAGCTCCGAGCCGAAGGTGGCGAAGCTCTCGAGGTCACGGAACTGGGCGAGGTCGATCTTGAGCGTTCCGGCCACGGCCTTCATCGCCTTGATCTGGGCCGCTCCACCGACTCGGGACACCGAATTACCGACGTTGATGGCCGGACGGACGCCCGAGTAGAAGAGGTCCGACTCGAGGAAGACCTGACCGTCGGTGATCGAGATCACGTTGGTCGGGATGTAGGCCGAGATGTCGCCGGCCTTGGTCTCGATGATCGGCAGGGCGGTGAGCGAACCACCACCGAGCTCGTCGGACAGCTTGGCCGCACGCTCGAGCAGACGGCTGTGGAGGTAGAACACGTCGCCGGGGTAGGCCTCGCGACCCGGTGGGCGGCGGAGCAGCAGCGACAGCTGACGGTAGGCCTCAGCCTGCTTTGAGAGGTCGTCGTAGACCACGAGGGCGTGCTGGCCGTTCTCCATCCACTCCTGGCCGAGGGCGCAGCCGGCGAACGGGGCGAGGAACTTGAACGGTGCCGGGTCGCCGGCGGAGGCGACCACGACCACGGTGTACTCCATGGCGCCGGAGTCCTCGAGCAGCTTCACGGTCTGGGCGACCGAGGAGTTCTTCTGACCGATGGCCACGTAGATGCACTTCACCCCGAGGCCCTTCTGGTTCAGGATGGTGTCGATGGCGACCGTGGTCTTGCCGGTCTTGCGGTCGCCGATGATGAGCTCACGCTGTCCACGGCCGATCGGGGTCATGGCGTCGATGGCCTTGATGCCGGTCTGGAGCGGCTCGCCCACCGGCTGACGACCGGCGATGCCAGGCGCCTGGATCTCCATGCGTCGGGTCTTCGTCGCGTTCAGCGGGCCCTTGCCGTCGATCGGCTCACCGAGGGCGTTGATGACCCGACCGAGCAGGGCGTCGCCGCAGGCGATCTCGAGGATGCGACCGGTGGCACGGACCACCTGCTCCTCCTCGAGCTTGTCGACGTTGCCGAGCACGACGGCGCCGACCGTCTCCTCGTCGAGGTTCATGGCGAGGCCCAGCGTGCCGTCCTCGAACTCGAGCAGCTCGTTCACCGCCGCGCCGGGCAGGCCCGACACGCGTGCGATGCCGTCGGCGACCTCGACGATGCGGCCCACCTGCTCCGCCCCAACCTCCGGGGTGTAGTCGGCGACGTGGCGCTGGAGCGCCTCGGTGATCTCATTTGCGCTGATGGTCAGTTCTGCCATGTCAGCTCCTCCATGCTTCGGTGTGTGATCTAGAAGTTCAGTCGTTCGTGACGTACGAGCGGTGCTCGGCGTCGATGTGCTCGCGCAGGCTCTCCAGGCGACCCTTGGCCGTGGCGTCGACCAGCAGGTCTCCCACCTCGATCCGGATGCCACCCAGCAGCGTTGCGTCCTCGGTGATCTGCAGCTCGACGGGGTTGCCGGCGACCTTGGTCAGCGAGGCGCGCAGGCCGTCGGCCTGGGCCTGGTCGAGCGCCTTGGCGGTGCGGACCTTGGCGATCCTCCACCCACGGGCCCGTGCGGTCTGGTCGGCCAGCCAGTCGATGGTGCCGACCACGTCCCGTGCCCGGCCTCCAGCGAGGACGTACTCGAGCAGTCGCAGGGTCACCGGAGTGACCTTGGCGGCGAAGAGGGCGGCGATCACGCCCTGGCGACGACTCAGCGGGAGGTCACGGTCAGTCAGCGCACGACGGACGTCGGCACTGGACTCGATGGCCCGTGCCACCTGGAACAGCTCGTGCTCGATGACCTCGAGGTCGGAGACCTGCGAGTCCTCGAAGATGGCGGTGGCGAAGCCGCCGACCCGGTTCCTCGAGCTGAGGACCGAAAGAACAGGCTCGGCGTCGTGCGTCCCGGCCGCAGCGTGACGGGAGCGCTCGGCGAGGTAGGACAGCGCAGACGGGACCTCCTGGGCATGGCTCACCAGGGCGGCGTGCGACGCGAGGCGGGCGGCCGGGGCCGAGACCTTGCCGTTGAGGACGTCGGCGAGGACGTCTCGACGGACCGCACCGGGCACCGAGGTGTCCGTCAGCGCCGCACGAAGCTCGTGGTTGGTGAGCACCGTCTGGGCGAGGTTGCCGAGGTCGTCGGCGCAGGTGGCCAGCGCCGCTGCGTCGAGCGTGCCGAGGATGGCGGCGCCGTAGCCGCGGAGCGAGGCATTCATCGTGCCGCTCCGAGGGTTCCGGGCGTGGCATCGAGGGCGGAGACGGCCTGACCGACGAGGTCGGCGTGCGCTGCGGCGTCGACCTCACGACCGATGACAGCCTCTACGACCTCCATGACGACCGAGCCGAGCGTGGCCGAGGCCTCGTCGATCGCCCGCTGCCGCGAGAGGGTGACCTCGTTGTGGGCGTTGGCCACGAGGCGGTCGTACTCCGCCTGGGCCGATGCCGACGACGACGAACGGATCTGGGTCGCCGTCGTGGTGCCCTGCGCCACGATCTGGGCGGCCGACACCTTGGCCTCCTCGACGAGGCGAAGACGCTCGTCCTCGGCCGAGGCGGCGTCGGTGCGGGCAGCCTCGGCTGCGGCCAGCGACGCCTTGATCTCCTCCTGGCGCTTCTCCATCCCTGCCTTGAGCCCCGGCCAGACGTACTTGCCGATCAGGAAGCAGATGATGAGGAAGACGAGGAGCTCGACGATGAAAGTGGTCATGCCGTTGCCTCTGCGTTCTTCAGGTTGCCCACTGCCGAGTCGATGAGGTCCTGGTGCTTGCTCATGTCCACCTGGCGCCCGATCACGCGCTCGACGACCCCCATCACGATGGTGCCGAGCTGTGGGACGGCCTCGTCGATCGCCGTGCGGCGAGCAGCGTCGACCTCCACGCGGGCGGCGGCGATGATGCGCTCCGCCTCCGCCTGCCCCCGCACCTGTGCGTCGGCCCGGGCAGCATCGGACTCCGCCTGGGCGGCGGCCACGATCTCTCGAGACTCGGACCGGCTCGCCTCGAGGATGCCCCGACGCTCGTCGTCCGCCGCCGCAGCGTCGGCGCGCGCGTTCTCCGCAGCCTCGAGTGAGCTGCGGATGTCTTCCTGCCGCTCCTCCATCGCCTTCGTGAGGGGCGGGAGGATGAACTTCGTCGTCACGAACAGGATGATCAGCAGAATGGCGAGTTCGACGAAGAACGTGCCGTTCGGCAGAAGAAAGATCCCTGCGATCTCCATGAAGTGGTGCTCCCGGTGTGTCGGTCCGAATACGTGCAATCAAGGCGGGGCGGCCGAAGCCGCCCCGCACCGCTCAGTTGCTACTGAGCCTTGAAGACGTAGACGAAGACGACCATGAACAGCAGGTTGATGAAGTACATCGCCTCTGCCAGACCCACGGTCAGGAAGAAGTAGGTACGGGCCTTGTTCTCGATCTCGGGCTGACGGGCGATGGCCGCGATGGTCTGGCTACCCGCCAGGCCGTCACCGATGGCCGCGCCGATGGCACCGCCACCGAGGGCCAGGCCGCCGCCGACGAGGGCGCCAGCGGAGCGGATTGCGTCAGCTGTAGTTCCAGCCATTTCATTCCTCCTGTGTGATGGACTTCGTTGTTACTTGATTGCGATTGATGAACGCTTGGCTCGCCGAGCCGTTGTCTCAGTGCTCGTCATGGCTCATGGCCATGCCGAAGTAGAGGATCGTGAGCAGGGCGAAGATGAAGGCCTGGATGAGACCGATGGCCATGTCGAAGGGCTTCCAGATCATCTGGCCTGCGAACGAGGCGTAGAACGGGAGCAGCGACGACATCACGACGACCATGAGGCCGCCGGAGAAGATGTTTCCGAAGAGTCGGAAGGTCAGGGTGATCGGCTTCGTGATCTCCTCGATCACGTTGATCGGGATGAGGGCCTTGTAGGGCTGGGCGTAGTGGCTGAGGTAGCCCTTGACGCCGCGAGAGCGGACCGACTCGATGTGCACCCACACGATGACCAGCAGGGCCATGGCCAGCGGGAGGTTGACGTCGCCGGTCGGAGCGGGCACCCAGTCCTCACCGGTGTTCGGGAGGACCTCGAGCCAGTTGCAGGCCAGGGTGAAGAGGAAGATCATGAGGGCGATCGGGACGAAGCGACGACCCTGGGGTCCGATGGCCGAGTCCGTGACGTCCTGGATCTGCTCGACGATGGTCTCGTAGGCGAGCTGGAGCTTGCCGGGGACGCCCTTGGTCGCGTTCTTGCGGACCAGGAAGCCGAGTCCGAGCACGATGGCCGCGGCGATGAGGCTCGCCCAGACGATGTCGAGGCTGATCGTCAGCCCGAGGATCTTCGTCGAGGCGACGTGCTCCCCGACCTTGATCTCAGCTGCCCATCTCATGGACTTCACGCAACGCCTCCTTGGGCAAAGACAACTCGTGCAACATTAGCCACGAACAGGATCTGGAAGATCACGAGCCCGACGACCATGCCAACGCCGATGGGAGCGTAGACCAAGAGCAGACCCACCGCGATCACCGTGATGATTCCGAGGCGGGCAGCGGTGTTGGTCCGCAGCATCTTCTTGACGACCTTGCCCGATCCCTCGCCGCTCCCCTCGACCTTGGCCACGCCGGCATCGAGGCGCCGGAGGTTCAGCAGGGCGAGCCCCAGGCCGAGCACGAGGCCGACGGTGGCGAACGGCGGGGCCACGAGGAGGCAGACCACGACGGCGATGCCGCCGACGATGGCGGCCGAGGCGATGGTGCGCCGCAGCAGCTTCTGCAGGACGGGGCCGTCGAGGCTCTCGAGGTTCTCGAGCATCAGGCCGTCCCGCTCACAGGAACCGCCGGATCTGCGAGACCACCGAGGTGGCGGCCACCGCACAGCCGAGCAGCAGGCCGACGAAGAGGAAGATCGGTGCGGTGTGGAGCTGCGAGTCGGCCCAGATGCCCAGGATCACGCCGAGCGCCACGCAGCTGGCGACCGTCATCCCCATGGTGGCGAACGCCATCCATGACGACTTCTGCGCAGGGGCCGGGGCGTCGGAGGCCGAGGGCTCGTCGGGCGTGGTCATCGCAGGGGGTCTCGATGCAGGAGGAGGTCATCAGCGTGGGGGGCGGAGCAGCTCGAGCACCCGGCGTGGGGCCCGTCTCCTCCTCCGTCATTCTTGCACCCTCGGACGCTCATGCGCCAAAGCCCGCCCCGGTGTCGGCTGGCTCCTCTGGAGCCTCCACCACGGGATCTGGCTCCTCGGCCTGCTGGCGCAGCCCCGGGTGGAACCAGGTGTAGAGCACCACGCCGAGCGCCAGGGCGGCGAAGGGGATCAGTGGGTTGGCCCGTGGGTCGAAGAGCGGGAAGAGGACGAAGCCGCACAGCAGCGCCGTCCAGAGCCACAGGATGCCGACGGTCCGGCGGTGCCCGTGGCCGAGCCGCAGGAGGCGGTGGTGGATGTGGTCCTTGTCCGGGGCATGGAAGCCCTGGCCCTTGGCCGTGCGACGGATGAAGGCGAACGCCGAGTCCACGAGCGGGACCCCGAGGATGAAGAACGGGATGAACAGTGGAGCGAAGAAGAAGAACGTCACCCCGCTCGCCGGTGGCGTCCGGCCGCCGATGACCATGGTGCTGGCGCTCATCAGGAGGCCGAGCAGGAGGGCACCGGCATCACCCATGAAGATCTTGGCGGGGTGGAAGTTGAAGGGGAGGAACCCGAGGCACACCCCGCACGCCACCACCGCCACGAGCGGTCCGATGTTCTGCCCCGGGAGCAGCCCGAGGTACTCGAGGCGCAGCCCGTAGACCGCCAGCGATCCCGCGCCGATGGCGACGAGCCCCGCCGCCAGGCCGTCCAGGCCGTCGATGAGGTTGATGGCGTTGGTGAGCGCCACCACCCAGATGGCGGTGATCAGCGGGATCACGCCGGGGGTGAGCACCACGAAGCCGGCGAAGGGCAGCTTGAGCTGGTACATCGTGACGCCGGCGAAGTACAGGATGCTCGCCGCGAGGACCTGTCCGGCGATCTTGGCCGGCGCTGACATCGAGCGGAAGTCGTCGACGAGTCCAATGATGAAGATGGCCGCTGCCGCTATCAGCACGCCCATGGCCTCGTTGGAGCCCGTGAACACGGGCTTGAGCGCCGGGATCACAGAGCCGGCGATCATGGCGATGGCCACGCCGATGAACATGGCCCCTCCCCCGCCATAGGGGGTGACGCGATCGTGCATCTTGCGATCAGAGGGGATGTCGACGTAGCCGACCTTGATCGCCAGCGATCGCGCCGGCATCGTCATGGCCGCCGTCACGCCGGCGGCCACCACCAGGACCAGCAGGTACCACGGCGTGGCCGCAGGCACTCAGCGCTCCTAGGCCGTGCCAGCGAGGCCCGGGTACGGGTCGAACTGGCCGCAGAGCTCGGCGACCTCGGCGCGCACCCCCGCGATGGCGGCCTCGTCGTCACGCTGGCGGAGCGCCCGTCCGAGCAGCTCGGCGATCGTGGCCATCTCCGCCGTCCCCATCCCTGCGGTGGTCTCCGCTGCGGTGCCGAGGCGGAGGCCCGAGGTCACGAAGGGGCTGCGGGGGTCGTCGGGGATGGTGTTGCGGTTCGCCGTGATGCCGGCGCGGTCCATAACCTCCTGCGCCTCCTTGCCGGTGAGCTCTGCGTCGAAGGCGCGGAGGTCGACGAGGACGAGGTGGTTGTCTGTGCCGCCGGAGACCAGGCGGAACCCCTGGGCCTCGAGCGCCGTGGCCAGCGCGGCCGCGTTGGCCACGACCTGGTGGGCATAGGTCGAGAAGCTCGGGTCCTGCGCCTCTCGGAAGGCGACCGCCTTGGCTGCGATGGCGTGCTCGAGCGGTCCGCCCTGGAGGCCGGGGAAGATCGCACCGTCGATCTTCTTGGCCAGCTCCGCTGACGAGAGGATGGCCCCGCCACGGGGCCCGCGAAGCGTCTTGTGGGTCGTGAAGGTCACCACGTCGGCGATCCCGACCGGGCTCGGGTGTGCTCCGCCCGCCACGAGTCCCGCGGGGTGCGCCAGGTCGAACATCAGCCGGGCGCCGACCTCGTCGGCGATGGCCCGATAGTCCTTGGCGTCGATGGTCCGCGAGTAGGCCGTCGCTCCGGCCACGATCAGCTGGGGCCGGTGCTCGAGGGCGAGGGCGCGCACCTGGTCGAGGTCGATCATCTCTCCGGGGTTGGCCGGGTCATCGCTGGCCGGGGTGAGCCCGTAGGAGACGAAGTTCCAGATCTTCGACGTGATCGACGCCGGTGACCCGTGCGTCAGGTGCCCACCCTGGTCGAGGCGCATGGCGAGAATGGTGTCGCCCGGCTCGAGCAGCGCCTTGTAGACACCGAGGTTTGCGTTGGCGCCCGAGTGCGGCTGCACGTTGGCGTGCTCGGCGCCGAAGAGCGCCTTGAGGCGCTCGATGGCGAGGTCCTCGACCTCATCGACCACCTGGTTGCCGCCGTAGTAGCGGCGACCCGGGTAGCCCTCGGCGTACTTGTTGGTCAGCACCGACCCTGAGGCTGCGAGCACTGCTGGCGAGGTGAAGTTCTCGCTGGCGATGAGCTGCAGCGTCGTGCGCTGGCGGGTCAGCTCGTCGTCGAGCAGCTGCTGGATCTCCGGATCGGCGTCGAGCCAGCCGGCGAAAGGAGCGGTCGGGGTCACGGTGTCAATCCTCCGATGGGTTGTTGGCGGTCGAGGAGCCGTCGAGGACGGCGATCTTGTGCAGGCGCGCTGCGTGGCGACTCTCAGCTGACGCGGCCAGGAAGGCGTCGAGAGCGCCGAGGGCGGTCACCGTCCCGGTCACCCGGGCGCCGAGGCAGAGCACGTTGGCGTCGTTGTGCTGCTTGGCCAGGGTGGCCGTCGTCACGTCGTGGACCAGCGCGGCGCGCACGCCGGGGACCTTGTTGGCGGCGATGGAGATGCCGATGCCCGTCCCGCAGATCGCCACACCGAGGTCCGCCGAACCGCTGACGACCGCCCGTCCCACCGCCGCACCGAAGTCGGGATAGTCCACGGAGGTCGTCGCATCGGCAGCACCGAGGTCGTCGACGTCGTGCCCGAGGTCCGAGAGGTGGTCCGCCACGAGAGCCTTGAGGTCGTATCCGGCGTGATCGGAGCCGAGGGCGATGCGCACGGGTCCAACCTACCAAGCGCGTCCGGGCCTCCGTGTGGGTCGACACCTGCCGGTACGCTCCTGACCCGTGAGCATCGATCCCCGCACCCCCGTCATCGTCGGCGTCGGCCAGAGCATCAACCGTCCGGCCGCTGATGGCCTGGTCGAGCCGGTCGACCTCATGGCCGCGTCCCTGGCGGCGGCAGCCGAGGACGCCGGCCCCGGTCGTCGCCTGCTCGAGTCGCTCGACCTGCTCACCGGTGTCGCCAGCTTCGTCTGGCACCCGGTGGACCCTGCCGCGCTGGTGGCCCAGCGCCTCGGCATCAGCCCGCGCTCCACCCAGCTCACCGCCACAGGCGGCTCCTACCCGAGCAAGCTCGTCGCCCAGGCGTCCAGGATGATCCTGGCGGGCGAGGCCGAGGTCGTGGCCTTCACCGGCGCCGAGGCGATGGCGAGCCGGTCGGCCGGACGCAAGCTCGACGACCACACGCCGTGGGCGTCTCAGGACCCGGCCGAGGTCTCGGCCCCATCGCTCTTCGGAGAGGACGTCCTCCCCTTCACCGACCTCGAGATGGCGCGAGGAATCACCGCTCCCGTCTCGATCTACCCGCTGTTCGAGAACGCCATGCGTGCCGCCAGAGGATGGGACCTCGCCGAGCACCACCGGGTCATGGGCGACCTGAGCGCCTCGTTCGCGGCGGTCGCCGCCTCGAACCCGTTCGCCTGGATCCGAGAGGCGAAAGGGCCTGACGAGATCACGATCCCGAGCGAGAGCAACCGGATGATCTCCGAGCCGTACACGAAGCTCATGACGGCCAACATCGCCGTCGACCAGGGCGCCGCCATCATCCTGTGCTCGTTCGAGCGGGCACAGGCGATGGGGATCTCGACCGATCGGCTCGTCTTCCCCTGGGCCCACACCCAGGGCGAGGACCGGATGTTCATCTCAGAACGCCCCGAGCTCCATCGATCCGTCGCCCTCGAGGCCATCGGCCCACGCGTCCTCGAGCTCGCCGGCATCGGCATCGATGACGTTCGGCACGTCGACCTCTACAGCTGCTTCCCCATCGCCGTGCAGATGGGCGCCGCGGCCCTCGGCCTCGCCCTCGACGATCCCACCCGGCCGCTCACGCAGACCGGTGGCCTCACCTTCGGCGGAGGGCCGGGCAACAACTACGTGACGCACTCGCTGGCGGCGACGGCCGAGGTGCTCCGGGCGAACCCGGGCGAGATCGGTCTCGTCAGCGGGTTGAGCTACTTCGCCACCAGCCACGCCATCGGGATCTACTCGACCACCCCTCCACCGCAGTCGTTCCGCCACGAGGACCTCCAGGAGCAGATCGACCGCCACCCCATCGAGGTCGTCGACCCGGAGCTGACCGGTCCGGTCACCGTGGAGACCTACACGATCGCCCACGACCGCGAGGCCGGCCCCGTCGCCGCCACCTTCGCCGTGCGCAGCCCGCAGGGCACCCGAGGGTGGGCGACCATGGCCCGGGCCGACGAGCTCGCGGCGATCGCCGGGACCGAGCTGATCGGCCGCACCGGAGACCTCGTCCCAGACGGGACCCTCCACCTGGGCTGACGCGCCGCTTCGTCTCCGGCGACGGAGCAGGGCTCCCCGGTCAGAGGACGATGGCGCCTCGGCGCAGGACGGTCAGCTCGCCGTCGCGGAACGTCACGACCGTGGACGGCTCGGCGTCCCGGCGGCCGGCATCGAGCACGGCGGCGATGGCCTCCGCACACGACAGGCTGGCGATGATCTCGTCGGCGGAGCAGCACGGGGGCTCTCCCGAGCGGTTGGCGCTGGTGACGCAGAGCGGTCCGGTGATCTTCAGGAGCGCCCGAGCCGTCGCATCATCAGGGCAGCGGATCCCGACCGTCTGGTCCGGGGAGTGCACGCGCGTCGCCAGCTCCTCGTCGCAGCCCGCAACGATCGTGAGCGCACCCGGCCAGTGCCGAGCCGCCAGCGCGGCGAGCTCGTCGGGCACCTCGGCGAGCAGGCCCAGCGCCTCATCCGGGTCCGCCACCAGGATCGGCAGCGGCTTGGTCTCGGGGCGGCCCTTGGCGACATAGAGCTCGGCGAGCGCTCCCGGATGGTCCAGCCGGGCGGCGAGGCCGTAGACGGTGTCGGTGGGGATGGCGACGACCAGGCCGTCACCGAGCAGGATGGCCGCGAGGTCGAGGTCGTCGAGCCCGAGGCGCCTCACGGTGCTCGTCCCACGATGCCGCGGGGATGGCCAGCGAGGTCGGCGAAGGCCTCGAGGTCGACCAGGCCGACCGTGCTCGCTCGCGCCAGCGCAACCTCGACCTGGTGCTCGGCCATCTCGATCACCAGGATCCCGCCGGGCGCGAGGGACCCGAGGGCGCCGTCGATGATCTCCGCCACGTCGGCGAACCCCGGCGTCCCGTCTGCCGCGTCGGCGGCGATCAGCGCACCGCGGGGCTCGTGCGAGAGCTCGATGGCCAGGCCGGCCTCCTCGGCCTCGGCCACGTAGGGCGGGTTCGCCACCAGGAGGTGGACTCCCCCTCTCCGGCCCTCCGGGATCGCCTCGTGCCAGGACCCGAGGCACCGATCGACCAGGACCCCGAGTCGCTCGGCGTTCTCCCCCGCCAGATCGAGCGCCTCCGGAGCCAGGTCGACGAGCAGGACCTGGTCGATCGCAGCCTCCTGTGCCAGCTCGATCGCCAGGCTCAGGCCGATGGCTCCGGTGCCCGTGCCGAGGTCGGCGACGACCAGGCCGTCGGCGCCGGGCCGGGTGCGACGCCAGGCGGCCAGGGCCCGCTCGACGACCTGCTCGGTCTCGGGTCGCGGGATCAGGGCGCGGCGATCGACGACGAGCTCGAGATCACGGAACGGCCAGGTCCCGAGCAGGTACTGCAGCGGCTCGCCGGCGGCCCGGCGGCGGGCCAGCGATCGAGCGACATCCGGGTCCCGGGTGTGCTCGAGGATCCAGGTGGCCTCCCGGACCGAGCCCACCAACGGGGCGAGCTCGTCGACGAGGTCGTCCTCAGGCATCGCCCTCGGTGAGCTGCCGTGCCCGCTTGGCGGCCATGAGGGCGTCGACGATCTCATCGAGATCCCCGTTGAGCACGGCGTCGAGCTTGTAAAGGGTCAGGTTGATCCGGTGGTCGGTCACCCGACTCTCCTTGAAGTTGTACGTCCGGATCTTCTCGGCCCGGCCGCCGCCGCCGACCTGGGACCGGCGCAGGTCGCCCGCCTCGGCTGCCGCTGCGTCCTGGGCGGCCTTGAGCAGGCGGCTGCGCAGGACGAGCATGGCCTTGGCCCGGTTCTGGATCTGGCTCTTCTCGTCCTGCATGGCGACCACGATCCCGGTCGGCACGTGGGTGATCCGCACGGCGGAGTCGGTGGTGTTCACGCTCTGCCCACCGGGGCCGCTGGACCGGTACACGTCGATCTTGAGGTCGTTCGGATCGACATCGACGTCGACCTCCTCTGCCTCGGGCAGGACCATGACCGTCGCGGACGAGGTGTGGACGCGGCCCTTGGACTCGGTGACGGGGACGCGCTGGACGCGGTGGACCCCGCCCTCGTGCTCGAAGCGGGTCCAGGCCTCGGCACCGCTGATCTTGAAGACCACCTCATCGAGGCCATCGCGCTCGGAGGCGTGCTCCTCGATCACCTCGACCTTGAACCCCCGGTTGGCGGCGTAGCGCAGGTACATGTCGTAGAGGTCACGGGCGAACAGGTTCGCCTCCTCGCCGCCCTCGGCCCCCCGGATCTCGACGATGACCGCACGTCCGTCGTTGGGATCCTTCGGCAGCAGCAGGCCCTGGAGGGCGTCCTCGATGGTCGCCACGGCCTGGGTGGCGCGGTCGAGCTCGCCGCGCATCTCGTCGCGCTCGTCAGGCTCGGCGCCCTCGAAGAGCTCGGCAGCCACCTCGACGTCCTCGCGTGCCGATCGGAGCTGGCGGTAGGTGCCGACGATCTCGGAGAGCTCCTTGTGCCGGCGCGAGAGGTCGCGCAGCAGGTTCGGGTCCGCCGAGGTGGCGGGCTCCATGAGGCGCGCCTCGACGGCGGCGAACTCCTCTTCGATCGCGTCGAGACGCTCGTCCATGGTCGCCCTGGGCGCGCCAGCGCTCAGGGCCTCCGAATCAGGACTGGGGCGTCTTGGCGGTCTTGCGGACGCCGTAGCGACGGTTGTAGCGCTCGACGCGGCCACCGGAGTCCACCAGCTTCTGCTTGCCGGTGAAGAACGGGTGGCACTCGTTGCACAGCTCGGAGCGCAGCTCGGGCTTGGTCGACCGGGTCGTGAACGTGTTGCCACACGAGCACTGGACGTTCGCAGCTTCGTACGTGGGGTGGATGTCAGCCTTCATGATTCGCTCCTCCGATGGTGCGGGATGCAAGTGTAGCGGAGAGGGAGACGGCCTCAGCCGTTGCCCTGCCCCTTGGCGATCTCGGCCAAGAACTCGTCGTTCGACTTGGTGGACTTGATCTTGTCCATGAGCAGCTCGAGGCCGGCCGCAGCCGAGCCCTCCGAGGCCAGTGCGTTGAGCACCCGGCGCAGCTTCCAGACCTGCTGGAGCTGACCGCGCTCGAAGAGGAGCTCCTCGTGCCGCGTCGAGCTGGCGTTGACGTCGATCGACGGGTAGAGGCGGCGCTCGGCGAGCCGGCGGTCGAGCCGCAGCTCCATGTTGCCGGTGCCCTTGAACTCCTCGAAGATCACCTCGTCCATCTTCGATCCCGTGTCGACGAGTGCGGTGGCGATGATCGTCAGTGAGCCACCCTCCTCGATGTTCCTCGCAGCACCGAAGAACTTCTTCGGAGGGTAGAGGGCTCCGGAGTCCACACCACCAGACATGATCCGGCCGGACTGCGGGGCGGCGATGTTGTAGGCACGCGCCAGGCGGGTGATGCCGTCGAGGATGATCACGACGTCCTTGCCCATCTCCACGAGCCGCTTGGCTCGCTCGATGGTCAGCTCGGCCACGTGGGTGTGCTCGTCGGAGGGACGATCGAAGGTCGAGGCGATGACCTCGCCCTTGACGCTGCGGCGCATGTCGGTGACCTCTTCAGGCCGCTCGTCGACGAGCAGGACCATGAGGTGGACCTCAGGGTTGTTGGCCTCGATCGAGTGGGCGATCTGCTTGACCACCGTGGTCTTGCCTGCCTTGGGCGGAGAGACGATGAGGCCGCGCTGGCCCTTGCCGATCGGGCTGAGCAGGTCGACGATGCGGGCGGTGAGGTTGGCCTCGTCGCCCTGGCGCTCGAGGACGAGCTTCTCGTCCGGGAACAGCGGGGTCAGGTCTTCGAAGCGGCGGCGGCTGCGCGCCTCCTCGGTGTCCATGCCCGACACCGTGTCGATCCGGATCAGTGCCGGGTACTTCTCGTTGCTGCCCGCCGGTCGGAAGGCACCCTCGATGGCGTCGCCCTTGCGGAGCGAGAACTTCCGGGCCTGGCTGATCGAGACGTAGACGTCCTTGCTCGACGGCAGGTAGCCCTCGACGCGCAGGAAGCCGTAGCCCTCGTCGCGCAGGTCCAGCAGGCCGCGGCACTCGATGAGCTCGCCCTGGTACGGGGTGTCGGCGCCACCCTGGAGGTCGCGCTCACCGCCACCACCTCGACCATCGCGGTCGCGGCCGCGACGGCGGTTGCGGTTGCGACGGTTGCCCGGCTCGGCGTTGCCACCACCCTGGTTCTGGTTCTGGTTCTGACGGTCACGGTTCTGGCCGCCACCCTGGTGCTGGCCGCCGCCCTGCCCCTGGTTCCCACGGCGATCGCCGGCGTCGCGCTGGGCGTCTCCGGCCTGCGTCTCGCCCGAGGAGTCCGCCGACGGGGTCGCCGGAGCCTCCTGGGTCGCGTCCGCGTCGTCGGACTGCGGGGCCTTCGACCGAGGTGCCCTCGCCGGACGATCGGCACGATCCTCGGACGGAGCGGCGGCCGGGGACTCGGAGACGCCTGCGGCCTCGAGGATCCCGGAGATCAGGTCGGCCTTCTTCATGCGGCTCGTCGTCTTGACGCTGAGCTGCTCGGCGATGGTCTGGAGCTCGGTGCGCTCCTTGGATTCGAGGACGGAACGTCCAAGCTGAACATCGGAAGTCATGTGCTTCCACTCTCCTCTCTTCCGTCCTTCGGGCGACGCCCGCAAGGGTCAGGAAGAAGATCAGGGGCAGAGAACAGCGGATCGCTGGTCTCCGTACAACGTGCTCCTCGGCGCCACTGGAGTCGTCCAGATGGCCTTCGTCGAACGGAACGCTCGACGCCCCCCGAGGGAGTACACCGCTGACCTTAGCGGCGCGAGCGCCCCAAGCGCAACGCGATCAGACCTTGAGGGCCGAGAGGATTGCGCCCATCTCCGGCTCGATGGTCACCGGGACCTCGATCTGGCTGATGGCCCGGTCCGGGTCCTTGAGGCCGTTGCCCGTGAGCACGCACACCACGGTCGACCCCTCGGGGACGCCGACCTTGAGCATTCCGGCCACCGAGGCCGCAGAGGCGGGCTCGCAGAAGACGGACTCCTCAGTCGCCAGCATGCGGTACGCCACGAGGATCTCCTCGTCCGTCACCATGTCGATGGCCCCTCCAGAGTCGGTCGCCGCCTCGATGGCCGACTCCCAGCTCGCCGGGTTGCCGATGCGGATCGCCGTGGCGATCGTCTCAGGCCGCTCGACGACGTGGCCGAGCACGATCGGGGCAGACCCGGCGGCCTGGAACCCGCGCATCTGGGGAAGCTTCGACGACCGGCCGGCGGCGTGGTACTCCCGGTAGCCCTTCCAGTAGGCCGTGATGTTGCCGGCGTTGCCCACCGGGATGAAGTGCTGGTCGGGGGCGTCGCCGAGTGCGTCGACGATCTCGAAGGCACCCGTCTTCTGGCCCTCGATCCGATAGGGGTTGATCGAGTTCACGACGGTGATGGGCGCGTGGTTCGGCAGGTCGCGCACGATGTCGAGGGCCTGGTCGAAGTTGCCGCGGATCTGGAGCACCTTGGCGCCGTGGATCAGGGCCTGGGCCAGCTTGCCCAGCGCGATCGCCCCGTCGGGGATCAAGACGGCCGAGGTCATCCCCGCCCGGGCTGCGTAGGCGGCAGCCGAGGCCGAGGTATTCCCGGTCGATGCGCACACGACGGCCTTGGCGCCCTCCTCGTGGGCCTTGGTGATCGCCATGGTCATGCCGCGGTCCTTGAAGGAACCCGTCGGGTTCGCGCCCTCGATCTTGAGGAGCACCCGAGCCCCGACCCGCTCCGAGATCCTCGGCGCCTCGAGCAGCGGCGTGTCTCCCTCGAGCAGGGTCACCACGGGGGTGGTGTCGCTGACCGGCAGGTGCACCCGGTACTCCTCGATCAGTCCTCGCCAGGCCATCAGAACCCTTCCTCGTCGCTGCCGATCACCCGCAGGACGCCGCCGACCGAGTCGACGGCGTCGACGGTGTCGAGCGCCGCCAAGGTGGCGGCCATGTCCCGCTCGGTGGCGGCATGGGTCAAGAAGATCAGGCGGGCCTCGTCACCGAGACCGACCTGCTCCATCGAACGGATCGAGATCCGGTTGTCGCCGAACGCCGTGGCCACGGCGGCGAGCACGCCAGGGCGATCGGCCACGTCGATCGAGAGGTAGAAGGCGCTGCGCAGCTCGTCGAGTCCCACCGGGACCCGGTCCATGGTCGAGATCGGCGTCGGTGCGCTGGTTCCCGACAGCCGACGACGGGCGGCGTCGATGATGTCGCCGAGGACGGCCGAGGCGGTGGGCTTGCCCCCGGCCCCCTGTCCGTAGAGCATCACCGGCCCCGAGGCCTCTCCCTCGATGAAGACGGCGTTGAAGGCCCCACCCACCGCGGCCAGCGGATGATCGATCGACACCATCGTCGGGTGCACCCGGGCCGAGATCTCACCGTCGCCGACCCGCTCGGCGATCGCCAGGAGCTTGACGGCGAATCCGAGGTGCCGGGCGAAGGCGACGTCCACGTCCCTGACCGAGGTGATCCCCTCACGGTGCACGGCATCGAGCGGCACCGGGCAGCCGAAGGCCAGGCGGGCCAGGATCGCCGCCTTGGCTGCTGCGTCGAAGCCCTCCACGTCAGCCGTCGGGTCCGCCTCGGCGTAGCCCAGCGCCTGGGCCTCGGCCAGCACCTCGCCGTAGGACGAGCCGCGCTCGGCCATGGTCGAGAGGATGAAGTTGGTGGTCCCGTTGACGATGCCCATGACCCGGGTGATCTGCTCGCCGGCGAAGGACTCGCGCAGGGTGCGGATGACCGGCACCACGCCACCGACTGCCGCCTCGAAGCCCAGGTCGGTCCCGTGGGCCGCGGCCAGGTCGCCGAGCTCGAGACCACGGTCGGCCAGGAGGGCCTTGTTGCCCGTCACCACCGGGATGCCACGCGACAGGGCCGAGGAGATCAGCGACCCCGCCGGCTCGAGGCCCCCCATGAGCTCGACCACGAGGTCGACGTCGTCGCGCCCGACGAGGGCTGCAGCGTCCTCGGTCAGGAGCTCCTGGGCCAGGTGGGGCGCCGATGGTCGGGGCTTGCTGGCGTCTGACACCGCCACACCGACGATCTCGAGGCGAGCTCCGGCACGGGTGGCGAGGTCGTCGGCTCCCGCAGGGTCGAGCAGCAGCTCGACGAGGGCCGCGCCGACGTTGCCGCAGCCAAGGATGGCGATCCTGATGACGGGAAGGGACGACGCCGGCACACCGCGAGGCTACTCCGCCGCACCTGCGTGCCCGCTGCGCTCAGACGTCGAGGCTGGCGAGGTCCTCGTAGGTCTCGCGCCGCACCACCACCCGAGCGATGCCGTCTGCGACGAAGACGACCGCCGGTCGCGGGACCTTGTTGTAGGTCGAGGCCATCGAGTAGCCGTAGGCACCGGTCACCGGCGTGGCCAGCAGGCTGCCGACGCCGATCGCGGGCGGGACCTGCGCCTCGGGGAGGATCACATCGCCGCTCTCGCAGTGCTTGCCCACCACCCGTGCCACACGGGAGCGCACCGCCCGCACGTCCGCCGGGTCGAAGGCCTCGTAGCCGCTGCCGTAGAGGACCGGTCGCGGGTTGTCGCTCATCCCGCCATCGACTGCCAGGTACGTGCGGATCCCGGCCACCTCCTTGATCGTCCCCACCCGGTAGACGGTGAGCGCGGCCTGCGCCACGATCGAGCGACCGGGCTCGGCGGTGATCGTGACCTCTGGGGCCACCCCACGGGACCGGAGGGCGGCGATGGTGCCCTCAGCCCACTCGGTCAGGCTCGGTGCCTCCTCGCCCACCACATAGGCCACACCGAGACCGCCGCCGACGCACAACTCATCGAGTCCGAGGGGGATGAAGAAGTCGGCGAGGACCTCGGCGGCCCGAGCGAAGGAGCCGGTGTCGAACACCTGGCTTCCGATGTGCGCGTGGATGCCCTTGAGCTCGATCGCCGACGACGCTCGGAGGCGCTCGAGCGCCACCTCGGCGGCCCCTGACGCGATCGAGAGCCCGAACTTCGAGTCCTCCTGGCCTGTCTGGACGAACTCGTGGGTGTGGACCTCCACGCCCGGGGTCACCCGGAGCAGCACCGGCACGTCCGCGCCCGGACCCGCGAGCTGCTCGATGCGGTCGATCTCGTCGAGCGAGTCGACGACGATGCGTCGAACGCCGGCCGAGATGGCCATGGCCAGCTCGTCGGAGGACTTGTTGTTGCCGTGGAGGACCACGCGGTCCGCCGGCACGCCGGCGGCCAGGACCGTCGCCAGCTCCCCGCCGCTGGCCACGTCGAGGTACAGGCCCTCCTCGTGGGCGAGCCGGGCCATGGCCTTGCAGAGGAAGGCCTTCGACGCGTAGGCGACCCCATCGCCGAACGCGGCCACCGCCTCCCGGCAACGGGCGCGAAGGTGCTCCTCGTCGTAGATGAACAGCGGGGTCCCGAGCTCCTCGGCCAGCGCCACGACGTCGCATCCGCCCACCTCGAGGTGCCCGTCGGCCCGCACGGTCGCCGTCATCGGCAGCAGGGATTCGGGGATCGGGACGGTCGGATCCGTCTGAATCGAGGGCGAGGCCATGGGGCGAAGCGTAGAGCCTCGGCCATCAGGTGGACGGTACGATCAGGCGGTGGCAGCGCACACGACGGAGACCCACGTCGCCGAGGTCGACCCGTCTCGAGATCGTCGCCAGGCGCTGTCGCTCGCGGCCTGCGTCGCCGCCTACCTCCTCCTCGGTGCCGTAGCCAACCTCCATGCCTGGATCGACGGAGCGGCAGGCACGCTGCAGTCCGGCGGGGGCATCGGTGACGTCGGCCAGAGCGTCTGGTTCCTCGGGTTCACCCCGAACTCGATCATCCACGGCCACCGCATCCTGACGACCGACTGGTTGAACGCCCCCTGGGGCTACAACCTGATGGCCAACACCTCCATCGTCCTGCCGGCCGTCGCACTGGCTCCCGTGACCCTGCTGCTCGGTCCGATCGTGGCGTTCAATGCCGCGGTGGTCCTGGCCTTCGCAGGCTCGGCGACCGTGACGATGCTGGTCCTGCGTCGCTACACGACCTGGCTGCCGGCGGCCTTCGTCGGCGGGCTGCTCGCCGCCTTCTCCCCGGCCATGGCCACCCAGGGGGCGCTCCACCTCCACCTGATCATCGAGGTCATCCCGCCGCTCGTCCTGCTCGTGCTCGACGAGATCCTCGTGCGCCAGCGGCATCGACCCTGGGCGCTCGGGGTCGGACTCGGCCTGTTGGCCACCGCCCAGCTCCTGATCTCCGCCGAGGTCCTCATGACCACCGGCCTGCTGGCCGGCGTCGGCATCGTCGCGCTCTGCCTCCTGCACCGCCGACAGGTGCACAGCCATCTCCCCGCTGCCTGGCGGGCGCTGGTCGTCGCCGCCGCCACCTTCGCGGCCACGGCCGCCTACCCGATCTGGGTGATGCTCCGGGGCCCGTGGAGCGTCACTGGACCCGTCCAGTCGCCGACCTACTCGCGCCAGCTCGCCTCAGACCTGCTCAGCTTCGTGCTGCCCACCTCGGGCCAGGCCATCGCACCGGCACGCGCCACGAAGATCACCGACGGCCTCGTCGGTGCCAACCTGGCGGAGAACGGCTCCTACCTCGGCGTCGTGCTGATCGTGGTGCTCGCCCTCATCGTGTGGCGGTGGCGACGCGTGCTCATCGTGCAGATCGCCGCCGTGGTGGGCGGGTCGGCGGCACTGCTCTCGCTCGGCGAGCGCCTCCACCTCCGCGGCCGTTCGCTCCACCTCCCCCTGCCCTTCGGCATCGTGTCGCGCATGCCGCTCCTCGACAGCGCCAGCGCCTCTCGGCTCGCCATCCCCGTCGGCCTGTGCGCCGGCATCCTGCTCGCCATCGGCATCGATCGCCTGCGAGCCGAGGGCCTCGGGACCCGCCTCCCCCCTGGCCTCCGAGCCGGACGGGTCGGTGTCGGGATCGCCGCCATGGCGCTCGTCTGGCTCGTCCCGTCCTGGCCCTACGTCAGCGCGCCCACCGACGTCCCCGCCTACTTCTCCGGCGGGGCGTCGTCATCGATCGCCCAGGGCTCGACGGTGCTCACCTACCCGACACCGCAGATCAAGACTCCGCACAACCAGGCGATGGTCTGGCAGGCCCTCGATCACATCCGCTGGCGCCTGGTCGGCTCCTATGGACACTCCCCCGGTCCCGACGGCCGAGCCGACAACGGCACCGAGCCCAGGCTCATCCCCGCCCTCCTCGACGTGTGCACGACCGGCGCCACAGCCCCCACCCTGACGCCCCGGCTGGCCAGGGAGGTCCGAGCCGAGCTGGCGGCATGGCACGTCGGGACCATCGTGCTGACGGAGCGCACCCCGGGGATCTCGTGCGCGCGGTCCATCTTCCAGCGCGCCCTCGGCCGTCCCGCCCACCGGGTGGACGACGTGCTCGTCTACGCAGGCCTGCGACGGGGCCTCGCCCGCTGACCCACGAACCGGGCCCGGCAGGGGTCAGGTACGCTGTCGGGGCTACGCCTCAGTAGCTCAGTGGATAGAGCACTGGCTTCCGGAGCCAGGTGTCGGGGGTTCGAATCCCTCCTGGGGCACGCATCCGACCGAACCGCCGGTCGGCGGCAGCGTCGAGCACCTCCTCGGCCGCCCGCCCGGGACACGGTCGTGTCCACTGCTCGGCGGGGGCCCGGTGGCAGACTGAGGGCATGATCCGTCGCCTCGCCCCCATCGCCACCATCGTGCTCGCCCTCGGGGCCTCCGCCTGCAGCTCGTCCGCCTCGTCGACCTCCACGTCAACCACCGCGGCGAAGACCACGACGACGGCCAAGGCCTCGACCACGACGACGAAGGCCACGACGACCACCGCCCCGGGCCCAGTGCGCTGCACCGCCTCGACCCTGTCGGTGACGGCCGGTGCGTCCAATGGCTCCGCCGGCCACGTGAACACCCCCGTGATCTTCACCAACACCTCGAGTGCTCCCTGCACGCTCTACGGCTACCCCGGCGTGGCCGCCCTCGACGCCTCCGGCGCACAGGCGGCGCAGGCGACGCGCACCGCCACCCCCGGGCCCACCCACCTCGTCGTGGCTCCCGGCAGCACCGCATCGGCCATCGTGATCAACACGAGCATCCCGAGCGGCGACCAGACCACCTGCCCGACGTGGTCCGGACTCCTCGTCACCCCGCCCAACGACACCAAGTCGACCAAGCTCACCGTCGAGCTCCCCGGGTGCAACGGCTTCACGGTGAGCGCCGTGGTGGCCGGCTCGAACGGCATCTGATCGGGATCGTCGCCCCGAAGAGGGCCGAAGGTCCCTAGTCACAGGGCAGACAACCTGCCACGCTGCCTCCATGGCGGCACCATCATGAGCGCAGCGGCTGAACTCGAGGTCCTCCAGGAGCCGCTGGGGCGCACCGAGTGCCTCGCCCTGCTCGACCAGTCCTCCTTCGGGCGCCTGCTGCTGTCGGTGGACTGCCTTCCCTCGGCCCAGCCGGCGTTCATCACGCTGCTCGATGACGAGGTCCTCGCCCTGCTCGGACCGGGTCCTGAGCGCGAGGCCGCCGAGCGCGGCGACGTCGTCGCCCTGCAGGTCGACGGCACCGAGCCTGACGGCCACGCCGCCTGGTCCGTGCGGGTGACCGGTCAGGCGGCTGCCGTCCCCCTCACCGGCGTGCTGAGGGGACGACTGGCGTCCACTCGGCTCGCCCGGGCCCTCGGCGATGCCAGCACCCTGCTGCGGCTCCCCCTCGACCACGTCTCGGGCGAGCGCACCCGATGGGGCGCACACTGATCGATCGAGGTGGCTCAGTAGGCTGATCGGGTGCCGTACCACCGGATCACGGACCCCGCACGGCTCCAGGCGGTCATCGACGCAATCTTGACCATCGAGGTCGACGCGGATCTCGCCACCTTGCTGACCACGATCGTCGAGCAGGCAGCCGGGCTCGTCGGAGCACGCTACGGGGCGCTCGGCGTCCTCTCCGAGGACGGGACCAGCCTCTCGGAGTTCGTCACGGTCGGCCTCACCGCCCAGCAGCGGGCGGCCATCGGGAAGTTCCCGGTCGGCCACGGCATCCTCGGCACGGTCATCACCAACCCGGAGCCGCTGCGGGCCGAGCAGATCGCCGACGACCCCTCCACGGTGGGCTTCCCGGCCAACCACCCCGCCATGTCCACCTTCCTCGGCGTTCCGGTCCGGCTCGAGGGCGGGCAGGTGTTCGGGAACCTCTACCTCTGCGATCGCAGCGATGGCGAACCGTTCGACGACGAGGACGAAGCCCTCGTCGACTCCCTCGGCCGGGCAGCCGGCCTCGTGATCGACCGAGCCCGCCTGCGACTCCTCGCCGAGGAGGTGGCGCTGTCCGAGGATCGCCAGCGCGTGGCGAGGGACCTCCACGACACGGTGATCCAACGGCTCTTCGCGGTCGGGCTCTCCCTCCAGGGCCTGGCGTCCTCCGGGCTTCCGGACGAGGCGACCCAGCGGCTCGATCGAGCCATCGACGACCTCGATGAGACCATCCGGCAGATCCGGTCCACCATCTTCGCCATCTCGAGGCCCGAGGGCCCCTCGGCGTCGTCGCTGCGGCGCGAGGTCCTCGAGATCTGCGACGAGGTCTCGAGTCGCCTCGGCCTCGACGTGACCGCAGCCCTGACGGGTCCGGTCGACCAGGTGGTCGGCCGCAACGCGGGCGACGGCGTCCTCGCCGTGCTGCGGGAGGCCCTGACGAACGTCGTGCGCCACGCCGGCGCCTCGAAGACGGAGGTGACCCTCGAAGTCTCGACCGACGCCCTCACGCTGACGGTGGCCGATGACGGTCAGGGCCTCACCCCAGCCTCGGGCTCGGGTGGCCGTGGCCTCGCCAACCTCGCCGCACGCGCCCAGGACCTCGGAGGGTGGTTCGACCTGTCGAGCGGGTCCGACGGCGGCACCGTCCTGCGGTGGCACATCACCGAGCTGAGCAAAGGAGATCCACGATGATCGAGCTGCTGCTCGTCGACGACCACGAGGTGGTGCGCCGGGGCCTGCGGGACCTCTTCGAACGAGAGGACGACATCGTCGTCGTCGCCGAGGCCGGTTCGGTGACGGAGGCCGAGGCCCTCGATCTCCCCGACGGCGTCGTGGCGGTGCTCGACGTCCGGCTCAGCGACGGCAGCGGTGTCGAGATCTGTCGGTCGCTGCGCCAGCGCGACCCGTCCGCGAAGTGCCTGATGCTCACCTCCTTCGCCGACGACGAGGCTCTCTTCGCCGCCATCATGGCCGGGGCGTCGGGCTATGTCCTCAAGGAGGTCCGCTCGACCGAGCTGGTCTCCTCCGTGCGGACCGTGGCCGCCGGAGGGAGCCTCCTCGACCCCGAGCTCGTCCGGCAGGTCCGCACCCGCCTCCGCCAGCGCGCCGCCGAGGAGGAGCGGGTCGAGCGACTCTCTCCTCAGGAGCGGCGCATCCTCGACCTCATCGCCGACGGTCGGACCAACCGCCAGATCGCCGAGGAGATGTTCCTCGCCGAGAAGACCGTCAAGAACTACGTGTCGAACCTGCTCTCGAAGCTCGGCTTCTCGCGGCGCACAGAGGCCGCCGTCTTCGCCGCGCGCCTCGAGCGCGACCACGAGCGCTGAGGGGCGCTCCGGCAATGCTCCCTAGGATGACGGCATGCTCGACGAGCTGACCCCGCCTGCGTCGGCCCTCGCCGACGTGCTGCCGACGGATCGGCTGCAGCCCAACGGGATGCTGCGGCCCGACCTGCGCCAGCCCCTGCGGCGGATCCCCGGGTTCCGCAACGCGCTGAGCGTGGCGGCGCTCTGGGCCGGGGTGGTCGTGCTCATCGCCGCCGCCACCCAGCTGCACCGCTGGTGGGTGGTCCTCATCGTCTTCCTGCTCATGGGACCGGTCCACGTCCGCTTCGCCATCCTCATGCACGAGGCGGCCCATCGGCTCCTCTTCGCCTCCAAGCGGGCCAACGACCTCGTCGGCATGTGGCTCATCGCCTGCCCAGCCCTCGTCCCGCTGACCCTCTACCGCCGCAGCCACATGGCGCACCACCGGGAGGAGTTCGGCCCGAACGAGCCGGACATCGCCTTCTACAGCGGCTATCCCGGCCCGGCGGCCGCTCTCCGACGGCGCCTCGTGCGCGACGCCGTGGGGATCTCAGGATGGAAGAACCTCAAGGTCCTCCTCCTAGCCATGCGCACGTCGAGCGGCCGGCGCATCGCCGGACCGATCATCGCCGTCCAGCTGGTCCTCTGGGCGCTCATGTGGACCCTGTCGGGCGCCTGGTGGGCCTACCCACTGCTGTGGCTGCTGCCCTGGATGACCCAGTGGCGGGTGCTCAACCGCCTCCGGGCGCTCGGCGAGCACGGTGGAATGACCGCCTCGGAGGACCGCCGCCTCACCACGCACAACGTCGCACAGCACCCGTTGGCCCGCCTCTGGTTCGTGCCGTACAACACCGGCTGGCACCTCGCCCACCACGTGGACATGGGGATCCCGTTCCGCCAGCTGCCGGCGTTCCACGCCGAGCTCGCCGAGGCCGGCTACGTCAATGACGCCATGACCTTCCGCAGCTACACGGCCCTCTGGCGGGCCTGCATCACGCCTGAGCGCTGAGTCAGGAGGCGGTCATGCCGCCATCGACGCTGAGCGCCGCCCCGGTGACCCCGCTCGACGCCTCTGAGGCGAGCCAGGCGATGAGTGAGGCAGGCTCAGCCGGACGCAGCAGGCGGCCGACGAGCTGGTGCTCGGCGAACGCCTCGCTGTCCTCGAGGCCATAGAGCGCCGCGGACGCCGCCAGGATCGGGGTGTCGGTCGATCCCGGGCACACGGCATTGGCCGTGACCCCGGTCCCGGCGAGGTCGCAGGCGAGGCCCTTGACCAGCCCGATCACCCCATGCTTGGCCGCCGAGTAGGCGCTCAGGTGGCGCAGGCCCACCAGCCCCGCCGCCGAGGAGACCCCGATGAGCCGACCCTGACGTGGCTCGCCGATGCGGAGCAGGTGCGGCACGGCGGCGTCGAAGAGCCGGCGCGTGCCGTGGAGGTTGATGTCGATGACGGCGTCATAGGCGGCGTCGGCCATCTCCCAGAGCGGCTCGCCTCCGGCGATCACCCCAGCGGCGGCGACGGCGACGTCGATCCGACCGAAGTGCTCGACCGCTGTCTCGACCGCCAGGCGCATGTCCGAGGCCGACCGCACGTCACCCACCAGTGCCAGCGCGTGCTCGGCGTGGCGACCGACCACCGCGTCGAGCTCCTTCTTGGTGGCCAGCGCGTAGGGGATGGCGGCGTCGTCACGGCATCGGTCGACCGCCACCACCGAGAGGCCCTGGGCCACGAGGGCGTCGACCGTCGCTGCACCGATCCCCCGGCCCGCGCCCGTGACGACCGCCACCCTCCTCATCGGGGGTGCCGTCCATCGAGCTGCGCAGACAGACGGTCAGCCGCCCCGGCGAGGAGCACCTCGCCCTCGTGCGCGCTCGCACCGGTCGGGTCCCCGAGGACCCCGTTGGCGCTCACCGCCGCCACCCCGCCAGAGCGGAGGTCGGCGGCGAGCTCGGACAGCGGTGCGGTGTTCCCGGCCATGGCCTCATCTTTGCGCACCAGCGAGGGATCGAGGGCGAGCAGCATCGAGGTCTCGGTCCGACCGGCATGCGCGTCCGCCCCAGGGAAGGTCGGGAGGAGGACGAGGAGGTCATCGCCCTCGGCCTCGGCCGTCTCGGCTGCCCGCCGGAGCGCCTCGGCGTTCCCCCCGTGGCCGCTCACGGCCACCACGGCCCGGAAGGTCGTCCGCGACGATCGGACGATCTCGACCACCACGTCGGCGAGCACGGCGGTGCCGATCGACAGCGTGCCCGGGAACCCGGCGTGCTCACCGCTCGCTCCGATGGCCAGCGCCGGGGCCACGATGAGGTCGGTGCGTCGCTCCGCCAGCCGGCGGCAGAGCTCCTCGGCCACCACGGTGTCCGTGGACAGCGCAAGGTGCGGGCCGTGCTGCTCGGTCGAGCCGACGGGGAGCAGGAGGATCGGACCATCCCAGGCGCCGGCCTCGGGCGACGTCGCCTCGGACAGGCGCCGGGCCGTCCGAGCGGACTCCCCCACTCGACCTAGCGCCGGCTCAGCTGGACCGGGCGACGGGTGGAGTGGTCGACGGTCGACATCGGGCGGAGCGTCACCGGGACCGAGGCCAGCGCCTCGTCGGCGTTGCCGAGCACGCACTCGGGGTCCGGCCCGTCGAGCGGCAGGCCGGTGAAGAACTTGGCGGCCATGCAGCCGCCCTGGCACGCGTCATAGGAGCCGCACGAGGCGCAGGCGCCGGGGCTCTGGGGCTCGCGCAGCGCCGCGAAGACCTCGGACTCGCGCCACACACCGGTGAAGCCACCGGCGTCGCGCACGTTCCCCGCCTTGAACTCGTCGTGGATGATGAACGGGCAGGCGTAGACGTCGCCCACGGGGTCGATCAGGCACACCACCCGTCCCGCCCCGCACAGGTTGAGGCCCTCGAGGGGATCGCCGAGCGCCGAGAGGTGGAAGAACGAGTCGCCGGTCAGCGTGCTGGGCCGGTCGAGCAGCCAGGCGTAGAGCTCGCGCTGCTGCGTCGCCGTGGGGTGCAGCTCGTGCCACGTGTCCGCACCCCGACCCGAGGGTCGAAGCCGAGTCAGCCGCAGCTGGGCGCCGAAGCGGTCGGCGATGGCCTGGAAGGCATCGAGCTGCGGGATGTTGTGCCGGGTCATCACGACCGAGATCTTGAACTCGCCGAAGCCGGCTGCCTGAAGATTCTCCATCGCCGTCATGGCCGTGGCGAAGGTCCCCTCGCCGCGCACTGCGTCGTTGGTGGCCGCATCGGCACCGTCGATGGAGATCTGCACGTCCACGTAGTCGGTGGCGGCGAGGCGCTCCGCCTTCTCCGGGGTCAGCCGCGAGCCGTTGGTCGAGAACTTCACGCCGACGCCGCTGGCCACCGCGTGGTCCACGAGCTCGAAGAAGTCGGGGCGCAGCAGCGGCTCGCCACCACCGATGTTCACGTAGAAGATCTGCATGGCGGCCATCTCGTCGATGACGGCCTTGGCCTCCGCCGTCGTCAGCTCGTCGGGGTCCCGTCGGCCCGAGCTCGACAGGCAGTGCACGCATGACAGGTTGCAGGCGTAGGTCAGCTCCCACGTCAGGCAGATCGGGGCCTGCAGGCCCAGCGAGAAGCGGTCTCGAAGCGAGGGGACGGTCTCAGCGGGCATTGATGATCTCCGAGGGGACGAGGGTGGCGAGGGCGGCGGCATAGCGCTCACGAGCTCCGGGCTCGATCACGGCGTCGAGGGCGGCGGCGGCGGAGTCGTGCCCATCGAGGGCGCGGACGAGATCGACCAGCAGCCGGGACTTGAGGAAGACGAGACGGCGTGTCCCGTAGTGATAGGCGAGGGCACCGAACTCCTCGTCACGGAGCGCGACCTGGGGGTTGAGCCCCCACGGCGCCTCGAGGTCGAAGTCGACGCCACCGGCGACGGCCGGGGCGGTCATCGGTCTAGTAGACCCCGCACATGCCGTCGATGGAGACCTCCTCGACGAGCAGCTCCTCGGTCTCCGCGACCTCGGCGTCCGTCGTCTCGTTCTCGATGGTGGTGGTCTCGTCCATGAGGACTCCTCCCGTCTGGGTCCAAAGCGGTGCTGGTGGTCAGCACCGCGTCGTCGCCCACCATAGAGCGCTCTGGCACGATGGTGACGATGCCCCGCCCCGCGGCCCTCTGCGCCCCTCCCCCCGCCGAGCCCCTCGCTCCGGGCACCCAGGTCGTGCTGGACGCCGAGGCCGTCTGGCTCGATGCCACCCATCTCGCCGGTGGGACCCCGTTCCGCATCTTGGGCCTCAGCGAGGCGGGGGCGTCGCTCGTACGGTCCTGGGTGACCCCGACCTCGCTCGACGACACCCCGGGCCACGCCGGACTGGCCCGCCGCCTCGTCGACGCCGGGCTCGCTCATCCCACCTTCCCGTCGGGCGCGAGCATCGACGAGGTCACCGTCGTGGTGCCCGTGCGCGATCGCGCCGAGGAGCTCGATGCCCTGCTCGGATCGCTCGGCGGCCTGGCGGTCGTGGTGGTCGACGACGGCAGCGAGGATCCGACGTCCATCGCCAGGATCGCCGACGCCCATGGTGCACGGCTCATCCGACGCGAGACCGTCGGAGGGCCGGGCGCCGCTCGCAACGACGGGCTCTGCGCCGTCGGCACCGAGCTCGTCTGCTTCATCGACTCCGACTGCCGGCCGCCCGAGGGCTTCGTGGCCGACCTCCTCCCCGCCCTCGCTGACCCACGCGTGGCCCTGGTGGCCCCCCGCATCCGGGGTGGTGCCTCGTCGAGCCTGCTCGGCCGCTTCGAGCGGGCCTGCTCCCCGCTCGACGTCGGCGCACGACCGGCGCTCGTGCGACCGGGCGGGACGACGACCTTCGTGCCGAGCGCCTGCATGCTCGTGCGTCGCAGCGTGGGTTCGCCCCTCTTCGACGAGGACCTGTCCGGGGGCGAGGACGTCGACCTCGTCTGGCGGCTCGCCGAAGCTGGATGGTCAGTCCGCCTCGACCCCACGGTGGTGGTGCAGCACCCCGCGAGGCCGTCGCTGGCCTCCTGGCTGTCCCAGCGGGCCTTCTACGGCTCCACTGCCGCCGCCCTGGCCGACCGACATGGCGATGCCATCGCCCCCGTCGGGGGATCGGCGTACACCGTCGGTGCCTGGGTCACCACCCTCCTCGGCTGGCCGGTCGCCGGAGGGGTGATCCTGGCTGGCGGGGCAGCGGTGCTCTCCCGGCGCCTCGATGGCGTGGTCACCCAGCCCGCAGCAGCCGCTGCCCGCCTCATGGTCCGCTCGTCGCTGGTCGCCGGCCCCACCCTGGCGCGTCAGATCGTGCGGTCGTACGGACCGGCGCTGCTGCTCCTGAGCCTCGTGAGCCGGAGGACCCGGCGGGCCACCATCGTGGCCGGTCTGCTCGGCGCACTCGGGCGCTGGTGGAGTTCGGACAGCGACCTCGACCCCGTGCGGTTCACCGCGATCAGCGTGGCCGACGACGCCGCCTATGGCGTCGGGCTCTGGCGAGGGGTGCTCAGACGCGGAAGAGCCGGGGCCCTCAGGCCCCGGCTCTTCCTCATGCGTCGCTCAGGCGGCGACGGCGCGACTGGCGCCGAGCAGCCCTAGAACTTCACCACGCCACGGACGTTGTGGCCGTCGGCGAGGTCGTCGTAGCCCTGCTGGACCTCGTCGAGCGTGTACTCCTTGGTGATCACCGAGTCGATGTCGAGGAGGCCCTTCTCGTAGAGGCGGAGCAGGTTCGGGATCTGGAACCGGGGGTTCTGCGAGCCGAAGACCGTCCCGAGCAGCGCCTGGTTGAACATGGCGAAGCTGAAGAGGTTGATCTGGGCGTCGTTCTGGTTGTACGGAGCGATGGCCGTCGTCACCACGCGACCGCCCTTGGCGCAGATCGAGCGGGCCTGCTCGATGAGGTCACCGGTCAGCACGCCGGGGGTGAGCACGACGATGTCGGCGTTGCGGCCGAAGGTCAGGTCGGGCAGCACGTTGAACGCCGCGTCCATGATCGAGGTGGCGCCGTGGGTGGCACCGATGTTCATCGCCCGGTCGACCTTGCTCTGGAGCAGGTCGATGGCCACGACGGCACGGGCACCGCCGATGCGCGCCCCCTGGATCGCACCCGATCCGACGCCACCGCAGCCGATGACGGCCACGACCTCGCCCGGCTTGATCTGTGCGCGGTCGACGACCGAGCCGAAGCCGGTCGAGATGCCGCAGCTGATCAGGGCGGCGGCACGCAGGTCCTGCCAGGGCTCGATCTTCACGAGGCTCGCCTCGTTGACGACGATCTTCTCGGCGAAGGTGCCGAGCTGGGCCATGCGGTTGACGTTCTTGCCGTCGAGGTGGTGGCGCCAGGTCATGTCGCTCATCATCGGGCCGGCCAGGGTGAGGGCGGTCAGGTCGCAGAGGTACTGCTTGCCAGACGCGCACGGCTCGCATCGACCGCAGGCCGGCACGAAGGACACGGCCACCTGGTCGCCCACGGCGAGGGAGGTAACGTTCTCACCCACGGCCTCGACGATGCCGGAGCCCTCGTGGCCGCCGATGCACGGGAACATCGAGTCGACGCCGAAGATCTGGAGCACCTCAGGGTCCTGGCTGATGTCACCGGTGCGGAGGTGCTCGTCGGAGTGGCACATCCCCGAGTAGGCCATCTTGACCAGGACTTCGCCGGCGTGCGGCTCATCGATGTCGAGCTCCTCGGTCCTCCACGGCTCGTGGAGACCGGAGCAGACTGCAGCGCGGACCTTCATGTGACTCTCCCCTCAGAAACGTTCCCCATCGGAGGGTTGCTCCCCTCCGGCGGCACTCGGAGGTGCGGTGCACCACGAGCAGATCCGACCCTAGCCCCTCGCTCGGACGCAGGGCAGTGCCCCCGGTCCGCTACGGCAGGGGTCCCGCCGCGTTACCCGAGAGCCTCGGGTCGTGGTGGAACTCGAGCCAGGAGGTCAGCGGGTTCGCCAGGTTCGCCGCGGACGATCCCTCGATGGAGAAGTGGCGGATCGTGCCGGCGAGTCGCACCTGGTGGTCGACGAGGACGCCGTGGTAGCCCGCCAACGTGAGCCCGATGGTCCCGTCAGCCTCTGCGGTGACGAGTGGCGTGCCCTGGCTCACCGCCTCGCTGGTGCTCCACAGCAGGCTGCCGTCGGTCCCGTCGAGGATCTGGAGGCCGCCGCGACCGCCGTCGACCGAGGGCACGACGATGTCCGCGTGACCAGTGCCCTGCAGGTCCGCGGCCGCCAGCGACCCGACCACCGAGCCGGTCACCTTCTTCCACAGCTGCACCCCCGTGGCACCGTCGAAGGCGTAGACGGAGCCGTTCGCGGTCGAGCCGCCGGTCGAGACGTCCTGGGTGCCGATGACCACATCGAGCTTCCCGTCGCCGTTGACGTCGACCAGGATCGGTGACGAGGTCAGGTAGTCGGTCTTGGCCGACCAGACCTTCTGGCATGACGTGTTGACCACCCAGAGCCGGTTGACGGGCCCGTGATAGGGGGCGAAGAAGCCCTGGCCCGAGGCGATCCCGATGGCGCCCCGTGCGAGGAAGCCGCCCACGGCCGGCGACGATGCCACGATCTGTCCACCCTGTCCGTAGGTGTCGAAGATGCAGCGCAGACCGCCGCTCCCCGGCGTCCCCCGGTTGCCCTGTGCCTTGATGATCCTGACGTGGCCGCCGTCGTAGTACTGGACGCCATAGGCATTCCCCTGCGTCGAGTCGCCGCCCTCGATGATCGACGGCGGGCCCGTCGGGCCGTTGAGCTGGGCCACCGCCACGGTCGAGGTCGACGAGTCCGCCTGGAACCACGGATTCCAGCCGGCGAGCGGGGCGCCGGTGGCGGCGACGAAGCCGTGCTCGGCCTGGCCGAGGCTCATGCCGATCACCGAGAGGCTGCCCTTGATGGTCATGAGCGACATGCCGGCCATCACCCCGTTGTGCGTGCACGACGTGTCGCCCGGCGGGTTGTTCACCTTGGCCTTCCAGAGCACCGTGCCGTCCGCCCGGACGGCGGTGTAGCCACCCCACGCCCCGTCGGAGCCCTGGCAGGCCACGGCCTGGTTCCCCCGCCCGAAGAACACCGTGTCGAGGGCGCCAGGGCTCACCGGAGCGGCCGAGGGCGGGGCGTCGATCGGGATCGACGAGGAGTACAGGACGCGATGGCTCCCGGTGGCGAGGTCGACTGCGTGGAGCTGGCCGCTGCGGTCGCCGACGACCACGGCCGGCTTCGGATCGCGAGCGGAGCCGTCGATCATGGCGAGGACCGGGGAGGACTGGGCGATGATCTGGTCAACCGGGAGGTCGACGGGGCGCGCCCAGGCCGGCTGGACCGCTCCGAGGGAGGGCTGCGGCGACGCCGCTACCGGCCCGACGGCGACCAGCAGGGCCGCAGGGACCGCAGCCGCGATGACCTTCCGCATCATGTCCGAAATGCTACCGACGACGGCGGGCCAAGACTCGTCGCCTCACATCCGCTCGGGGGCCTCGATCCCGAGCAGTCCGAGCCCGAGTCGCAGGGTCGACGCCGTCAGCTCGCAGAGCTCGAGCCGGCTGGCCCGGGTCGCCTCGTCCGGGGCGTTGAGCACCGAGCACGACTCATAGAAGCCGGTGAAGTGCTGAGCGAGGTCGTAGAGATAGGTGCACAGCTTCGACGGGCTGTAGGACTCCATCATCGACTCGATGGCGTCGGGCAGGGCCGCGAGGTGGCGGGCCAGGGCCCGCTCGGCGGGGTGCTCAAGCTGGATCGATCCGCCCGTTGGGACGTGATCGACGTCGAGGCGGCGGAAGATCGAGCGGATCCGGGCGTGGGCGTACTGGAGGTACGGCCCGGTCGCTCCCTCGAAGGCCAGCATCCGGTCCCAGTCGAAGACGTAGTCACGGGCCCGGTCGGTCGACAGGTCGGCGAACTTGATGGCCCCCATGGCCACCTGGCGCGCCACGAGGCCGAGGGTCTCGGCGTCGTGGTCCCTCGTCGCCAGCGCCTCGGTGGCGCGCTCGATGCCCTCCGAGAGGAGGTCCTGGAGCTTGACGGTGCCGCCGGCTCGGGTCTTGAACATCTTGCGGTCCGGGCCGAGCACGTTGCCGAAGGCGACGTGGACCGCCTCGACGTCGTCGGGCAGCCAGCCAGCCATGCGGGCCACGGCGAAGACCATCTCGAAGTGCTGCGCCTGCGGGGCGCCGACCACGTAGAGGATCCGGCTCGCCCCGAGGGTCGCCACCCGATCGCGCACCGCGGCGAGGTCGGTGGCGGCGTAGCCGAAGCCCTCGTCGGACTTCCGGACGATCAGGGGCAGCGGATCGCCGTCGCGGTTGGTGAACCCCGGGGGGAAGACGCAGGCCGCCCCGCCGGAGTCCTCGAGGAGTCCGGCGGCGGCCAGGTCGTCCACCACGGCCTCGAGCAGTGGGTTGTAGGACGACTCCCCGACCACATCGGCCTCGGTGAGCAGGACCCCGAGGTCCGAGTAGACGGCGTCGAAGTAGCGGACGGACTCGGCGACCAGGATCCGCCAGAGCCGGAGCGTCTCGGCATCGCCGGCCTGGAGCGACACGACGCGGGCCCGACTGCGGTCCTGGAACCCCTCGTCGGCATCGAACTTGGTGCGGGCCTCGGCGTAGAAGCCGTTCAGGTCGCCGACGGAGAGCCCGGCCACGGCCTGGGCCTCACCGAGGTCGATCAGGTGCTCGATCAGCATCCCGAAGGGCGTCCCCCAGTCGCCGACGTGGTTGCGGCGCACCACGGTGTGGCCGAGCAGTCCGAGCGTGCGGCAGAGCGAGTCACCGATCACCGTCGAGCGCAGGTGGCCGACGTGCATCTCCTTGGCCACGTTGGGTGCGGAGTAGTCCACCACGCACACCCCAGCCTCCGGGTCCGCCGGTACGCCGAGCGCCTCGTCCGAGGCCATGGCATCGAGCTGGGCGATGAGCGCGTCGGTGGTGATCGTGACGTTGATGAACCCTGGTCCGGCCACCTCAAGGTCGGCAATCAGGCCAGCGGTGTCGATGCCGGCGACGACCTCCTCGGCGACCTCCCTGGGATTGCGCCCCAGTCGCTTCGCCAGAGGCATGACGCCATTGATCTGGTAGTCCGCACGGTCCGACCCGCGAAGCACCGGGTCGGCTCCAGGCTCGAGGCGATCGAAGGCAGGGGTAAGGCGCTCAAGGAGCCGCTGGGTCAGCGTGTGCATGGTCTCATCTTCGCACCCGCGGCTGGGTTCACCGTCCCCGTCAGGAAGCCCCTGAGAATCCGTCCATCATCCCTGCGGCCCGGAAGGGCCCGAAGAACCCGTGCTCGAGCAGACCGTGGCCGACGTGGTCGTCGTAGCGGAACTCCGCAAGGTGATCGATGATCCCGTACTGGGCGAGGCCCTTGATCTCCTCGACGTCGAGCACGAGGCCCTGCACCACAAGGTCCGGGCCGTGGTACATCCCGTGCCGCCAGTCAGCGTCGATGCCGTAGCCCGTCCCCAGCGACACGTAGTTCGGCAGGATCGAGGTGCATGCGATCTCGATCCCGGCCTTGGGGAACCGCAGCGTCGACCCGGTGAGGATCCGGGTACCAGGGATGATGTCGTGGCTCCACTCGACTGGTCCGAGGTCCTCGATCTCGCGCGACGGGTCGTTCCAGACCCGCTCGGACTGCACGAGGTGCCGCACGCCATCGTCGTCCTGGTGGCAGATGTAGAAGATCGAGTGGTCCTCGAACATCATCGGGTAGTAGTTCCACATGCCCGGAAGGACGATCATGCCCTCGCGGATCCCCGGCGGCTCGGCCTCACCGACCGGCCGGATGCCCCACGAGCGGTCTCGGGTGCCGGCACCCTCGATGGCGTGCTCGACGCCGTCGACGACGAGCGTCCCGGTCCATCGACCCGTCTGGGCCAGCCGGTTGGTGTCGAAGACGATCCGGCCCTTCTGCCGCAGCGTCTGCCGGGGCTCGAGCAGGGCCTCGATGGAGCCCTCGAAGGTGGCGTCCATGGCCACGGAGTGCTCGGACTCCTCCACCACGACCCGCAGCTTGCGCAGCGGCTCGAGCACCTCGACCCGGATCGGCCCCACCGAGAGGTCCGCACGGTCGACGAGCGGCTTCGACGAGCGCACGATGTGCTGCTTGTCGCCGATGCGCACGTCGATGAAGGCATCGGTCGTCCCGAGGTTGGGGTACTGGCCCAGGCCGAAGATGGCGAACAGGTCGTGGCTGTCCGGGTACATGTTGAAGTAGTAGCGGTCGTAGAAGTGGCGGTCCGAGGTCGCCGCGTGGGCGATGAGCTCGGGGCTCTGGTGGACCGGGTAGTCGTCGAAGCTCGTCAGCTCGTTGGTCATCGTCGGCTCAGCTGCAGCATCCGCCACCGCAGCAGCCGCCTCCGGCGCCGCCGGTGGGCATAGGGGCGCTGGCACCACCGAGGGTGGCGAAGACCGGGAACATCCGGACGGCCCCCTCGTGGCCGGCGGGGCAGGTCGCCGGCTCGTCGGCCTCGGCCATCGGCCGGGAAAGCTCGTAGGTCGCGTCGCACGTCGTGCAGCGATAGTCATACCGTGGCATCTCACACCCCCTCGCGAGCCGATCGGCCCGCACCGCCCCGATCGTAGCCATCGCCCGAGTCCCGCCGAGGCCCACCCCGCCACGGTCGTAGAATGGGGCCATGGCCATCTCCCCTTCGCACCCAGACAGCTTCGGCGCCCGCTCGACCCTCGAGATCGACGGTCGGTCGGTCGAGTACTTCTCGCTCTCGGCCCCCGGTCTCGATGCCGCTGCCGTCGCAAAGCTCCCCTTCTCGATCAAGATCCTCCTCGAGAACCTGCTGCGCCACGAGGACGGCCGCAAGGTCACCGCCGACGACATCCGGGCCCTGGCCGACTGGGCCAGCGACCCCACCGCCCACGGCGAGGCCGCCGGTGACAAGGCCCGGGAGATCGCCTTCAGCCCTGAGCGCGTGCTCATGCAGGACCTGACCGGCGTCCCGGCCGTGGTCGACCTGGCGGCGATGCGCGACGCCATCGTCGAGCTCGGCGGCGACGCGGAGAAGATCAACCCGCTCGTCCCCGTCGAGCTCGTGACCGACCACTCGGTCATCGTCGAGCACTCGGGCTCCGACGCCTCCTACGACCAGAACGTGGCGACCGAGTACCAGCGCAACCTCGAGCGCTACCAGTTGCTGCGCTGGGCCCAGGGGTCATTCGACGGCTTCCGCGTCGTGCCGCCGGGCATGGGGATCTGCCACCAGGTCAACGTCGAGCACCTCGCACGCGTCGTGTTCGACGCCGACGGCGTCGCCTACCCCGACACCGTGGTGGGCACCGACTCGCACACCACCATGGTCAACGGCCTCGGCGTCCTGGGGTGGGGCGTCGGCGGCATCGAGGCCGAGGCCGCCATGCTCGGCCAGCCCACCTCCATGCTCATCCCGCCGGTGGTGGGCCTCAAGCTCACCGGCCAGGCCCCCGAGGGCGTGACCGCCACCGACGTGGTGCTCACCATCACCCAGCTGCTGCGGGCCCAGGGCGTGGTCGGCAAGTTCGTCGAGGCCTTCGGGCCCGGCATCGCCAGCATGAGCCTCGAGACGAGGACCACCATCGCCAACATGGCGCCCGAGTTCGGCGCCACCTGCACGATCTTCCCCATCGACCAGGTCACGCTGGACTACATGGCCTTCACCGGCCGGCCGGCCGAGCACCTCGCCGTGGTCGAGGCCTACGCCAAGGCGCAGGGGATGTGGCACGACCCGGATGACCCTGAGCCCATCTACTCCGAGACCGTCGAGCTCGATCTCTCCTCGGTCGTCCCCTCCCTCGCCGGGCCGTCGCGCCCGCAGGACCGCGTCACCCTGCAGACCGCCCGCGGGGCATTCCGCGATGCCCTCGGGCACGAGCCCGTCGAGGTCGCAGGCACCGGGGCGGCCACCACGCTGCGCGACGGCGCTGTCGCCGTGGCCGCCATCACGAGCTGCACCAACACCTCGAACCCGAGCGTGCTGATCGCCGCCGGCCTCGTCGCCAAGAAGGCCATCGAGCGGGGCCTGACCACCAAGCCGTGGGTGAAGACCTCCCTGGCCCCGGGATCGCGCGTGGTCATGGACTACCTCGACAAGGCCGACCTGGTGGCGCCGCTCGACGAGCTCGGGTTCTTCCTCGTCGGCTACGGCTGCACCACCTGCATCGGCAACTCCGGACCGCTGCTCCACGGCGTCTCCGACGCCGTCACCTTGAGTGATGTCACCGTGGTCTCCGTCCTGTCAGGCAACCGCAACTTCGAGGGTCGCATCCACCCAGACGTCAAGCAGAACTACCTCGCCTCACCGCCACTTGTTGTCGCCTACGCCCTCGCCGGCACCATCGACATCGACCTGACCTCCGAGCCGCTCGGCACCGACGCCGAGGGCAACGACGTCATGCTGGCCGACCTGTGGCCCACCGATGCCGAGGTCGCCGCCGCCATCCGCGCCTCGCTCACCCCCGAGATGTTCACCGCCCGCTACTCGGCCGCCTTCGACGGCGACGCCCGCTGGCAGGCGATCGATGTGGCCGAGGGCGATACCTTCGCCTGGGACGCTGACTCGACCTATGTCCGGCGGCCGACCTTCCTCGAGGGGCTCGGAGCCGGCATCGAGACCATCGGGGACATCCACGGGGCCCGGGTGCTCGCCAAGCTCGGCGATTCGGTCACCACCGACCACATCTCGCCCGCCGGATCGATCAAGAACGGCGTGCCGGCCAGTCGCTACCTCGTGGACCACGACGTGGCCCAGGTCGACTTCAACTCCTACGGCACCCGCCGAGGGAACCACGAGGTCATGATGCGCGGCACCTTCGCCAACGTGCGGCTGCGCAACCAGCTCGCCCCCGGGACCGAGGGTGGCATCACCACCAAGCTGCCCGAGGGGACCGAGACCTCGATCTACGACGCGGCGATGGCCTATGCCGAGGAGGAGACGCCGCTCGTCATCCTGGCCGGCAAGGAGTACGGCACCGGCTCGAGCCGGGACTGGGCGGCCAAGGGCACCAAGCTGCTCGGGGTGAAGGCCGTCATCGTCGAGTCCTTCGAGCGGATCCACCGCTCGAACCTCGTCGGGATGGGCGTGCTGCCCCTGCAGTTCCCGTCCGGCCAGAGCGCCGACAGCCTCGGCCTCGACGGCACCGAGGTCTTCGACATCACCGGACTCGGGTCGCTCAACGACGGGACCATCCCGACCACCGTGGCAGTGACGGCCACGAAGTCCGACGGCTCCGTCGTCTCCTTCGACGCTCGACTGCGGATCGACACCCTGACCGAGGCGGACTATTTCCGCCACGGAGGCGTGCTCCCCTTCGTCCTGCGCCAGCTCGCTGGCCTCTAGGGCGAAGCGCCCTTCCGGGCGCCATCAGGGAGGGGTCGGTCAGGCGGTGTCGACGCGTCGGAAGGCCTCAGCCGTCCTCGACGGCTTGAGGCCGGCGGCCTCGGCCACCATCTGCCCCCACCCGCGCAGCAGTCCGTCGACCGAGTCCGGATCGGCGAGCTGGCTGGCGTGGCAGCGCAGCGCCTCGATCTTGCGGTCGATCACCTCGGTCGTGTCGACCACGAGCGTCGGGTCGGACATCGCCATCACCCACACCTCGGGGACCGTGTGGGCCTCGAGGCCCTCGTTGAGCAGCTCGGGGAAGGCGAAGGGGTTGCGCGCGTCAGGGTAGACGGCGGCGAGCGCGGCGGCGCCCGCCGCGAGGTGGTCCGGGTGCGAGGCGTAGATCCGGTCGAGGTTGAGCAACGGGCTCTGGCAGATCACGCGGTCGGGGCGGACCTGGCGGATGACCCGGGACAGGTCCTTTCGCAGGTCGAGCGTCACGGCCACCTGGCCGTCGAGGTGACCGAGGAAGAACAGGTCGGAGACGCCCACCTTGGTCGCCGCGTTGGTCTGCTCGATCCGGCGACCGGCGGCCCGCTGCTCGGCGGTGCTCGACAGGTCGCTTCCCCCCGCATCGCCGTCGGTGATCAGGCAGTAGGTGACCTCGACCCCCGCCTTCGTCATCTGGGCCACGGTGCCGGCCGCCCCGAAGTCGACGTCGTCGGGATGGGCGGTGATCACGAGCACCCGCTTGACCCCGGCCGCCGGGTCGACCACCGGCAGCGCCCGAACCGGAGATGACGCGGGGGCCTTCGTCGACTTGGCCTTCTTGGACGAGGCTGCCTTCTTGGACTTGGCCTTCGCCGACTTCTTGCTCACAGGACCGAGTCCGCCGGGTCGGGACGCCAGGTGCCGAGGTCCTTGAGGCACGGGTTGTTGGAGAAGACCTCGACGATCGGGAGGCGCAGCGCCAGGCGTCGCTGGATGACCTCGGCCTCGACCATCTGGTTCCAGAGCAGGAGCGAGACCACGACGCCGTCGGTCCCGGCACGGGCAGTGCGGCCCGATCGGTGCAGGTAGGCCTTCTCGTCCTCCGGCGGGTCGTAGTGGACGACCACGTCGACGGCGTCGATGTGGAGGCCTCGAGCCGCCACGTCGGTGGCGACCAGCACGTGGAGCTTGCCTGAGGTGAAGTCGGCGAGCGCCCGCTCGCGCTGCTGCTGGCGGAGGTCGCCGTGGATGGCCCCGGCGTGCACGCCGAGCTTCTCGAGCTCGGTGACCACCTTGTCGGCCCCACGCTTGGTCCGGCAGAAGATCAGCGCCTTGTCGTAGGCCGTGACGATGGCGGCGGCCACCTTGACCTTGTCCATCTGGTGGACGTTGAAGAAGTGCTGGACCATCCGGTCGACGGTCTGGGTGTCGCTCTTGACCTCGTGGAAGACCGGGTCGGTCAGGTAGCGCGAGACGAGGCGATCGACGGCGCCGTCGAGCGTGGCGGAGAACAGCAGGGTCTGGTGCGGGCCCTGGAGGCGACGGAGCACCCACTCGACCTGGGGCATGAAGCCCATGTCGGCCATCCGGTCGGCCTCGTCGAGGACGAGCACGTCGAGCTCGTCGACGCGCAGCTCGCCGCGGTCGCCGAGGTCGATGAGGCGGCCCGGCGTGGCGATGATCACCTCGCAGCCATGGCGCAGCTGGGAGATCTGTCGCTCGATGTCGGCGCCGCCGTACACGGCGACGACCCGGAGGCCGATGGACGCCGCCAGCGGGGCCAGCACGTCGTGGACCTGCACCGCCAGCTCACGGGTCGGCAGCAGCACGAGGCCACGCGGTGCGGCGGGGCCGCCCTCGAGCTGCTCCACCTCACCACCGGCGCCCCGGAGATTGTCGGCGATGCGCATGAGCATCGGGAGTCCGAAGCCGAGCGTCTTGCCCGAACCGGTCTTGGCCTTGCCGCAGACGTCGCGCCCGGCCAGGGCGTCGGCGATGGTCATGGCCTGGATGGGGAACGCCGTCTCGATGCCGTCCTTGGCGAGCGCGTCGCAGAGGTCCTGGCTGACGCCGAGCGAGACGAAGGTCGTGTCGGTCGAATAGGTGTCGTCCTCGGTCGCGACGTCGTCGGACTCGAGCGCGGGAGCGCCGGTGGAGGTGGTCATGGGATCTTCTTCCTGTGGTTGGTCGGGCCCGCAACCAGCAGCGAAGAGGAGATGGGCCCCGAGGCAGGCCCGCCACGTGCGGACCGCTCGATCTTCAGCCTACCGCCGGGGCGTCCCTCGGGCCGACCACGGCCCTAACATCGGCCCCACCACGCTCCAAGGAGGGACGACCATGGCACGCCTCGAGGCCGGACAGGCCGCACCGAAGTTCACGCTGACCGACCACGACGGGACCGCGGTGTCCCTGGCCGACTTCAAGGGCCGCAAGGTGATCGTGTACTTCTACCCGAAGGACGACACGCCGGGCTGCACCAAGGAGGCGTGCCAGTTCAACGAGAACCTCGCCGCCTTCGCCGCCGCCGACGTGGCGGTCGTGGGGATCTCGCCCGACGGCGCCGAGAAGCACACGAAGTTCCGTGAGAAGTACCAGCTCGATCTGCCGCTGCTGAGCGACCCCGACAAGTCGGTAATGGAGGCCTACGGCGCCTTCGGCGAGAAGATGATGTACGGCAAGAAGGTGATGGGCGTGATCCGCTCCACCTTCCTGATCGACGAGAAGGGCAAGGTCGAGCGGGCCTGGTACTCGGTCAAGGCCGATGGCCACGCTGCCAAGGTGCTCGAGGTCGTCACCGGCACCTGACCGGCGAGGTCCGGCTCAGCGTCGGACGTGCTTGCCTCGCCCCGACCCGCCGGAGCGCTCGGCCTTCACGGTGCGCCAGCGGTGCCAGAGGAACACCACGACCATCACCGCCACCACGGCGGCGATCAGGTAGCCGGCGTAGCTGATGCCCTTGGCGTACTTGTCGAACTGGTCGCCGAGCTTGTAGCCGAGGACGGCGAGGGCGGTGACCCACACCGAGATGCCGACGGCGGAGAAGACCCCGAACCGGACGGCCGGCATCTCGCCCACCCCGGCGGGCAGAGAGATGAAGGTGCGGACCACCGGCACGCAGCGGCCGATGCCCACAGCCAGCTCGCCGCGCTTGGCGAACCAGGCGTCGGCCTTGTCGAGGTCGGCGTGGGTGAGCAGGACGTACTTCCCCCAGCGGTCGATGGCCGCCCGACCACCGGTGCGACCGACGGCGTAGGCGATGTAGGAGCCGATCAGCGAACCGAGGATCCCGAGGATGATCACGAGCAGGAGGTTCGCCGGCTTGCCGCCGTGGGTGTTACTGGCCACGAACGCTGCCGAGCACAGCGCCCCCGCCCCTCCGATGGTGATCTCCGAGGGGATGGGCACGCAGGCCGACTCGAGGATCGTGAGCACGAAGATCGCCACGTAGACGTAGTCGACCAAGAAGCTGGGCAGGTTCATGCGTTCAGTATCCCCCATCGGCACGACCGCCTGGGGGGATGTCCGGTGGTCGATCTCATCGTGGTGCCACCGCCGCGATGAGGTGCATCACCATCGTCCCGCCGGTGGTCGTGATCGTGGCGTTGGCTGTGCGGATGCCCGGTCGTCCGACCCCTGAGGCCACCACCGTGTAGGTCAGCGACGCCCCTGGCGCCAGCACGCGGCCCACGATCGGGATCCACGAGTACGAGAAGGGCTTGGAGAGTCCCGACACCGCCGTGACCGTGAGGTCAGACCTCCCGATGTTGGTGAGCGTGCCGGTCAGCACTCGGCTCCCCCCTCTCGGCACGCCCCCGAAGCTCAGGAAGGGCGCAGGCCGCACCTCCATCAGTAATGGGCCGGCCGACGTGAGGTGGAGGACCAGCGGCAGGCTGGTCGAGCCTCCCGACGTGGCGATCTCCACCGCGCCGGTCCACTCCCCCTGCGCCGCCAGCGAGGTCGTGTCGACGGTCAGCGGCAGCTCGAACGAGGCCGAGGGCGTCGTCCCTGCCGCCGACAGGGCCGCCGCATCGGCCGTGACCGCCGGAGACGAGAACGTCAGCGAGGTGACCGTCACGGGCGTCGGCGCGGTGATCACGAGCGTCCCCGAGACCGGCGATCCCGCCGCCACGGCCGGAGCCGAGGGGACGAGCGACGTCTGCGCCGTGATCGATGCGGCGGGTCGGCGGCCCACCGCCATCACCCCGTGGGCGGTCGCTACGTAGACCGCCTTGCCCCAGACGAGGGGTTGGGCGAACTTCGCGCCACCGTCGATGGGCCAGCTGGCCAGCTCGACCAGCCGGCCATCGATCGGCTTGGCGCCGAACACATCGAGCGAGGCATCGGCGCAGGCCGGGGTCGCGCCAGACCCGCACCGGACGACCCAGACCAGCGAGCTGTCGGGGAAGCCGGTCTTGGTCGAGATCGACGGCGACGACGATCCGAACCCGAGGTCCGGCGTCGAGGACCCCACCACGACCAGCCGTGGCGACCCGGCCACGGAGTCGATGCGCAGCGCCATCAGCTGGCGCTGGTAGCCCACGCCGGTCGTCGACACGTAGAGGAGGCCGTCATCGGGCGACAGCGACGGCGTCGAGAGGATCTTGGCTCCGAGGTTGATCCGGTCCACCACCCCATCGCCCCCGCTCGGCCCGGTGCTCGAGCCACCGAGGTTCGAGCGGTCGAGGAGGTAGAGCCACCCGGCCTTCGAGCCCGTCACGGCCAGGCGCTGATGGGCCGGCGTGCCGAACGAGTCCGGAAGGGTGACCATCCCCCCGCTGCCGAAGTCGGCGTCGACGTCCGAGAGGTAGGCCTGGTCGTAGGGCTCGAAGAAGTCGCTGGCGACCAGTACCCCCGTGGCGCTCACCTGCAGTCGGATGGCGGCGCTCCCCAGCCGGTGGCCGGGCCGACCGCCAGGCACCCCTGCACCCATGCCGGGTCCGTTCCCGCTCGTGAGCAGGATCTGCCCGGGGCCGTCGGAGGAGAGGCCTGCGCCGGACTGCCAGATTCCGCCCTCGCCGGTGCGGCCCGGCTCGGTGGCGAAGCGGGCGGTGATCCTCCCGGCGGTCGAGATCCCCACCACCCATCCGTTGTAGGGGTGCTGGTCGCAGTGAGAGGCGAAGGCGGCGTAGACCACGCCGTCGAGGAGCAGGAGTCCCGGCCGCTGCATCTCGGCGTTGGCGTCGAAGGTCACGCCGGTCTGGTTGTCGGCCGCGCCCGACACCTTGACCGGGAACCCTGACCGGTCGACACCCGTGGTCGGGTCGATCCGGTGGACCAGGAATGCCGTGTGCCCCCGACGCTGCTCCTCGTCGACGAGGAGCACGTCGCCGCTGGCCGGATCCACCACGGGCGTCGACGTGACGCCGCGCACCGGGCTGATGTCCTCGCAGCCGTCGCTGCTGGCATCGACCGGCACCCCGAGCGTCCGGGACCAGCGCACCGCTCCGGTCGACGGGTCGAGCGCCGCGACCACGTCGGCCTCGGTGGCCACGATCAGGCTGCCGGCCGCCACGACCGGCTGGGCGTAGACCGTGCCGCCGAGATCAGCGGTGAACAGCGGACCGTAGTTCTGCGCCACGCTCCAGGGGGTCGGAGCGGTGGACGATGGATACCAGGCGGTCCGACCGTCATCGCCGCGGTTGGTCCCCGGCCAACCTGATCCGATCGGGATGGCCCCCATCGCCGGGCCCGCCGATGCCAGACACGCGACACCGAGCATGGCGGCGACGAGTCGGCGGAGCATCCGGCAACCCTAACGACGGGCGTCCGAGTTGTATCGGCGGGTCATCGCTGGTGCTCGGGGCACCAGTAGGTGGTGCGCCCGCCGACCGTGGCCCGGAAGAGCTCAGCCCCGTCCTTCGGACAGCGACCACCAGGGTGGCGCGCCACCATGTGATCCCCAGTGTGCGATCCACCTCGCTCGAAGAGCTGGTCGAGCACGCGCCGCGTGCATCGGTGGAGTCGCCGCAGTTCGGCGTCGTCGAGGCTCGTGCTCGACCTGGTGGGATCGATCCCCGCCCGCCACAGGATCTCGTCGGCCAGCAGGTTGCCGATGCCGGCGACCTTGGCCTGATCGAGGAGACGGGCCTTGAGCGGCGGTCCGCCGCGCCCAGCCCGACTGCCCAGCGCCTCGCGCAGCTCACGCAAGGTCAGGTTCAGTGCGTCCGGGCCGAGAGCGTCGACATCGGGGTCGATGATGAGCCGCCCCAGCCGTCTCGGGTCGTGGAGCAGCAGTGCCCCGCCATCCTCGAACTGCACCGCGGCACGGATCCACCGCTCCTCGTAGGTCCCCGGGCCGTAGCGGAGCGCATCGATGCCGGCCAGACCATCGAGCAGCAGGCCGCCGGTCATGCCGAAGCGCATGCCCAGGGTCGGACCCTCGGTCTCGAGCAGGAGCAGCTTGCCGCGCCGATTCGCCGCCACGAAGGAGAGCCCCGGCAGGACCACCTCAGGGTCCATGCCCGGCCGACCCCCCCGACCGGCGTACTCATCGACGAACACCGACGCGATTCGTCGGTCGAGGGCGCCCTCTGCGAGCTGGCGGTAGTACTCGATCTCGAGGATCTCGGGCATCGTGGACCACGGTACCGGCCTGCGCGACTTGGCCTGCCGGCATCGGTAGGGTGAGCGGATGCCTCCCGAGAAGCCCCAATGGACCGAGCTGTACACCGAGGTCGTGACCGGTGGACTGTGCACCGGGTGCGCCGGTTGCATCATCGCCTGCCCGCACGACGTCCTCGACTACGACACGAGCGACGGTGCCTACAAGCCCTTCCACCTCGACATCGACGGCTCGATCGACTCGTGCACCCACGGAGAGAAGGGCTGCACGATGTGCACCCGCGCCTGTCCGAGGTTCCGGATGTGGGAGACCGAGATCGATGAGAAGCGCTTCGGCCGGGAGCGCACCGACGACGAGGTCTTCGGCCAGAGCCTCGACATCGTGCTCGCCCGGGCCACCGACCCCGAGCTCGCCGCCGCGGGCCAGGACGGCGGCTTCGTCTCGGCGCTGCTGACCTTCGCCCTCGAGAACGACCACATCGACGCCGCCCTGGTGTCCGGCCTCGAGGGAGGTGGCAGCTGGCGAGCCGTGCCGACCATGGTGCGCACCCGCGACGAGGTGCTCGCCACGGCGGGGTCTCGCTACACCTACTCGGCCAACACGCTCGCCTACCCGGATGCCATCGCCACCGGGGCCGAGCGCATCGCCCTCGTCGGGATGGGCTGCCAGGCGTCAGCCCCCGGTGCCATGCAGGCCCGCAAGGCCGGCAAGATCGCCCGACGGCTCTCGCTCTCGATCGGCCTGCTCTGCTCGAAGACCTTCGACGACGCCATCTTCGAGGAGCTCTTCGAGGCCAAGTACGGCATCGCCCGCCACGAGATCGTCAAGATGAACATCAAGGGCGTCTTCCAGCTCTGGCTGACCGAGGACCGCTACGTCGAGGTCCCGCTCAAGGAGTGCCACGCCTGGACCCGCGAGGGCTGCAAGTCCTGCCCAGACTTCGCCGCCGAGCACGCCGACATCTCGACCGGTGGCATCGGCAGCTTCAGCGACTGGACCCTGACGATTGTCCGGACCGAGGCCGGGCGTGAGCTGCTCGATGCCATGATCGCCGCTGGTGCGGTCGAGACGAGGCCCGGAGACGACGACCCCGCCGGCATCGCCCTGCTCCGTCGGCTCGCCGGGGTGAGCCGGAAGCGCTGGCCGGCCACGGCGGTCGAGGCACCCCGCCGTCTGCCGGCCTGAGGCCCGACCGGGCAGGCGGCACGCCTGTCTACGATGAACCCGATGGCTGCCACCCACACGAAGAAGCCCCCCGCCCCGACCTTGGTGCTCCTTGTCCGTCACGGCAAGACGCCGTCGACGGGAACCGTCCTGCCGGGACGTGCCCCTGGCCTCCACCTCTCCGACGTCGGACGAGGCCAGGCCGAGGTGGCGGCCCAGCGGATCGCTGAGCTCGGCCGCCCACCGGTCGCCGTCTACGCCTCACCCCTCGAGCGCACCCGCGAGACGGCGCAGCCCATCGCCCGCGCGCTCGGCCTGCGCGTGCGCACGTCAAAGGGCCTGCTCGAGTGCGACTTCGGATCCTGGACCGGCAAGAAGCTCGACCGCCTCCGCAAGCTGCCCGAGTGGTCCCAGGTGCAGCACTCCCCCTCCACCTTCCGGTTCCCCGGTGGTGAGTCGTTCTCGGAGATGGCCTCGCGCTCGTGGCAGACGGTGGTCGACCTCGCTGGCGTCCACCCGGGTGAGACCATCGTGGCTGTCAGCCACGCCGACCCGATCAAGGCCATCCTCTCCAACGCCGCCGGGGCGCCACTCGACCTGTTCCAGCGACTCAGCGTCTCGCCCTGCTCGGTCAGCGCCCTGCTGGTCGGACCCCACGGCCCCCACGTCCTCGCCGTCAGCTCGACGGCCTCACTCCAGGAGCTGAGCCCCTCATGACCGACCACGTCCTACGCGACCCTGATCGCTTCACCGTCGGCGCCATCGGAGAGGTGGGTGGCCGCGTCTTCCTGCTCCAGGGGATCAAGGGGCTCGACACCATCACCATCAAGGTCGAGAAGCAGCAGATCGCCGTGCTGGCCACCTACCTGACACGAGCGCTTGACTCGATGGGTCGACCCGGCCACCTCCCCGAGGACCTCGAGCTCGTCCTGAGCCCGGACGACGGGATCGACCTGGTCGCCGGCGAGCTGTCTGTGACCATCGATGAGGTCGACGGCACCGTCGAGGTCGTGGTCGAGTCCTTCGAGGGCGACCCTCCCGACGACACCGCCACCTTCATCGTGAGCAAGGAGCAGGCAGCAGCCTTCGCCATCCGGGCCACCCTGCTCGTCGAGGCGGGCCGGCCACCGTGCCCGCTCTGCGGTTTCCCGCTCGACCCGCGAGGACACGACTGCCCGCGCACCAACGGCCATCGGGCGCCCATCACGTGACCAGACGGGTCGACGAGATCCTCCGCTCGGGCGAGATCTCCATCGAGGCGCGCTTCACCAACAGCTCGAACACCACCCTGCTCGTCGAGGTCTCCTTCGAGGGAGAATCGCTCAAGGCCGTGCACAAGCCAGAGAGCGGCGAGCGGCCGCTGTGGGACTTCCCCGGGGGCCTGTGGCGCCGCGAGGTGGCGGCACGGGTCGTGAGCGATGCTCTCGGGCTCGCCATGGTGCCGCCCACGGTGGCCCGCGAGGACGGGCCGCTCGGACCTGGGTCGCTCCAGCTCTACGTCAACGAGGACCCCGAGCAGCACTACTTCACCCTGCGAGAGGACCCTGCCACCCACGAGCGGTTCCGCCAGCTCGCGGCCTTCGACGCCGTGACCAACAACTCGGATCGCAAGAGCGGCCACGTGCTCCTCGCCGACGGGGAGCTCTGGGCCATCGACCACGGCCTGTGCTTTCACGTCGAGGACAAGCTGCGCACAGTGATCTGGGACTTCTCCGGCGACCCCCTAAGCGAGACCTCTGCTCGAGGTCTCGTGGCGCTCGTCGACGATCCTCCGGACGAGCTGGCCGACCTGCTCAGCCGGTCGGAGGTCGAGGCGCTGAGGTGGCGGGCCGGTGCCCTTGTCGAGGCCGGCGAGCTCCCCTCCCCCGACGAGGATGCTCCCTGGCCGCCCTACCCCTGGCCGCTGGTCTGAGCGATACAGGGCGGCGATCGATCAGTGGATCGGGATGCCGAGGTCGTGGCGCATGGCGTGCACGACCTCGTCGCTCAGCACCGCACCCCCCTGGGCCGACACGTGGATCCCGTCAGGCTCGCGCACCGAGATGTTCTGGCCGTTGCGCGTGATGAAGGCCGTGTAGCCACCGCCGGGGCTGAGCGACGGCGTGGACGACACGTAGATGACGCCGGGCACCTTGGCCGCCGCCTCCTTCTGGAGGGCGTTGACCTTGGCCACCTTGGCGTCGAGGGCGGGGTCCCGCATGGGTGGAAGGCTGACCCAGATCAGCTTGGCCCCCTGCGAGGTGGCCTCCTTCATGAACTTCACGGCCCGGTGGCGGTACTCGGTGTCCCACTGCGCCGTGCCGTAGCCGATCGCCGGCGGCCCGAGGAAGCTCTGCGGGTCGTTGGCCCCCATCATGATCACGACCACCTGCGGGTTGACCTGCGTCAGCGCTCGGTTGAGCTCGGCCGGCCAGTCGAAGTAGTCGGGTCGGGTCAGGCCCGTGGACTCCTTGCCGTCGAGGGTGGCTGCCACCACGCCGGTCGAGGCCAGGCGGTTCTGGAGAGGACCGCCGAGGTCGAGGCCGAGCGAGTCGCCGATGAGCAGGGCGCGCAGTGGATCGCTGGCCGTCGGGTTCTCGAGCGGGTCAGGCGGCAGCGTGGTGACCGAGGGGTGGATCGGCGGGTGCTTGGTCGACTTCGTCGGCTTCACCGTGGGTCCGATCACCACGAAGGTGTGTCCTCCCGAACCGGTGGTGGTGCGACCCAGCGCCCCGTTCGCCGCCGACTCGATCCGCGAGACCTGCGTGAAGCGGCTGATGGCGGCCAGAGGGCGCAGGATGGTCAGCGCCACGGTCCGACGCGTGCCGAGCGGCGAGACCTCGGCGTTGTGCTCGAGGGTCACGGCGTCGAGCAGGAGCCAGATGGCCAGCGACGCCGCCATCAGGCCGAGCACGGTGCGCCAGGGCAGTGTGCGGGGTCGCTGGCGTGACCGGGGCGCCCTGGCTTCGGCCGGTGCGTCGGTGCGCGAGGTCATCGCTCGACCCCTGTGCTCGACGTCACCATCACGGCCGTCATGCTACGGCCGGACGACCTCGCCCCGGGGGTCACGCGCACCTCAGAACCGGTAGTAGATGAACGGGGCCACGCCGGTCGGCCCGAGGGTGGTGATGGCCAACAGGACGAGGGCCAACAGGATCGCCTGGACGGCGAGGTGGAGGTTCGACCAGGCGGCGGCGACCCGCTCGCCGATGCTGGTCGGCACCTGCTGGACGAGGAGCACGGCGACGATCGTGAGGACGACGAGCGGGGTCACGAGGTTCGAGGCCGCACCCCAGCCGGTGAAGATCCGGCCGATCACGGCGAAGGCGTTGGTGAACGAGGTGGCTCGGAAGAAGATCCACGCCAGGCAGACGAACTGGAAGGTGAAGACGACCTGGCCCACGTGGTGCAGGCGGGAGGGGACGAGCGGTGGCAGACCGGCCGCCGCCCGGCGCTCTCGGCGCACGTGCCCCACGACCTGCCCGGCCCCGTGGAGGAAGCCCCAGGCCAGGAACGTCCAAGCCGCGCCGTGCCAGAGGCCGCCCAGGATCATCGTGAGCATGATGTTGCGCGCCACCTCGGCCTCGCTCCCCCGGTTTCCGCCGAGGGGGATGTAGAGGTAGTCGCGCAGCCAGCGCGACAGGGTGATGTGCCAGCGCCGCCAGAAGTCCTGCAGGGTGGCGGCCGAGTAGGGGGCGTCGAAGTTCACGGGGAAGCTGATGCCGAGCAGCATGGCGAGGCCGATGGCGATGTCGGTGTAGCCGGAGAAGTCGCAGTAGATCTGGATGGCGTAGCCCCACACGCCGACGAGGACGTCGAGCGCCGAGTGGCTCGACGGAGACTGGAACACCGGATCGACGATGGCCGAGGCGATGAACGAGGAGATCACCACCTTCTTGAACAGGCCCTGGATGATCAGCACCGCCGCGCGCGAGTAGTCGACGCGGTTGGGGTCTCGCCGGCGCTTGAGCTGAGGGAGTAGCTCGGATCCCCGGACGATCGGGCCGGCGACGAGGTGGGGGAAGAAGGCGAGGTAGACGGCGAGATCGATCGGCGCCGCTGGATCGAGCTGGCGGCGGTAGACGTCCACGACGTAGCTGATGGCCATGAAGGTGAAGAACGAGATGGCGATTGGCAGCGTCGGCTGGACCAGGGGGATCAGGTTCCCGAGGCCGATGCCCCGCAGCAGGTTGTCGAGGTTGACGGCGAAGAACCCGGCGTACTTGAAGTAGCCGAGGATGGCGAGGAGTCCGCCCACCGACAGCCACATCCATCGCTTGGCCCGGACGGGATCGTCGGTGGCGAAGATCCGCCTCGCGCCCACGTGCGCAATCAGCGTCTCGAGCACGAGCAGGAGCACGAAGCGTGGATCCCACCAGGCATAGAAGAAGTAGGAGAAGCCGAGCATGGCCAGCTTCCACCACACTGGCCTGCCGCTCAGCGACCACCCGACCCCGAAGACGACCAGGAAGAAGAGGGCGAAGTCGATGGTCGGGAACAGCATGGGAAACCTGCCAGAGGCTACTCGTCGCTCCGGCGGCGATCAGGGAGCCCGACGGAGGGCGTGGACGCGACAAACCCCGGCCAGACGGCCGGGGTTCGTCGGAGTTGCCGTGCCGGCCTCGGCCGGCAGCGATCAGCGGGCCTTGAGGGCCTCGATCAGGGCAGGCAGGACCTTGTGCACGTCGCCGACGATGCCGAGGTCGGCCACGCCGAAGATCGGGGCGTCCTGGTCCTTGTTGATGGCCACGATGTTCTTCGAGCCCTTCATGCCCACCATGTGCTGCGTGGCACCAGAGATGCCACAGGCGAGGTAGACGGTGGGCTTGACCGTCTTGCCGGTCTGGCCGACCTGGTGCGAGTAGGGCACCCAGCCAGCGTCGACGATGGCGCGGCTGGCGCCAGCGGCACCGTTGAGGAGCTTGGCCAGCTCCTCGATGAGGCTGTAGTTGGCGGCGTCTCCGAGGCCACGGCCACCCGAGACGACCACCGGGGCCTCGTCGAGCTTCGGTCCGGTGCGCTCCTCGACGTGGCGCGTCACCACGGTCGCGGCGTTGGTCGCACCGAGGTCGCCGACGGCCAGCGAGCTGACGGCGGCGGGGGCACCACCGGCCGGCTCGGCGGCGAAGGACTTGGCGCGGACCACGAAGATCCCGGGGCCCTGGCCGGTGAAGCGGGCGTTGACGATCTGGGTGCCACCGAAGATCGGGTGCTGCGTGGTCAGCTCGTCACCACCGACGAGGCCGGTGATGTTGGTCAGCACGGGCAGGTCGCAGCGGGCCGACAGACGACCGGCGATGTCGCGACCGTCGTAGGACGTCGGGATCAAGATGGCGGTCGGCCCGTTGCCGGCTGCGATGGCACCGGCGATGGCCGAGGCCACCGGAGCGCCCGGGAGGGCGTCGCCGATGTCGCCGATGTCGTGCACGGCGGTGGCGCCGTACTCACCGAGGACCGCCGCGTTGGCTGCGGTCGTGGTCCCCCAGGCGACGGCCTCGACCGTGCCGGCGAGGTCGCGGGCAGCGGTCAGCAGCTCGAGGGTCGTGGTGGTCGGTCCTGCATCGGTTGCCTCTGCGACAACCCAGATCTTGTCGATCGCCATGATGTGGCCTTTCTACGTGGTGTGAGAGTTCGTGGAAGTTCGTGGGTCGGCTCTAGACGAGCTTGAGGCCCTCGAGGAAGGTGACGATGCGCTGGGCGCCATCGCCCTCGTCGACGACGATCTCGCCGGCGGCGCGGGCCTCGGCCTCAACCACCGAGGTGATCTCCTGGCCGGTCTGGCTGGCGTCCACGCCGAGCTCGCCGGCGGTCAGGGTCTCGACGGGCTTCGACTTGGCCGCCATGATGCCCTTGAAGGACGGGTAGCGGGGCTCGACCACGCCGGCGGTGACGGTGACGACGGCCGGGAGCGGCGATGTCACGTCGTCGTAGCCAGCCTCGGTCTGACGCTCAACCTTGACGCTCGAGCCGTCCACCGACACCGACTTGGCGAAGGTGATCGACGGGAGGCCGAGGATCTCGGCGACCTGGACCGGGGTGGTGCCGGTGTAGCCGTCCGAGGACTCGGTGGCCGCGATGATCAGATCGGCGTTCGACCGCTTGATGGCGGCGGCGAGCACCTTGGCCGTGGTCAGCGCGTCGGCACCCTTGAGGGCCGGGTCGCTCACCAGGATGGCGCTCGCTGCACCCATGGCCAGCGCAGTGCGCAGCCCGGAGGTCTCACCGTTGGGAGCCATGGAGACGAGGGTCACCTCGCCGCCGCCGGCCTGCTCGGCGAGCTGGAGCGCCATCTCGACGCCGTAGGCGTCGGAGTCGTCCAGGATCAGCTTTCCGGAGCGGTCCAGGGTGTTGGTGCCGGGCTCAAGGGACTGAGGCGCGGCGGGGTCGGGGATTTGCTTGACACAGACGACAACGTTCATGGGGTCAATATAAGCGGACGACGCCGCCCGTCCGCCAATCTCGTGGCCCGACCTCAGCTGGTCGAGTCGACGACGCCTCGGACCATCGGCACGTCGTCGGTGATGATGGCGTCGGCGCCCATCGCCACGAGCTCCGACGCGTCGCTCTGGCCGTTGACCGTCCAGACGTTGACGGAGAGGCCGGCCGCGTGGGCCCGGGCCACCACCTCTGGGGTGGTGCCGATGACGAAGGGGTGGATGGCCGAGAACCCGTGCTCGACGGCGAGGTCGATCGCCGCCTCGACGTCGGCGCCGGGCTCGAGGAGCAGTCCGGTGGCCATCGACGGCTCTTCGCGTCGCACCGCGGCCACGGTGGCGAGGTCGAAGCTCGAGATGATGACCTGGCCGTCGGTGAGGATCTCGGCGAGCTCGGCGAGGACCTGGGAGACCAGTGCACCTGAGGGATCGTGGCCCTGCTCGTCGATGCTGTTCTTGATCTCGACGTTGACGAGCAGGTCACCGCACGCCACCATCGCCTCGGACAGCAGGGCGACGTGCTCCGGGAGGTCGGCCACGTCGAGGTCGCAGATCGGACCCTTGCCCGGGATGTCGAGGTCGTGGTTGACCACGAGGGCGCCGTCTCGGCTGCGGCGGACGTCGAGCTCGACGCCATCGGCCCCCTGCCGACGGGCGTCGAGGAATGCCTGCACGGAGTTCTGCGGAGCCTCTTGGGCGGCACCCCGATGTGCAACTACGAGTGTCATGTTCACGCCCTCCGCCAGCGAAAAAATCCAAGAATCCCTTGTTGGACGTTCACCCAGTGGGTACGATCTTGTCACAGTCACTGCACAGACCGTCACCCTCGGGGACGGATCTTGTGAAGTGATGCACAAGCCCCCCCCTGCTACAAACGAAGAGGTACTCGAGATGGCCCTCACCTGGAACCGCACTGTCGACTGGGATGCCGACGCCTGGCGCAACGAGGCGGCCTGCCGCAACGCAGAGCCCGACCTGTTCTTCCCCATCGGGTCCACCGGACTCGCTGTCGACCAGATCGACGCCGCAAAGCGCGTATGTGACGCCTGCGAGGCCAGCGCCGCCTGCCTCGACTTCGCCCTGGCCACCAACCAGGAGTCCGGCGTCTGGGGAGGGACCTCCGAGGACGAGCGCCGCAAGCTGCGCAAGGCCTGGCTGGCCGCTCGTCGTCGCAACCTCGCCGAGCAGCGCGAGCGCGAGCTGCAGGCCGAGTCGGCCTGAGCCGTCAGCCCTTCGCCCGCGCTGTCGGGTGGAGGGTCCGTCGGTCGATGACCGGCACCGTGAGCGACACGAGCGTCCCTCCGCCCTCTGCGTCGGGGACCGACCGCATCTCCATCTCACCCTCGAGCTGGGCCTTGATCAGGTCGCGCACGATGCTGAGGCCGAGGCTCGAGCTGCCATCGATGGTGAACCCCTCGGGGATGCCGAGCCCGTTGTCGCGCACCTCGGCGTAGAGCATCCCGCGCTCCCGGCGCAGCCGCATCCCGATGTGGCCCACCGCCCCGTCGGCCCCATGGCCTACGAAGGCGTGCTCGACCGCGTTCTGGAGGAGCTCGGCCAGCGCCACCGCCAGCGGGGTGGCGATGTCGGCCGGGACCTCGGCGAGGTCGCCGATCACCGTGATCTCGACCGGCCGTCCGGTCAGCACCGAGTCCTCCGCCATCTGCACCAGGGCGGCGACGATCTCAGAGAACTCGACGTCGTCGCCAGGCTCACGCGACAGGATCTCGTGGACGATGGCGATCGAGCGGATCCGGCGCTCTGCCTCGAGCAGCGCACCACGTCCGTGATCGTCGTCGGTGCGTCGGGCTTGGAGGCGCAGCAGGGCCGAGATCGTCTGGAGGTTGTTCTTCACCCGATGGTGGACCTCGCGGATGGCCTGATCCTTCGACAGCACCAGGCGGTCGAGCCGGCGCAGGTCGGTCACGTCGCGCAGCAGGATCAGGGCGCCGGTGACCTGTCCGGTCTCGAGTAGTGGCACGCAGTGCGCGAGGACCGCCACGTCGGGGCGGCGCTCGATCTCCTCCACCACCGGCCGACCTGACTCGAGCGCCAGCGAGACGAGGTGGGCGTCGACCCCCAGGCCGTCGAAGCGGCTGCCGTCCGGAGGCGAGAAGATCCCCAGCCGGTGCAGGGCGTTGATGGCGTTCGGCGTGGCGAGCTCCACCCGGCCCTCGGCATCGACCACGATGGCGCCGTCGCCCACGCGCGGGGTCTCCTCCGCCGCCACCTCCTCGTCCTGGAAGGGGAAGGTGGACTCAGAGATCATCGTGCAGAAGCGCTCGAACACGTCGAGGTAGGTCCGCTCGTACATGCTCGCCGTCCCCCGCAGAGGACCCTGGATCCGGACCAGGACGCCGATCACGACGTTGCGGTGCCGCACCGGCACGTTCCAGACCGGCACGGCCTCGTCGAGCTCGGTGTCGAACATGGAGCCCTTGACCAGCCGTCCGGTGTGCAGCGCCTCGGCGGCGAGGTCCCACCGCCGCTCGGAGACGGTCTGGCCCACCAGGTCCTGCGAGATCAGGGTCGAGCGGTTGTTCGGCCTCACCTGGCCGAGCACGACGAGCTGGGCGCCCGTTCCCGGCGGAGGCGAGGCCACCGGCGCCACGAGGAGCAGGTCCGAGAAGGACAGGTCGGCGAGCAGCGACCATGAGCCGAGGAGCCGCTGGAGGTGCTCGGTCTGGTGGTGATCGAGCTCCGTGCGGAGCCGGGCGAGCTCGGAGGGGGTCGCCATCAGGCCAGCCTGGCCGGGACGTCGACTCGCTGGCGGCCGATGAAGCTGGCCAGGGTCTCGATGCCCGCTGCATCGACGAGGTCGGCGAGGTCCTCGGACCGCTCGGCCACCCGATCTGTCGCGTGGGCGTCGGAGGCCGTGGTCATTGGGACGCCGGCGGCCACCAGGCGTTCGAGCAGCGGCATCGCTGGGTACTGCTCCCCCACCGGCTTACGCCAGCCGGCGCTCGAGAGCTCGGCCGCCATGCCCGAGGACTTGGCCGCCTCCGCGATGCGGTCCCACCACTCGGTCGGGTTCGACGGGATGCGGCCGTTGACCTTGATCAGGTCCGGATGGGCGAGCACGTCGCAGGCCCCGGTGGCGGCGAGCTCCTCGAGCGCCTCGGTGTAGGCGTCCCAGCAGGCATCGACCTCCCGGACCTCCCACTCGGCCATCTGGGCCTGGTTGTCGAGGTCGTCGAACTGCCAGCCCCCGATCCAGTGGACGCTGCCGAGGAGCACGTCGAATGGATAGGCCTCGAGTAGGGCGGACACCTCGCCCATCTGCCCGCGGTAGTAGTCGACCTCCATCCCGATCTTGACCGGGAGGCCAGCGGCCTTCGCCTCGAGGCAGAGCTCGACATAGGCATCGAGGTCGGAGCCGGTGTGGTGGTCGAAGTAGGCGGCGATCTGGCGCTGCAGCCCTGGGTTCGACTCCGTGGTCTCCCAGAACCGTCCCACCAGGTCGGTCGCCTGCGAGAACCGGTGGAGGTGCTCGGTGATGGCGATCTCCCCTACGCCGTGGGCCTGGGCCCGCTCGCAGTAGGCGGCGATCTGGTCGAGCGAGAGCCAGGTCGTGGGATCCTCGTGGGTCCAGAGGTGGAGGTGGTAGTCGAGCACCCGGTCAGCCTGCTGCGTTCTCGCTCATGTGCTCAACCTATCGGCGGTCGATCGACCTCAGGGTGAGGGGGCGAGCAGGGCCCGACCGATCTCGAGCAGCCCCGTCAGGTCGGCCACATCGCCCTCCATGCGCTGCACCGTGAGCAAGGGCGCGCCCTGCGTGGGCAGCCGCTCCCGGGCCGAGGCCTCTCGGTGGGCCACCACGGCGAAGTCGGTGTAGCTCTCGGCCACCGTGGCCAGCACGCGCTCGACCGCCTGCTCGTCGAGTTTGAGGTCGGTGGCCAGGCGGCCGGCCAGGCGTCCCGCACCTTCCTCGAGCGCTGCTGCCGATCGGGCGGCGGCCGGGTCGGTGAGCGATTCAGGGAGGACCTTGTTCAAGATGACCGCGCCGAGGTCGAGGTCGCGCTGGGCGAGCTGCTCGGCGAAGAACTCCGCCTCTCGGAGCGGGACGGCCTCAGAGCTCGACACGACGAGGAAGCTCGTGCGATCGTCAGCCATCAGTCGGGCCACCGCGTTGGCCCGCTCGATGAAGCCGCCGTACATCGACTGCATCGAGATGAAGAACTCCGAGATGTCCCCGAGGAACTCCGTGCCGAGGATTCGGTCGGCGATCTGGGTGAAGGGCTTCGAGGCGAAGTTCACGAGGCCAGATCGCGCCGGGGCGATCAGCCAGCGCAGGAGCCGGCTGGAGAAGAAGTCCGCCATCCGGTTCGGTGCGTCGAGGAAGTCGAGGGCGTTTCGGGTCGGGGGTGTGTCGACCACGATCAGGTCCCACTCGCCGGTGGCATGCAGCTCGTAGAGGCGCTCCATGGCGATGTAGTCGTGGCTCTGGATGAAGCGTCCGGTCAGGCTCTGGTACAGCGGGTTGGCCAGGATCCGGTCACGGGTCTCCTCGTCGGGCGCGTGACGGGCGATCAGGTCGTCCCAGCTCTTCTTGGTGTCGAGCATGGCTGCGGAGAGCGACCCCACCAGGGGGGCTCCGGCCTCGGCGAACACCGCAGCGGGCACCTCGGTGACCTCGTTGCCGATCCCCTTGAGGCCGAGGGCGTCGGCGAGCCGCCGGGCCGGATCCACGGTCAGCACGAGCACCCGTCCGCCGAGGCGGCTCGCGGCCAGCGCACCGAGGGCGGCGGCCGTGGTGGTCTTGCCGACCCCACCCGGCCCACAGGTGACGAGGATCTCGCGAGAGGCGAGCAGGTTCTCGATCGGAGACGTTCCCGGCATCAGAGCAGCTCCTCGCCGAGGTGGACCGCCACCTGCCGGGTCGCCCGCAGACCGTCGGTGCGGGAGAAGAGCTCGGGCACGAGGATCAGGGGCAGTCCGGCCGGCAGGCCGGATCGGAGCGTGTCGAGGTGCTGGGTCCGGCTCCGCCGCAGCACCGTGGCGAGCCGCGCCGCCTCGAGCAGCGGGAGCGCTCCCCCGCCGAGCTCGTCGTCGAGGATGGCCCGACCCTTCTTCGAGCCGATCTTGTCGAAGACCGCCTCGTCCCTCGGCGAGAAGCGCTCGGGGAGGAGGCGGTTGACCACGATGGTGGCGATGTCGACGTCGGTCTTCTCCTCGACGGCCGCCACCAGCTCGAGGGTCTCGGAGACGGGCATCTCCTCGGGCGTCGTCACGATGACCAGCCCGGTCTGGTCGGGGTCACCCAGGATCTGGCTCATCCAGTCCGTCTGCGACCTGATGAGGCCCACCTTGACCAGATCGTTGATGACCTGCGGGGCGGAGAGCTGGCTGACGATGTGGCCGGTGGCCGGTGCGTCGACCACCACCGTGTCGTAGTGGCGCTCGCGGACCTCCCAGCAGACCTTCCCGATGGTGAGGATCTCCTTGACCCCCGGTGCCGCCGTGGCCAGGAAGTCGAAGGCCTTCGCCACGGGGCCGATCCGTCCGACGATCGGGATGCGCAGGTGCAGCTTGAGGTACTCGCGCAGCGACGCCTCGGTGTCCATGGCCATGAGCGAGAGGCCGTCGGCCACCCGCTGTGGCACGAACTCAGACGGCGGCACCTCGAATGCCGCCGAGAGGTCGCCCTTGGCGTCGATCTCGCAGCCGAGGACCGTGCGGCCCTGGTCGGCCAGCATCTGGGCCAGGCCCGCGGCGACGGTGGTCTTGCCGACGCCGCCCTTGCCGGTGACGAAGATCAGGTTCCGCTCGACGAGCGGCGCGGCGCCCATCGACGAGCCCCCGATCAGGGAGCGCCGAACCCGACGCGACGCTCGGCCGTGGGAGCCCCGACCTCGAGGTAGGCGATCTTTCCGGCCGGAACGCCGACCCGTCGGCCCTTGCGATCGGTGAGCCAGAGGACCGACTCAGCCGATAGCGCAGCGTCGATCTCGGACTGCAGGACCTCGCGGTCGGTGTCGTCGGCCAGCTCGACCTCCAGCTCCTTGACGGTCTGCACGATGCCGATGCGGACGTCCACGTCGCGCCTCCTTGGTCTCTGGTCTGGCGCTCTGACGAGCGCTCGCCCTCAACGATACAGGGGGCGGCAAGAATGGTGGCGTGAGCGAGGCGACGGAACGAGAGCAGCAGTGGGCGGCGACCATGGAGGGCTTCGCCGCCGGTCCAGCCACGACCGGGACCATCGTGACCGCGCACGCCGACTCGAGCCTGGTGATCGACACGTCGCGCTGGCCGGGCGGCATGGGCCGCCTGGACCGCGAAGGTCGTGAGACGGCGTCGCTCACGCCGGGCGCCACGCTGGCACAGGGAGCCGGGAACCGCCTGGTCCCCGAGGAGCCAGATCCGTGGCGCACCTGCTTCGAGCGCGACCGCGACCGGATCCTCCACGCGGCCTCGTTCCGGCGGCTCGCCGGCAAGACGCAGGTCTTCGTCTTCCCCGACGACCACCAGCGGACCCGCCTCACCCATGCCCTCGAGGTGGCCCAGGTGGCCAGCGGCATCGCCCGGGCCCTTGGGCTCAACGTGACGCTCGCCGAGGCCATGGCCCTCGGCCACGACTGCGGACACGGTCCCGGCGGCCACGCCAGCGAGGACGCCCTCGACCCCTTCATCGAGGGTGGATACAACCACGCCGTGTGGGGGGCCGACGTGTCGCTCGCACCGCTCAACCTGTGCCTCGAGACCCTCGACGGGATCCGCAACCACTCGTGGTCTCGACCCGCGCCGTCGACCCCCGAGGGCGAGGTGGTGAGCTGGGCGGACCGGATCGCGTATGTCTGCCACGACTTCGAGGACGCCGTCTCGGCCGGGATCGTCGACCTCGACGAGCTGCCGGGGATCGTCAAGGAGCGTTGCGGCGACCGGAGGGGCGGCCAGCTCGGGGCCTTCATCGACGCCATGGTGACGACCACGCTCTCGAACGGCACGCTCGGCATGGACGCCGACCACGCCGAGGCCCTGGCCGCATTCCGGTCGTTCAACTACGAGCGCATCTACCTGCGCCAGGACTCGGTGGCCCAGGCTGATGCCGTCATCGAGGTGCTCACCGCGCTCACCGAGCACTTCATCGCGTCGCCCAACATGATCCCGGGCGTCGCCGAGGCCGGAGGCCTCGATGCCGGCGAGACCGAGGCGGTCCGATCGGCAGTGGCCTATGTGGCGGGGATGACCGACCGCTTCGCCTTCGACTCCGCGGTCGAGCTGCTCGCCTTCGACCCGGCTCGGCTCCCGAAGGGCATCGGCGCCTGACCGCGAGGTCGCTCAGCGACGCCCGGCTTCGCCGAGGTCGATCCGCGGGGGCTGACCGCCCTCCATCCATGCCAGGCGCTGGCGCATCGTGGCGAGTGCCACACGCTCGTGGGTGAGGATCCAGAAGCGCTCGTCGACGATCGAGTCGGCCACCGCCTCGGCGACGATGCTCACCTCGATTCCGCCCTCGACCGCCTGCTTGGCCATCGCACCGGCCCGCTCGGAGAACGGGTCGATCGGGGCGGCCTTGAGCTCGGCAGGCATGTTGCGGTCGGACTCGTGGATGCGGGTCTTGGTGAACCCAGGGCAGAGCACCGAGCAGTGCACGTCTGAGCCGATCATGCCGAGCTCGTACCAGAGCGACTCGGTCATGCCGACGACGGCGAACTTCGAGGCGCAGTAGGGGCCCATCCCGGGCACTCCGCCGAGACCGGCCAGCGAGGCGGTGTTGACCATGTGGCCCTCGTTCTGCTCGAGGAGCAGGGGCAGGAAGGTGGTCATGCCGTTGACGACGCCGTCGACGTTGACCGAGAGCACCCAGTCCCACATCGCCGGCGACGAGCTGATGGTGGTCCCGCCGCCCACGCCGGCGTTGTTGAAGACGATGTGCACCGCCCCGTAGGCGGCCACGGCAGCGTCTCGCAGCGCGTGGACCGACTCGAGGTCGGTGACGTCGGTCACCACGCCGGTGACGTCGGCGCCGCCCGCCGCCAGCTGGGCGACGGTCTCCTCGAGGACCGGCGCCTCGATGTCGGCGAGGACCAGCTTCGCTCCTCGACTGGCCAGCACCTCGGCCGTGGCCCGTCCGATCCCGCCAGCACCACCGGTGATGACCGCAGTCTTGCCCGAAACGTCCTTCATCCCACGTCCTCTCGATCACCCCGGCTCATGACCGGGCCCTGTGGCATCTTGGCACCCGAGCGTGGTCGAGGTCGATGAGGGAGGCTCAGCCGATCTTGAGCTCTTGGCGGTAGACCCGGGCGGGACCCTGGGCGATGATCTTCTCCGCCACGGCGGCGAAGGCCATAGAGGCCGGCGAGGCCGGGTCCGACACCGTGATGGGCTCGCCCGCGTCCCCACCCTCTCGCAGGGCAGGCACCAGGGGAACCTGCCCGAGGAGCGGCACGCCGAGCTGGCCGGCCAGCTGCTCGCCGCCACCGGCGCCGAAGAGCTCGTAGCGCCGACCGTCGTCACCGACGAACCAGCTCATGTTCTCGATCACCCCTCGCACCGCCAGCTTCATCTTGCGGGCCGCCCAGGCGCTCCGCTGCGCGACGCGCTCGGCCGCGGGCTGCGGGGTGGTCACCACGTAGATCTCGACGCGCGGCAGCACCTCCGACAGCGTGAGGGCGACGTCGCCCGTGCCGGGCGGCATGTCGATGAGCAGGAAGTCGGGCTCGCCCCACCAGGCCTCGGTGACGAACTGCTCGATGGCCTTGTGCAGCATCGGTCCCCGCCAGATCACCGGCTGCTCGTCAGGCACGAAGAAGCCCATCGACAGGCAGCGCACGCCGTGGACGGCGGTCGGGATCACCGTGTCGCCGAGGATGATCGGGTCGTGCTCCGGCCCGAGCATCTTGGGGATCGAGAACCCGTAGACGTCGGCGTCGAGCACGCCGACGCGCTTGCCGGCCTGGGCCAGCGCGATGGCCAGATTGACGGTGACCGACGACTTGCCGACGCCGCCCTTGCCAGACGAGATGCCGAGCACCCTCGTGGTGGACGACGTAGCCAGGAAGCGAGGCTCGTCACCACCGTGGCTGTGGCCATGGCCGTCGTCCTCGCCGCTCATCAGCAGCCGGAGGGTGGTCCTCAGGTTGAGCCGCTCGTCCTCCGACATCGTCCGGCGGCCGACCTCGACCGCGTCGATGCCGTCGAGGGCCTCGACGGCCCCCGTCACGGCGGCCTGCAGGGCGTCGGCCCCCGGCCAGGCGGCGATGGGGAGCGCCAACGTCACGGTGGCCTGACTGCCAGCCACGGCGACGTCGCCGATCATGCCGACCACGCCGAGCGCCAGCTCGAGCTCAGGGTCGATGACGCCTGCAGCGGCGGTCCGGACGGCGGTTGCATCACTCACGGGGGATCTCCAGATCAGACGGGCCGACACCCGTCTGGCGGGGCCCTCTCGTCGGTACACTACCCACCGTGGGGAAGAAGGCGACCAGTCCGAGCACGGCCGTCGGCGGTCCAGCGGTGACCCCGTTCGATCACTCCGCCATGGCCGACGACGAGTTCTCGGCGGCGATCACCGCCCTGTCGAGCGCCTTCGGCGACCCCACCCGTCGTTCGATCTACCTCTACCTTCGCAACAGCCCGTCGAAGACGGTGACTGAGATCGCCGAGGAGTTCCACCTCCACCCCAACGTGGTGCGCCACCACCTCGAGCGACTGGTCAGCGCCAGCCACGTGGTGGTCGAGGCACCATCGCCCTCGAGCAGCGTGGGTCGGCCCGCCAAGCGCTACTCGTGCGCCGACGACGACCTGGCCGTCGAGCTCGGCTCGCGGCGCGACGACCTGCTCGTCGCCCTGCTCGAGCGAGCCCTCGACCTGCTGGGCCCCGAGAAGGCCGAGCAGATGGCCTCGGAGGTCGGAGAGTCCTATGGCCGCGAGCTGGCCTCGAAGATGGGCGGCAGCGACACGACCCGGACGGTGCAGTCCGCCATGGCGGCGATCGCAGAGACGCTCACCGCCCACGGATTCGCCGCCCGGGCCGAGAACAGCGGGACGACGTCCTCCGTGGTGGCCGAGTCCTGCCCCTTCGGCGAGGCCGCTGCTCACCATCCGGTGCTGTGCGCCGTCGACCGCGGCATGGTCTCCGGACTGCTCGAGGGACTCGGTGCCGAGGGCGGGTCGACCTCGGTCCACCTGCGCTCCAAGGCTCGCGGCGACGCCGACTGCCGAGCCACCGCCTGAGGTGACCGCCTACCTCGACCACGCCTCCGCATCGCCGCTGCGTCCCGAGGTGTCGGCGGCCATGGCCCAGGTGCTCGAGATCCCCCAGGCCGACCCGGGCCGTGCCCACGACGGCGCCCTCGTCGTCCGCGACCTGATCGAGGACTCCCGCCGCTCCGTGGCCGACCTGGTGGGGGCGACGGCACGGCAGGTGGTCTTCACCTCGGCCATCACCGAGTCCGTCGCCACGACCCTGGCCGTCCTCGGGGCCGGTCGTCGGGTCCTCGCTGGCGGCACCGAGCGATCCAGCGTCATCGACGGTGCCCGGCGAGCGGGCGCCCTCGAGCTCGTCGACGTCGACGAGTCCGGCCACCTCGACCTCCACCACCTCACCCGGCTCCTCGCTGGCGGGCCGGCGCTCGTGTGCTGCCAGGTGGCCAACCACGAGACCGGCGTGCTCGAGGACCCAGCTCCCATCATCGAGCTGGCCCGCCGGCACGGGGCCCTCGTCCACGTCGATGCCGCCACGGCCACCGGCCACCTGCCCCTCGCCCTCGGCGACCTCGACGCCGACGCCGTGACCATCACGGGCGAGATGCTCGGCGGCCCCATGGGCTGCTCGGGCCTCGTGGTGCGCAAGGGGCGCCCCTTCGGGTCGCTGCTCGTCGGCGGCGCCCAGGAGCGAGGGCGCCGACCGGGTCTCGAGAACCTCCTCGGGATCGTCGGCTTCGGCGTCGCCGCCGACGTCGCGGCCGCCGTGCTCGACGCCGAGCGGGCCGTCGCCCGATCCCAGATCTCCCTGATCGAGCAGGCCGCCGTGTCGGTCGACGGCGTGCAGGCGGTCGGCGACCCACGTCCGGACCACCGAGCGCCCCACCTTCGCTGCTTCAGCATCGAGGGCATCGAGGCGGAGCCGGTCCTGCTCGGCCTGAACCGGGTGGGCATCGCCATCCACTCGGGGTCCGCCTGCTCGTCGGAGTCTCTCGAGCCGTCCGCCGTGCTCGCCGCCATGGGCCTCGACGCCGAGCGCTCGATCAGGGTGTCGGTCGGGTGGTCGACCACCGACGCGGACGTCGATCGGTTCGTGGATCGCTTCAGCGGCGTGATCGCCGATCTGCGAGCGCTCCGCTCCTGAGTCAGCCCGGCGCGGTCGTGGTGGTCGCCGCCACCGCCGCCTGGGCCTTGTCGATGAAGGGCTGCGCCCTCTTGACCCACTTCGCCGGAGGATCGAGGGCGTTGAAGGCCGCGAACTCCTTGAGCGCCGCATTGGCGTCGCGCTTGGCGATCAGGTCGATCACCCCGAGGTAGAGCCGCGGGGCGTAGTCCTTGGGTGCGAGCGATGCCGCCTGGCGCACCTGGGCCTCACCTCGGGAGGTCAGCTGGGCCGACGAGGTGGCGATGCCCGCCTCGAACGTCAGGAATCCACTCTGGGCGAGGGCCTCGGGCTGGGTCGGATCGGCCGCGAGGACCTTGGTGTAGAGCGCCAGGGCCTCGGAGATCTTGCCCTTCTGCGCCAACGTGTCGGCCTGCACCAGGAGGGTCGCCACCTGGGCCGTCGTCGGGCCTGACTGGTGGGCACGCTGGTTCAGCACGATGGCCCCGACGGCGAGGAAGATGGCGAGCGCGCCCACCACGAGGAGGGACCACCGGCGTCGGGGCCGACCTTCGGCGTCCTCCTCGACCGGCGCCTCGACCGTCGGTGGCTCCGGCATCCGGTCCTGCTCGTCGAGGAGCTCGAGCGCGGCGGTGGCCTCGGCCAGCCGACCCCGGTCGCGCTCGATGATCCTGGCCAGGCCCTCGTCGTCGAGCTCTCCCGCGGCGTGCTCGTCGGTGGCGTCGGCCAGCGAGGCCTCGAGCAGCCGGCGCTGGTCGAGGAGGCGGCGGCGCTCGTCCTCGCTCATGGCGCCTCCGATCGGCGACGTCGCACGGCCAGCACCACCGCCAGGACCACGGCGAGGGCGAACAGCGCGGGGAGGATCCACAGGATCGCCGACAGGCCGCCTGACGGGGTCAGGTCGACTGCGGTCCCGTACCGGGCTCGGAGCCCGGCGACGATCTGGGCGTCGGTCTTGCCCTGGTGCACGCCGGCGACGACCTCAGCCCGCACGGCGAGCGAGGAGGGCGAGGTCGACTGCGCCACCGACAGGTCCTGACAGCTCGGGCACTTCAGCGAGCTCTCGAGGGCGGAGATCCGCTCGGCCTGGGTCGGGGCGTGGCGGTCGAGCACACCGCTGCCGACGACGAGTGCCACGACGAGGACGATGCCGAGGAGCACCCAGCGCACGGCGGCCGAGGGCCGGCGCTCAGCCATCGGCGGAGGCCGGGTCGGCGAACGGGGCGACGGCCTCGGAGAGGTCCTGGACCGAGACGGCACCGACCAGCTCCGCGGTGACCTTGCCGGACGGGCTGATCACGAAGGTGGTGGGTGGCGACGCCACGCCCCACGCCGAGGCGATGGTGCCCTCGGGATCCGTCAGGATCGGATAGGTCACCCCCTGGGCCGCGGCGTAGCGGCGCATGGCCGACGTGGCGTCGTTGAAGGCGACCCCGACCACGGCTGCACCATGGGCGAGCTTCGACTGGTCGTAGGCGAAGGCCTCGAGGTGGGGGGCCTCGGTTCGACACGGACCGCACCACGACGCCACGAAGTTGAGCACCACCGGTCGACCACGCAGCGAGGCCACATCGACGGTCGACCCGTCGAGCGCCGTGCCACGGACTGCCGGTGCCGGCTTGCCGACCAGCGGACCGTCGACCTTGGTGGCCGGTGCCGTCGACCGACCGGCGAGCAGCGCCACCAGGCCGACCAGGATCACTCCGGTGACCACGGTGGCGACGAGGATGACCCGGCGGCGTGGCGTGGCGCTCATGCGCCCACCGGCGTATCGACGCGCTCGGCCTCAGCCTCGGCTTCTTGCTTCGACGTGCTCCCTGACCGACGCCGACGGGTCGGGATGAAGGCCAGGAGGCCGCCGAGGCCCATGGTGAGGCCGCCGACCCAGAGCCAGGCGAGCAGCGGCTCGACGACCACGCCGATGACCACGGAGCCCGGTGGGACGTCGCCTGCGATCTGCGCCCCCGAGGTCCCGCCCTTGCGGCCGATGGCATCGAAGGTGAGGTAGAGGTCGCCGAAGAAGCCCGAGTCGATCGACGGCGTGCCGACCGGCTCGTTGCCCCGACCCGCGAACTGGCTGATCCCCGGGGCGAAGGTCCCGTCGCCATCGATGCGCAGGACCACCTGGTTCGACTGCTTGGCCGGGCTCGTGATGGTGCGCATCCCGACGAAGGTGATGGTGTGGCCGTGGACCTCGACCGTCTGGCCCGGCTTGAGCGTCACCTCGGAGCGGCTGACATAGCTCGTGGAGGCGACGATGCCGACGGCGAGGATCACGACGCCGAGGTGGACGATCATGCCGCCACCCGATCGGCCGGTGAGCGCCCGCAGTCCTGAGGACCCGCGACGGCGGTCGGCCCGTACCTCGAGGACCAGCGAGCGGACCGCCGAGGCTGCTGCCACCGTGCCGAGGAAGAACCCCGCCAGCGGCAGCACCCCGCGGACGCCGATGAGGACGAGGACGACCACGACGATGGTGCCCGCCCAGGCCGGGATCTCGAGCCGCCTGACCACCACGCGTCCGGAGGCCTTTCGCCACGAGAGCAGCGGGGCCAGGGCCATCAGGGTCAGCAGGCCGATGCCGAGGGGCACCGCCAGCGAGTTGAAGTACGGAGGACCGACCGTGACCTGACCACCGTGGATGGCGTCGTAGAGCAGCGGGAAGACCGTGCCGAGCAGGACGACGAGGGCGAAGCCGACGAAGAGCAGGTTGTTGAGCACGAAGGCGCCCTCCCGGGAGAAGGCGGCGTCGATCCCCACCGTCGAGCGCAGCTCGTCGCCCCGCCAGGCCATCAGGCCGAGGGCCGAGACCACGACCAGGGCAAAGAACCCGAGCAGGACCGGACCGAGTGCCGAGGCGCTGAAGGCATGGACCGACTGCACCACGCCCGAGCGGGTGAAGAAGGTGGCGAGCACCGTCAGGGCGAAGCACGCCACGGCCAGGGTCAGGTTCCACACCCGCAGCAGGCCTCGGCGCTCTTCGACCACGATCGAGTGCACATAGGCCGTGCCGACGAGCCACGGCATGAGGGCGGCGTTCTCCACCGGGTCCCACCCCCAGAAGCCTCCCCACCCGAGGACCTGGTAGCTCCACCAGGCCCCGAGGACGATGCCCACGCTGAGCGAGGTCCACGCCACGATGGCCCACCGCCGCGTGTCGACGTGCCAGGACTCCCCCACCCGGCCGGTGATGAGCATGGCGACCGCGAAGGCATAGGGCACGGCGAAGCCGACCATGCCGGCGTAAAGGAGCGGAGGATGGATGGCGACGAGGGGGTTGTTCTGGAGCAGGGCGCTCGGCCCCTGCCCGGTCCCCGGGACGGCGGTGGTCACGAAGGGGTTCGCCGGTCCCACCATGAGGCCGAAGAAGAAGGCGGTCACCACCAGCATCACCGCCGTGGCCCAGCCGACCACCTCGTCGTCGGCCCGGCGTCGGTAGCGCCAGATCACCGCCACGACGTAGAGCGAGAGCAGAAGGGCCCAGAGCAGGATCGACCCCTCGAGCGCCGACCACATGCCGGTGATCGAGTAGATCAGCGGGGTGGCCCGGGCATTGTTCTCGGCCACGTAGACGATCGAGAAGTCGTGGGTGATCAGGGCCCACTGCATGGCGGCGGTGGCCAGCACCCCGCCGAGCACGACCACCGGCACGAGCAGCCGGCCGTCGAGGACCTGGGCCGCCGGAGCCCCCCGGCGTCGGCGCAGCAGGTCCCGGACGATGAGCGCCGCACCCACGAGGGCGGACAGGAAGGCGATCCACACGCCGAGGCTGCCGAGGGTGGCCCGCATCAGTTCACAGAGCCGTCGGAGGCCTTGACCCGCTTGGGGTTCTTCTCGATGTACGACGACGTGTGCTTGACCATGATCTCGCTGGACTCGAAGACCGACGACGAGGAGGACCGGAAGTGCCCGACCACGATGACCGGCATCCCGCCCTTGAACAGCTGCGGAGGCGACCCATGGTTCTCCACGGGGATGCTTCGGCCGCCCTGGGCCACCTCGAACGAGGCACCGGTCGACGTTCGGGTGACGGTGCCGGCCTTGACCATGCCCTCGAGCCGGAACGTCGACGTCCCGATCGACTGCTTCGTGGCCAGGGCCTGGTCGACGGTCTTGAAGTAGTCGAGCGAGCTGCCGAGGCCCTTGATGAGCAGGAAGCCCACAGCGGCCACGATCACGAGTCCGACGAGCGCCAGCCGGACCTTGGGCCGACCCAGCCGCCTGGTGGGGACGGCGGGCGCGCTCGCCACCACAGGCGTCGTGCCGTCGGTTGTCGCCGCCTGCGGGGCCTCGCTCATGCCTGACGCCCCGATCGCGGACCGCCGAGCCTGCGGCGCCGCACGACCAGCGACACCGCGTAGGCGGCGAGGGAGACCAGGCTGATGACATAGCCGGCGATCACGTAGCTCATGGCTGGGCTCCTTCGGCCTTGCGGGCGGCGATGGCCACGGCCAGGTCGGCGTCGTGGTCGTCCTCGCGCAGGGTTTCGATCTCGTAGCGGACCGTCACCATCCAGGCGAAGAGCAGGGTGAAGGCGATGAAGCTGAGGAGCAGCGTCCAGGCCATGATCCCGTGGATGGTCGGCGACAGGTTCGGGTTCAGGACGGTCGCCCCTTGGTGGAGGGTCTGCCACCAGATGACCGAGAAGTGGATGATCGGGACGTTCACCGCCGCCAGGAGAGCGAACACCGCCGAGCGACGTGCTCGCACGTGGGCCTCAGCCGGGACCCGACGAAGGGCGAGGTAGCCCAGGAAGAGCACAGCCAGGACGGCGGTCGAGGTCAGCCGGGCGTCCCAGGTCCACCAGACCCCCCAGGTCGGGCGGCCCCAGATGGAGCCGGTGATCAGCGTCAGGATGGTGAACACCACGCCGACCTCGACGGCGGCGGCGGCCAACCGGTCGAAGCGCAGCGAGCGGGTGCGCTTCCACAGGTAGAGCAGGCTGCAGACGGCCGCCATGCCGAAGGCCACGTAGAGGGCCACCCACGCCATGGCCGGGTGGATGTACACCAGCCGCACGTAGTCGCCCTGGTCCTTGTCCGCGGGCGTGACGAACAATCCGAGCCAGGCGGTGACCGCCACCAGCACCGCCGAGAGCGGTCCGATCGACTTCCTGAGAGCTGTTCGCATCACGATTCCTCCAGTGGACCGTAGAGGGCAATGCCGAGGACCGTGTACACGGCAGCGAAGACGCAGAGCAGCACCAGCCACCGGCCTGCATCCGGCGTGGTTGCACCGAGGCCCCGTGAGAGCGACTTCGAGGCGGCGATCAGCACCGGCGCCTCCACCGGCAGCACGAGGATGGGCAGCAGCGTGGAGCGGGTCGAGGCTCCACCAGCCAGCGAGCCGTAGAGGACCCCCGCCGCGCTGAGGCCGATCGCCGGGAGCACCAGCGCAGGCGCTGCGAAGGCCCAGCTGGCCACCGACACGTGGAAGAGCAGGACGATCCCCACCAGCAGGACGACCTCGAGGACGAGCAGCTCGACGACCATGGCCACCACCTTGCCGAGGAAGACGCCGGCCGGGTCGAGGCCGAGCAGCCGGTTCGCCTCCCTCGTGGCGGGCGACCCCTCGATGTTGAGCGAGCGCTGGGCCGCCAGGATCGAGGAGAACAGCACAGCCAGCCAGAACAGCCCGGGCGCCGCCGCCTCGAGCAGATCGGTGCGAGGGCCGAGGGCGAAGGCGAACAGGAACAGCGCCAGGAGGCCGAACGGCAAGATCTGCCAGAGCCCGACCTTCGAGCGCAGCTCGATGGTCAGGTCGCGCCGGGCGATCAGCAGGGCATCACGCCACATCGCCGCCTCCTCCGCGACCGCCGGGGGCGCTCGAGATCACGGCCCCGCCGGCCATGGTGACCACCAGATCGGCCATGGGGACGGCCAGCTCCGGCTCGTGACTCGAGGCCACGACGGCCGCCCCGCCGGCGGCCGCCTCCTCGACGACCTCGGCCACCAGGGATCTCGTGACCTCGTCGAGGCTGGCGTGGGGCTCGTCGAGCAGCCACAGCTGTGGTCGCCTGGCCACCAGCAGCGCGAGGCCGACCCGACGGCGCTGGCCGGCTGACAGCCGTCCCAGAGGCGTGGTGGAGGGACGTCCCGACAGGCCGACGCGGTCGAGGGCTGGCTCCGCGCGGCCATGGTCGAGCCGCGAGGCCCGGAGAGCGAAGCGGAGGTTCTCGACCGGCGTGAGCTCATCGTGGAGGCCGGCATCATGTCCGAGGAGGCCCACCCGCCGCCGCACGTCCGCCGACGACGAGCGCAGGTCGGCGCCGAGGATCTCGGCCTCGCCGGAGGTCAGCGGGACGAGGCCGGCGAGCAACCGCAGCAGGCTGGTCTTGCCCGCTCCGTTGGCGCCGAGCACGACGAGGACCTGCCCTGCGGCGAGGTCGAGGTCGACCCCCGACAGGACGGGGAAGCGGCCTTGGAGCGCGACGGCCGAGCGGAGGCGGATGGCGGGGGCCATGGAGGCCTCCATCCTATCGGTGCGCCCCCGGGGTCCTTCGGGTCAGGCCTGACCGTCGGGACCGGGGCGCAGGTCGTCAGCCGATCTGGCGACCGATGGCGTCGATGTCAGACTCGACCATCATCGTCACGAGCGTCGGGAAGTCACACTCGCGCTTCCAGCCCAGGACCTTCTCGGCCTTGGCCGGGGTTCCGATGAGCAGGTCGACCTCGGCCGGACGCAGGAAGCGCTCGTCGAGGACCACGTAGTCCCGGTAGTCCATGCCTGCCACGGCAAAGGCGATCTCGCACAGCTCGCGAACCTCGTGGGTCTCGCCGGTGGCCACCACGTAGTCGTCCGGAGTGTCCTGCTGGAGCATGAGGTACATGGCCCGGACATAGTCCGCCGCATAGCCCCAGTCCCGCTCTGCGTCGAGGTTCCCGAGCGCCAGCTGGGTGTCGAGGCCGTGCTTGATGCGAGCCACGCCGTTGGTCACCTTGCGGGTGACGAACTCGAGGCCACGACGGGGTGACTCGTGGTTGAACAGGATGCCCGACGAGGCATGGAGGTCGTAGCTCTCGCGGTAGTTCACCGTGATCCAGTGCCCGTAGACCTTGGCCACGCCGTAGGGGCTCCGCGGATAGAAGGGGGTGTCCTCGTCCTGCGGGACGGCCTGGACCTTGCCGAACATCTCTGACGAGGATGCCTGGTAGAAGCGGATCTCGGGATCGACGGTGCGGATGGCGTCGAGCATCCGGGTCACGCCCAGCGCCGTCGTCTCACCGGTGAGCACGGGCTGACCCCATGAGGCCTGCACGAAGCTCTGGGCGGCGAGGTTGTAGACGTGGTCAGGACGGTGGTCGCGCAGCACGTGGATCAACGAGGCCTCGTCGAGGAGGTCGGCCGACACCAGCGTGAGGCGGTCCTGGATGTGGGCGATGCGCTCGAAGGTCACGGTGCTCGACCGTCGGACCATGCCGATGACCTCGAACCCCTCGTCGAGCAGCAGCTCGGCGAGGTACGAGCCATCCTGGCCCGTCACTCCGGTAATCAGCGCCTTCTTGGCCATCTCTAGGCTCCCTCGATGGACTCGTGCGGTCTCCCTGCGATAGGGGGACCCTGACCGGTCAAGGCTACTCCAGCCCGACTCCGACCCTCGGGCTCTTGCCCGACCTACGCTTCGGTCCGTGGGCGTCGTCGGGATCGTTTCGTACCGCCTCGGCGGTGCCGACGGCGTCTCGATCGAGGCCGAGAAGTGGGCATGGGCGCTCGAGCGCCTCGGCTGGTCGGTCCGTCGCATCGCCGGGTCGGGGCCCGACGGCGTGCAGACGGTCGGTGGGATCGACATCGTGCCGGCCGGCGAGGTGGACACGGCGGCCCTCCATGATGCGCTGGCCGACTGCGACCTCGTGATCGTGGAGAACCTCTGCTCGCTCCCCCTCAACCCCGCCGCAGGTCGAGCGGTCGCCGACGCCCTCCGTGGTCGCCCTGCCATCATGCGGCACCACGACCTCGCCTGGCAGCGCCCCGACACCGCCCACCTCGGGCCACCACCCGACGATCCCGCCTGGCGGCACGTCACGATCAACGAGCTGAACCGCAGCGAGCTGGCGGCGCATGGCATCGACGCGATCTGCCTCTACAACCGCTTCGACGTCGACCCCCCGCAGGGCAACCGCCTGGCCACGAGGGAGGCACTCGGCATCGCGACGGACGAGCGAGTCCTGCTCCAGCCCACCCGGGCCATTCCTCGCAAGAACGTCCCCGGCGGCCTGGCGCTGGCCGAGGAGCTCGGGGCCACCTACTGGCTGACTGCGGCGGCCGAAGATGACTTCGGGAACGAGCTCGAGTCGATCCTGACCGGCGCCCAGGTCCGGGTGCTGCGCGGCCAGGGGCCGGGGACCATCCACGACGCCTATGGCGCCTGCGACGCCGTGGTCCTGCCCTCGACGCGGGAGGGGTTCGGCAACCCGGCCATCGAGGCAGCAACCCACCGACGGCCCCTCGCCCTCGGCCGATATCCCGTCGCCGCCGAGCTGCTCGCCACCGGCCTCGTGGCGTTCGACCTCGAGGACGCCCGTGCGCTGCGCATGTGGCTCGACCACCCGGACCCCTCACTGCTCGAGCGCAACCTCGAGGTGGCGCGCACACACTTCGACCTCGCCGACCTGCCTGACGAGATCGACGGGGTCATCGACACCCTCCCCCACTCGGCTCGGCCGATAGCCTGAGGCGCTGTGCCCATCGACATCACGGAGACCGCTCCTGCGGTGAAGCGCCTGACCGGCGAGGAGCGACGAGCCCAGCTCCTCGAGACCTCGGCCGAGCTGTTCGCCCGACGGGGGTACCGGTCGACGACGATGGACGATGTCGCTGAGGCTGCCGGGGTCACGAAGCCCCTCCTCTACCAGCACTTCAGCTCCAAGCGGGCCCTCTACCTCGAGCTCGTCGACGCACTCGCCTACCAGATGCTCGTGGACCTCGCCGCCGCCACGGCCGAGGCGACCGGCCCCCGCCAGAAGGTCGAGCTCGCTCTGCGGGCCTACTTCCGCCTCATGGTGCGCGATCCGGCCGCCTTCCGACTGCTCAACGACAAGGACCACGGGGATGACGACGAGCTCGGTGGTGCCATCCGCAGGGTCGAGCGCGCACTCGTCGCCGCCATCGACCCCATGATCGACGCCGGCCTCGAGGCCGAGCACCGCATCGTCCTCGCCGGCGGCATGCTCGGCATGGCCGAAGGTGCGTCGGTCGCGTGGATGACGCTCTCGGCCGGCGCCTCCGCTGATGCGAGCGACGAGGAGAAGCGCATCGAGGCCGACCGGATCGCCCAGCGGGTGGCAGGGCTCATGTGGGCCGGCCTCCGCTCGGTGCACTCCGACTGAGCCGGCCTCAGTCCCCCATCACGGCGAGCAGCACGCCACAGAGCTCGAAGATCTCCGCCGCCACCGCGTCGTACTGCTCCTGGTCCCCGCCCGCCGGGTCCAGCACGTCGACGTCGACGTCCAGGTCGACCGCGGCCAGGCCGAGCGAGGCGAGCCGGTGTCCGAAGGGCGCGTCGTCGACCGGCAGCGTGGTGACGAGCCTGCGGAGCGTGGCCGTCTTGTTTGCCGCCTCGGGATGCCTGCGTCGGATGTAGCGGACGTGGTCGGCCTCCATGGCCACGATGAGGTCGGCCGCGGCGCAGTCGACCTCGTCGATCTGATGGCTGCGGTGGCGACCCACACCCGAGGTGTCGAGCTCCCCCAGGTTGACCATCGCCTCCTTGGTCCGCATCCCGAGGGGCTGGCCCTCGAGCACGTGAGTCCCCGCAGTGGTGACGGTGAGGCCGAAGCCCTCCATCTCGGCGAGCTGCTCGAGCATGACGCCAGCCATCACCGAACGAGCGGCGTTGCCCGTGCAGAGCGTGACGACATGGAGGGTCGTCACAGGTACTTCTTTCGTCGGAGCCAGATCAGGCTGAACCAACCGGCGATCGGGGGCAGGTAGGCGGTGAAGAGCCGCTGGACGAACACCGCTGAGATCGCTTCGGCGTCGGGGATCCCCGCAGCCTTGAGGCCGAGGATCATGCCCGCCTCGACCACGCCCATGCCGCCGGGGACCGGCGAGATCCCGCCGAGCACCGAGCCGAGCGTGAGCACCACGAACAGCACGGGGAGCGAGAGCCTCTGGTGATAGGCGTGAAGGGCGGCGCCGAGCGCCAGCGCCACGACCAGCTGGGCGACGATCTGACCACCGAAGATCTCGACGAGCTTTGCCGGGCGACCGGCGAGCACCTTGAAGTGAGCCACCACCTCCCGGGCACGAGGAGCGAGCTTGTCCTTGGCCAGCTGACGCCAGCGTGGGACGGCGAGGATGACGCCGAGGAGGACCCCGATGCCCACGACGATCAACAGGATGTAGATCAACATGTTGCTCTTGTCGCCCGATCCTGCCTTGTGCGACGCCACCGATCCGAAGTCGAGCGAGCCGATGGCGAAGGGAACCGAGATGAGGAACAGGCCACCCTTGACGATCCACGAGGCTGTCGAGACGAGGACGCCCGAGCTCACGGCCACCGTCGTGTCCATGCCGTGGCGCTGGAAGAAGCGGACCCGGGCGGCGAGCACGGCGGGCGTGCCGAGAGCGAGGCCGGAGAAGGTGTTCGAGAGCTCGAGGGCCACCAGTGGCAGATAGGGCACGGGCAGGGTGATCGACCCGAGGCTCGAGGCGGCGTTGCCGAAGTAGGCCATCTGGCCGACGATGGCGGTCACGATCACCCAGGGCAGGCTGGCGCTCTTCACCGTGTCGAACGAGCCGGCCACCTTGAGCAGGACATCGATGAGCGCCCAACCGCCGATGAGGGTCCCCACGGCGAGGACCAGCGAGGTGGCCGACACCCGATGGAGCGGCGCGAGCTCGGGGACGTCGACGCCGGTTGCCGCCGCCCCCTTGGTCCGCAGCTCCTTGAGGATGGACTTGTTGTGATCCTTGCGCAGGCCCTTGGTGAGCGGATCAGGAAGGGCCACGTCCTGGAGGAACGGGAGCGCACCGGCCACGGCGTCCTTGCCGAGGCCGTCGACGGTCGCCCCGATGGCGTCGTCGACCGATCCGGCCACCGCCAGGGTCACGATCAGCGACGCCGTGTCCTTGTGGAGCGCGTCGTCGTCCGCGAAGGCCGCGGCGCGATCGAAGCCGGACAGCCCCGCCCGGTCGCCGTCCACATAGGTCGAGCGGAGGTCGATGGCGCCATGGGTGAGCCGCGCACCGTGGAGCGAGGCGACGATGCCGACCAGGCTCTTGGCCTGGGCGTCGGTGATGGTCCCGCCACCAGCGACCACCTCCGCCAGCCGAGTCCCCGGCGGAGGGACGGTGACGATGGCGGCGTCATTGGCCAGACCGCCGAAGCCGGAGGCCACGACCGTTGAGGTCCCTCCGGGGACGACGCTCCCCGCCAGCAGCGTCAGGTAGCCCTCGTGCTCGAGCTGCTGCTCCCGGGTCAGTGCGAAGGGCCCGGAGTCCTTGCGCAGGAAGATCGTCCGGCCGATCTTGGCCCACAGCTGACTCTCCGAGGCGTCCCGGCCGAACACCGAGGCCTGAAAGCTCGTGCCGTCCATGGTGGCTCCCTCGAAGCGGGCGCTCCCCCAGACCTGCCGGGTGGCCGGAGCGATGGACGCCACCTCCACGCCGAGGTCGCCGAGCAGGGCCGTCACGTCGGCCACGTCGGGCACGCCGGTCGGGGTGCCGAAGATCAGGTGGGCACCGGCCGCGGCACCCCACCCGATGACGAGCGAGGCCAGCAGGCTGAGCGGGAGGCCGGCTCCATGAACCAGCCCCATCAGCACGCCGAGGATGATGAGCCCCTCGAGCGTCCGTTGGAGGCCACGGCTGAGGTAGGGACGGATGGTGAGGGCTGCACCGGCAGCGGCGGCCAGCATCGGGATCGGGTACCCGAGGTTGACGCCAGCGATGGACGGGTCAGCGGTGAACCCTGCTGACACCCCGAAGATCCACTGGATGCCGAAGCACGAGAGGATGGCGAGCCCTGCTCCGACGGCAACATCTCTGAGCACCTCGAGGCGGTGGAGCAGCGCCGTGACCAGCACGGTGATGACGATCACCCCGATCGTGCCGAGGAACCACACCGTCGTCACGATCCACGAGAGGCCCTCGGGCGGCGGGTGCACCGCGTTGGTGATCGACTTCTGGAAGGCCTCGTGGGTGGCCACCGGGATGGCGATGGCGAACGTGACCAGCAGCGCCAGGATCAGACGGGCGACGTCCGTGCCGAGACGGCGGCGGGTGCCGTCACCCTCCGGGGCGAGCAGCAGGCGAAGCGACGGACCGACGCGGCGACGAGGCGACGAGGGAAGAGGGTGCGTCGGCGTCGTCGTCATCGTGGGCGCCATCGTACGGCGCGATCGGCCGACGGGCAGACCTCGTCAGGAGGACAGGAAGTCACGGATGATCGCCTCGGTCTCGTCGGGCGCATCGTGATAGGTCCCGTGGCCGCAGTCGGCGAAGCGCTCGAAGCGCACGAGGCCCGGCGGCAGGAACGCCACGATGTCCTCCTGGTCCTCGATCGGGCACGCGGGATCATCCTCCCCGCCGAGGACGAGCACAGGGCACCTCGCCCGCAGGAGCCCGGCGCGCAGGTCGAAGGTCTTGAGCGACCCCGCGCCCTCCGCCGCCCCGTCGCGCCAGAAGTCGATGAGCACCTCGAGCGTCATCAGGTCCGGCCGGATCGGCCACGAGACCTCCCGGTGCCGGTGGTAGAGCGGCGTACACGTCATCGAGAACTCGAGAAATGACTCGAGGCTCGGCTCGGCGAAGGTGCGAGCGGCGACCTCAGCCACAGCGGCGCCGCCGAGGCGCTCATAGACGGCGATGCTCCGGTCGAACCGGCAGGTCGGGGACGTCGACGACAAGATGACCTTGGCGGGGTGCTGCGGGTGGCGGACGAGGTAGGACTGGGCCACGAACCCGCCGAACGAGTGGCCGAGGACGACCGGGTCGGTGATCTCGAGCGCCTCGCAGAACGCCGCCACATCGTCGCCCCACTGGTCGAGGTTCCACCCCTGGCGGGGTCCATGGTCGCTGCGGCCGTTGGCCCGATGGTCGAGGTAGACCACCTGGGCGACGTCGGCGAATCGGTCAAAGTAGCCACGCATGCCGCTGTGGTCGAAGCCGGGACCTCCGTGGAGGACGAGCAACGTCGGCTTCTCCACGAGGACCCCGTCGCGCAGCGCCAGCTTCTCGCCGATGACCTCGAAGAAGATCGACACCCCGTTGACCGCGATCCTCATCACACCCCCTCCGTGCACCGCTGACGCTAGCCACCGGCGAGGTCGGCCTGCAGGGCTGGCATCGTCTCCTCCTCAAACCCACAAATTGCTATCGGATTAGTCACCTATAGGATGGTGACGAGCGGAAGAGCGCCAAGGAGGCACGACCATGCGAATCGCAGACGACATCACCCAGCTGATCGGCGGCACCCCGCTGGTCCGCTTCCGCAAGGTGACCGAGGGTGCCGGCGCCGAGGTCCTGGGCAAGCTCGAGTTCTTCAACCCCGGTGGCAGCGTCAAGGACCGCATCGCGGTGGCCATGATCGACGCCGCCGAGGCCTCAGGCGCGCTGACGCCGGGCACGACGGTGGTCGAGCCGACGTCCGGCAACACCGGCATCGCCCTGGCCATGGTGTGCGCGGCGCGCGGCTACCGCTGCATCTTCACGATGCCCGAGACGATGAGCAAGGAGCGACGGATGCTGCTCCGTGGCTTCGGGGCCGAGCTCGTCCTCACCCCTGGTCCCGACGGCATGGGCGGGGCCATCGCTAAGGCCAAGGAGATCGCCGCCGACGAGGGGAGCTTCTTCATCCCCCAGCAGTTCGAGAACCCGGCCAACCCGGCGATCCACCGGGCCACCACTGCCGAGGAGATCTGGGCCGACACCGAGGGGACGGTCGACATCGTCATCGGTGGGGTCGGCACCGGCGGGACCATCTCCGGGATCGGCGAGGTGCTCAAGGAGCGCAAGCCGGAGATCCAGATCATCGCCGTCGAGCCGGCCGCGTCACCGGTGCTGTCCGGCGGCGAGAAGGGCCCGCACCCGATCCAGGGCATCGGAGCCGGGTTCGTCCCGGCCAACTTCGACGGCACCGTCGTCGACGAGGTGATCACCGTCGCCAACGAGGATGCCCTCGCCACCGCCCGCCTGCTGGCCACCGCCGAGGGGCTCCTCGTCGGCATCTCGTCAGGCGCAGCCTCGTGGGCTGCCATCGAGGTGGCCCGCCGACCGGAGAACGCTGGCAAGCGCATCGTCGTAATCATCCCCTCCAACGGTGAGCGCTACCTGTCGACCGTCCTGTTCGAGGGCCTCGGAGACTGATCGTGAGCGGGCGGATCAGGGCTGATGTCGCGGCCGTCCAGGGCCATGACCCGGCTGCAAGGTCCTTCGTCGAGATCGTCCTGACCTATCCCGGCCTCCACGCTGTGTGGGCCCACCGCCTCGCCAACCGGCTGTGGGTGTCGGGGCTCGCGTTCCCAGCCAGGCTGGTCTCCGCCGCGGCACGGCTGCTGACCGGCGTCGACATCCACCCTGCCGCGACCATCGGCGAGCGGTTCTTCATCGACCACGCCACCGGCGTGGTCATCGGCGAGACCGCCGTCATCGGCGACGACTGCACCATCTACCAGGGCGTCACGCTCGGGGGCACCAGCCTCGAGAAGGGCAAGCGCCACCCGACGCTCGGCGACCGGGTGGTCGTCGGAGCCGGGGCCAAGGTCCTCGGACCCATCAGCGTGGGCTCCGACGCCCGCGTGGGGGCCAACTCGGTGGTGGTCCGCGACGTCCCGGCCGGAGCCGTGGTGGTCGGAGTGCCCGGTCAGATCATCTCGCGTGGTGAGACTGGCGCCTCAGACTCGGCCTATGACGACCAGAAGCTCTTCCTCGACCCCGTCGCCCGCTCGCTCGAATCGATCATGGCCAGACTCGACGAGCTCGAGCGCAAGGGTGGACAGGAGGCGGTCGCCGGCGTCCGACCATCGGCCGATGGGATCTGGCAGGGCGACGACTTCTCGATCTGAGCTCACCCGCTCAGGGTTGGGTGAGCTCCTCAGAAGCCTGCCAGAGCAGATCAGCGCTCCTGGAGTCGACTGCGAAGTCCATCCGACCCATGAAGGGCATGTCAGGATGCATCACCCCAGCCTCGCTGCAGTTCTCGAGGTAGAGGCCACCGACGCCCTCGAGCACAGGTGCCGTCGCAGCCCATACGCTCGTTGACGCACCCTGCTCAACGTTCTTGAACAGCGCGTTGGGCGTACCGTCCTCGTCGATGAAGCCAGCCTCGCGCTGCGCATCGAGGGACATGTGACGCTGCAGGGCTGTCAGGATACCGCCGGGCATCACCGAGTTGGCCCAGATGCCCTTCGACCCGTAGCGCTCGCTCAGCCCCACAGCGAAGAGCGCGTTGGCGGTCTTCGACTGCCCGTAGGCCTCCCACGGGTCGTAGGGGCGATCGACGTAGTTCAGATCGCTGAGAACGATGTCGCTCCGGCGATGTGCGCTCGAGCTCAACGCCACCACGCGCGCCCCTCCATCGGCCTCGAGGGCTGGGAGGAGCTCGGTGAAGAGGGTGAAGTGCCCGAGGTGATTGGTCCCCATCTGCAGCTCGAACCCCTGGGCGGTGCGGCCGAGCGGGCAGGCCATCACCCCGGCGTTGTTGATGAGGATGTCGAGGCTGCTGTGGACCTCAAGCCACTCGGCTGCGGCGCTGCGCACCGAGTCCTGATCGGCGAGATCGAGCCGCAGGACATCGACGTCGGCCGACGGCACCTCGGCCTTGATCGCTGCCGCCGTGGTTTGGCCCGCCGTCTCGTCACGGACCGCCAGCGACACGCGGGCGCCAGCCAAGGCCAGCGCTCGCGCCGTCTCGACCCCGATCCCCGAGGCCGCTCCCGTCACCATCGCCACGCGCCCCGAGAGGTCCACATCCTCGATGACCTCCCGGGCAGTCGAGTGGTAGCCGAACTCAGAGGTGATCGTCATGTCCCGTTCCTAGCAGACTCCTCCGGGGGGAAGCCCCCGCTGAAACCGTGGATGCCGGCGCCGTCAGGTCACCGCTCGGTTATCGTCGAGCGGACCCATGGACCAACCTCACCTGAGGCGGTCGCAATGAGATACAGGAGCTTCACGTGCCAGCTCGAGAGGCTACGGCTGCAGTCCTCCAGCGCTGGCGTAGCCCTCGCTTGATCGCAGCGGCGACCTCCGATTGGGTTCCTCCGGCGATCGTTGTCGTCGTCACCCTCGGGATGCTGCTGGCCAGCCCGGTCTGGGCGAGCCCCGACTCCCCGATGCAGCAGATCACCGCCTGGCACGACATCCACCACCTCCTGCCGGGCGCTGCGGTGCTCGTCCCGCTCGACGGGGCGATCATCCCGTGTTTCGCCCACCACGCGGCAATGGCCGCCTCATGCACCGCCACCCACCCCGTCCCGCTCCCCCAGGCCTCGATGGTGGCGGTGCTGAACTACCCACCGCTCGGCTTCTGGATCATGGGAATCGGTCAGGTCCTTGGCACCCTCGTGTCAGATCCGTGGGCCAGCACCGGGGGTCGCCTCCTGCTCGCCGTGGCCTGCCTCCTGGCCATCATCGTGGCCAGCCGGGTCCTGGTCGGCGCAGAGCAGCGTTCGGCGCTCTGGATGCTCCCCGTGGCGATCACCCCGATGGCGACCTTCCTCTTTGCCGGCTCGAACGTCAACGGCTTGGAGATCGCCCTCTCCGCCCTCTTCGTGGCTCTGCTTCTTGCGTGGCGGCGGCGCGCCGAGATTGACCAGGGGTGGACGAGGGCCGAGCTCCACCTTGGAGTGGCCGCACTCGGCCTCGCCGCCTGCAAGCCCGGCGACTGGCTCTGGATCGTCCTGCTCCTCGGTGCGGCCGGGTTGAGGTGGCGCCGTACCCTCGACGTGGCGTCTGGCATCCGGGCCGTGGCTGCGTGCACCCCAGCCGTTGCAGCCAGCCTGGTGTGGTCATGGATCCACCCAACGGTGATCACGAGCGCGGGACTCCACGGTGCGGCGACCACCCACCCGCTCTCCCTGCCTGCCCGCCTGGCACACTCGATCGGTCATCTTCAGAACGTCGTCATGGAGGCGTGGGGCGTCGTCGGCTGGCTCGACACCTCCCCCGGCCGACCGTTCTTCGTCCTGTTGATCGTCGGTACCGCCTTCCTTGCCTCCAGGGTCATCGTCACCACTTCCGACCGGCTCTACCTCCTCTCCTCTGTGATCCTCGTCCTGGCTGTCGCCACCGTGGGCAACGCCGTCGAGTGGAATGGCTGGCCAAACTGGTGGCAGGGCCGCTACTCCCTCCCGCTGATCGTGGGGCTGGCGCTGTTGCTCGTCGAGGACCAGCGGAACCAGCCCCGTCCCGGGATGCGCTCCTGGGCCGGCTTCTCCGCCGTCACGTCGGCAGCGATGGTCCTGCTCGTCGAGCTTCGCTTCGCTGCTGGGCTGCGATGGTTCTTTGTTCCGGTGGCACTCCGACCGATGCTCGATGACCCTCTCCGGACCGCAGCGGTTGGGGCGATCGTCGTCACGCTGGTCGTGGTGGGCCTGCTGCTGATGGCCACCGACCCCGTCGAAGGTCGCCGCCGCGGCCGATCGATGGCCGGGCCCACCGGGGTGCGCTCGGGCTAGCCGTCCAGGCCCGGGACGGCGGGGAGCACCTGCTCGAGGCGCATCCCCTCGAGCTCGACCTGCTGAGAGCGACTCAGACGAGGGTCGGCATCTGGGCTGGCGTAGCGGAACTCCTGTCCCCCATGGCGTCCGTGGGAGACCCCAGAGCGGAGCATGGCCCGGACCATCAAGCCCATCTGCGAGCTGCGCGTCGGCACCCAGACCTCCTCGCACAGCGCCACCCCCGCCTCTTGGGGCTCGAGCTGTCCTGAGGGGGTGAGCGACGGACAGTCGATGAAGAGACCAGCCACCATGTTGCGACGGGTCTCGGGCGCTCCGCCGTTGAGTTCGACGATCAGGTCGCAGGTCCCCTTCGAGACCTCTTCGATCACGAGCGCCTTGGAGTAGGCGTCGACCTCGACGAGCCGGGCCTGGCTGCCGGACGGAGCGATGAAGAAGATGTTCCCGCCATGGGTCGAGCGACGCGACACCTGCGATCGGGTGTGAGCGTTCAGTGCGCTGACCTCGTCTCGGCCCATGAGCTTGCGGAGCAGCCGCGCCGATCCGTTGGCCGAGACCGTCGTGACCACATCGGCGATCGCCAGCATGAGACCCTCGAGGACCGGCAGGCCGAGCACCTCGGTGAAGAGCGGGTGCTCGAGCATGGTCAGCACCCGGTTGGCGATGATGTGCTGGCGGTGCGCCGGGTCGCCGTCGTTGTAGAGCGGGTGATCGGGGCGCAGCGACTGTCGGACCTCGAGGCTCTTGGCCGCCACGATCCCGAGGTCGTGGAACTGCACGTGCGGGGTGAGCACGAAGAGGTTCCCCTGCTGCATGGTCAGGAACTCGATGACCTTCGGGTCGTTGTAGAGACGGGCGATCTCGACTCCGAGCCGCTCCCAGGATCGATTCTCGATGAACATCGAGCGGCCCAGCGTGAAGATGACCTCACGGGCGGCATCGACGTCGGCGAAGCGATCCTTGGGCTTCTCGAAGAGCACCACCTCAGGATCGAACACCCCAAGGCCCCAGGGGTCGGTGGCGAAGCTGCGGAGGGAGAAGCCGTTGATCCAGCCGCCCTCCGAGGCCTGCGCACTCAGGCTGTCGTAGAGCTTCGTTGCATCCATGGCGGACGACCTCCTCGTCACATGGCTAGCACCAAGGACGTCGCAAACGAGAGCAACCGGGTTCAGCTCGTCAGATGTCCGCCGAGGACCGCAGGGCTCCCTCGATGATCCCCGGTGATCCGGGGATCAGATCGACCCCTCAGGCGCCCGCCGCCTCGTTGTACGCGTCGAGCTGCCCCGAGGCCTCGATGTACTCCTCGACCCACCTCGCCATGACGGCCGAGGTCTTCTCGACCCGCTCGAACTGGCCGACCACCTGGCCGACCGGGTTGAAGGCCACGTCGACGGTCTGGTCGGGCCAGCGGTGCGTGGCGGCCACGGCCATCCCCGACACCATGTACTGCAGCGGCATGCCGAGCGGCTCGGGGTTGCCCTCGGCCTGCCAGGCCTCGGTCCAGTCGTTCTTGAGCATCCGACAGGGCTTGCCGGTGAACGAGCGGCTCCGCACGGTGTCGCGAGAGCTGGCGTCGATGTAGGCCTGCTGCTGGACCGGGGTGTTCTCGGCCTCCTCGACCATCAGCCACTGCGAGCCCGACCAGGCCCCCTGGCAGCCCAGGGCCAGGGCGGCGGCGATCTGCTGGCCGCTGCCGATGCCGCCGGCGGCGAGGACGGGACGGGGATGGACGGCCTTGACCACCTGGGGCCAGAGCACGATCGAGCCGACCTCGCCGCAGTGACCTCCACCCTCGCCGCCCTGGGCGATGATGATGTCGACGTCGGCCGCCGCGTGCTTGAGCGCCTGATAGGGCGAGCCGCACAGGGCGGCGACCTTGCGGCCCCGGGCGTGGATCAGCTCGATGATCTCGACCGGCGGGGTGCCGAGCGCGTTGGCGATCAGGGTCACCTTGTCGTGGTTGAGGGCCACCTCGACCTGCGGGGTGGCGGTGGCCTCGGTCCAGCCGAGCAGCTGGAGCGAGTTGTCCTCGCCGGCGTCGGGCAGCGGGACCCCGTGGTCGAGCAGCAGGGTCCGGGCGAAGTCGAGGTGTCCCTGGGGGACCATCTGGCGCAGCATGTCGCCGAGCTCCTCGCCCGACATGTCGGTGTCCATCCCCTCGTACTTGTTGGGGATGACGATGTCGACGCCATAGGGGTGGTCGCCGATGTGCTCGTCGATCCAGTTCAGCTCGACCTCGAGCTGCTCAGGGGAGAACCCCACGGCGCCGAGCACGCCGAAGCCGCCGGCCTTGGCGACGGCCACGACCACGTCGCGGCAGTGGGTGAAGGCGAAGATCGGGAACTCGATGCCGAGGTCATCACAGATGGGGGTGTGCATGTGCCGAAACCTACCAAGACCGGAGCGATGACGTCAGCCCTCGTTGGAGGATCCGCCCATTCACGCCGCTCGACCCTCCCCTGGAGGGAGGCGAAAGGATCGAACGGTCCCGGGGCCCCTACCCAGACCGACGACGAACCACATGCTCGAGATCCTTCACCACGGCCAGGCGACGGAAGCGGCCACGCTGGCGCGACCCGTAGGTCCCGGAGGCGATGGCGGCCATGAGGCGCGCTGCGGCTCCGGTGCGGCTCGAGGATCGGTAGATCGCCGCCCGACGGCTCGCCCGGCGAGCGACGCGCTCGAAATAGGCGGCAGCCGCCGGTCCCGCTACGGGGTGGTCGACGAAGTACCGCTGGTAGCCCCAGGTGCAGTCAGCGAGGCGTTGGTGAGGTTCCACTCCCTTGGCTCGCGCCCACCTTGTCCCATCTGTCAGCACACCGCCCCCGACGTTGTCCCCGTGGCGGCGATAGCGGGCCAGCGGCTCGGCGAGCTCCACTCGTCTCGACGTGGCGAAGGCGACCAGCGAGAGCATCCCGTCGTGGCTGTTCGGGCCGCCGTGCGCATGAAGCAGCGGACGCTCCGTCCAGTCAACCAGCGCAACGAGATCTCGATCGAACACCATGGTGAACCCGCGCGTCAGGATCCATGGGTCGCCCTCGAGGGCATCGAGGACACGGGTTGAGCGGCGATCGGGCACCTGGATCCATGGTGTGATCCTCCACGACGGCCTCCGACGGACCGGTGCGATCAGACGGCCTCGATCATCGATCAGCAGCGCGCTGTGGGTGACCAGCCGCGCATCGTGCTGCTCCATCGCCTCCATGCAGGCCTCGAGCTTGGTCGGCAGCCACACATCGTCTTGATCGCACCAGGCGATCACGTCACCCGACGAGGCCTCGGTCGCCTGCCAGAAGTTGTCCGCGTAGCCCGACCTCGGACCCTCGAGCACCCGGACGGGGAACGGGCAGGACTCGGCGAAGGCTCGAGCGATCGAGACCGTCCCGTCGGTCGATCCGTCGTCGGAGATGATGAGCTCGTCCGGAGGTCGGGTCTGGTTGGCGATCGACGCCAGCTGGGTGGACAGGAACCGCTCGCCCTGATACGTCGCCATGACGACGCTCACCGTCGCTGGGCGTCCGTTCTTTGCGTGCCCGGGCATCACCGAGATCCCTTCACTGATCTGGTTGGCGAGCCTATGGGAGCCGCCGGTTCTCGAATCCCGAAAACGAGAGGAGCCCGACAGCGCTCTGCTGTCGGGCTCCCTCGTGCCCGTCGTGCGACGGACTGATGATCTGCGGCCTCGGCACCACGGGGACGCCATGTGGCCGAGAACTAGCTGGAGGCGTGGCTCCTCCGGCGACGCGAGACCACCACGGCGCCAGCACCGAGCAGCGCGGTCATCGAACCGAGGAGGATCATCCCCTCAGAGTCCGAGCCGGTGGCCGCCAGCACCGTCTTGGGTGCGGTGGTGGTCGTGGTCGTGGCCGGAGCCGTCGTGGTCGTGGTCGGTGCCGGTGCTGCGGAAGCGGCGATGATCACGCTGCACAACGGCGTCCCGGTGAAGTCCGTGGTGCCGACCGGGAAGTAGCCGACCTTCACCTCGCCCTCAGTGCCGCCCACGAGAGAAAGGAAGCTGGCGTACGTGGCTGCCTCCTGGCCGGGCGGCGGGAAGGTCACCGAAGTGAAGGGGAATTCGTTACTCTGCACCACGGTCCACGAGTCCCCAGACTTCACCCACAACACCTGGACGGTCTGGCCATCGGCAGGGGTGCCGCTGAGCGTGATCGGCTCCACGTTCGTGGCATTCCACACCGCGTTGGAGGGAGAGATGCTGCACGAGGTGAGGTCCGCTGCGCCAGCTGGCGAAGCAGCCATCACGACCCCGCCAAGCGGGATCCCGACGGCGGCGATTGCGCCGACTGCAACAAGACGAAGGCTCCGAAGGTTCGCTGGTGACTCACTTTCGATTAGAGAGAATAGAGACAGATGCTACCGCGCTCGGGTCGCACCGCGTCAATTCGCCTCCATTGAGACCGAGGCCGGGCACGTCGCCACAATAGGGAGGCCCGTCCAGGCAAGCCCTGGGGGCGATGAGCGCCGGTCCGGTTACCCCCCCCACTTCATCATCAATGCGGGCCGCATGGTTATAAATTATCGATCATGCACGTCGAGAAGAGACTCAACGCTGTCGACGGCTACGCCGGCGTCCGGCGCGCCTATCTCGCCGGCCTCTTCACCTCGTCGCTGGGTGGCGGCATGGTCGGCCTCACCAGCAGCTTCCTCATCTACCAGCAGACCAAGCGGGCCTCCGACGTCGCGCTCATCATCGTGCTGAGCAACATCCCCTCGCTCCTGCTGCCCACGGTGGCGACCAGGCTGGCCCAGCGCTGGGGCGGCCCGAAGCTCTACCTCGCCGTCTGGGGCACCTACTACTCCCTAGGTCTCGTCCCCTTTGCCCTTGGGCTCGCTGGCCATCTGAGTGCGGGAACCCTCCTGCTCTGGTATCTCCTCTTGGGGATCGTCCAGGGCCTCGGGACCCCGGCGGCGGGCCTCGTGCGAACCGAGATCTCCCCGGCGGGAGGCTCCTCAGAGTTCAACGGTGCCGCCGTCCGCGCCACGGCTGTCGCCACGATGATCGGCATCCTCGTCGGCGGTGGAGCCCTGGCTCTGGTGGGTCCCGCGTGGATCTACCTGTGCAGCGCGCTGTCCGGCATCCCGCTCGTCCTCTCGGTGGTGCCGCTCCTCAAGACCGTCGCCGTCGACAGGTCAGCCGCCCCCGCCAGCTTCTCCGCCGCTCGTGAGGTGCAGCGGACCAACCCGGAGATCCGGGCCGCGTTCCGCTTCGGCCTGATCGTCTTCCTGCTCTCGGGCTACGCCGTGACCCTTCCGGCGATCGCCGCCGAGATCGGGCATCGCGCCATGATCCTCTCGTCGCTCCAGGCCGCCGCCGTGCTCGGCGGCCTCTTCGTCGTCGCAGGCGTGCGCTTCATCCATCGCCGGACGACCTGGCTGAAGGTCCAGCGGGCCTGCGTCGTCATCATCGGCGTCGCCATCCTCTATCTGGGCTGGGTCGCTCTCCGAGACCACCAGCCCCTCTGGTACCTCGCCACCGCGGTGCTGGCCATCATCCCGCTCGGCTTCGCCCTGAACCTCGACACCTCCATCCTCAACGCCGCCGTGCAGGTCGCCGCTCCTCCCGAGTCCCGCACCCCGGTGCTCACCGCCTTCGCCCTGATCCCGATGATCGCCCTCCCGCTGAGCGAGGTCATCATCGGGGGCATCGCCGACCTGGTGTCGACCTCGTTCGCCCTGTTGCTGGTCGGGGGCCTCACCTTGCTCCTCGTCCTTCTCCCCCGCCACGGCGCCGCCCGGGCGGCCTTCAGCGCCATCGACGACGAGCACGTGTTCCCCGAGGCCGACCTCGCCAAGGTCCTGACGGTGGAGGGCATCGAGGAGGCCGGAGGCGTGATCCCGAACCAGGTCGTCGGGCCGGAGATCACGAATGCCGAGGACCGCGAGCGCTAGGGGCCTGCCTAGCGTGGAAATGTCGGCGTCTGTTCCTCGTGACCTCGTGCCGACCATCTGCCCCTTCGGGACCCCGCAGGTGAGAGCATCATGACCATGCCTGAGAAGCGCCACATCCTCGCTCGCCTGCGTCCCCGCGCCTGGAGTGCCGAGACCTGGGTCTGCTCCATGCGCGGGCACGTGGCGCCGGCAGCTCACGTAGAGACGCTGGAGGCCTCGGACGGCATGCTCGGCGTTGAGCTCTCAGACGGGAACCGACTGGTGCGGTGCCTGCGCTGCGACCTCTGGCTGGCCGAGTCAGCACCCCGGCATCCGATCAGGCCAACCCTCGGACCCGTCGACGCCCTGCCCAAGCCAAGACGGGGCGCCGTGCTCGACGAGGGCATCCTGCTCCGGCTGATCTCCCTCGATCGCGCCGTGCACAGCGTGCTCTTCAGCATCCTGGCGATCGTGCTCATCGCGGTCCGACTCCAGTTCGGCGCCGTCGAGCGCTGGGCCCGCTCGCTCTACAACGATCTCGGGGCGGGAGGCCACCCCCTCCTGTCGAGCCAGCTCCAGCACCTCCTGGGCCTTCGCCCGGAGTCAGTGACGCTGCTGCTGGTCATGGCCCTGGCCTACGCGCTGATCGAGGGGGTCGAGGCCGTCGGGCTCTGGAGGGAGCGCCGCTGGGCGGAGTACCTGACCGTGGTCGCCACCGCCGGGTTCCTCCCACTCGAGATCCACGAGCTGATGCGGAAGGTTTCGGTGTTCCGGGTCGCCGCCCTGCTCATCAACCTGGCCATCGTCGTCTACCTACTCGTGGCCAAGCGCCTCTTCGGCATCAGAGGGGGAGCGAGCGGTGCCGCCGCCGAGGCGACGAACTGGGAGGACGTGCTCGCCCAACCCGGCCTCCAGCCGTCCTCCATCGAAGAGGCGTAGCTGCGGGCCGAGCCGGTCGATGCCCCACGCACGCTCACGACCCGCACGCATGGACCCACTTACGTACCCCCGAACCTCATTCCGGGGTACATCGGAGCCACCTCGATCAGCCCCAACAACGACAGCAAGGCTCCTGCAAGATCCCCGGAGGGACCCCGCAGGAGCCTTGCTGTCACTGAAGATGCGCTACTGGATGTGGAGCCCCGAGATCGCACGGGCGATGATCAGCTGCTGGATCTCGCTGGTTCCCTCGAAGATCGTGAAGATCTTCGAGTCTCGGTGCCAGCGCTCGACCGGGTACTCGCGCACGTAGCCGTAGCCACCGAGGATCTGGATGGCCTCCTCGGTCACCTTGACGGCGGTCTCGGAGGCGAACCACTTCGACATCGAGCCCTCGCCGTTCTCGAACGGCACGCCGGCCGACGCCATCCACGCCGCACGCCACACGAGGAGGCGGGAGGCGTCGATCTGGGTCTTCATGTTGGCGAGCTTGAAGGCGATGGCCTGGTTCTCGATGATGGCCCGACCGAACTGCTTGCGCTCCTTGGCGTACTCGAGGGCGTACTCGTAGGCCGCACGGGCGATGCCGAGCGCCTGGGCGCCGACCGACGGCCGGGTGGCCTCGAAGGTCTTCATGGCCGCCTGGCCACCGGACTTCTTGCCCTCGCGCGCCCGGGCGAGCTTCTCGTCGAGCTTCTCCTTGCCGCCGAGCAGCATGCTGCCGGGGATCCGGCAGTCGTCGAGCACGACCTCGGCGGTGTGGCTGGCACGGATGCCCATCTTCTGGAACTTCTGGCCCATCGAGATGCCCTTGGTGCCCTCGGGGACGATGAAGCTGGCCTGGCCACGGCCACGAAGCTCCGGGTCGACCGAGGCCACGATCACGTGGGTGTTGGCGATGCCACCGTTGGTGATCCAGGTCTTGGTGCCGTTGAGGACCCACTCGTCTGTCGCGGCGTCGTAGGTGGCCCGGGTCTTGAGCGACGAGACGTCGGAGCCGGCGTCGGGCTCGGACACGCCGAAGGCGGCGAGCTTGAGGTCGCCGGGGGTGCCGAAGCACTGCGGGATCCACTCCATGGCCTGCTCCGGTGTGCCGTTGGCCATGATGCCGGCCACGGCCAGCGTGGTGCCCATCAGGGCGAGGCAGATGCCGGCGTCGCCCCAGGCGAGCTCCTCGAGGGCGATCACCATCTTGAGGCCCTGCGGGTCGGAGAAGGCGTCGGCCATGAAGTCCATGCCGTAGAGGCCGATCTTGGCGGCCTCCTCGATCACGGGCCAAGGGGTCTCCTCGCGCTCGTCCCACTCGTGAGCGACGGGGCGCATCACGTTCTCGGCGAAGTCGTGCACCCAGGACTGCACGGTCTTCTGGTCCTCGTTGAGCTCCATCGAGAACTCAGCCATCGTCACCTCCATGATCGGCCCGCGATGATTCGTGGGCACTGCGGTCGTTGCACGAGAGGTCCGACAACCTCTTGTTACCGAATAGTAACAAGAGGTCGCCCGCTTCGTGCGCTTGGTGGATCCGCCCTGCGTGCGGGCCGGATCGACAGGTGCTCAGCGTCGCAGCGCGGTGCCGTCGGCGGTGTCCTCGACCACCCAGCCGGCGGCCTGGAGCTGGTCACGGATCTCGTCGGATCGGGCGAAGTCCCTGGCCGCCCGAGCCGCGTCGCGCTCGGCCGCCAGCGCCCGGGTGTCGGCATCGATCTCGTCGGCCTCCCCGTCGACGCCGAGGCCCATCGCCGCCGACAGCGCCACCACCGTGGCGCCGAGGACCGCGGCCCGCTCTGCGTCGCCGGCGTCGAGCGCCGAGTTGGCGTCGCCGACGAGCTCGAAGACGAGGCCCAGGGCCTGCGGGGTCTGGAGATCGTCGTCCATCAGCGTCAGAAAGCGCTCGACCGAAGGGCCATCAAGCGCGGCATCGCCGACAAGGACCACCGGAGCCTCCGGGCTGCGCAGGCCCATCCTGCGGGCGAGGGCATCGAGTCGGGCCAGGCCTCGCTCGGCGTCACCGATGGTCTCGGCCGTCACCTCGATGGGTGCTCGGTAGTGGGATCGAAGCACGAGGAGCCGGTAGGCCCGCCCATCTGCCTTGGCCAGCAGGTCGGTCAGGGAGGTGAAGTTGCCGAGCGACTTGCTCATCTTCTCCCCCTCGACCATGACCCACCCGTTGTGGGCCCAATGGCGGGCGAAGGGGCGTCCGAGCGCCACCGCCTGGGCGCGCTCGTTCTCGTGGTGGGGGAACTTGAGGTCCAGGCCACCCCCATGGAGGTCGAAGCCCTCGCCGAGCAGGTCGAGGGACATCACCACGCACTCGGTGTGCCAACCGGGCCGACCCTCGCCGAAGGGAGCCGGCCAGACGGGCTCGCCCGGCTTGGCGGACTTCCACAGAGCGAAGTCGAGCGGGCTGCGCTTCTCGTCGTTGCCCTCCACGCGCGCCCCCGCTCGGAGCGAGTCAAGCGGCTGTCCTGCGAGGAGGCCGTAGCCCTCGACAGCGGAGGTGTCGAGGTAGACCCCATCTGACGTTGCGTAGGCCACGCCGGCCGCGAGCAGCTCGGCGATGGTGTTCACCATGCCATCGACGAACGCCGTCGCGTGCGGGATCTCGTCCGGGCGCAGCACGTTGAGCCGGTCCATCGCCTGCCACCACTCGTCCTCGAACTCGGCAGCCACCTCGGCCTCGCTGCGGCCCTCAGCTGCCGCCTTCTCGATGATCTTGTCGTCGATGTCGGTGATGTTCGACACATAGGTGACGTCGAGTCCGCTGGCAATGAGATGACGGCGCAGGACGTCGAAGACGAGCGTGAACCGACCATGGCCGAGGTGCGGCAGGTCGTAGACCGTGGGGCCGCAGACGTACATCGAGACGCGCCCCTCGTCACGCAGCTCGAGGGGCCGGACCTCCCCGGTGGCGGTGTCGTGCAGTCGCAGCATCCTCCAAGGCTATTCCCGACCGGGACGCCGCCTCGGCGGTGGCGGTGGGGCGGGGGTTCTAATCTGGAGCGATCATGTCGACGCCCCCCGCCCCGAAGGCCCCCTCCGACCGCACGCTCCCCGAGAAGCCAGCCCTCGAGGGCCTCGAGGAGCGCTGGGCCGCCACCTGGCTCGACCAGGCCACCTACGCGTTCGACCGCACCCGTCCTCGCACCGAGGTCTTCAGCATCGACACCCCACCGCCGACGGTGTCGGGCTCGCTGCACATCGGCCACGTCTTCAGCTACACCCACACCGACGCCATCGCCCGCTACCAGCGCATGACCGGCAAGGCCGTCTTCTACCCGATGGGCTGGGACGACAACGGCCTGCCCACCGAGCGCCGGGTGGAGAACTACTTCGGGGTCCGCTGCGACCCCTCGCTCCCCTACGACCCGGACTTCGAGCCACCGGCCGAGCCGGGCAAGGAGCGGATCTCGATCTCGAGGCCGAACTTCGTCGAGCTCTGCCTCCGCCTGACCACGCAGGACGAGGAGGTCTTCAAGGCCCTGTGGAGTGCCCTGGGCCTGAGCGTCGACTGGGGCCTCGAGTACGCCACCATCGGCGAGGTGGCCCAGCGGGCCTCCCAGCGGGCCTTCCTCCGCCAGCTCACCCGCGGCGAGGTCTACCAGGCCGAGGCGCCGACCCTCTGGGACGTCGACTTCCGCACCGCGGTCAGCCAGGCCGAGCTCGAGGATCGCGAGCGGCCGGGCGCCTACCACCGCCTGGCCTTCCGCCGTCCCGACGGGGGGACCGTCGAGATCGAGACGACCCGGCCCGAGCTGCTCCCGGCCTGCGTGGCCCTCGTCGCCCACCCTGACGACGAGCGCTACCAGCCGCTGTTCGGGACCACCGTGACCACGCCGCTGTTCGGTGTGGAGGTCCCAGTGCTCCCGCACGAGCTTGCCGACCCTGAGAAGGGCTCGGGCATCGCCATGATCTGCACCTTCGGCGACACCACCGACGTGATCTGGTGGCGCGAGCTCTCCCTGCCCACCCGGACGCTCATCACCCGCGAGGGTCGCATGGGTCCCGCCCCCTTCGGCGACGAGGGCTGGGAGTGCGCCGATCCGGCGGCCGCCCGCCTCGCCTACGCCGAGGTCGAGGGCCAGACCGTCAAGCAGGCCCAGGCCAAGATCGTCGAGCTCCTCGTCGCCTCGGGCGACATGCTCGGCGAGGCCAGGCCCATCACCCATCCCGTCAAGTTCTTCGAGAAGGGCGACCGGCCGCTCGAGATCGTGACGTCCCGCCAGTGGTTCGTCGCCACCCAGCCGTTGCGCGCCGCCCTGCTGGCGCGCAACGAGGAGCTCTCGTGGCACCCGGACTACATGTCGCACCGCCTGCGCACATGGGTGGAAGGCCTGGCCTCCGACTGGAACATCTCGCGCCAGCGCTTCTTCGGCGTGCCCTTCCCGGTCTGGTACCCCGTGCTCGATGACGGCACGATCGACCACTCCTCGCCGCTCACCCCAGACGAGGGCCAGCTCCCCATCGACCCCTCCACCGACGTTCCGTCCGGCTACGACGAGTCGCAGCGCGGCGCACCCGGTGGCTTCGTCGGCGACCCCGACGTCATGGACACCTGGGCCACGAGCTCGCTCACCCCGCAGATCGCCGGCCGGTGGGAGGACGACCCTGACCTGTTCTCGAGGGTCTTCCCGATGGACCTTCGTCCGCAGGCCCACGAGATCATCCGGACCTGGCTGTTCACCACGGTCGTGCGATCCGAGCTGGAGTTCGGCTGTCTGCCCTGGGCCAACACGGCCATCTCCGGCTGGGTCCTCGACCCGGACCGCAAGAAGATGTCGAAGTCCAAGGGCAACGTCGTCACCCCGCTGCCGCTCATCGAGGCCCACGGGGCTGACGCACTGCGCTACTGGGCCGCCTCGGGCCGCCCCGGCACCGACACGGCGGTCGACGACTCACAGATGAAGGTTGGTCGCCGCCTGGCCATCAAGATCCTCAACGCGTCGAAGTTCACGCTCGGCCGCCTCGGAGACGGCATCGTGCCGTCCGTCGACGCCGTGCAGGCCCCGATCGACGTCGACATGCTCGGCGAGCTCGCGGAGCTGATCGCCGAGGCCACGACCGCCTTCGAGGCCTACGACTACGCCCGTGCCCTCGAGCGCACGGAGGGGTTCTTCTGGCGCTTCTGCGACGACTACCTCGAGCTGGTCAAGGCCCGCGCCTACGGTGAGGCCGACGACCCGACCACCGCCTCCGCCCAGGCCGCCCTGTCGACGGCGCTCAGCGTCCTGCTGCGCCTGTTCGCCCCGTTCCTCCCCTTTGTCACCGAGGAGGTGTGGAGCTGGTGGCAGACCGGCTCGGTCCACACCGCCGCCTGGCCCACCGTCGCCGAGGTGACGCCCGACGTCGAGCGCGTCGTCGGCGTCTTCCCGACCGCCGCCGAGGTGCTGGGTGCCATCCGCAAGGAGAAGACCGCCGCCAAGCGCTCCATGCGCACGGCCGTGGTCGAGGCCGAGGTCACCGACGCACGGGCCGTCCTCGATCTCGTGAGCCTCGCGGCCAGCGACATCTGCGATGCCGGCGGGGCGACGGAGCTCGGCCTCACCGAGGGCGCCCCATCGCGACGCATCGTGCTCGAGCCGGCGACCGAGGCCTGACGACACCAGGATCGACGAGGCTCAGGCCTCGCCTCGCTCCACCGGCACCGACCGGCCCGAGTCACACCACACGATCAGGAGCTCCTCAGCCGTGGCCTCATAGATCGCATCCTGGCCGAATCGTCGTCCGAGGCTGACCGCCTCGTGTCGGGACAGGCCCACGACCACCCACCCCTCCTCTCGCCATGAGCCGTCGGGGTTCGAGCCCGTACATCGCTCGTGGGCCACCTCGGCCTCGAGCAGCAGGCCACGCAGCGCTGCATCAGCCTCGGCATTGGTGTCGGCGTGGACCTGACTCGACGCCGGGTTCCAGGCAGTGATCACGTGGACGACCGCGTCGTGATCACGAGCGACGTGCGCCGGCGTCCTGGTGTCGACAGGGTGGTCGACCTCGAGCACGACCGTGGCCCAGACCTCCTCGAGGCCCGCCCGGCGGCTGGCCTCGTGCTCGCTCACCCCTCGGAGAGGTAGGCCGCGGCGGCCAGCTGGCCCATCTCGGCGGGAGACCCGGTGGCGTGGATGGCACCGTGGAGCATGATCGCGGCATCGGTCGCCACCATCAGCGCCGTCGTGACGAACTGCTCGACGAGCACCACCGTCACGCCTCGGGCTGCGATCTGACCCACAAGGTCGTAGAGCTCGGCCACGACGAGCGGGGCGAGGCCCATCGAGAGCTCGTCGAGGAGCAGGACCTTGGGATCTCCCGCCAGCGCCCGTGCGATGGCCAGCATCTGCTGCTCGCCTCCGGAGAGCGTTCCGGCCATCTGACGACGGCGCTCCTTGAGCTTCGGGAAGCGGTCATAGGCCACCTCCTCGACCACCGAGGAGGCCACGCCCTGGAAGCTCCAGATCATCAGGTTCTCGCGCACGGTCAGGTTGGGGAAGATCCCCCGGCCCTCGGGGATGGCGCAGACGCCGAGCCGCGCCAGCGCCGCCGGCGTCGGTCGTCGCAGGGCGAGGCCCCCGATGTCGACCGTGCCGGCCGTCGGGCGCATCCGGGCGCTGATCACCTTGAGCAGGGTCGACTTCCCGGCGCCGTTGGGCCCGAGCAGGGCGAAGACGCTGCCCGCCGGGATCGACAGGTCGACACCGTGGACGACCTCGATGCGGCCATAGGCCGCCTTGACCCCCGTCAGCTCGATGGCCGGGGCCTGGATGAGCGCTGCAGCCTTCACGATGCCTCCGGGTCGTTCGCCGCTCCGAGGTAGGCCGCCTGCACGCCCGGATCCTGCCGGATGGCGTCTGGGCTGCCGGTGGCGATCACCTGGCCGAAGTCGAGCACGATGATGCGGTCGCAGATGTCGAGCACGAGGGGCATGTCGTGCTCGACGATCAGCACGGCGCGACCCTCATCGGCCAGCTCGCGCAGCAGGCCGCCGAGCAGCTGCGACTCATGATCGTCGAGGCCGCTGCACGGCTCGTCGAGCAGGATCAGCTTCGGGTCGATGGCCAGCGCCCGAGCCAGCTCGACCAGGCGGGCCTCGCCGGTCGGGAGGGTCGAGACCTGCCGGTCGGCATCCGCCTGGACGCCGACCCGGTGGAGCAGGCCCTGGGCGGTGAGGTCGCCTCCCTTGTCGCGCCGGGCGTCGAGGCCGGCCTGGACGTTCTCTCGGGCCGACAGCGACCCGAAGAGCTCGAGGCGCTGGAAGGTGCGGGCGAGCCCGAGGCGCGCCCGACGGTGGGGACCGAGCTTGGTCACGTCACGGCCGACCAGCTGGACCTCGCCCTTGTCGGGCCGCTGCAGACCGCTGATCACGTTGAAGAGCGTCGTCTTGCCGGCTCCGTTCGGACCGATCAGGCCGGTCACCTCGCCGGGCCGCACGTCGAGGGAGACCTGCGTGAGCGCCGCCACGCCGCCGAAGGTCACCGAGACGCCGCGGACCTCGAGGAACGGTGAGGTCATCGAGTCACTGGACATCGGCCAGCTCCTCGGTGCGTCGACTCGGGCCGGCGATGCCCGGGATGCGGACGTGCTCGGTCAACCAGGGGATCCCGAGGATGCCGTCGGGCACGTTCGCCATGAGGGCGATGCCGACGCCGGCCAGGATGCCTGCCAGACCGATGCCCCACCATGGGAGCTGCGAGGAGGCGTAGGGCAGGAGCACCATGGCGAGGCCTCCGAGCACGGCGCCAGACACGGTCCGGATGCCGAAGATCGTGACGAACAGCACCAGCTCGAGGCCCACGAAGAGCTGGACGTTGAGCGCTGAGAGCGCCAGGGGCTGACCGGCATAGAGCATGCCGCCGATGCCAGCCAGCGAGGCTGAGGCGGCGAACACGATCATCTTCGACACCGTGGGGCTCATGCCGAGGGTGGCGAAGGCGGCCGGCGAGTCGTTGAGGGCCACCAGACGACGGCCCCAGGTGCTGCGACGGACGGCGAGGACACCGATGCCGGCCAGGGCCAGCACCACCGCACAGAAGACCATGTACGCCTTGTCCCCCGTCAGCGAGATGCCCGGGACGGAGAGGCGGCCCACCGGGATCGCCCCGCCCTCGGCGATGAAGGTGGTGTTGGAGAAGAAGCCGTAGAAGGCGGCCTGGGCGAAGGCCAGGGTGGCCAGGGCAAGGTAGAGGCCCTGGAGTCGCAGTGCGGGCAACGAGATGACGGCACCCACGATGCCGCAGACCACCACGCCGATGATCAGGCCCCACCACGAGGCCCCGCCGTCGGCCACCTTCGACATGGTGAACGCGCCGATGCCCATGAAGGTCAGCTGGCAGAGCGAGACCTGGCCGGCGTAGCCGGTCAGGAGGACCAGGGAGAGCCCGACGATGCCGAGGGCGAGGCCCTGGGTCAGGTTGGCCAGCAGCGTCCCGCCGAGCAGCATCGCCACCACCCAGGCGGCCAGCACGAAGGCGACCCCGCCACGGATCGACTGGTTGAGCGTCGGCACCCGAGGCGGCCGAGCCACCGCTAGGCGGCCGACGGCCCGCAGCCGAGCCGACGGGATGAGCATCAGAGCGATGAACAGGAAGATCACCGGCGTGAGCAGGCCGATCTGGCTGACCAGGGCGGCAGGGATGTGCCCGGGCAGGTAGCCGATGCAGTACGCCTCGATGAGGCCGAGGAGCATGCCGCCGGCGAAGGTGAAGGGGAGGTTCTTGAGCCGACCGACGATGGCCGCGGCGTAGCCGTTGACGACCAGCAGGGTCAGCAGGTTGATGTCGAGGCCCTGGAGCTGGAGCTCGGGACCGATCAGGACGCCAGCCAGGGCGGCGAGGAAGAAGCCGAGGACCCATCCCGAGCGGGCGACCCGACGCGGCGAGACGCCCGACATGGCCAGGAGGTCCGGATCGTCGACGACCGCCCGCATGGCGATGCCGGAGCGGAACTGGCGCAGGTAGATCCGCAGCCCGGCCGCCATCACGATGGCCACGATCACGCAGATGATCTGGTGATAGGTGATGGTGACATCACCGATGGTGACGTTCGAGTTGGCGAAGAACTCAGGGAGCGTCCTGCTCTCGGGCTGCCAGATGGTCTGGGCCACGCCGACGAGGATCAGCAGGAGGCCGAGGGACACCATGAGGCTCCGCACCACGGTCGCCCCGTAGATCCGCTTCATGTAGCTCTCCTCGACGAAGAGCGCCAGGAGCGGTGCCTCGACGAAGAGGACCAGGAACAGCGCCAGCCAGGTGGGCCACATCCACGACTGCGTCATCTGCCAGTAGCTGAAGGCGGCGAACATGGCCACCGCCCCATGGGCGAAGTTGAAGACACCGGTGGTGGTGTACGTCACCACCAGGCCGGTGGCCGTGATGGCATAGATCGACCCTGAGACGATCCCGATGATCGTGAAGGTCAAGAAGGTGGTCATCGATCTCCTGCTCGATCACCCCGGCTCGCCCGGCCTGACGCATCGGTCAGGCCGGGCGAGGCAGGTGTCAGTCCTAGGGGTTCACCTTGGGCAGGGTGCCCTTGGTGGAGTCCCAGTAGGGGCTCTTGCAGTAGAAGCCCTTGGAGCCAGAGGGCGAGGTCCGGGCGAACTTCCCGTTCTTGACCTGCGTGAAGACCACGCAGTTGGCCGGAATCTTCTTCGCCGGGTTGGACGGGGCGATGAGGTTCGAGGCCGAGAAGCTCTGGATCTTGCCCAGCGCCGTCAGCACCTTGCCTCGGGTCGGGCTCGGTCCTGCGGCCTTGAGGGCCTGGGCGAAGAGCTGCGCCGAGGCCCAGCCGTAGAGGGTGAACAGGTCGGGCTTGAACCCCTTGTGGGCCTTCTGGACCCAGGTGTTGAAGGTCTTGACCGCCGGGACGCTGCTGGCGTCCTGGCCGAGGTAGAGCGACTGGCCCTGGATGTTCCAGATGCCGTTGGCGTTCGCCGCGCCACCGGCCTGGGTCACGAAGTCCGGCGTGTAGATCGGGCCGGCCGACATGATCACCTGCGGCTTGAAGTTCTGCTTGCGCATCTCCTTGACCAGGGCGGCGTAGATCTGGGCCGTGCCGTCGGTGATGAAGACGAACTGCACGTGGTTCTTCTTGAAGTTCACGACGTCGGCGGCGAAGTTCGTCTCGACCGGCGAGACCGCACGCTGGTAGGCGATCTTGTAGCCGACGTGCTTCATCAGCGCCTCCTGGCCATGCCACTGGGCGATGGCCGTGTCGACGTTCGAGTACAGGTTCCCGACGGCCTTGACGGCGTTGGGGTACTTGGACTTGAGGTAGCGGTAGCCGGCCTCAGAGCCTCCGGAGCCGAGCGGCTGGGGGCTGAAGACGTTGGCCAGCGAGTTCGTCGCCGAGTCGAGCGTCACCGAGACGTCCGGCATGGCGGGGTTCGAGGCCAGCACGTTGCACGAGAAGCTGTCGAAGAGCGAGAACGACCCGGCGAGGGCGAAGTCCTTGCTGACCGCCTGGGTGGCCAGCGACTGGTTCGTGGTCCCCGAGAAGGCGTCGTCGTAGGAGTGGTAGTCGATCTTGCGGCCGTTCACCCCACCCTGGGAGTTGATGTAGTCGAAGTAGGCCTGGGCGCCGTAGGCCGCACCCTGAAAGAGGCCGGGGACCGGGCCGGTGATGATCGAGATGTTCCCGACCGACACCGAGGTCTTGGTGATCCCCGTGGTGGAGTTGAGCTGCGCAGAGGTCGGCTTGCCGGCCGCCTTGCAGGAGGGGGCGTCAGCCCCGGCGGGCATGGCAACGGCAGCGCTCGTCACGACGAGTCCCCCCGTCAGCATGGCCGTGGCGGTCACCGAGGCGATGAGCCTGCGACCTCGTCCAACCGTGCGCTCGATGCGAGCCATCGTTCCCCCTTGGTTCGAGGCGCTGTCTCCAGCACCCCCTCTGTGCATTCCCCTGATGTGGAGGCGGTGTGACCCGCTTCCCCCCTCATCGGCGGCACCCCGCCGCTGAAGTTCTGACTGTACGTCAGATTCGCACACCCGTGCAGCCCCAGACGTTCACCGGCGGGCGGCGGCGGTCCGCTCTCTGACCGCGCTGAGGAAGGCCACCACCCCGGCGGTGGTCGCCGAGGTCCGCGGCGATGCCGTCACGTCGAACGCGTGCTGCGCCATCGGCAGCTCGACATAGGCCACCGGGTTCGCCGACACCGCCCGGAGCGCCGGCACGAAGGCCCTGGGGACGGCGACCGGCACGAGCGTGTCATGCGTCCCGTGCATCACCAGGAAGGGCGGGGCCCCCTCGTGGATCCGGTGCAGCGGCGATGCGGCCTCGAACTCGGGGCGGTGCTCGCGGAGCTTCTTCTTGAAGACCCGATGCTCGAGCAGGATCCGGAGTCCCGGGCCGTGCTTCCCCGAGGTAGCGCGGTCTGCGGTCATGTCGAGCACCCCGTAGATGGGGATGCAGGCGTCGACCGTCGTGTCCACGTCCTCGAACCCGGGCTGGAACTGAGGGTCGCCGGCCGCGAGGGCCGCGAGGGCCGCGAGGTGACCGCCGGCCGACCCTCCGGCCAGCGCCACGAACGAGGGGTCCCCGCCATATTCAGCGATGTGCTCCTTGACCCAGCCGATGGCGGTGAGGACATCGACGATGTGATCGGGCCAGGTCGCCGCAGGCGACAGCCGGTAGTTGATCGCCACGCACACCCAGCCCCGAGCCACCAGCTCGAACATCATCGGTCGGCCCTGCTCCCGCTTGTCGCCGATGATCCAGGCGCCGCCATGGACGTAGACGAGGACCGGCGCACCGGAGCCCACCTGCTTCGGGGCGTAGATGTCGAGACGATGCCGACGGGCGCCGTCGCCCTGGTAGTCGATGTTGCGCGTGACCTCGATCGAGCGAGCTGGGAGCGGGACCCCTCGGGCCACGCGCCACCACCGACCCCAACGCGGCCGCATCGCCTCGGGTCCGACCGTGATCGGCATGTCCGGCGTGGCCGCCAGGCTCTCGATCACGACCCGGCGAGCGCGGCGCCCGACAGCCAGGAGCACGACGAGGCCGATCAGCGCGCCGGCGTTCAGTGCCAGGCCCACGACGCCGATGCGGTGGCTCGCCGCATGGCCGAGGAGCAGCAGGCCGACGACAGCGAGGTCGATCACGGCGATCTGGCCGGCCAGCTCGCCCGTCAGCCATCCCACCACGAAGGCCGTGCCGGTGATCGGATCGCGCCGCACCGGCACGAACGCGATGACCACGGCCAGCGCCAGCAGCGCGCTCCAGATCAGGAGAATGAGGCTCACGGCCCCATTCTCCCCTCGGGCAACGTCCCCCGCTAGTTCGACCCGGCGGAGCGCAGCTCGGCGAAGAGCGTCCGCAGGGTCTCGGCCGAGGGATCCGAGGGAAGGAAGAGGGCCAGGCGGTCAGCGATCCAGCCAAACCGCTCGGCGAGTCGGCTGGCGACCTCGTCGGGCTCGCCCACGATGGCGAGCTGCGCCACCATCTCCTCGTCGACCAGCGTCGAGAGCTCACCGAAGCGGCCTTCTCGCACGAAGGCCCGCAATGGCTCGTGGACGTCCTCGCGCCCGATCGAGGCGAGCACGCGCCGATAGGCGGGGGTCGAGCCGTAGAAGCCAAGCAGGGCGTTCACGCCGGCGCGGGCGGCGTCAAGCTCGTCGCTGGTGCGGCCGACCCCGACGATGGCCCCGCAGACGACCTCGATGTCCGATCGGACCCGCCCCGAGGCGGACAGGCCAGCCTCGATGCACGGCGCCGTCGCCGTGCGCAGGAGGGCCTCCGAGCAGAACGGCAGGATGGAGATCCCGTCGGCCACCGACGCCGCCATGGTCGTCATGGCGGGACCCAGCGCACCGACGATGACGGGAGGCGGGCCGGAGTCGAGCGGCGGCGGACTGAACATGGGCGTCATGAGCGTGTGGCGGTAGAAGTCGCCCTCGTGGCGAAGCGGCGTGCCCTCCTGCCAGGTGGCGAAGATGGCGTGGAGGGCGGCGACGAGGTCGGCCATGCGGTCCACCGGCCGTGACCAGTCGAGGCCGAACCGCCGGGTGATGTGCGCGGCCACCTGGGGGGCCACGCCGAGGCGGAACCGCCCACCGCTGAGCCGCTGGAGGTCGAAGGCCGAGTGGGCGAGGTGGATCGGGTTCCGCGGGAAGGCGACCGCGGCATTGGTCATGAGTGCGGTCCCGGGAGCTCCCGCCGCAGCGAGGAAGAGCGGACCCATCACGTCGTGGGGCCCCTCGGCGGTGAAGAAGCCGTCCGCCCCGAGCTCGGCGAGCGATCCGGCGGTGGCGGCCACCTGCTCGAGCGGAACGGTCATGAGGCTGAGGTCGATCTCCACCTCTTCAGCCTCGCACGACTCAGGCCTGCCTCGCCCGGGAGGCGACGCCCGTAGGATTGCCTTGGACCAAGGAGGTCGACGATGAGAGATGAGCTCGAGGCCCTGGCCGGGCTCCGCGGGAGCGTCGGCCTCTGGAGCTTTGCCCATGAGTCCCTCCCCCCGGCCCACTCGGCGGACGTGGCTCGGCTCGTCGAATCCCTGGGCTTCAGCTCGCTGTGGATCCCTGAGTCCTTCGGCAGAGAGCCGCTGGTCAGCGCCTCGCTGCTGCTGCAGGGGACCACCGATCTGGTGGTCGGATCCTCGATCGCCTCGATCTGGGCCCGAGACGCCATGGCGGCCGTCAATGGGGCGCGCACGCTGGCCTCGGCTTCCGACGGACGGTTCGTCCTCGGTCTCGGGGTGAGCCACAAGCCGATGGTGGAGGATGCCAGAGGCCATGCGTACTCGAGGCCAGTGGCCGCCATGCGGTCCTACCTCGAGGCGGTCGATGCCGCCGTGATGCTGAGCCCCGAGGGGAGCATTCGACCGCCGAGGATGATCGCAGCGCTGGGTCCCGCCATGCTGGAGGTCGCAGCAGAGCTCGCCGACGGCGCCCTCCCCTACCTCGTCACCCCGGAGCACACCGCCATCGCCCGCGAGGCCCTCGGACCAGCCAAGCTGCTCGTGGTCGAGCAGGCCGTCGCGCTGACCGACGACGAGGAGGAGTTCCGGCGTCGTGCAGCCGATCACCTCGGCATCTACACCTCGCTCCCGAACTACCAGAACAGCTGGCGCCGGCTCGGCTTCGGCGACGAGGACTTCGTTCCTGGAGGCTCGGCTCGGCTCCAGGACGCCATGGTGGTCCGAGGCGACGAGGCGGCGGTCCTTGCCCGGATCGCCGAGCACGAGGCAGCAGGGGCGGACCATGTCGCCCTCCAGGTGCTCGGCGAGCGCCGCACCGCCGTCCCCGAAGACGACTGGCGTCGCCTCAGCGTCGCGATCGGCGAGCGATGAGCGGCCGGCCTGTTGTGCTGAGCATCTCGATCCCCGAGCCTCCTGGCGCGGTCTGGGCCGAGCTCGAGCGGATCGAGGACCACACCGAGTGGATGGCCGACGCGGTGGCCATCGACTTCCTCACCGACCAGCGGCGCGGCGTCGGCACCTCGTTCCGATGCGCCACCCGATTCGGGCCGCTCAGGACGAACGACCTCATGACCATCACCGAGTGGATCGAGGGGTCGACCATGGGCGTCACCCACCAGGGCGCGGTCTCTGGATCGGGTCGCTTCACGCTCGTCGACGACGGGCAGGGCGGCACGACGGTGACCTGGGCCGAGGACCTGACCTTCCCATGGTGGATGGGCGGGGCGCTGGGCGCCGCCGTGGCCCACCCCATCTTCAGGTGGGTGTGGCGCCGGAACCTTGAGCAGCTCCGCCGGCGGCTCAGCGGGACCTGATCGAGAAGGTCAGGGATCGGGTGGTGGTCCACCCGGCCGTATCGGTCACGGTGACCGCAGCCGTGTGGACGCCGGGAACCTTGAACGAGGCAGACACCTTTGCCTTGCCCGCCACCGGGGCTCCGTCCATCGTCCAGGCGTAGCTCGCCACCTTCGCCGACGACGAGGAGGCAACGGCGCTGATCGTCACACGCCGCCTGACCATCCCGTCACCCGACTGCTCGAGCTCAACCTCCGGCGGGCTCCAGGCCGACTGGCAGCCCTCCTCAGGGTCGAGCTTGTAGGCGGCGTTCGAGAACTCCTGCTGGAGCAGGAAACGACTGCCTGAGATCACCTGGTTGTACCCCTGGCCGCTGGGGGACGTCACCGTGCCGAAGGCGGAGTTGCACAGGTCGCCGTTCTCGTTGCCGTAGACGTCATGCCAGCCGTTCCCCGCAGGGTCAGTCACCGCCTCAGCCACCTCGTGGCTGTAGCTCGACAGGGCCACGTCGAGCGCCGCGTTGCCCGAGGGGTACTGGGCCGGGCCCTCACAGGAGTAGGCCAGGGGCGAGCCGACGATCCCATAGGGGATGACGGTGTACGTCAGCGCACTCGACACCGTGACCCCGTTGCCAGCCTCGTGATAGGCGCAGAAGCCACCCGAGGTGTCGGTGGTCGACGAGCTCAGCGTGCACTGGCCCCCGTGGGCGCCGTTCTTCGATGAGAAGCACACCTCGACGCCGCGAGGCGTGATCATGGCGTACAGGTGGGCCCGATCCTGCGGCAGGCCACCGGCCACCGCCACCCGGGCGATCTCCGTGGCGATCTGGTCGTCGGTGAGGCACGCGGTGTAGCCCGAGCTGTCGCTGTAGACCGCCCCGGTGTCGGCCTGGCAGCTCGCGGACAGCCGCGACGACGGGAAGGCCTGGGTGTCGACGATCGGGGTCCCGGCGGTGAAGCGGTAGGCGAGGTGGCGACCACGAGCGTCGGTGTACTGGGCCTGGAGGGCGAAGACGTTCGACGGCTGGCCGCTGGCTGCCGCCACTGCGCTGTCGAACCCGGCGAATCCAGCCTGGTAGTCGGCCGACATGGTCGTCCCGCTCGGGACCCAGAAGATGGGCGTCAGGGTTACGTCACCCGGCTGCGAGGGCGTCCCCATGACGTCGCCACCGTTGATCTTGAGCTGCGGCTTGGTCGAGCCATAGCGTGCCATGTTGTCCGAGCCCACAGAGCGCGGGGCGACACCGCACGACGCCGATGCGCGGGGGTAGATGATGCCGAGGTGACGACCCTGGGCCGAGGAGAGCTGCTGTCCCGTCGTGCTCGGACACATCGCACGGTTGGTCCCGGCAGCCGACGCCAGCGACGGTGCCACCGGCGCGACGACGAGGGCGACCGCAGCCACGGCGGCACCGATGGCAGCGACTGCCCGGCGTGTCGGAGAGACCAGCACCCCTCCAGTTTGCCAGCCGGTCGCCCGACTGGTGCGTCGGGGTCAGCCCCGGGCGAGCTTCTTGAGGTCGCTCCGGATGAACAGTCCGCCCAGGACCATCAGGACCCCCATGACGAGGAACCAGATACCGAGCAGGATGGCGAGCACCTTGGTCGAGTGCAGGGGCATCGCCACGACGACGGCACCGGCGACGATCGAGATGACGCCGAAGATCACCGGCCAGACCCGCGAGCGGTTGGCCGAACCGAGGATCCCCGCCATGAGGGCGACGACGCCTTGGACGATCCACACGATGCCGACGAGCATCCCGATGAGCGCGTACGCCGTGTCGAGGTGACGGATCAGCACGATGCCGATCACCACTTCGACGAGTCCGGCCACGCCGAGCCACACCCGGTGGGTCTCGTCATGGTCCAGAAGGCGGATGAAGTGGAAGATGCCCCCGACGATCAGCATGATGCCGAGGAGCACGCAGACCGCCCCGAGCGAGAACGTCGGATGGAAGGCCAGGATGGCGCCGAGGACCAGCGTGATGATGCCGGCGAAGAGCTGGAGCTGCCAGGCGATCTTGGGGTTGATCCCCATGACGATCGCCTCGCCGTCGATGCTGTTCTCTGCTGCCATGGTGGTCCTCCTCGGATCCTGAGCTGCTCCGATGCTACGACCGATGCCCGTTGTCCGCCGGGATCCCGGCTCAGGTCAGGTAGCGGCCGGCGAGGTCGGCGAGCACCTGCTCGCACCCCGACGAGCACTCCTGGATGATGTCCGCCACCGGGCGGCTCTCGGTGATGCGTCCGGCCACCTGTCCGGTCAGGGCGATGCCGGCCTCGAGGTCGCCGCCGAAGTAGACGTCTGCCACGGAGCCGAAGGCACCCATGGCATTGCGCTCGTGGTCGAACTCGAGCGCCGCCGTGCGCTCGGTGCGCAGCGCTCGCAGCGCCGGCGACGTGTGGGTGTTGAGCAGCACCGTGTCGGTGGACTCGGCGGCCACGATGGCGTCCTTCCAGCCACGGTGCACCGGGGACTCGGCGCACGACACCATGACCGTGCCGAGCTGCACGCCCTCGGCTCCAAGGGCCAGCGCGGCGGCCATCGTCTTGCCATCGAGGAAGCCTCCCGCCGCGACGACCGGCAGGTCGAACGCCAAGGTGACCGCCGGGAGCAGGACCATGGTCGAGACCGGGCGGGGGCTCTTGAACCCTCCACCCTCGCCGCCCTCCACGATCAGGCCGTCGACGCCGGCGGCCACCGCCTTCTCGGCCGCCGCCATGGTGGGGACGACGTGGAAGACCGTGAGTCCCGCGTCCTTGAGCGCACCCGTGTGCTTGGTCGGGCTTCCCGCCGAGGTCGTCACGAACGTGACGCCCTGAGCGATGACGAAGTCCACGATCTTGTCGGGGTCCGCCACAAAGGCCTGGGCGATGTTGACGCCGAAGGGCCGATCGGTGAGGTCCTTCATCTTGGCGATCTCCTCGCGCACGACGTCGAGCTCGCCCGAGGAGGTCTCGATGATGCCCATCGCCCCGGCGTTCGACACCGCTGAGGCCAGCTGCGAACGGGCGATCCAGCCCATCGGCGCCTGCACGATGGGGATCTCGATCCCCAGCATCTCCGTTACCCGGTTCGTGATCGTCATGTCGGGATCTTCGCACGTGGCTCCGACCGACGCCCTCGAGGAGCGATTGGCTAACCTCGGGCCGTCGAGACCCGGGAGGTCAACCATGCATGCAGCATCGACGACGAGGTTCGGCGCAATGGTGGCGACCATCGCCCTCACCCTCGGCGCCGTGTGGGTCCCTGGCGCCGCGTCAGCCGCTCCGCAGAAGCCAACGCCGGTCAAGACCGTCTGGCTGTGCAAGCCGGGCCTCGCCCGGAACCCGTGCACCGGAGACCTCGACACCCTCGTCGTCCCGGCCGTCGGCCGCAGCATCGTGCGTCCCATCACGGTGGCCAAGAACCCTCCCGTGGACTGCTTCTACGCCTATCCGACCGTGAGCCAGCAGCCGGGCCTGAACGCCGACCTGACCATCGAGGCCAACGAGATCAACGTCGCCTACTCCCAAGCGGGACCCTTCTCCCAGGTCTGCCGCGTGTTCGCCCCGATGTACCGCCAGGTGACCGTCCATGGCCTCTTCGGGCTCACCGGACCACAGGTGCAGTCCAGCCTTGACATCTCCTACAACTCGCTGCTGAGCGGGTTCAAGGCCTTCTTGGCCCAGGAGCCCAAGGGCCGACGCTTCGTGGTGCTCGGGCACTCCCAGGGGGCGGCCATGCTGATCCGTCTCGTCAAGAGCCAGATCGACCCCAACCCGGCCCTGCGGAGCCGGCTGCTCTCCGCCCTCATCATCGGCGGGAACCTGACGGTGAAGAAGGGCGGCAAGGTCGGTGGGGCCTTCTCGCACATCCCGCTGTGCAGCTCGGGCCACCAGCTCGGCTGTGCCATCGCCTACTCGGCCTTCTCCCAGTCGGAGCCTCCGACCCCGGACTCGTTCTTCGGCATCCCCGGGCAGGGGGTGAGCCTCATGTGGGGCCAGACCTCGCGGTCGCCCTCGCTCGAGGTGGCCTGCACCAGCCCGGCCGCGTTCTCCAAGGGCTTCGCCCGGCTCAACCCGCGCTGGCCTGATCGCACCCACGCCGGCGTCGGCTACTTCACCTACCCGACGCTCTATCGCGGCCAGTGCGCCTCTGACCACGGAGCGCGCTACCTCGAGGTGGCCGAGGAGCCGTCGACGTCCTATCCGGCGTCGGTCCACCCCAACGACCGGCCCCTGGTCCAGAGCCTCGGCGCCCAGTGGGGCCTCCACATGGACGACGTCAACATCGCCCAGGGAGACCTCGTCGCCTTCGTGGCGCGCCAGGTGTTCTTCCTGCGCAACCATCGCTGACGCGCCCTCGGACCACGGCCCGCCGGCTGCCCGGCAGATAGAGCCCTTCTCCCCTACCGCCCCGCAACGGTGGACCGCAGACTGTGACGTGTCCGGCGACCGGTGAGGGATCTCTCATCGGTCTCTCATGGGCCGCTCATCGCCTCCGGTGAGCATGGTGAGGAAGGGTGGCGAGGTGCTGCCCCACGAAGAGGAGACTTCGATGCAGACGACACGGGCACGTTCCCTGGCGACGATCTGGTGGCAGTGCGCCACCGCCGTGGCCCTGGTGGCCTCGTTCCTGATGGCCCCGGCCATCCTCAAGCACTCGGCCGCCCACGCGGCCCCCGTGCCGCTGGGCCACCCCGGCGCCGGCTTCCTGTCGAACTTCGACGTGTCGAACGACACCGGTGTCACCTGCGCCGGGTTCGACATCCAGATCGAGGACATCACCATCGCCGACGCCCCCTATCAGTACTGGGGGACCTACGGTCAGCCCACGCTCACCGACATGACCTTCCCCGATGGCCACACCGGCATCGACGTCCGCTACGCCGCCACCTTCGCCGGCGGCACCTACAGCGCCTCGACCCCGCCGGGGACGATGGACCACTTCGGTGTCTCGGTGAACGTGCCGCCGGGCAACCAGAACCTGACGTGGCTCTGCGACTCGTCGGCCACCGCCGCCGACCCCGGCAGCTCGGGCACGCTCGTCCCGACCGGCGGCACCGCCACCGGCAACGGCTACACCAACAACACGATCACGAACCCCGTGCCGCAGGTCACCACCGCCATCGTCCCGACGACGGCCGGTGAGACCGTCCAGCAGCAGGTCGTCAACCAGGTCCCCGCCTCGGCCGCCCCCGGCGTCCAGGGCGACGCCGTGTGGTTCTACCGCCACCCGTCGACCACGCTCACCGACCCGCTGGCCCTGCTCGACCTCACACCGGAGTTCCCTGCCGTGGTGGCCATGACCCAGTACCAGAAGAACGACCTGATGAACCTGGTGGACGCCGGCGGCTCAGAGTCGGCGAGCACGCTGGCCCAGAACGGCGACGGTGCGGTCGTGTGGGTGGTCGACACCTACTCCTACGCCGACCCGACCACGGGCGCTGCTGGGCCCTATGACGACGCCCACACCGCCCTGTGCAACGAGACGCCCGGCGACCCCAACAACTGCGCCAACTTCGTCGGCACGCTGCTGTCGACCACGGTGCTCTCCACCAACCTCGCCAACGGCGGCAACCGCTCGCCGATCAACGTCACCGAGACGGTCGACGGCACCGCCTCGCCTGACGGCGGCTCTGTGGTCAGCAACGACATCGCCTCGGCCGGGGTCAACGCCAACCCGGGCAACGTCGACTGCGGATCCGGTGCGACCACCTGCACCTCGGTCGTCGATGACAACACCGACGTCACCCTGACCGCTGTGCCGGCACCTGGCTTCACCTTCGCCGGATGGAACGTGGCTGGTCCCGGCCTCTCCGCCCTCAAGGGTGCTGCGGCCCAGGCCGCGAGCTGCGCCACGAGCGGGACGACCTGCAAGGTCACCGCGTCGGCCAAGCGCAACGTGACCGCCCGCTTCGTCCACAACATGGCGATCACGCCGCCCGCCACCGCCACCAAGGTCCTCGCCGGGACCACCGCCAAGGTCGCCCTGTCGGCCACCGGCGTGGCTGCCGGGGCGACCGTGTCGGCGTCCGGATCCGGGGTGACCATCTCGGGGACGACCATCAAGACCTCCAAGAAGACCGGGGTCACCACGGTGAAGTTCAACGCCACCGCGACGTCCTCAGCCGCCACGGCCAGCCACGACCTGACGATCACCAACCCGGACAGCTCCTCGGCGACCTGCGCGGGGTGCCTGTCGGTGACCGCGCTGCCGACCGTGACGACGCGGACCCCGAACCACATCGGCCACCCGGCGACCGGAAAGCTCACCACCTCGGTGATCATCGCCGGGTCCGGGTTCGAGGCGGGAGCCAAGACCTCCTCGACGAACCCCGGGGTGACCGTCAAGGTCGTCAGCGTCGACTCGAGCTCGCAGATCACCCTGAGCGTCAAGACGACGAGCGCGGCGACGGCCGGGTCGAAGACCATCACGCTAACGAACCCGGACAAGGGCTCGACCACCTTCACGCTCACCATCACCTGAGCGAGCCGTCCCCCACGGCAGCGAACGCACCCGAGGCCCCTGGGGCCTCGGGTGCGTCGCGTGGCGGCTCAGACCTCGTGGGGCCGCAGCCTCGAGGCGGGCTGGTAGTTCGGGCCGGCCGTGATGTCCACCCGATCGAGCAGGGCCACGCAGGGCGGCTCGAGCGCCTCGGCGAGCGCCAGGGTCCGATCGAGGCCGTAGAGCTCCCACGGCAGGGTGCACAGCCGGTCGGTCTCGTCCTCGAGGTGCTGGCGGAGCGCCACCCCCTCGGCGGTCACCTCGCCGGCGACCACGAGGCCCTTGGCCTCGAGGAGCTCCCATCCACGCGCCAGGTCCTCGGCGCTCGTGCCGCGCGAGTTCGCCAGCCAGTCCCGCTCGTAGCCGAGCCAGGCATTGTGCAGGATCGACGCCTCCGGATGTGTGAGGCCGGCCGCCACGACCAGGGCCCAGTGCGTGTCGCCTCGCCACTCTCGCAGGGCGTTGACGGCGTGCCACCCGCTCAGGAGCGGGTCGGTCGGCCGCTCCATGTCGAGCACCGCGCCGAAGTAGACCCGTCCCACCCGCGGGAGCTGCTCGACCACCTCCCAGAGCGCCGGTCCCTCATCGACGAGCGTGGCCTCGATCGCCGGAGCGTACGCCCGCAGGCCCTCGAGGACCGCCTCGTCGCGGGCCGCCCAGAAGTCGGCGAACCGGCCCGGGTCGCCGAGGGCCTCGAACGCGATCACGATGCCCAGCTGGCTAATGGAGCCGAAAGCGGCGCTGACCGCCTCGGGACCGGCGCCGGCGAGCGGTGCGCTCCGGCTGGCGATGTAGCCGAGCGGGCCTGGGAGGCCGAGGGCCTCGAATCGCTCGACTGCTCCGGGGTCCCAGAAGATCCAGCCGATCGTGGTCTGCACCGAGCGGGAGACCCGCTTGGAGATCGCTGTCGCCTCTGTCGCCATCGTCACTGCCTCCCGAACCGGCCCCGGCGAATCTTCGCAGACGCCGGGTCCCACGTGGCGCTAGGTGGAATCGCCTCGGAGCCGACGTCGGTGGACCCGGTGCCACTCGTCGATCACGAGGTCCCGCAGGGCCTCGCCCTCGGGGCGCGCGCAGACGATGTTGTCGAAGTCCACCGGATGGTCCCCGATCCGCTGCAGGCGGACCACGTCCCCATCAGCGGTGAGCTCGGGGACCCAGCCGGCCCAGGCGAACCCGTGCCGCTCGGCCACGAGCACCGCCTCGGCGGCCGATGGGTCGCCCAGCGGCAGGTCGAGGTGGATCACGCCGGGTCGCAGTCGCGCCAGGCTCCGCAGCTCGTGGCCCAGCCGGACCTCGAGATCGCGGCCGATGGCCCCCACCCGCAGGTGGACCGAGCCGTGGGCCGGGTTGACGTGGCTGCGCAGCGAGGTGCGGGCCCGCTCAGGCACCACGAGGTCCGAGGTGATCGACCGAGCGATGCCGAGTCGGTCGGCGAGCAGCCCATGGATCTCGGCGAGGTGCTCCGGCACGCTGAGCGTGCGCTCCTCGATCTCCCCGACCGCCCGGTACATCAGCATCAGGGAGCGCCAGCCGGCCTCAGGGTTGGGCTGGCCGACTTGAGTGACCTCGGTGGGCTGGGCCCCGAGCAGCATGCCCACCTCGACCGAACCGACGGCGATGCCCAGCCGCTGGCTGACGGGATGGTTGGTGACCGCCTTGGCCCACATCCCGCGCACGCCGAGGAGGTCGGCGATCTCGTTGCGAACTGCGGCGAGGCGCTCGGTGAGGTGGTGGCCTCGGAGCCTCGGGTCCACCACCAGGCGACCTGACTCCGGGGAGGTGTCCGTGGCCTCCTCATAGGCGTAGCCCACGTGGCCCACGATCTCGCCGTCGGGCAGTACCGCCACGATGGACTGCATGAGCCCGGCGGCCAGGGCTCGCCGGATGTGCGCGGCGTCGTAGAGGCTCGCGTCCGGATAGGAGTAGCCGTAGCAGCGGTAGAGGCAGCGGATGAGGCCGGGGACGTCCTCAGGGACCATCACCCTGATGTCCGCGGCGTCCACGAGGGCGGCCGACTCGGCGGCGTCGGCGTCCTCGTCGCGCAGGTGGAGGTCCTCGTCGTGGTCGACGTCGCCGGCGAGCAGCGCCTCGCAGTGGACCACGTTGCCCGCCTGGCCCTCGAACCCGACGTGGAACCGGTCGACGAAGCCGAGCCGGGAGAGCCGCCGAGAGGGCAGGTGCCGGGCCTCGTCCGGGGTCATCGGGAGCCGGTGGTCGCGGATCGTCACCACGAAGGAGCTCTCGTCGCAGGCCACGCTGACCGTCACGTCCTCCTCGCCGGCGACCGCCTCGCGCAGCAGGGCCTCGCGGATCAGCTCTTCGACCATGGACTCGAGCCGGGTGGCCCGATCCGCTCGGATGCCTCGGGCGATGGCGCTCGTGCGCACCGCCTCGCCGGCGGCGCCGAGCGAGGACTCATGGACGATCGTCAGCTCGAGCGATGGGGTCATGGCCTCGACGCGCATCAGGCACCCACCCGGTGGCGGAGGCGATCCCACTCGGCGATGGTGAAGTCCCGGATCGCCTCACCTGACGGCGTGGCACAGCGGATCGAGGCGAAGTCGATCGTCCGGTCGGTGACGAGCTGCAGGCGCAGGGTGTCGCTCGACCCCATGCCCTCGGGGAGCCAGGAGCAGAAGGCGAACCCGAGCCGCTCGGCCTCGGCGGCCGCCCAGGCGGCGGAAGGGTCGTGGGCCGGGAGGTCGAGCAGCACGACGGCGAGGTCGAGGCCGTGGAAGCCCTCGAGGTCGTCGGCCAGGCGATCGCGCAGGTCCGCGCCGATGCGGTCGACGCTCAGCACGGCGGTCCCGTCCGACCAGGCCTGCAAGGACACCCGATGGGCGCTGCGAGCCTCCCTCGGTGCGATCGCTGCGGTCGAGATCTCTCGTGCGAGGCCGAGCTCAGCGGCGATGGGGGCGACGACGTCGACCAGGCGATCGGGCAGCGAGATCCCCGCACCGAGGACGGGCGCGCACGTGTTGTACATCGCGAGCAGGCTGCGGCGGCCGCCATCGGGGTTCGGGAGGCCGGCCATGGTGGTCGAGGGCGAGAACGCACCGATGAGGAGGCCGACCTCCACCGATCCGCGCTGCAGGGCAGCGCGCTGCGAGCCGACGTGGTTCGTGACGCAGTCGCAGTAGACGCCGGCCAGGCCCAGCTCGATGGCCACCTCGTTTCGAAGGGTGGCCATGCGCTCTGCCAGGTGGTGGCCCCGGAACCTCGGATCGACGATCATCTTCCCCGCCTCGGGGACGCGGTCGGCCGGTCCGTCGAGCGTCAGGGCGCAGTGGCCGACGATCTCGCCCTGGGCCGTCTCCGCCACCACGGAGCGGAGCAGGCCGGAGCGCAGGAGCCTCCGGACGTGCCGCTCCTCGTAGAAGGCGGGGTCGGGATAGGTGTAGCCGTAGCAGCGGTAGATGCACCGGATCAGCCCCACCACGTCGGCACCCTCCATGCGGCGGATCACGATGTCATCCTCGAGGCCGTCGGGGACGTCGACCTCGTCGTCGCCCACCAGCTCGTCGCCGATGTGGCGGTCAGCCCCCTGCCCGAGTCGCATCTCGCATGTCGCCAGGTTCCCCTCGGGCCCGAGGTAGCCCACGTGCAGCCCGTCGACGAAGCCCAGCGACAGCAGGCGCCGCGACGGGAGGTGCCGGGCCTCGGCGGAGGTCAGCGGCAGGCGGTCGTCTCGGATCGCCACGCGAAGCGACGTCCCGTCGATCACCACGCTGACCGTGATGGTCCCGTCCTCGCCGACCTTCTCGCGCTCCCTGGCCTCGCGCAGGAGCTCCTCGACGACCACCTGGAGCCGGGTCGCTCGCTCGGCGACGAGCCCGTTGCCCACCGCACAGGCGCGCACGGCAGCGCTCGCCGACTCGAGCGGCTCGGACTCGGCGATGGTCAGCACCAGCTCAGGGTGCAGCTCGGAGAGCGCTCCGCTCACGGTGACCTCCTCTGCGCTCGACGGGATCGCTCGATCCTAGGTCGACGCCCGTTCACGCCGAGACGATGTCGATGCCGGTCTCGGTCCGTCGCGCCCTCCATCCGTCCATGGAGAAGGCCTCGAGCGCCTCGAGGCCGCCGAGCAGGGTCGCTCGGGCGGCGAGGCCCTTCGTCGCCTTGGCCACGTGGCCCACGCTGCGCGATCCCTCAGAGTTGACGAAGCGGACCTCGACGAGGTCGCAAGTCCCGGCGAGCCCGTCGAGGTCGATCGCAGCCGAATGCTCCTCGGGGAGCATCGCCACCACCGTCCGGCCGGCCACGGTCGTCGACAGCGCTCGGGTCACGTGCGGTCGCCAGTACCTCGCGAGGTTGCCGACGCCCTCGAGGGAGACCGAGAGCTTCAGGCGGTAGTCGGCGATCAGGTCCTCGGCCGTGGTCACGCCGTAGAGGCCCGACGGGACGAAGACGCGCGCTCGGACGTCAGCACTGAGCGAGGAGGGGTCGAGGTGCCCCCACACCACGCCGGTGTAGCGCTGCCACGCCGGGAGCAGCGGAGGCCTCCCGGCGACCACCTGGCGGCTGGCCGCAAGGGCGATGTCGAGCAGCTCGCCTCGGACGCCGAGGGCCCTGGCCGCCAGCACGTCGTCGTCGAGCGCTTGACCCAACGCCTCGCGCACCGCCGTCCGCGGTCGGGCCAGCCGTCGGGCGAACGCACCCGTGGCCCCGCCCCTCGCGCCACCGGGCGCCTTGCCCTCCGACGGCGGCAGGAGGACGATCGGGGCTCCGGGCGCGTCGGTCACCGCCGCAATGTACCGGCAACCCGGGCATCTCGAGGAGCGATGGAGACCATCGCGACGCGTGATCAGAGGTCGGGACCTTCGGCCCTACCTGCGCAGAACGGATTTCGGGAAGATCCTTGCATGACACTTCTGGCAGGCATCTCCTCGTTGTCGCTGGCGCGCTGGCAGTTCGGCGTGACCACCGTCTTCCACTTCCTCTTCGTCCCGCTGACGATCGGGCTGGCCTTCCTCGTGGCCATCCTCCAGACCGCCGCCTACAAGAAGAAGGACGCCGAGTACGACCGGATGGCCCGGTTCTTCGGCAAGCTGTTCCTGGTCAACTTCGCCATCGGCGTCGTGACGGGGATCGTCCAGGAGTTCCAGTTCGGGATGGACTGGTCCCGCTACTCGACCTTCGTCGGGAACATCTTCGGCGCCCCGCTGGCCATCGAGGCCCTGCTCGCCTTCTTCATGGAGTCGACCTTCATCGGGCTGTGGATCTTCGGACGAGGCCGGATCTCGCCTCGCCTGCACCTCGCCTCGATCTGGCTGGTCAGCATCGGCACCATGCTCTCGGCGGCATTCATCCTGGCCGCCAACTCCTGGATGCAGCACCCGGTCGGCTACCGGATCGACAAGGCCACCGGACAGGCAGTCATGACGAACTTCTGGGCCGTGATGACGAACCCGACCTTCATCAGCGCCTACCTCCACGTCATCACCGCCGCCGTGCTCACCGGGGCGACCTTCCTGCTCGGCATCGCCGCCTGGCACCTTCGGAAGGGATCGACCGTCGCCGGGTTCGGCCGCGTGGCGCGGATCGGCATCGTGGTCGTCCTGCTCTCGACCGTGGCGACCATGTTCATGGGCGACAACCAGGCCCGGCTCATGACCACCCAGCAGCCCATGAAGATGGCGGCGGCCGAGGCGCTCTACAACACCACCGACGGGGCGAGCTTCTCGCTGCTCACCATCGGCGACCTCTCGGGGAACCCGGTGTTCCAGATCCGGGTCCCCCACGCGCTGTCGCTGATGGCCACCAACTCGTGGAACGGCAAGGTCGAGGGCATCAACCAGATCAACGCCCAGGAGTCGGCCAAGTACGGCAAGGGCAGCTACGCCCCGGTGCTGTGGATCTCCTACTGGTCCTTCCGCCTGATGATCGGCTTCGGCTTCCTACTGCTGGCCCTCGGGGTGATCGGCATCTGGCTGATGCGGCGCAACAAGCTCGAGCAGTCCAAGCGGTACCTCTGGTTCGCCACCTGGATGATCGGCGCCCCGTTCCTGGCCAACAGCTTCGGCTGGATCTTCACCGAGATGGGCCGGCAGCCCTGGGTGGTCAACGGCCTGATGAAGACCACCGCCGGGGTGAGCCCGATCGGCACGGGCTACATCGGCACCTCGCTGATCGGGTTCACCGCCCTCTACACCGTGCTGGCCATCGTCGAGATCAGCCTCATGTTCACCCTGGCCCGCAGGGGTCCGGGGGCCCTTCCCGACGCACCCGCCACGAGCGACGACGCCGACCGGCCCGCCGCCCTCGTCTACTGACCGCACACCGAGCAGCGACCTCCACCGACCACCCCTAGGAGCACACCGTGAGCACCGCACTTCTCGCAACCGCAGGCCCGAGCGGCCTCGCCATCTTCTGGTTCGCCCTCATCGGCGTCCTGTGGGTGGGCTACTTCTTCCTCGAGGGCTTCGACTTCGGGGTCGGCATCCTCTACCCCTTCGTCACCAAGGACGACCTCGACCGCCGGGTGCTGGTCAACGCCATCGGCCCGACCTGGGACGGGAACGAGGTCTGGCTGCTGACCGCCGGCGGGGCGATGTTCGCCGCCTTCCCGCTCTGGTACGCCTCGGTGTTCAGCGGCTTCTACCTGGCGCTGTTCCTGATCCTCGTGGCCCTGATCGCCCGGGGCATGGCCTTCGAGTTCCGGGGCAAGCGCGACTCGGTCCGGTGGCGGTTCTGGTGGGACCAGGCCATCATCTTCGGCTCGGCTCTCCCCGCCCTGCTCTGGGGCGTAGCCTTCGCCAACTTCCTCCACGGCGTGCCCATCGGCGCCCATGGCGAGTGGGTCGGCGGCTTCTTCCAGCTCGTCAAGCCCTACGCCCTGCTCGGCGGCCTGACCACGCTGAGCCTCTTCACCCTCCACGGGGCGGCCTTCCTCGGCCTCAAGACGACCGGCGAGATCCGGGAGCGCTCGCGGGCCGCCGGCATGCGGCTCGCCATCCCGACGCTGGTGATCACGCTCGGCTTCCTCACGTGGACCTACCTCGACGCCGTGCACCGCAACCACCACGGCCTCGTCCCGCCGTTCCTGCCGATCCTGGCCCTGATCGTGCTCGCCTCGGTGGGCTGGCTGATCAGGGAGAAGCTCGAGGGCTGGGCCTTCATCGCCACCGGCATCACCATCGCCGGCCTGGTGGCCACGATCTTCCTCGCCATGTACCCGAGGGTCCTCGTCTCGTCGGTCGCCCCCCGCTTCGACCTGACCATCGCCAACGCTGCGTCGCAGCACTACACGCTCATGGTGATGACCATCGTGGCGCTGATCTTCACGCCCTTCGTGCTCGCCTACCAGGCCTGGAGCTTCTGGGTCTTCCGGTCACGCGTCAGCCGCCCCGACGAGATGGCCGGCGAGATGGCGACCGGAGCCCCGACCGCGCCGCAGGATGCCTGACCAGCAGGCCCCGTTCGCTGCGGCACCCGTCCCCCCGGCCACCCGACCGCCCCTCGACCGTCGCCTGCTCCGGCAGAGCGCACCGGTCCGACGGGCGGTCGGGCTCGCCGTGGTCTTGGGCGGCATCGCGGCGCTGTCCGTCGTCGCCCAGGCCGCCAGCCTGGCGCACCTGCTCGCCGCCGCCTGGGCCTCGCACGGCCACGCGTGGCCGCTCCGCGACCTCGTCATCCTCCTCGCCGCTGGCGCGGTGCGCGCCCTGACCGTCCTGCTCGGCGAACCCACCACGGAGGCTGCCGCCGCAAGCGCCGTCGACGGCCTCCGTGCCCCGCTGATCGACGGGGTGTCGAGAGGCGAGGGCTGGTGGAGATCAACGACGTCCTCGGGCGCCCTGCTCGCCCTCCTGACGAGAGGTCTCGACGCCCTCGGGCTCTATCTGGCCCGCTACCTGCCGGCGCTCGTGCTCTCGGTGGCGGCCCCGATCGTGGTGCTCGCCTGGATCGCCTGGGTCGACCCGTGGAGCGCGGTGATCATCGGCGTGACCGTGCTCGTCCTCCCCATCTTCATGGTGCTGCTCGGCGTCGAGGCCTCCGGCCGGATGCGGTCCACCTGGGGGGCCACGGCCCGCCTGACCGGGCACTTCGCCGACGTGGTCCGTGGCATGCGGACCCTGCGGTCGTTCAACCGAGCCGAGGCCCAGGTGGACGTCCTCGACGCCGCCGGCGAGGACCTGCGACGCCTCACCATGGGCACCCTGCGGGTCGCCCTGCTCTCCTCCTTCACCCTCGAGCTGCTGAGCTCGCTGGCCACGGCCATCGTGGCCCTGACCCTCGGCCTCCGCCTCCTCGGCGGCCACATCGGCCTGGCCACGGCCCTGGGCGTCCTCCTCGTGACCCCGGAGGTCTACCTTCCCCTGCGCCGGGCGTCGGCCCAGTTCCACGACGCCACCGACGGCGTCGGCGCCGCCGCCGACCTGCTCGACCTCAGCGAGCAGCGATCCCCCCGACCCCATCGGACCACCCGCCGCGGGGACGAGGTCCTCGACGCCATCGGCCAGGGGCGCTCCCCCTCGATCGAGCTCGTCGACGTGGCCGTCTCCCACGACGACCTCCCGGTCTGGAGTGCCCCGCTGTCGCTGCGGGTGGAGGCTGGCGAGGCCCTGAACCTCATCGGGGCCAGCGGGGCGGGCAAGTCCACCCTGCTCAACCTCCTGCTCGGCCACCTCCACCCGGACAGCGGCACCATCCTGATCGACGACGTCCCCATGTTCGAGCTCGACCTGCTGGCCTGGCGGCGCGCCATCGGCTGGCTCCCGCAGTCCCCCACCTTCCCCGGCACCACCCTGGCCGACGTGGTCCGCCTGCGTCAGCCCGACCTGCCCGACGCCGACGTGGCGACCCTCCTCGGCGAGGTGGGCCTCGGGCAGCTCGCCACCGGGCCGAGAGGGCTGCTCGGCCAGACCGGCGCCGAGGCCATCCGGATGCTCTCGACCGGCGAACGCCATCGCCTCGCCGTGCTGCGCGCCGTGCTCGGATCGCCCCGGCTCCTGCTCCTCGACGAGCCCGGCGCCCACCTCGACCCGGCCAGCGCGGCGACGGTGGCCCGCCTGCTCGAGCGCCGGGCCGAGGGGATCACCCGCATCCTGGTCAGCCACGAGGCCAGCGAGCTCGACCCGGGCGCCACCCGACTCGAGGTCTTCGGCTGGTGCCGGCGCCATGCCTGAGCCGGCACCCACCCTCCTCGCCCCGCTCGTCATCGAGCGGCGCCGCACCGTGCTCGCCCTGGCCGCCGGCATCTTGACCGGCCTGTCCACGGTGGGGCTCCTGACCACGTCGGCCTGGCTCATCGTCCGGTCCGCCGAGCGACCACCCGTCTTCTCCCTCACCGTGGTGATGGGGCTGGTCCAGCTCTTCGCCCTCTCGCGCGCGGTCTTCCGCTACCTCGAGCGCCTCGGGATCCACGACGCCGCCCTGCGCACCTTGTCGGTGACGCGTCGCGAGGTCTTCGTGGCGCTGGCCCGGATCGTCCCCGGCGGGCTCGGCGGCCGCCACGACGCGGACGTCACCAACGGGGCGCTCGAGGACGTCGACCTCCTCGAGGACCTCTACGTGGGGGTGCTCCCGCCGCTGGTCGTCGGCGCCGTGATCTCCCTGGCCGCCACCGCCATCGCCGGCGTGCTCGCCCCGGTCGCGGCCGCGGTGCTGGCCGTGGGAATGCTGCTCACCGCCCTGGTGCTCCCGTGGACGATGGTCACCGTCGCCCGACATCCCACGCAGCGCCGCGACGCCGCCCGAGAGGACCGTCGTGTGATCACCAGCGAGCTCGTGGGCTCAGCCCTCGAGCTGTCCACCTCGCCGCAGCTCGAGGACCGCATGGGCGCCCTCGAGGCCGCCCAGCGGTCGATCCGCCAAGCCGAGCGATCGCTCGCCTGGAGGCGCGGCATCATCGGCTCGACGAGCCTGCTGGTCTCCGTGGCCACCGTGGCCATGCTCTCCGTCGTCGCCTCCGACGCCGTGGCGGCCGGTGCCCTCGCCGCCTCGGCGGTCGCCGTCCTGCCGCTGCTGGCCATGGGAGCACTCGAGATCACCTCGGCGATGTCGCCGGCGATGGCGAAGCTCCCGGCCGATACCGCCGCCGCTCGACGACTCGGGGAGCTCACCGCAGCCGAGGCGTCATGGCCCGAGCCGCCGGGACCGGGAGACGACGTGGCGCTGGCCACGTCGGTGGGGCTCGACGAGGTCACCATCGGCCATGGGACGTTGCTGATCGCCGGCCTCTCGCTCGACATCGAGCCCGGGTCGCGGATCGCCATCGTGGGTCCTTCAGGATCGGGCAAGTCGACCCTGCTCGACGCCATCGCCCGATTCGTCGCACCCCGAGCTGGGATCGTCCGGCTCGGCGGTTCTGACATCGCCGACCTGCTCGGCTCCCAGGTCCGCCAGCGCGTCGTCAGCCTCGAGCAGGAGCCCCACCTCTTCGCCAGCGACCTCGAGGCCAACGTGCGGCTGGCTCGGCCCGGTGCCACCGGCGACGAGATCGCCCGGGTGCTCCACGCCGTCGGGCTCACCCGGCGCATGGACCGTGGCGCGGCGGAGGCGACGGCGACCGGCGAGGGTGGAAGCGCCCTCTCGGGCGGCGAGCGCCACCGGGTCGGCATCGCCAGGATCCTGCTGAGCGAGGCGCCCATCGTGCTCCTCGACGAGCCGACCGAGGGTCTCGACGAGCAGGCCGCCGCCGCAGTCATGGCCGTGCTGTGCGAGGCCGCCGGCGACCGAGCCATCGTGATCGCCACCCACCGGCCGAGTGATGCCCGAGCCATGGACCGGGTCCTGGTGTTCGACGATGGTCGCCTCGTCGAGCTGGCGTCCTAGCGATCAGCCCCACCAGAACGAGGCGGCGATCACGACGTAGAGGGCGATGAGCGAGGCACCCTCGAGCCAGGTCGACTCCCCGTCGAGGACCACCACGGTGACCAGGATGGCGGCGAGGACGAGCATCACGAGCAGCACCGGCGAGAGGACCAGCGAGAACGACCCCCAGCCCAGCGCCGTCGAGAGCAGCACGATGGCCGGGAAGAGCACGTAGATGATCTGCAGCGGGCTCTGGACGATGACCGAGACGGCATAGGTCGAGCGGTCCTTGGCCATCAGCGAGATGCCGACCACGTTCTCCACCGCGTTGCCGGCCAGCGCCACCACCACGAATCCGGCAAAGGCCTCCGACATGTGGAGCACGCCGAGCGCTGGGGTGAGGGCCCCGACGAACCAGTCCGCCACGAAGGCCGAGCCGACCGCCGCGCTCAGCAGCACCGTGGCCACGAGCCACAGCGGCCAGGCAGGGCCCTCCGCGCTGTGGCCCTGCTCGCCGGTCTCCCCCTTGATGGTGGCCGGGATCGAGAGGGCGAAGAGGGCCAGCAGCACGAGGGAGGCCACCATCGACAGGGCATGCTCGTGCGCGGCGACCGGGATGTGGAGCACGTTGGTGATGCTCGGGATGGCCACGACGGCGGTGCCGAGCAGCAGCATGGTGACCAGCCGGTCTGGCCCGGCGTCTCGGAACCGCTGCGGTCCGTGGCGCAGCCCGCCGACCACGAAGGCGGCGCCGAGGACGAGGAGCACGTTGGCCAGGATGGAGCCGACGAGGGCCGCCGCCACCACGGTGGTCAGTCCTGCCTTCAGGGCGAAGAGGGCGAAGAACAGCTCGGGCAGGTTGCCCAAGGCCGACTGGATGATCCCGGTCACCCCGGCGCCGAACCGGCTGCCCAGGTGCTCGGTGGCATCGCCGACCAGGGTCGCCATCATGGCCAGCGCCGCCGCCGTCACGATGAAGGTCACCACCGGCGGGGCGGCGAGCACGTCGCACAGCAGCGAACCGACGAAGGCGAGACCGCCGAGGCCGAAGTTCCTCAGATCCTTGGCGCCGACTGCCCGCGGCGGAGTGGTGACGGTGGCGGCTGCTTCCATCGTGGAAGTGTGCCACCTCCGCCGGCGCGGGGTCATGACCTGACGGCCCCCTCGCGCACCCGTGGCGTCCCTGGCCACGGCGTCGAGCCGGAGGACGCGCCCCGACGGGCGGTCGGCGTCGTCGGCGTCAGGCCCGCCGGCCGGTCATCGACCGACGCCGGTCGCCGCACCAGCCGGGAGGCACCTGCGTGGGATCTTGGGCATCCCACCCTGGCGCCCGCCCGAGGGGCCTGACGGCGCCGTACCGGCTCCGCCGTTGCCGGGGGCCTGCGTCGAGCCGCTGCCGCCACTCGGGGGAGCGAAGCCTCCAGCTCCTCCCGACGGCCGCTGCGGGCCGCCCCCTCCTGACGGCGGGGTGAAGCCGCCCGGCGGCATCCTCGCCCCGTCGGGCAGCGTCGGGCATCCCGCCTTGGTGCCGGTCCTCCCGCCGTCGCCATGGCCGCCGAGCGCTCCCGGTGCCCCGCCGGGGATGCCACCGTCCGCCGCGCCGGAGGCCGACATCGTGTGATAGCTCGCGGCCCCCATGGTGATGAGTCCGGCCAGGACGACGAACCCGATCCAGGTGGGGATCCTCGTGAGGAGCCACGCCCCGAGCAGCGCCATCGGGGCCAGCGCCGGGACGTAGAAGCGGATCAGGTGGACGTAGCCCCCTCCGCCGCCGGGGCCACCATGCCCGCCCGCCGGTCCTCCGTGCCCGCCTCCGGGCCCGCCGACGTGGCTGCCCATCTGGGCGGTCCAGTCGTAGCAGAGGTAGAGCCCGAAGACGGCGAGGAACATGGCGCCGAGCACCGCCACGATGACGAGGTCGCGCGACGCTAGACCCCGACGCTCGGGCTGGCGGCGCCGGACCAGGTACAGCACCGGAGCGACCACGAGGGCGATGACGGCGAGCACCAGCACGGGCATCGCCCGCGCCAGCGGGCTGGGCATCACCGAGAGGTTGCCCGAGATGGCGCTGAGCGAGAAGGTGATCTCCCCGGTCGAGTAGCCGGTCTTGGTGGCGCTGCCGTAGAGGGCGGCGTTGGTGCCGAGCAGTCCGGCCCCGACCAGCACCTGGACCCCCAGCCACCAGGCGAGCTGGCGGCGCGGGATGACCTCCTTGGCCAGCAGCGAGACCAGCACGATGGCCACGAGGGCGAGCAGGAGGATGGCCACGTCGGTGTACCGGCAGAAGACGGCACCGTCGAGGGCCAGCAGGCCGAGCAGGCCGACGACGCCACGCCGGCGCCGGCTGGCGTCGTCGGCGAGGCAGCTCCAGAGCGGCAGGCCGATCCCCGTGGCCACCAGCGAGGCGTCGGTGAAGGTCGGCATGGTCCAGCGCCAGCCGAAGACGAGGGCCGCCCCGGAGGACAGGAAGAGCCCGACGGCGAGGGTGCCGCCCCATCGGCCCAGCCAGCGACGGCCGCCGAGGTAGAGCGCCAACGAGGCCAGCGCCCCGTAGAACACCGGGATGAGCCGGGTGAGGTGCAGCCACTGGAAGACCACGGCGAAGAACGGGTAGCCCGGGTTCTTCTCGCTGATCCAGTGCCCGTTCGCCTGGTGGACCCACTGGGTGATCCCAGCCGAGTGTCCGCCGTCGAGGGTGGCGAAGTGGTGCGCCATGGCGAGGTACTGGCTGTTGGTCAGCCACAGGTGGCCCTGGCTCAGCGCCAGGATCGCCGCACGGTAGGCGTAGTCGTCGGGCTCGAGCAGCGACGTGGCCGGGATGAGCGCGGCCAGGGCGAAGGCGGCGACGAAGCCGATGGCCACCCAGGCCGCCACGCTCGGTCCTCGACGGCGGGCAGGCGTCGGCGCCGTTGCGTCGTCGTCGGTGGATGGGACAGGGGCGGTCAGCATGGAGGAGTGTCTAGGTCGCGACCATGAACCTGGTTCAAGCCCAGCCGAAGAGGAGCATAAGAATCTAGAGCTGCTCGGTGGCGAGCTTCGGGAAGACGTGACCGACCTTGGCGGTGAGGTAGTCGCCGTAGGACCCGGAGAAGCCGTGGAGGTTGGCGTGGTCCCATCGCTCGGCCGCCGCCGGGCCCTCGGGCCTCGCCACGATGGGGAGCACCTCGACCCGGGCATCGAACCCGGGATCGAAGAAGTAGGGGAACGAGAGTCGCTCGGCGCCGCTGGTGTTCACCACCCGGTGGAGCGTCGAGACGTAGCGACCGCCGGTGAGGCGCTCGAGCATGTCACCGAGGTTGCACACGAAGGCCTCCGGGTCGGCCGGCACCGCCAGCCACTCCTCCCCCACCTTGACCTCGAGGCCCTCGTGACCGTCCTGGCCGAGGAGGGTGAGCAGGCCGTAGTCGGTGTGGGGCCCGACGCCCCAACCCTCCGAGCCAGGTTCGACCGCGGGATAGCGGAAGATCCGGAACAGGACCGTCGGGTCCGCCGTCAGCGAGGAGGCGAACCACCCCGGGTCGAGGCCGAGGCCCACCGCCATCGCCGACAGGATCCGCTGGGCCAAGGTGCAAAGTGCATCGAGATAGTCGAGCACGCACGCCCCGAGGCCCTCGGGCTCAGCCGGGAAGAGGTTGGCGCCGTGCAGCGGCAGGCCGGCGAGCACCCGAGGATCGTCAGGACCGAGCTCGGTCCCGAAGTAGAGACCCTCCTTGCGGTCAGGCACGCCCGACGTCAGCTCCCCGCCGAGCGGGAACCAGCCCCTCCAGGCCCGACCGCCGTGACCCATGGCCACCTCCGCCTTGCGCTCCTCGGGGAGGGCGAAGAAGGCACGAGCCAGGGCGTCGAGCCGGTGACGCAGGAGTGGGTCGACCCCATGGCCGACCACGGTGAAGAACCCGACGTGACGGCAGGCATGGTCGATCGACTCCGCCACCGCCGCTGCGGCCTCGGGCCCCTCGTCGAGGCCGGACAGGTCGATCACCGGGATGGAGTCCACGGGAGCGATCGTAGGACGGCCCGCGCAGCCCCTCACCGTCGACGGTGGCAGCCGGTTACCTCGAAGGCCCGGGTGGTGGTGTAGCGGCCGGTGGGCAGGAACCGACCCATCACGGAGCGCTCGAGTCCCGGTCGCGCCACCGCCTGGACGGACTGGTGGAAGGTGCTCGAGGCGAGCATGTTGCGGATGATGAGCAGACCATCCGCTAGGTGCCCCGCACCGTCTCCAACCGGAGGCCAGGCCAGCCAGGCCACCCCGCAGCGGGCGATGGCGTTCCGTGGCCTGTCGGCGAGGCTCGACGAGACGATTATGAACCGGCGCCCTGGACCCAGCGGGACGCGGTCGTCAGCCAGGCAGGACGACACCCGGGTCGTGGCCAGGGACTCGTTCTGACAGATCGACCAGTAGCGCAGCTGCCGTGAGCCAGCCATGGTGGCGACCCGAGGTCCGGTGGCCGGCGTGGTCGGCATGGTCCCGGTCAGCACCAGGACCGGTCCGGCCGGGAACGCCCGGCTCACCATCGCCGCCGCGTAGGCGCTGTCCAAGTTGGAGTACTGGCCCGGGGAGAGCTCGGGGCTCCTCGCGCACACCGAGCGGTAGACGCACTGGACGAGAGCGGGCACGTTGAAGACCCGATGGAAGACCGGTGGATTCTCAGCAGGGAAGTTCGCCGGCACCCCCGGCTGGTCGCGCAGGCTGTCGTAGGTGCTCCGAGGGAAGGCCCTGCTCGGTGGCGGCGTCCTCGTGGCGGCCACCGCTCGGCAGGCGGCCGGACCCGTCAGGACGCGCCCGTCGGCGAGCCGCAGCGAGGCGGCCGGGAGGCCGACCCCGCCGGTCAGGCCGGTGCCCCGGTCGGGCAGGTAGACGCGATAGAAGACGACCTGGCGGCCGGGGCCAGCCTCGAGCGCGTTCGACGGCCGCGGCCGGGTCGGTGCGGTGGGCACGACCGAGACGGTGTA
>CANGPS010000004.1 GCA_947456245.1 Acidimicrobiaceae bacterium
AATGCGTTCCTGACCGGTGCGCACGAGCTGCGCAACGGGGTCTTCGTCTCGCCCATCTCCATCGGTTCGTTCGAGATGGTCTCAGCCCTCACGGTCACCCAGCTCTTCAACGCCCTCGGTGCCCGCATCGACGGGCCGGCAGCCTGGGACGCGCGCCTCACCATCGGGTTCGAGATCACCGACGAGCAGCGGACCTATGTCGTCGAGCTGCGAAACGGCGCGCTCCACCACCGACTCGGCACCCCGCCGGTCGGGACCACCATCTTCCGACTCGACCGCGTCGGGCTCATCACCACCGCCTTTGGCGTCGCCATCGGCCTGCTGACCCTCGAGGCGGCGCTCGGGTCGGGATCCATCGAGGTCACCGGCGATCCAGCCGTGCTCGGCGAGCTCCTCGGCTACCTCGAGCTCCCGGCGTCGGCCTTCCCCATCGTCACCCCCTGAGATGACCTCGCTGGTCGGCCGAACGTCGCCGTACGCCGCTCCCCTGTTCGGGATCCTGGTCCTTGCCGGATGCCTATTCGTCCACCCGTCGCACGTCTTCGTGGTCATCCCCGTCATCGGGCTCGTGGTCTCCGTGCTCGCGGCGGTGGCCAACGCAGAGGTGATCGCCCATCGCGTCGGTGAACCCCTCGGCGCCATCGTCCTCGCCCTCGCCGTGACCGTGATCGAGGCGTCCCTGATCATCTCGATGATGGTGAGCCACAGCCAGGACTCGAGGTCGGTGGCGAGGGACACCGTGTTCGCGTCCTTCATGATCGTCGCCAACGGGGTGGTGGGCATCTCCATCCTCGTGGCGTCGCGTCGCACCCAGATCGTTCGCTTCCAGCGCTCAGGCACCAGCACGCTGCTCGCCACGCTGCTGACCATGGGAGCGCTGACCCTGGTGCTCCCAAGGTTCACCGTCCAGACCCCGGGCGCCACCTTCTCCACCGCCCAGCTGCTGTTCGCCGCGTTCGCCTGCCTCGCGCTCTATGGGCTCTTCATCTTCGTGCAGACGATCCGCCACCCTGAGGACTTCCAGGTGGTCGAGCTTCCAGAGTCATCCGGCGACCGGACCGACCTGCTCGCCTATCGACCCTCCGTCAGGCAGGCTTCACGATCGGGCGTGCTGCTCGCCATCAGCCTCGTCGCCGTCGTCGGCATCGCCGAGACCCTCTCGACGCCGCTCGAGTACGCCATCCACGTCGTCGGAGCACCGCAGGCGGTGGTCGGACTCCTGATCGCGCTGCTCGTGCTCCTGCCCGAGTCGGTCACCGCCATCCGGGCCGCACGGCGCAACGAGGTCCAGACCAGCCTCAACCTCTCGCTCGGATCAGCCATCGCCAGCATCGGCCTGACCATTCCCACCATCGCCATCGTGTCGTTGGTCGTGCACCAGCCGATCGCTCTCGGCCTCCAGCCCATGGGCCTGGTGCTGTTCGTGATCACTGCCGTCATCGCCAGTATCACGCTCGGCTCCGGCGAAGCCACCCTGATGCAAGGGGCGATCCACCTCGTCATCTTCGCGGCCTTCGTCTTCCTCGCCTTCGTGCCCTAGGACGAGACGGATCAGTCGCGCCGGCGATCTCGGCGGTCGCGGAGCATGCGCCGACCGACCATGTCGCCCAGGGCCGTCGTCAGCCAGATCAGCAGCGTCGCATACACATAGGTCGTCATGCCGTGGAGGGAGAGCCCCGGCACGATGAGCGACACGATGATCAGCGACACGATCGTCGAGGCGATGGCCAGGAGGCCAGCCAGCGCCACAGAAGGCTGTCGGATCAGCACGCGAAGGGCCATGAACGACACGATGATGTGGACGCCCCAGAACACGAGCGTGGCCTCGACGAGCGCGGTGATCGACATGTGCACGCCACTCAGCGCAAGCCACGACAGGACCAGGCCGGCGGCGATGCCCACCAGCGAGGTCCCGAGCCGGATGCCCCAGCGCGCTAGCACGGATCCTGGTCCATGACTGCTCCTCGGTGCGTCCCCATGTCCAGAGCCTAGGGCTGGCACCGCCCCGAGATGGGAACCCCAAACCGAAACCAGAGACTGCTGCCTCGGCGAGGCTTCAGCAGATCGCACCTCGGCGCACCTGGTCAGGGCTTCTGATGGGGATAGATGCTCCTCGTCTCCGACCGCACACGACCACGACGGAGCCACGACGATCGAAACCACTTCGGGAAGATCTTCGCCACCGCCAGGGACACGTAGATCACGGTGTTCAGCGCCACGATGGTGGCGAGGACGATGTAGAACGGGGAGTGCTGCAGGGACTGCGGAAACAGCAGCCCCCCAAGGATGGGGCTCAGGCTCACGGGGTCACGCTCCTCGGTCGATGCGAGCCCTCATGGCCCCATCGTGCCTGACGTCGGGTGGCGATGTCGAGGATGCCCTTGAGGAACACCACATCTTGGAAGGCATCGAAGAGCAGCTCGGGCACGACGAGGAGCGCCAGCACCCGAGCACGCCACCCTCCCGCCCACACGGTGACGACCCGTTCCGTCATGAAGATGAGGAGGATGATGAGCCAGAAGGGGTACCAGACCCACAGGTCGGTCGACGTGATCTGCAGGAAGATGAGCAGGAAGAACGACCCGAGGGCGAAGACCGAGTAGGCGATGCCGAGCTGCTGGGACCAGTAGCGGGTCGTGGCCGGTGTGATGCCGTAGTGCGTGATGTTCTCCACCGCTCCCCGCTGCCAGCGGAGTCGCTGTCGCCACAGCATCCGCATCGTCGGCATGACCTCGGTCTCGACCCGGCACGCCGCGGGCGACAGCATCAGGGCGCCGAGCGACTTGAGGGCGATGGTCAGCTCGTTGTCCTCCGTGAGCGCCGCCACGTCGTAGACGCTCCCGGCCTCTCCGGGGATCAGGCTGCCCCGGGCGTCGGACACGCACTGGAGGGCTGTTGCCCTGAAGATCGTCGCCGTGCCGGTCAGCACGAAGACCTTCTCTCGACGCCGCCTGATCTCTCGCTGGTAGCGCGTGTACTCGTTGCGCTGGAGCTGACCGATGAGCCCGGCGCCCCGCTCACCGGTGAACTGGCCACCCACCGCGCTCAGCCCTCGATCGGCGCTGAAGCGCTGTGCAGCGGTGGCGAGGAACGCAGGATCGATCCTCGAGTCGGCGTCGAGCACCATCACCGTGTCGTTCGTTCCGAGCTCGGGCAGGAGCACCCGGAGGACCTGGTTGAGTGCACCGGCCTTCTTGTCGGTGTTGGCAAGGGACTCGATCACCTCGGCACCCCGCTCGAGCGCGATCTCGATGGTGGCGTCGGTGCAGTTGTCGGCGATCACGATGACGCGATCGGGACGATGCGTCTGCGCGTCGAGCGCCTCGAGCGTCCCGGCGAGCACCTGCGCTTCGTTGTGCGCCGGAATCAGCACGGTGACCGACACCTCGCCTTGGAAGACGCCGACCGTCTCGGCCATCATGATCCTTGGTGACAGGGGCTTGTGCGAGCCGTCTGCGTTGCGACGCGAATGGTTCAGATCCCTGGCCTCGAGGCCGATGAAGGCGAAGGCCACCGCGAAGGAGATCCCGACGGCGGCGAGGAGGGCAGGCAGCGGTGGGGTGGCCCACGAGTACAAGATGGGGACCACGTTGAAGAGCTCGCCCTTGGCCGGATCGATCCCCTGGAGGGACTCATCGGCGTCGAGCGTCCACCAGAACAATGCGAACCCCAGCGCGGCCACGACGACGAGGAGGAGGCCTCCGATCCGCTTGTGCTTCACCCGATGAACTCCCGAAGGAACGACTCGATTCATGCATGGGGGGGCATGCTGATGAGGCGCTCGTCTCTGTCCAGCGTAGGGCCAGCGGTGCCGGCAGCGGAGTCACCGGCGAGGGAACCGTCGTCGGGAACCCGGCCAGCGCGCCCCGTGCGCCTTCGACCGAGGATCTGAGGGCGGACGCGAACTGCCCCCGACCCGCCAGCAGGCAGGTCAGGGGCACGGAGGCGACGCCGGGATTCGAACCCGGGTACGGGGCTTTGCAGGCCCCTGCCTAAACCACTCGGCCACGTCGCCGTGAGGGTCCAGACTAGCCCTCAGGCAGACCGTCGGGACTCAGCGGGTCGAACGTCGGTAGGCCCATCGCACCACGAAGAACAGGATCGCGATGAGCGCAGCGGTCTTCACCGCCCACCAGACCATCCCCGCCAGCCATCCGAAGATCCAGAAGATCACCACCACGGCGAACACCGCGATGACCGCGATGGACGCCACCTCGATGACGCCGACGCCCTTCTTGTCCTGCTCGCCCATGGTGCACGCTCCCGGTCTGAGGTCCTCGACCTCGATGCTACGGTGCGACCATGCCGCCCGGCACCCTCCGCTCCCAACGGGATCAACTTCTCGAGCAACCGGGACTCGGCGGCACCGAGTTCTGCCGAGCCCTCTCTGACCTCACCGACGCGTGCCTGGTCGACCATGCGGCCAGCGCGGCGGGCGGATCTGCGCGGCGGATCGCACTCGTCGCCGTCGGTGGCTACGGCCGCCGAGAGCTATGCCCCCACTCCGATCTCGACCTCCTTCTGATCCACGACGGGCGCCGCGACATCAAGGAGGTCGCCGAGGCGCTCTGGTACCCGCTGTGGGATCAGGGGATCAAGGTCGACCATGCGGTGCGGCGACCCAAGGAGGTCCTGCGCGTCGCCCAGGCCGACCTTCGCGTCGCCCTTGGACTGCTCGATGCCAGGGTGATCTGGGGAGACCCCAAGGTGGCCGCCCCGGTGATCGAGAAGGTCCGTGGGCTGTGGGAGTCCAAGCTCGCCACCAAGTTCCTCCCGGCGCTCGAGGAGCAGATGGCGGAACGCCACCTCGAGGAGGGCGACGTGGCCTTCCTGCTCGAGCCGAACCTCAAGGAGGCCCACGGAGGGCTGCGGGACGTCAACGTCCTCCAAGCGCTCGGGACCTGCGCACCACGCCTGGGCGAGCTCGTCGACCTTGCTGGCCTCGCCCGCTCAGCCAGCACCTTGCTCAGCGTGAGGGTCGAGCTCCATCGGAACTCGGGACGCGCGCTCGACCGGATGCTCCTCCAGGAGCAGGATGCCGTGGCGCTGGCGCTGGGCTACGACGATGCCGACGCGCTCTGCCGTGTGGTGTCGGAGGCCGGTCGCTCCATCGCCCGGACCAGCGATGACACTTGGCGCCGCCGGCGCCTCTGGGCTCCCGGGTCGTCTGGTTTCGACTCCCCGAAGGAGGCACGCACGCCAATCGAGCGGGGGATCGTCCTCGCTGGCGATGAGGTCACGCTCGACGCCGCGGCTGCAGTCGAGTCAGATCCCTCCCTGCCGTGGCGCCTGGCCGCCGTCGGAGCGGAGCACGACCTGCCCTTGGCCCTCGGAGCCATCCACCGGCTCGCCGAGCTCTCCCCCGTGCCAAGTGACCCCTGGCCCTCAGAGACCCGGGACGCCCTGGTGCGCCTCCTGTCCACCGGCCACCGAGCGATCCCGGCGTTCGAATCCCTCGACCACCAGGGCCTCGTCGTGCGACAGATCCCCGAGTGGGAGCACGTGCGCCACCACCACCAGCGCAACGCCTACCACCGCTTCACAGTGGATCGCCACCTCCTCGAGACCGCCGCCAACGCCGCCGACCAGTCCGATACGGTCCGGCGCACCGATCTGCTCGTCCTCGGATCGCTCCTGCACGACATCGGGAAGGGGCTCCCCGGGGACCACACCGTGCTCGGAATCGAGATCGTGGGCGAGCTCGGCCCACGCATGGGGCTCGGGCCTGACGACGTGGCGACCCTCCAGTCGATGGTGCGCAACCACCTCCTGCTCGCCGACACGGCCACCAGGCGAGACCTGTCCGATCCGGCCACCATCAAGACCGTTGCCGAGGCCGTCGGCGACGTCGACACCCTGCTCCTGCTCGCTGCGCTCACTCGAGCTGACTCCATGGCGACCGGACCGTCCGCCTGGGGATCCTGGAAGGATCAGCTCATCACCGAGCTCGTCGACCGGACGATCAGCTTCCTCGCCGGCGTCGACCGCACGGAGTCTGATGATGGAGAGGGAGACGACTACGCCGACCTTCTCGCCGCCGCCCGAGAGCGAGCCGGGGCTGCGGTCGTCGTCACTCCCCCGAGCATTGTGGTCGCTGCCCCCGATCGGCCCGGGCTCCTCTCCGACGTCGCTGGCGTCCTGGCTCTCCACGGGCTCTCGATCCGCAGCGCCGACGTCGACAGCCGCGACGGCATCGCCCTCGACACGTTCGGGATCGACATGGTCCTCGGACGCTGGCCGAGCGCCTCCGACCTCCAGGTCGACCTCGACGCGGTGATCGCCGGATCGGCCGACCTCGCCGACCTCCTTCGCCAGCGCGCAGAGACCTACGCCGGCACCCGTCGGACGCTCTCAGCCCATCCCGTCGTGCCCTCCGTGACCATCGACACCGAGGGCTCGAGCCATTCGACCATCCTCGAGATCCACGCCGTCGACGAGACGGGCCTGCTCCATCGCCTGACCGCAGCGCTCTTCACCGCCGGCCTCGATGTGGTGGCCGCTCGCGTGTCGACCATCGGCGTCGAGGTCGTCGACGCCTTCTACGTCCGGTCGCCCTCGGGCAGCAAGGACCTCGGCGACGAGAACGCACGTGCGGTCGTCGCCGTCCTGGCCGACATCATCGGCGCCGATACGCGCTCGTAGCGCGACCACCGGCCTTTCTGTCGGCGGTAGATTGGCGCCATGGCTGGTTCGCACGCCGCGAAGACGTTCTCACCGATCCCGTGGCTGCTCGGTGGTGGCGTCGCGATCGTGCTGGTGGCGGGCCTCGTCATCGGCGGGCTCGTCCTGCGCGGCGGCTCCGCAAGCTCGACTCCTCCGACGCCGTCGACGATCCCGTCCAAGACGATGGCCGTCCTCGCTGCGACGCCAGCAGACTCCGCCACCGTCGACTCGTCCGCAGCCATCCGGGTGTCGCTCAACCAGGCCCTCGCCGACTCGAGCCCGCTGCCCACCATCACCCCCGCCCTCGACGGGACGTGGGAGCACCTCTCGCCGTCCACGCTGCAGTTCGTCCAGCGGGCCCCCCTCGCACCCGGGCAGACCGTCACCGTCACGGTGCCCGGGGGGCCTGACGGCGTCGTGGGTACGAAGGGCGCTCACCTCGCCACCTCCGTCTCGTCGACCTTCCACGTAGCGCCGCTCTCCACCCTCCGCGTCCAGCAGCTCCTGGCCGACCTCGGCTACCTCCCGCTCAGCTTCGCCCCGACCACAGTGAGCTCGACCCCCGGGGTCTCCACCGCCGACCTCGCAGGCACGTTCTCCTGGCGGTGGAGCAGCCTGCCAACCTCGCTCACCTCGCTCTGGATACAGGGGCAGCCCAACGTGATCACCCAGGGGGCCATCATGCGCTTCCAAGACGTCCACGGGCTCACCACGGACGGCCAGGCGGGACCGCAGCTGTGGTCAGCGCTGCTGGCTGATGCCTCAGCCGGGAAGGCCACGACCGAGGCCTACAACTTCGCCGTGGTCTCGATGGCCGTGCCGCAGCACCTCGCCGTATGGTCAAACGGTGCCGTCACCCAGACCGCAGCCGTCAACACCGGCATCGCTGCGTCACCCACCGACGTCGGCACCTGGCCCGTTTACCTCCGGTACCGCACCCAGACCATGCGGGGCACCAACCCTGACGGCACCAAGTACGAGGACCCCGGCGTCCCCTTCGTGAGCTACTTCTATAAGGGCGAGGCGCTCCACGGCTTCATCCGTCCCTCCTACGGCACCCCACAGAGCCTCGGGTGCGTGGAGATGACCTTTGCTGACGCCGAGGCCGTGTGGCCCCTGACGCCCATCGGCACCTTGGTCACCGTCCTGCCGTGACGGAAGCCGAACCGCTCGCTCCCCCCACGCGCCGCGGCGGAGGTGCCCTCATGGCGGCCATCGGCGTGGTCGGGGAGATTCTCCTCACGCTCGGCCTCGTGATCCTGCTCTTCGTCCTCTTCGAGATCTTCGGCTCGGCCTACATCGCGGGGAAGCACCAGGCGACGCTGCGCTCGTCGCTCACGCCCTCCATCCACAAGACCGCCAAGCCGATCGTCATCACGCACGCACCGGTCCCCGCTCCCGCACTGACCACCCCGACCCCCTCGGGCGGGACCCCGATCGCCATCCTGACCATCCCGGAGATCGGGCTCAATACCGTGGTCATCCAGGGCGCCGGGACCCTTCCGCTCGAGCGCGGACCTGGCCACTACCCGTTGACCTCCATGCCTGGCCAGGCGGGCAACGTGGCCATCGCCGGACATCGCACCACGTGGGGACGCCCGTTCTACAACCTCGACCGCCTCCACGCCGGGAGCAAGATCACCCTCGCCTCGCCCCAGGGCTCGTTCACCTACGAGGTGCGCAAGCTGTACGTGGTCGACCCGAACGACGGCCGGGTGCTCGAGCCGACCGCTCGTCCGTCGCTGACGCTGACGACCTGCAACCCGAGGTTCTCCGCCTCGACCCGACTCGTCGCCAGAGCGGTGATGGTCGGATCCTCGCTCACGCCTGCCGACAAGGTCATCTGGCCCAAATCCGCCAAGCCCGAACCCCCGCCCGACCCCACTCCGGCATGGATCCTCGGCATCGTGAGCCTGCTCGTGATCGCCACCGCGCTCGTGCTGGCCCGGCTGCTGCGCCGGGGGTGGATCGTCCTGCTCGTCGGCATCCCGGCGTCGATCGTGGTGCTCATGTTCTTCTTCGCCGCCGTCACCCCGTTCCTCCCCGCCAACCTGTGACCCTCGAGCAGCGGCGGGAGGAGATTCGGGAGCGCTACGCCCACTTCTTCTCACCCGAGGACGCCCTTCGCCATCCGCTGTACGCCGGCCTGTGCGCGCAGGCCAGCTCCGATGACACGCTCGTCGACATCCTCCTCGACACCCCAGAGGCCCAGGCCCGACCCAACCTGGTCCTCGCCGCCCTCCACGACCTCGCTCTCGAGGACCCGAACGGCGAGCTGGCCGCCAACTATCCGACGGCAGCACACTTCGCGGCCTGCTCCCAGAGCCCCGACACGCCGCCCCGGGAGCCGTCCACCGCTCCCCCACTCGACCCCGGTGCCGTCGGTGCCGTCACCACGTGGGTCCGCGACCACCGTGATCTCGTCGCGGGCCGAATGGAGGGTCGTTCGACTCAGACGAATGAGATCGGCCGCAACGCCGTCCTGAGCGCCGGCGTCGCCGAGGCCAGCCAGGGTCGACCAGTCGCCCTCATCGACCTCGGGTGCTCAGCAGGCCTCAACCTCCTCGTCGACCGGTACCGAGTCGAGCGCTCCGACGGACACGTGCTGGGCGACCGATCGAGCGACATCGTGGTCCACACGGAGGTCTCTGGACGACCCATGCCGACCGACACCGCACAGATCGCATGGCGGGCGGGCATCGATCTTGATCCGCCCGACCTCGACGACGAGGACGCCGTGCGTTGGCTGCTCGCCTGCCAGTGGCCTGACGACGTGGCGAGGTTCGAGCGCTCTCGACGGGCCATGGGCCTCTGGCGATCGATGGACCCTCGTCCGAGGGTCACCGCCGGGGATGCCGCATCGTCGCTCGAGAGGGTCATCAGCGAGGTTCCCGACGATCTCCAGGTCGTCGTCCAGCACTCGTGGGTCGCCACCTACCTGTCCACCGAGGCCCAGGAGGATCTGGCCGGCATCCTCCGCCGAGTGATGGAGCGACGTCCGTTGGCCTGGCTCTCCTTCGAGCATCCTCGGCTCGTCCCCGGGCTCGGCCACCCTGCCGGCACGGTCGAGCGCATTCCGGGAGCCACGACCCTGTTCCTCGAGGACAGTCAGCTGGGGCCCAGGGTCCTCGCGCAGGCACACCCCCACGGCACCTGGGTCCGCTGGGAGGCCTAGTCCTGGTCCATGGGCCCGAATGGCGCATCACGCTGCGCCGGCACCTCGACACCAGAGCCCCGGAGCATGGCGGCAGAGCCCAAGGCGGTCCGTCCGAAGCGAGAACGGATCTCGACGATGGCGTCCTCCAACGCTGCTCGATCCTGCTGCAGGCCCTCTGCTGCCGCCATGCCATCCCCCTGCCCTGCATCCTCGCCGCCCATCCCGAGCGTGAGCTGCACCGGCTCAGAGGCGTCCTCGAGCCCTGATGCCGAGAGGCCGAGGAGCCGAACGCCCATCGAGATGTCAAGGGATCCCAGGAGCGACCGAGCGACGGTGAAGATGGCCACGTGATCATCGAGACCCGAGGTCATCGTGTGTGAGCGGGTGCGCTGAGTGAAGTCCGCCAGCTTCACCTTGACCGAGATCGTCCGGCCCCTCCGGCCCGCTGATCGCAGGGCGCTCGCCACGGACACCGCATGACGCCGAAGACGCCCCTCGAGCACCTCGAGCTCGTCGATGTCCACCAGGAACGTCTCCTCGTGGCCGATCGACTTCGAGACCGAATCAGCCACCACCGGACGGGGATCCTCACCACGGGCGAGTCCCACCAGGGCATGGGCGTGCACCGCACCAAGGTGGTTGACCAGCACCTCAGGGTCGAGTGCGGCGAGCTCGTGGACCCGGTCGATGCCGAGTCGTGCCAGCGTCTTCGTCGTCGCCGGACCAACGCCGAACAGCGCAGAGACCGGGAGCGGGTCGAGGAAGTCGGCGACCTGCTCGGGGAGGATGACACAGGTCCCTGAGCCGCCGGAGACTCCCTGTGCACCGATGCGTGGCTTCGCCTCTCGGCAGGCGAGCTTGGCGATGAGCTTCGAGCCGCCGATGCCCACCGAGGAGCCGAGACCGAGCTCGTCGGCGATGCGCTCTCGGATCACTCGCGCCATGTCGAGAGGCGTCCCGAGGAGGCCCTTGGCGCCGGTGACGTCGAGAAACGCCTCATCGAGGCCGAGCGGCTCGACCAGTGGCGTCGTGTCCCGGAAGATCTCGTGGATCTGCCGGCTCACGGCCATGTACTTCGCCATGTTCCCCGGCAGCACGATGGCCTGGGGGCAGAGACGCTTCGCAGACACCATCGGCATGGCGGAGTGGATGCCAAACCGTCGAGCCTCATAGGTGCACGACGCCACCACGCCCCGCTGGCCGTCCCCGCCGACCAGCACGGGCTTGCCGATGAGCGTCGGGTCGTCTCGCACCTCCACCGAGGCGAAGAAGGAGTCCATGTCGACCAGCAGGATCGCTGGATGGAGCTCGGCCGAGCGATCGCCCGAGGAAGCGTCAGGCGTCGAGGACAAGATGACGGAACCCCTCACCGAACGCCACGCCGGCAGACCGTCCCACCTCTTGTGCCCGCTGACGGACGCTCGAGCGGATCCAGTCGTGATCGCCGGGCAGCTGCGATCCGTGCGCCACGACCGCCTCCACCTTGCGGTCGATGGTGAGCGAGACATCGACGACCGCATCGACCTCCAAGGTCCCCGACAGCAGCACATCAGAGACACGGTGTGGCTCACCAGCATGAGGGAAGTAGTGCGGCTGCGCCGCAGCCGGAGCGACGGCGTCGAGCAGAGCCCAGCCTGCGGCACGATGATCCCGATGGTTGACGTAGACCGATCCGAAGAACACCGCGGTGGGATCGTGACCGAGCACGCACGAGGGACGAAGCTGCCGGATGCGCGAGACGAGCTGCTCGATGAGATCGATCTGCTCCGGCACCTCCCCGTCAGGCACCCCGAGCACCTCGACCGAGCTGATGCCGAGCACCTTGGCGGCCGCCGCCACCTCCTCGGCTCGCAGTGCAGCGAGCTGGGTCGGCAGCACGGCCGCGTCCGTCGTGCCCTTCCCTCCGTCAGCCACGAGCACGAGATGGACGGCACAGCCTGCGTCAGCCCACTTCGCCAGGGTGGCGCCGCAGGCCACGTCTGCATCGTCGGGATGCGCATAGACGGCCAGCGCTCGCTCCGGCACCGACGTGAAGAGCCGACGCTCTGCCATCTCAGCCCGGACGACGCTTGGGCGCGGTCGACTTGGTCAGGAGACCGACCTCTCGCTGGAAGTCGCCAAGATCCTCGAAGCCCTTGTAGACGCTTGCGAATCGGACATACGCCACCTCGTCAAGGCCCTTGAGACGCTCGAGGACGGCGATCCCGACGTCCTGGGTGGTGACCGTCGCATCGATGCGCCCCCGCAGGTCATCCTCGATGTCCTGGACCACACGAGAGATCTCCTCGTCGTCCACGGGGCGGTTCTTGCACGCAGAACGGATCCCCGAGATCACCTTGTGGCGATCGAAGGGCTCGCGGGCCCCTGAGCGCTTCTCCACGACCAGCGGAAGCTCTTCGATGCGCTCGAAGGTCGTGTAGCGCTGCGAGCAGGCCGTGCACTCACGTCGCCGGCGGATCGCAGCGCCCTCTTCGGCCATCCGCGAATCGACGACCCGATCGTCGTCAGCAGAGCAGAAGGGACAGCGCATCCCCTCACGATACCGGGGAACGAGTGGCCTCAGGGGAGGACGATGTGCTCGCCGGGAACCACCACCGGCGAGCCCACCGTCGTCCGCAGCGCTCGGACGAGCGCTGCCTGATCGCCTGCCGGATTGATCCGATGAGCGATCGAGGCCAGGGTGTCGCCGGGCTGGACGACGTAGAGCGACCCATCCGGAAGACCGGTGGTCACACCGCTCGGTGCCATCTGCCCGGTGACCGTCTTGCCACCGAGAGCCTGGAGCGGAAACGAGAGCAGGAGCACGGCGACGATGACGCCGGCTCCGACCACCAAACGACGGCGACGGATCACCGCATCACGACGGCTCCGGGTCCTCGGAAGCGATCGGACGGCTGTCTCACGCACCACCGGGGTCCCGGCGTCGGCGACGTCGCTCGAGCGGATCGTCGCCTCCGGTTGGATCGACTGGACCAGACGAAGAGACGGCTTGGGCCAGGGGATCTCGAGAAGCTCGAACTGCTCCTGCTGCGGAAGTGGTGCGATTGCCATGTGTGTCTCCTGAGGTTCCTTGCGAACGTCTGTTCGCTAAGTCAAACACGAACAGATGTTCGTGTCAACTAGAAAAGCGAACGAGTGTTTGCCTCTATCGTCTCGTGTCGGTATGGTTGTAGCAAACGGGTGTTCGCCTCATCGGGGCCCGGGTCAGGAGACGGAGACATGGCAGAGGTTCTGAGCGGCAAGCGACTGGAGATCCTCCACTTCATCAGCGAGTGCCAGCAGGATCGTGGCTATCCGCCGTCGGTCCGAGAGATCTGCACCGCCGTGGGACTGGCCTCTACGGCAACCGTCCACAGCCACCTGGCGGTGCTCCAGAAGGAGGGCTTCCTCGAGAAGGACCCGACCAAGCCCCGAGCCCTGACCGTTCGCTTCGACCCCTCGTCGAAGGCCCAGCTCCCCATGGGTCGCTCTCGGAGCGTCCCGCTGGTCGGTACGGTCGCCGCCGGCACCGGTGTCCTCGCCCAGGAGAACGTCGAAGAGCTCTATGCGCTCCCCGAGGAGTTCGCAGGGACCGGGGACACCTTCATGCTCAAGGTGCGCGGAGACTCGATGGTCGGAGCCGGGATCCTTGACGGCGACTACGTCGTCGTGCGACACCAGCCAGACGCCGAGGACGGAGAGATCGTCGTGGCCGGCATCAGCGAAGATGAGGCCACCGTCAAGACCCTGCGCAGGCAGGGAAGCATGGTCATCCTGGTCCCCTCGAACGAGGCGATGGCACCCATCGAGCTTCCCGGGGACGAGGTGGTGATCTACGGGAAGGTCATCTCCGTCCTGCGGCGGCTCTAGACGCCCACATCGACGTGATGGCCGTCCTTCTCTGTTGTGCCGCGGGCTGGTACCTCGCCGGCCTGAGTTGGACCGTGGCGATCGTCACCTATCCCGGCTTCGCCTCAAGTTCGAGCGGCGACTGGCCGAAGGTCCACGAGTTTCACAGCCGCCGGATCGCGTTCGCTGTCGGGCCGATGTGGGCGATCGAGGCGATCTCATGTGGATGGTGGCTGCTCAGGGCTCCGTCAGGAACGCTTGGACTTGCGATCACCGCCAGCGCATCCGCCGCCCTGACCGCTGCCCTCACGGTCCTTTGGGCCGTCCCGATCCACCAGCGCCTGGCATCAGGCTACGACGAGCATCTGGCCCGTTCGCTCCGATGGGCCCACGCGCTGCGAACGGCAGCCTGGACCGTCTCAGCCGTGGCTGCGACCGTGGCCCTGGGCCAGCAGCTCTCCTGATCGACGACGCTCGTCAGTCCAGCCAGAGCTCGTCGGTGTAGGTGTCGGTGCCCTTGATCGTCGGCTTGAACGGCATCTCGGCGATGACCTGACCCTTGCCAGCATCAGCGATCAGCTGTCGCTGGCGAACGAAGACGGCATCCCAGTCGACCTTGGGGTCCTCGTCGAGGAAGTAGAGCAGCATGGTCCGCTGGTCCGTCGAGTCCTGACGCGGGACGTCACCGGGAGCGTCGATCAGCAGCGGGAGCGGAGTGAACGCACCCACGAGTCCTGCGGACGTGCCGGGGAGCACCTCGGGGAGGATGTCCGCCTGAAGGTGCGTCCACATCTCTTCGCGAGTAACCCCTTCTGCCGCATCGACCCACACGGCGACGAAGCCGGGGTAGTTGTGGTCGAGGGCGAGCTCGATCGGCACGCCATCCTCGTCTCGGCCGAACTCCCACTCGAACTTGTAGAGCAGGGTGTGGATGTGGTCCCGGTGCTCGAACATTCGGTTCTTGGCGTGGAGCTGGCGGACCTGCCGCACCGACCACTTGTTCCACAGATCGTGGAACCCGTCGAGCACCCAGTACACGCCCACGTAGGAGCCCCGCTCGGCCTCACCAGTGATCGACGCGGTCGAGGGATCCCTCAGGGCCTTGAGGTCCTTCGTGGCCACATAGCGGTTGCCTGCGAAGGTCCAGGGTCCGATCATCACCCCGGAGTAGAAGTGATCCCGCTCGTACCAGCGGTTGTAGTCGACCTCGTGCCCCCGGTGGGGATCCACGACGGTGAACAGGATCGAACCGAGCTTGATCGGCTCGGCGTCAGCGACGACCTCGATCGGACGGGACTTCTTGGGGGCATCAGTCATGGGGAGGACCGTACTAGCCCCGCCCCCCTCTGCGCACGAGCGCACCTACGCCAACGCTGGATCGCTCAGGAGCTCCGAGAGGATGCGATGCACGCTGGCGAGCGAGTCGAGATCGACCCGCTCGTCAGGGTGGTGCGCCACGAGCGGGTCGCCGGCCCCGAAGTTGGCGGCCGGCACGCCGAGGGCGGCGAAGGTCGCCACATCAGTCCATCCGACCTTCGCCCGAACCGCTCCCCCACCAAGCTCGATCAATCGCTGCAGGACGGCGTCGTCGAGGTGTGGGGCAGCCCCGTTCGCGCCGTCATCGAGCACCACGACATCGCCGGAGTCGACGTCGAGATGGGGATCGACGATGCTGCGCACCCAGCTCAGCGCTTGGTCGACATCTCGATCCGGGGCGAACCGGTGGTTCACCACGATCGTGGCCGACCCCGGCACGACGTTGCCAGCCGAGCCGCCAGAGATGCCCACCACCTGGATCTGCTCGGCGAATGGCACGCCATCGATGAGGGCGACGCGCGGATTGGCGCCCTCGGCGGCCAGCGCAGCGAGCAGAGGAACCGAGCGGTGGATGGCGTTGATCCCCATGAACGGTCGGGCGGTGTGCGCCGTGACCCCTGCGAGGGTGATCGAGACTCGGAGCGTCCCCTGACAGCCAGCCTCGACCACGCCATCTGTTGGCTCGCCCAGGATGGCCACCTCGCCCTCGAGCAGGGTCGGGTCCACCCGTTCGATCTCGAGCAGCCCGCTCTCAGACCGTCCGATCTCCTCTCGGGCGTAGAAGATCCAAGTCAGATCGACCGTTGGCTCCTCGAGAGATGCGGCGAGCAGCAGCATCGCCGCCACCGTCCCCTTCATGTCAGCCGCACCGAGCCCCCACAGCACCCGGCCCTCCACCCGTGCGATCGCCTCCCCCGTCGACACCGTGTCGAGATGGCCCGCCACCACGACCCGTCGCCTCCGGCCGAGAGAGGTCCGGGCGATCACGTTGTCTCCGATGCGAAGGACCTCGAGGTGGGCTGCGGCGTTGAGCCTCGCCTCCACGAGATCGGCCAGCGCCCCCTCGTGGCGGCTGGGCGACGCCAGGTTCACGAGGTCGATCGCCAGCTCGTCGAGCTGCGTCACGTGGCCACTCCGTGGTCGCGCAGGACCTCGTTCAGCTGGACCTTGTCGTGGCGCTCACCCTCGGTCAACGTCTCAAGGATCAGCACGCAGGGAAGGAAGAACTCCCCGCCGGGGAACTCCCTGCGTCGAGATGCCCCGACGGCGACCGACCACGCCGGAACCTCGCCGCGGCTGACCTCCACGCCCGACTTCGAGTCGATGACCGGGATCGAGGGGTTGAGGATGGTCCCGGCACCGAGCACCGCTCCGCGGCCGACTCGCGCACCTTCGACGACCATGCAGCGGCTGCCGATGAAGGCCTCGTCCTCGATGACAACCGGACGAGCGTTGGGAGGCTCGAGAACGCCGCCGATGCCCACGCCGCCCGCGAGGTGGACGTCAGCCCCGATCTGCGCGCAGGAGCCGACCGTCGCCCACGTGTCGACCATCGAGCGCTCGCCGACACGCGCCCCGATGTTCACGTAGCTGGGCATCAGCACCGAACCGGGCGCGAGGTAGGAGCCCCAGCGGGCTGACGCCCCGGGCACCACCCGAACCCCAGCCTCCTGGAAGCCTCGCTTGAGCGGCAGCTTGTCGGCGAACTCGAAGGGTCCGACGGTCACCGTCTCGATGCTGCGCAGTCGGAACAGCAGGAGGATGGCCTCCTTCAGCCACTGGTGGACCACGACCTCGCCGGTGGCTGGATCGACGTCCGCCACCCGTTCGACGCCCCGGTCGAGCAGGTCGATCGCCTCGATGACGAGGCGCTCGGCCTCCTTGTCGCCCGGCTGCAGCGAGGCCGCGTCGGCGTAGAGCTCAGAGATGGAGATGGAGAGATCGGTGGTCACAGCCGCAATGGTAGCGGCGGGACCCGACGGCTCACGGGGAGGTCAGCCGCTCCATGGCCACGACCAGCCGGTCGGTGGGCTGGACCACGGCCACCCGGAAGTGCCCGGAGCCCGCCGGACCATAGAGGTCTCCCGGACTGACCAGCATCCCCGACGTCCGTGCGATGTCCTCCGCCGCCACCCACGCGTCGGCCTGGTCGTCGCGGATGGGCACCCAGAGGTAGAAGGTGCCCGATGGCATCGCGGCGTCGTAGCCGGCCGACTTGAGGCCCTCCGCCACGAGTCCGAGGCGCTCGAGGTACCGATCACGCTGCGCGTCGACATGGGTGTCATCGGCCAGCGCCACCGCTGCGGCAGCCTGGACGGGACCGGGCACCATCATCCCGGCATGCTGTCGGACGCTTCGCAGGTACCCCACGACCTCAGGATCACCTGCGTAGAACCCGACTCGCAGACCCGCGAGGTTCGATCGCTTCGACAGCGAGTGGACTGCGAGCACCCCATCGAGGCCGCTCGTCAGGATCGTCTGTGGGGACGTCGCCCAGGTGAACTCGGTGTAGCACTCGTCCGAGAGCACGAGCACGTCGACAGCCCTCCCCCACTCCGCCGCCGCCGCCAGGTCATCGAGCTCGCCGGTCGGGTTCGATGGGGAGTTCGACCACAGCACCAGCGCCGACGCAGCAATCTCTGGGCTGATCGAAGCGAGGTCGAGCCGTCCATCAACCATTGGGACGGCAACCGCCCTGAGCCCTGCGAGCTCCGCGCCCATGGCATAGGTCGGATAGCTGACCTCCGGGTAGAGGACGATCGATCGATCTGGCTGCCGCAGGTGGAGATGGTGCACCACCGAGGCCACGAGCTCCTTGGTCCCGATGCAGGCGGCAAGACCGCTGGCGGGCACCTCTACACCGAAGCGTCGCTCCATCCATGCTCGGCCCGCATCGAGCAGGGCGGCCGAGCCGGCCGAGGTGGGATACCCGCGTTCGGTCCCCGAGGTGGCCAGGGCGTCGAGGACAGCACCGGGTGGTGGATCGTACGGTGTCCCAATCGAGCAGTCGACGACCCCGCCGACGTGCTCGTCAGCCTGGAGGCGGATCCCCGCGAGCCGCTCGTAGGGATAGGGCGGCGGGACGAACCCCGGTGCGGTCATATCGCCTCCTCGAACGCTGCGAACCGGGCACGCCCGGCCTCGTCCAGCACCACCGTCACCACCGAGCCCTCCTCGTCATGTGACACGTCGACCACCTCACCCTCTCGGTGCGCAGCCGCCACGACATCACCGCGGTCGTGCGGGATCCGGAGGCGCACCATCGAGTCCTGGCCTCGCAGGCGGTCTCCGATCGTCCGCAACAGGTCCTCGACTCCGAGCCCATCCTTCGCCGAGATCACCACCGAACCCGGATGGGCCGCAGCGAGGCGCTCCGCCTCCGCAGGCGAGCGATCCGCCTTGTTGATCACCACTAGCTCGGGCACCTCGCCAGCACCGATCTCCTCAAGCACGGCATGGACCGCCGCCATCTGGCCCTCCGGGTCGGCGGCCGAGGCGTCGACCACGTGGAGCAGCATGTCAGCGAGGCGAACCGAGTCCAACGTTGATCGGAAGGCCTCGACGAGCTCGTGGGGCAGCTTGGCGACGAATCCCACCGTGTCGGTCACGAGGACCGTCTCACCCCCTGGCAGGGCGAGCTGACGGGTGCGCGGGTCGAGCGTCTCGAACAGTCGGTCGGCTGCCGGGACGCCCGCATCGGTCAGCTCGTTGAGGAGGGTCGACTTGCCGGCATTGGTGTAGCCGACGAGGGCCATCTCCCGACGTCGTCCTCGCTGGCGCTGAGCGCGCTGGAGCGTGCGGGTCTTGTCGACGGCGCGCAGGTCCGCCTCGAGGCGGTGCATCCGCCGTACGAGCCGACGACGGTCCACCTCGAGCTGGGTCTCGCCCGGCCCCCTCGTCCCGATCCCACCGGCCTGCTGGGACAGCCCGTGACCTCGGCCACGCAGGCGGGGCAGCCGGTACCGGAGCAGCGCAAGCTCGACCTGAGCCCGCCCCTCAGGGGTACGGGCATTCTGGGCGAAGATGTCGAGGATCACCGCCGTCCGATCGATCGCCGTCCGCCCGAGGATCCGCTCGAGGTTGCGCTGCTGCGCAGGACTCAGGTCATGGTCGAAGACCACGGTGTCGACGTCATGGACGAGGCAGAGCTCGTGGAGCTCCGCCACCTTCCCGGACCCGAGGAAGGTGGCCGGATCCGGAGCCGGACGTCGCTGGATGATGCGGTCGACCACATCGGCCCCGGCGGTGAGCACCAGCGACTCAAGCTCGTCGAGCTCTGCGTCGAGCAGATCCGGGTCGGAGCCGGGGAAGAGCACGCCGACGAGGATGATGCGCTCTCGGAACGACCGATCGATGAGGGTGTCGGGGAGGATGGTGCTCACAGGACCCGCTCGAGCGGAACGATCAGGTCGGCGATGTGCGCAACCCGGCCCGACAGCGTGGCCTCCTGGCCATCGAACGCGACCTCGAGCGCTCCCCCGGGGTTCCTGACCTCGACCGTGTCGCCGACCAGCTTGAGCGAGCGTGCGACCGCCGCGGCGGCACATGAGCCCGAGCCGCAGGCCATCGTGAGCCCCACCCCCCGCTCGTAGACGACCAGATCGATGGTTCCCTCGCCCGACACAGCGATCCACTCGACGTTGATCCCGCCAGGTCGCTCCGCCTGCAGTCGTCTGCCCTCGACCTCGGCGTCCACCGAGCCGAGGTCATCGAGGACGATGACCAGGTGCGGGTTGCCGACGTCGACGGTCCCCCGTCGACCCTCGGCATCGATCGCCAGCACGTCGACGGTCCCCATGGCCGCAGCGGTCATGGCGTGTCGGCCGTCGAGCTCGTCGCAGTGGACGCGTCTGAGCCCGGCGCCGGTCATGACGTTGAACGACCCGGGGGCCACGAGGCCGCTGCGGACCGCCTCGTGCACCACGCACCGCAGCCCATTGCCGGAGATCTCCGCCGGCGAGCCGTCGGCGTTGGCCAAGCGCATGGTGATGTCCCCCCCATGGGTGCCGGCCGTGATCGTGATCACCCCATCAGCTCCGACCCCGAGGTGACGATCAGCCAGCCAGCGCACCTCGTCGGCCGTGAGGCGGACGCGATCGTCGAGGTCGACCATGAGGAGGAAGTCGTTGCCTGCACCCTCGTGCTTGGAGATGCCGATCGAGGTCACGGGCTCAGTCTCTCACCTGAGTAGGTCGACGAGCCTCCGCGAGGGCCTCACCCAGGGCGGTGGCGGCCCCCTCTCTCGTCGTCGCCCATCGGATCCGAGGATCGCGCCGGAACCACGAGATCTGCCGACGCACGAGGACCCGGGTCCTGCGGATCGTCTCGGCGATCGCCTCATCGAGGGTGATCGCCCCCGAGAGGTGATCGATGATCTCCCGGTAGCCGATCGCCTGGGCTGCCGTGCGCGACAGGCCCCTCCGGTCGTCGACGAGCGCCGCCACCTCGTCGAGCAGTCCCGCGTCGACCCAGCCCCGGATCCTGCGCTCAACAGCATCGAGCACCGCCTCGAGATCCGGCAGCAGGCCGACCTGGGCGATCGATGCCGGCGGATACTCCTCCAAGCCTGGTCCAAACGAGGAGAAGGGCACCCCGGCGCCCTCGCAGACCTCGAGAGCCCGCACGATCCGTCGGACGTTCCCCGGTTCGATCCGCCCGGCCGCGACGGGGTCGAGCCCAACGAGCTTGGCATGCAGCGCCGAGGGCCCGCCCGGGAGCGTCGCCTCAGCCTCAAGGGCCATCCGCACCGAGGGATACTGCCCCGGGATGTCGAGGCGATCGATCACCGCCCGGTGATAGAGGCCGGTCCCTCCGACGAGGAGCGGGATGCGGCCTCGCAGCTCGATGTCATCGACGGCGGCGAGCGCCAAGTCCTGGAACAGCGACATGGTGCAGTCATCCCACGGCTCGAGGACGTCGAGCAGGTGGTGAGGGACCCCGGATCGTTCGGCCACGGTCGGCGTCGCAGTCCCGATGTCCATGCGGCGGTAGACCGCCATCGAGTCGATGGAGACGATCTCAACGTCTCCATCTCGCAGGGCGGCCTCGATCGCCACCGCGGACTTGCCCGACGCCGTCGGACCGACGAGGGCGACGGCCTGCGGGTGGAGCTCAGGCAGGGCGCAGCTCCAGCCTGCGCACCGTCCTCGACGGCGCGACCACACGTCGGAGCTCTCCCTCGAGGAAGTGAGGAGCCCCCCTCGTGATCGTCGCCTCGACGATGGCTCCGGGACGGACGGCCACTGGGTCCTCCGACCGGAAGTGGACGAGCTTCCCCTGGCGGGTGCGGCCGCTCGTCACGGTGTCGTCGCGCTTCGACGGACCCTCCACCAGCAGCTGCTCGATCCGTCCGACCCTCGCCTCATGCTTGACCAGCGCCGAGCGCTCGACGACGAGGTGCAGCCGCTCGAAGCGATCAGCCACCACGTCGGGATCGATGAAGGTCGCGGGATCCTGCGCCGCCCTCGTCCCCGGGCGCGGCGAGAAGATGAAGGTGTAGGCGCTGTCGAACTCCGCCTCTGCCGCCACGGCAAGCGTCTGCTCGAAGTCCTCCTCGGTCTCCCCGGGGAACCCGACGATGATGTCGGTGGTCACCGCGAGGTCGTCGATCGCCGCCCTCGCCGCGGCGAGGCGCTCGAGGTACCGACCTGCGGTGTACCCCCGCCGCATCGCCGCCAGGACCGCATCGGACCCAGACTGCAGCGGCAGATGCAGCTGGTTGCAGACCGCGTCGGTGGTCGCCATGGACTCAATGGTCTCGGGACGAAGGTCCTTTGGGTGCGGGCTCGTGAACCGCACGCGATCGATGCCCTCGACAGAACCGACCGCCTCGAGCAGCTCAGCGAACAGGGGGCGACGCTTGGTGATGTCCCGGCCATAGGAGTTCACGTTCTGGCCGAGGAGGGTGACCTCGACCACGCCACGGCTGGCGAGGAGCTCCGCTTCGGCAACGATGTCGTCGAGGGGTCGCGAGATCTCCGGCCCACGGACCGAGGGGACGATGCAGTAGGCGCAGGAGTTGTCGCAGCCGGTCTGGATGGTGATCCACGCTGCCCATGGCACCTCTCGGACCGCTGCGAGGGCGGGCGCCGCGTCGGTCATCTCGACGGGATCAGGTGCATCGAGGATCTCGGTGATCGGGCCGTCGATGGCCGCCTGGCGCAGCAGCACGGGGGTGCGGGTGATGTTGTGCGTCCCCACCACCACGTCGATGTGGTCGGCACGCTCCCGGAGGGCGCCCTTGTCCTTCTGCGACAGGCACCCCGTCACGGCGATCTGCATCTCAGGGCGCGCCGCCTTGAGCGACCGCAGGTGGCCGAGGTGGCCATAGAGCTTGTTGTCCGCGTTCTCCCGGATGCAGCAGGTGTTCAGCACGACGACGTCGGCCTCGTCGAGGTCGTCCGTCGCCTCGAGGCCGTCCGCCACGAGCAGGCCGGCGAGCCGCTCGGAGTCGTGCTCGTTCATCTGGCAGCCGAAGGTGCGGATGAGGAACTTGCGGGTCACCCTGAGAGTGTACGTCCCGCCGTCAGTATTCAGGCCGACTCGACCCCGGTCCGATGCAGGTCACGAGCCGCCTCGCCGACGACGAGGCCTCGACGGTCGGCCTTGAGCTCGAGCACCTGTCCGGCGACACCGTCGGCCGCCATGGACCTCCGAGCGGCTTCCGCCACGGCCGCAGCCTCACCAGGTCCGCACATCCCCAGGATGCTGGGGCCGGCCCCAGACCAGCACGAGGCGCGGGCTCCCCCGGCGAGCAGCGCTGCCATCAGTGCAGGAGCCTCAGGGAACAACGACGCGCGGTAGGGCTGGTGGAGGCGGTCCTCGGTCGCCTCCTTGGCGAGGAACCGATGGTCGGCGAGTCCGGCCACGAGCATGCCCATCCGTCCGATGTTGAAGATCGCGTCCGCCCGATCGATGGTCTCGGGAAGAGCCTGACGCGCAGTCTTGGTCGGGACGGTGGTGTCGGGGACGATGACCACGAGCTCGATCTCGGGATCGAGGGGAAGGCGCACCACCTGCACCTGCCCGCGGATGATGCAGGCGCTGACCAGCCCACCGACCACGCTGGCGGCGGCATTCTCCGGATGTCCGTCAAGTCGTGCAGCCACGGCAAGCGGATCCGGCGAGCCCGCCGCAGCGGCCGCAGCCACCGCCAGAGCAGCCGAGGAGCCCATGCCTCGGGCCACGGGGATCTCGGATCGGACCGTGATGGCGAGCCGATCATGGCCGGCGACCTCGATCGCCACGCGGGCGGCGAGGTGGGTGGCGTTGTCAGAGAGCCCGGCTCCCTCGCCCTCGCTCCGGACGATCAGCTTCGACGCCGGCTCGATCTCCACTTCGACCCAGCGCTCGAGTGCCAACGCCAGCGCGTCGAAGCCGGGTCCGAGGTTGGCCGAGCTGGCGGGGGCGCTTGCGAGCACGACCTCAGGTTAGGCGCTCGATGAGGGTCGGCGGTTGGACCGTCTCAGTGGTCTCCATCGGAGTCCGCACGGTGATCGGACCAGCCGTGACGACCAGCCAGCCCACGATGGTGCCTCCAACGACCGTCGCGGTCGGGCGGCGGCGAAGGACGATCCGGCTGTGGATGGTGCTGCCGGGCCAGGCCGGCACCGCCGCAGATGTCGTCACGTGCAGCGCCGTGCGATGGCCCTTCCAACCGAGCACGCCCACCGGCCACGCAGGACCGGCCACGGCGACCGTCACGATCTCCTGCACGCGCGAGGCCGCAAGGTCATAGGCGAGGCGACCCGAGGAGGCGAGGCGATCAGGGCCGCGCTGACCGAGCACAGCCGAGACGACCTGCACCGTGTGCCCGCCGACCTTGGCATCGAGCGCCAGCAGGTCGCAGCCCCCGGCCTCGGTGGTGAGCCCAGACTTGATGCCGACCACGCCATCGGTGCCCACGAGCGGTGTGTAGGTGGTCTCTACGCCGGCCACAGGAAGCAGCGTGGCCCGCTTCCGGACCGTCGCCGCGATCACGGGATAACGGAGCGCGTGCCGACCGAGCACCACCTGGTCAGCCGCCGTCGACGTCGTACCGGGGTCGAAGCCCGACGAGTCCGCATAGTGGGTCTGAGCCAGTCCCCACTCGTGGGCCTGGGCGTTCATCTTGGCTACGAAGGCCGCCTCATCCCCTCCGTCCATCCGCGCCAGGAGGTGGGCGAAGTCGTTGCCCGAGTGGATGAGCAGGCCCTCGAGGAGCTGGCGCTCGGTCAGCGTCTCACCAACGGCGATCGGTACGTTGGACTGGTCGGTCGTGAGCTCGGCACGCCACTCGGCCACGTCGGCGTCGCTGATGGTGATGCTCGGTCCGCTCTCTGACATTGAGATCGGGTGGTCGTTGAGCACCACCACCGCCGTCATCACCTTGGTGATGCTCCCGATCGGCACGGGGCCCTGATCCGGTGACGCCGCCGCCGAGGCCACCCCGGTGACCGCCACGGCACCCTGGCCGACCTTGGGCCACGACGGTGCAGCAGCCACACCCGGCGCGGTGCGAGCGGCCTTCAGGGTCAGCGTCGCGTCTGCCGCGAGGGGCGGGCCCTCCTTGATCACGACCACGACCGAGCCGAGAACGAGCCCGGCCACGAGCAGGGCGAGCAGTGGCACCCATCGCCACGGGCGGTGCCACCAAGGACGCCGATGCGCGGCGTGACGAGGCACAGACCCTCGTCCTACTGGTCGAGCTGGTCTTCGGTGATGAGCACGGCACGGGCCTTCGACCCGATCGACGGCCCCACCACCCCCTGCTCCTCGAGGAGGTCCATCAGCCGACCAGCCCGAGCGAACCCGACCTTGAGCTTCCGCTGCAGCATCGACGTCGAGCCGAGCTGGTTGCGAACGACGAGGTCACGAGCCTGAGCCAAGAGCTCGTCGTCATCGTCACCAGCGAACGACGTGCTGGTCGAGTCACCAGCAGTGAGCCCCTCGCTGAGGGCCACGACGAGCTCGGTCTGTCCGCCCTGTGCCTGCCAGGCCGCGACGACCGAGCGCACCTCCTCCTCGGACACCCATGGCGCCTGGATCCGCTGAGCGACGTTCGACGATGCGGTCAGCAGGAGCATGTCGCCCTTCCCCACCAGGCGTTCAGCACCGGGCTGGTCGAGGATCACACGGCTGTCCGACAGCGACGAGACGCTGAAGGCCATTCGCGACGGGACGTTGGCCTTGATGACGCCGGTGATGACGTCGACCGACGGACGCTGCGTCGCGAGGACGAGGTGGATGCCCACGGCACGAGCCATCTGCGCGATGCGGACGACCGAGTCCTCGACGTCGCGCGCCGCCACCATCATGAGGTCGTTGAGCTCGTCGACCACCACCACGATGAAGGGCAGCGGGTCGAACGCCTCCTTCTCGACCGCGAATGCCTCGGGATCGAACTCCTCGCCCCGGGCCTCGGCACGGGCGCGCTCCACCACCAGGGTGGCCTCGGCCTCCACGTCGGGCGGGCCCACGTGCTGAAGCGTGCCGGCGGCGAGCGCCTCGTGGTAGCTCGTGATGTCCCTGACCCCTTGCGCAGCGAGGATGTCGTAGCGGCGCTCCATCTCCTTCACCGCCCACGACAGGGCGTTGGCGGCCAGCTTGGGGTCGACCACCACCGGACTCAGCAGGTGCGGCACCCCGTTGTACTGGCCGAGCTCGACGCGCTTCGGGTCGATCAGGATGATCTTCACCTGATCAGGGGTCGTGCGCATCAGCAGCGAGGTGATCAGGGAGTTGATCGCCGAGCTCTTTCCGGCACCCGTCGCTCCCGAGATGAGGACGTGGGGGAACTCCGCGACGTTCTGCATCACCGTGCGGCCGGCGATGTCCCGACCGAGCGCCACCGTGAGCGGATGCAGGGCCTCGGAGGCCTCGTCGCTGCTCAGCAGGTCGCCGAGCGTGACGAGCTGGCGCTTCTTGTTCGGCACCTCGACACCGATGGCCTGACGACCCGGGATCGGCGCCAGGATCCGGACGTCAGGTGAGGCCATGGCATAAGCGATGTCCTTCGCCAAGGTGGTCACCCTCGCCACCTTGACCCCAGCACCGAGCTCGAGCTCGTAGCGGGTCACTGTCGGTCCCACGGTGAGCCCGATCAGCGTGGTCGTCACCCCATGGGCCTCGAGGGCGGCCACCAGATCTCGTCCGGCCGCCTCGACCGCCTGCTGATCGTGCCGGTGCTGCGCCGAGAGCGACAGCAGATCGAGGCTCGGAAGGACCCAGGCGCCCTTGCGGACCGGCTTGGCTGCCGCCTTCTTGCGCGGTCGAGCAGGTGGCGGCGGCGTGGCCTCCTCGGTGAGGTCGATGGGCTCGATCAATGGTGCCGGGCCCCCCTCGTCCGGCACGAAGTCATCGGTCAGGCGCCGACGGGGGCGCACCGGCCGCTCGGGGGCCTCCTCCTCGGCTGGCGCCTCACGACGGCGCATCGAGCCTCCGGCCCACCAGGTGGCGAGCAGGGAGCCGAGCCGCTTCGACCACGATCCAAGGAACGGCAAGGCCGTCTTGAGCGGGATCCCGGTCGCGACGACACCAGCCAGCACGGCGATGGCCAGCAGCACGATTCCGGCACCGAGCGCACCGAGCGCCAGCGAGAGGCTGTGGCCGACGAGGACCCCCACGTAGCCACCGGCGTGTCGCAGATCGTGCACCGGCGAGCTGAGCGAGGGGTTCCCACCGGTCAGACCAGCCAGGCCGGTGAGTGCAAGGACCCCGAGCCCGCCGCCCACCGACAGGCGGACGGTCTGCGTGCGCTCACGGGTCACCAGCAGCACCGCCACCGCCGCGATCAGCAGGACGGGGACCACGAACCGCACCGTCCCAACAAGGGTGCCGAGGGCCAGGTTGAGCCAGTGGCCCACCGGCCCGAGCGCCGAGAACCAGACTGCGAGGATCGTCAGCAGGGCGAGCGTCCCGAGTCCGACGGCCGTCAGGTCGGCCGCATGGGCGGCGAGGATGCCTGGCGGAGCGGCCGCCTTCGACCCTCTCGTCGACTTCGACGGGGCCGGCTTCTTCGACGGGGTGGACTTGGAGCGAGACTGAGCCACGGTGCACCCGAAACTAGTGCCCCGAAGGGATGATCCGAGGGACGCCGGTCGGCCGGTACCCTCTGGCGGGACGGGCACAACGCCCCCGACGCTGCCGGAGGATCACCATGTCCACACTGCCCCCGACCGACACCTCCAGCCTGCTCGCCCGCCTGCCGGGAGTGTCGGCAGCGACCTTGGTGGTCTCCGAGCGGAGCCAGGTCAGTCCTTCGCTCGTCGAAGTCCGGCTCTCCGGCGACGTCGCACCGCTGGTCCCTCAGCCGGGCAACGACGTGATGCTCGCGGTGCCCGTCGAGGGTGGTGACGGCTCGTTCCGCCGCCGCTACACCGTCCGCTCGTTCGATGCTGCCGCGGGAGTGCTGAGCCTGTGGGTCGATACGAGCGCTGGGGGGCCGGGAGCGCGCTGGGCTGCCACGGCTCCGCTGGGGTCCACCATCGAGCTGGTCGGCCCGAGGGGCAAGATCACCCTCGACGACATGGCCGACTGGCACCTGTTCATCGGCGACCTGTCCTTCGTCTCGGCTGCCTACAACCTCGCCGAGGCCATCGATCCCCCGGGGCAGGCCATGTTCCTCTTCGAGGTCGACGACCGCTCGGACGTCCCCACGCCGACGCTCGACGAGGGCATCGGCGTGACCCTGGGAGTGATCGAGCGCGCCGGACGCGCCCTCGACGACCCCACCGGCCTCCTGGCCGGGCTGGCCTCGCTGGTCCTCCCGGAGGACGAGGGGCACGTCTACGTCGGAGGGGAGCTCTCGGTGGTGGCGACGCTGAAGCGGTCGCTGCTCGACCTCGGACTCTCCGCAGAGCAGGTGGACGCCAAGCCCTACTGGCGCCTCGGCGTCTCCAACCTCGCCCACGGCGAGCCAGACAAGTCCTGATCGAGCGACGTCAGGTGGCGACGATGACCGGGACGATCATCGGCTTCTGGCGCGTCTTGTTCCCGATGTAGCGGCCGAGGGCTCGGCGGGCCACCTTGTTGAGGCCCTCGATGTCATGGTTCTCCTCGCGCAGCGCAGCGCGCAGGGCGTCCTCCACGGTGCGAGCGGCGTCCTTGGTGAGCATCTCGACCGGGGTCTTACCAGCCCACCCTCTCGTGAGGACCTCTGGGCCGGCCACGACCTCTCGGTCGTGGAGGTCCACCGAGGCCACCACCATGACCATCCCCTCGGAGGCGAGCGTCTGACGATCCCGCAGCACACCATGGTCGACGTCGCTCGCCGCCCCGTCGACGTAGAGGTAGGCGGCTGGGACGGTGCCATCGAACCGGATCCCCTCGTCGTCGAGTCGCACCACGTCGCCGTCAGCGGCCTGGAGGACCTTGGCCGGGTCGACCCCCATGGTCCGGGCGAGCTCGGCATGGTGCATCATGTGGCGGTACTCGCCATGGACCGGGACGAAGCAGTCCGGCTTGGTCAGCGACAGCAGCGTGGAGAGCTCCCCTCGCCGAGCGTGGCCCGACACGTGGACGGGCTCGTGAGCGGAGTGGATGACCTCGCACCCTCGGCGGTGCAGGTTGTTGATGACCTGCCCGACCCCGTACTCGTTCCCGGGGATCGGATGGGCACTGAGGATCACCACGTCGTCCTCACCGAGCTCGAGCCAGCGCGACTCCCCCTGCGCCATGAGCGACATGGCTGCCATCGGCTCGCCCTGCGAGCCGGTCGACAGGACGCAGACCTCTCCGTCGGGATGGTTGTCGATCTCGGTGATGTCGATCATCATCCCCTTGGGGACGTTGAGGATCCCGAGCTTTCGGGCCAGCTCGACGTTGTTCTTCATCGAGCGACCGAGCGTCGCCACCTTGCGCTTGTTGGCCGCGGCGGCGTCGATGATCTGCTGGATGCGGTGCAGGTGGCTGGCGAAGCAGGCGACGATGATGCGTCGTCCCGGCCGCATGGCGAAGATCCGCTGGAGGGTGACGCCGACGGTGGACTCCGAGGCGGTGAAGCCCGGCTCCTCGGCATTGGTCGAGTCGGCGAGCAGCAGCCGGATGCCCTTGGTCTGCGCCAGCTCACCGATGCGGGCGAGGTCGGTGCGCCGTCCGTCGACCGGGGCGAGGTCGATCTTGAAGTCACCGGAGTGCAGCACTACGCCCTGCGGGGTGTGGAAGGCGATGGCCATGGCCGATGGCACCGAGTGCGTGACGGGGATGAACTCGACCGGGCAGTCCCCGATCATGACCGTCTCGTTGTCCGCCACCTCGATGAACGTGGCCTTCTTCGACTGCCCGGCCTCGCGGACACGGTGGGCGGCGAGGCCGACGGTCAGCGGCGATCCGTAGACCGGCGCCTCGAGGTCTCGCAGGAGGTAGGACAGCCCACCGACGTGGTCCTCGTGACCGTGGGTCAGCACGATGCCCGCCACTCGATGGGCGTTCTCGCGCAGGAACGTGAAGTCCGGCAGCACGAGGTCGACGCCCGGCATGTCGGGCTCGGGGAACATCAGGCCGACGTCGATGACGATCAGCTTGCCGTTGACCTCGACGCAGGCACAGTTGCGACCGATCTCGCCCAGGCCACCGAGGAAGATGACGCGGACCTCTGAGGCGTCAGAGCCCGTGTTCGAAGAACCGTTGCTCGAAGACCCCTGGCGCCTAGCCACCGACGAGGCCGAGCCGTGCGGCGAGATCGTTCGCCCGCTGGTCGAGCTCGGCGTCCGCCGGGCCCATCGGGAGCCTGCACTGCCCCACACGGAGGCCCATGGCCCTCAGGATCGCCTTGGTCGGCAGCGGGTTCGGCCACCGCTCCGAGGTCTCGTAGTCGAAGGACTCGATCATGCCTGCGTTCTCCTGTCGGGCGGCATCGATGTCACCGGACAGGAAGGCCGCGATCATCCGTCCCGTCTGCTCTCCCACCCAGTGGGTGGCCACAGAGATGACCCCAGTCGCCCCGACCGCCAGGAGGGGCAGCGTCAGCCCGTCATCGCCGCTGTAGACCACGAGGTCGGGATCCGCGGCCAGGAGGCCGGCTGTGGTCGCCGGGTCGCCAGACGCGTCCTTGACCCCGATGATGTTCCCGCATGCTGCGCGCAGGTCGAGGATCGTCTCGGTGGCAATCTTGCGACCGGTCCGCACCGGGATGTCGTAGAGGATCACCGGGAGCTCGGTGGCCCGGGCGATCGCAGCAAAGTGGCCGTGCAGGCCGGCCTGCGACGGCCGGTTGTAGTACGGCGTCACCGCGAGGATGCCCGCCGCTCCGAGGCCTGCCGCCTGCTTGACGAGCCCCACCGAGTGCTCGGTGTCGTTGGTCGTCATGCCGGCGAGGACCGGGGTCCCGGAATCGGACACTGCCTCGACCACCGCCTTGACCAGGTCGAGGCGCTCCGGGTCGGTGAGGACTGGGGCCTCACCGGTCGTCCCAGCGACGCAGAGTGCGTCAGATCCGTGAGAGACGAGGTAGCGAGCGAGATCGCCGGCCGCATCGAGGTCGAGTGCGCCCTGCTCGTCGAAGGGCGTGACCATGGCCGTGACGACACGACCGAAGAGAGGTGGAGGTGCAGTGCTCACAGTCTCAACCTAGCAGCGTGCTCCTCGCCGGCCGGACCCAGAGCGACGCCGTCGCATGGCCTCAGACGCGACGGATCCCGCCTAAGTGGCGGGATCCGTGGCGTTGAGGTGCACCCGTTCGGTGCGGCGACGAACTAGTCGAGCGTCACCCAATCCACGGGCGAACCATCGGCCTGGGCTGCGATCTCGGCCTCGGTGTCCTCGAAGTCCTCGAACTGGATGATGCCGATCTCGGTGAAGCGTGCACGGAGCCAACCGTCACCGGCGTCGAGCAGGCCGAGCTTCTTGCAGTTCGGGACGATCTTGCCGAAGAGCAGCGACTGGAAGTCGACTCGGGTCGTGTCCTGCTCGGCGATCTTGGCGGCCACGGCCGGATCGATGCCCATGCGGGCCCAGACCTCCTGGCCCTGCATGCGGTCGCGCATGCGGACGGCGGCCTCGAAGGCGAACTCCTGGCGATCCCGGATCTCGGCCTGGGTCATGCCGGCGTAGATCTCCTGGAGCGAGAGCACGCCGAAGGCGACGTGGCGGGCCTCGTCCGCCATCACGTAGCGCAGCAGCTGGCGAAGCAGGGGCTCCGGAGTGGTCTGCGCCATGAAGCCGAAGGCAGCCAGCGCAAGGCCCTCGACCATGATCTGCATGCCGAGGTACGTCATGTCCCAGCGGCTGTCAGCGATGATGTCGTCGAGCAGCAGGCCGAGGTGCCCGTTCATCTGGTAGTGGCCGGAGAGCTTCGTGTCGAGGTAGCGAGCGAAGACCTCGACGTGGCGGGCCTCGTCCATCACCTGGGTGGCGGCGTAGTACTTGGCGTCGATCCACGGCACCGTCTCGACGATCTTGGCCGTGCACAGCAGCGCACCCTGCTCGCCGTGCATGAACTGCGAGAGCATCCAGTTGGTGTACTCCATGTTGAGCTGCACCCACTCCTTCTCGCCCCAGAGCTGCAGCGGGGTGCCCGAGAGGTCGAGGTCAGGGTTCGACAGCGGTCCGGTGGCACCCTCGAGGTAGGCCTCGTGCGCCAGGCGCTCCTGGTCGACCTCGGTGTCCCAGGGCAGGTCGGTGGACCCGTTCCACTGCGAGCGCTTCGCCTTCTCGTAGAGCTTGTCGAGCTTCGGCCGCTCGCCCTTGTCGTAGTTCCAGGTGAAGACGGCGTCACAGTTGTCCGTGACCGTGTGGTCGGTCGACTCGTCCGGGTCGCCGACGAAGGCGAAGATCTCGGCGAAGTCGTTGACGTCGCTGCGGCCGAGCATCTCGGCGTCGGTCTTCATGTCGCTGCTCTCGATGATTGCCATGGGTGGGCTCCTGTGCTCTCTCTGTCGGGTGGTGAATGTCAGATCTGATGGCGTCACGCCGTGCTGCGATCCTGCAGCGCCTCGACGCCCGGCAGCACGAACTGCCGGACGAGGGAGCTGACGTGATCAGTGTCGGTGAGGTCGATGTCGTCGCTCGGGTTGACCAGGTAGGACGTGACAATCCGGACGGCCCAGTCCGCGGCGCGGGCGGCCTGCTCCGGCTCCAGCCAGCGGCCGAAGAAGGGGCCGGTGAAGTCCACGGCCAGCGTCAGCGCACGATCCATCTGGCCGAACGACAGGTGCCGGAGCATGACCCAGGGCTCCACCTCGAGCAGGGTCGTCAGCGCAGCCGAGTCCGAGATCCACCGGGCCGAGGTGGTGATGCCCGAGACCAGCGCCGCCTCGAGGGTTGTCGCCGCCCCCATGGCCACGGCCAGGGCGGAGAAGAACCGGGCCACCTCGGTCTCGGCGGTGGCCTGGATGATGGCGTCTCGCCCACCGGGGATGGTGCGATACAGGGTCGCCCGAGACATGCCCGAGGCTCTGGCGACGTCATCGACGGTGGTCGCACGAAGGCCCTTGGCGGCGATGCACGCAAGGGCGCCATCGACGATGGCGACCCGCTTGGTCACCTCTGGGGCGGCATCGGCCCGCAGCGGGACGATGGTGCTGGCGTCGTTGCGCAGAGCGGTTCCCACCTGCGAGACACTAAGACTGAATCTGTCTCGCTGTCAACGACCTGCCACAGGCGAGGGGACGATCCCCGAGAGGAGCTCCACCTCGACCAGCTGGGCGACCTGCGCCGGATCATCGAGGTCCCAGCGACCAGGCGATCCCATGTAGCTGAGCACCATCCGAGCGAGGAAGTCCGCAGCCGCCGGCACCTCGACGCCGGGGCGCAGATCATGGCGCTCGAGGTAGGGCGTGAGGAACTCGGCCACGAGCTCCCGGGTGGGCTGGCCCTCGGCGGTGAGGGCCGGCTCGAGGATCTCGGGCTCGGTGGTCAGGATCATCTGGAGCACCTCGTGGTCCTCGATGGCCCGGTGGGCCACCATGAGCCCGCGCTCCATGACCTCCTCGAGCGTCTCGGCGCCTCTGAGGGCCTCGTAGAGCGCCAGGAAGAACCTGCGGTACTCCCAGGTCACGACGGCGTCGATCAGCTCGTTGCGACCACCGGGGAAGTACCGGTACATGGTGGCGCGAGAGACGCCTGCGGCCTGCGCCACATCCTCCACCGAGGTCCGGGTGGGACCGAACCGGGCGATGCAGGCATATCCGGCAGCGGTGATCTGCTCCCGGGTGTCGAGGACCTGACCCACCTCAGCCCTCGAGCAGGGCATCAAGCCCGACCGTCACGCCCGGCCGGCCTCCGATGGCCCGCACGGCCAGGAGGACACCGGCCATGAACGAGATGCGGTCATAGGAGTCGTGCCGGATGGTCAGACCTTCTCCCGGTCCGCCGAAGAGGATCTCCTCGTGCGCCACCAGGCCCGGAAGTCGGACGCTGTGGATGTGGACGCCACCCGGCGCCCGCCCACCACGGGCACCCTCGATCACCGTCGACTCGGTCGGGTCGGCGCAGTCGTCGAGGCCGGCGGCCGCCCTCGCTGCGGCGATGCGCTCGGCGGTCTTGAGCGAGGTCCCCGAAGGCGCGTCTCGCTTGGCCGCATGGTGCAGCTCGATCACCTCGACGCTCTCGAAGTAGGGGGCGGCGATCTCCGCGAAGCGCATCGCCAGCACGGCGCCGAGGGCGAAGTTCGCGGCCACCAGGAGGTGACCGGGGCCCGCCTCTGCGGCCTCGTGCGCAGCCTCCACCGCCGCCGGCGACAGCCCGGTGGTCCCCACCACGAGGTGGAATCCCCGCGCGAGCGCTGGCACGAGGTGCTGTTCAGCTGCGGCGGCGATCGAGAAGTCGACGAGGACATCGGCACTTCCGTCGGGGAGTTCGGCAACCGTCGCACAGGTCACGACCTCAGGATCGACGATCACGCGCTCGTGCCTCGGGTCCACTGCGGCGCTCAAGATCAGGTCCTCGGCGGCCTCGACGGCGGCGATGACGTTCTGGCCCATGCGGCCTGCGGCCCCGATGACTCCGACGCGGATCATGACCGCACCCTACCGGCCCGCGAACGGCGTCCGAGGACCAGCAGACCGATGGCGCCGAGGCCGATGGCGGCGACGGCGACGGCGGAGAGCACGAGGCCGGTCATCAGACCTGGGGCGTCATAGTGAAACGTGACCTTCCAGTCCCCAGCGGGGAGACGCACCGACTGGACGAGGTCATGGGGCAGGACGGCGACCTCTCTGCTCGTCCCCCCCGAGGCCGGAGCCACCGTCGCACCCCAACCCTTGAGCATGCTCTCCGAGCGCACCAGGGTCGATGGCCGATCGAGCCGGACCACGTCGACCTCTCCTCCGTTGGCCAGGCGGGTCGAGGAGACCACCGATCCAGCGGAGGACCCCGCCACCGCCACCGGCGGAACCAGCGGCGCGGTCCGGGTGAAGTACTGCAGCGTGCCCTCAGTTCGCTCAAGCCGCCATGCCGAGGAGTCGAGGGCTGCCTGGTAGACACCGCCGAGATACGTCACCCGGCCCGTCACGTCGACGACGGCCGAGGAGTCCAAGACCTTGTCCACCGGACCAGTCACCGTCAGACCGCCGAGGAGCGGACGACCTTCGACCTCGACCAGCCACCCACGTCTCGAGGTCGAGATCGTGGTGTGCAGCCGGATCGTCCGACCGTCGAGGCCGATCCCCGTGACGCCGAGCGAGCCCGCACGGACCGGGTCCGCCATCACCGCCGACGACCGAGCGGCGAGGAAGATCGTCCGCAGCTCGATGCCCTGACCGAAGTAGAAGCGGCGCGACGAGCCGTCCGACACCCTCGGAGCGACCGGGCAGGTGACGCGGACCGGCGGCAGGGAGATCCCGCTGCCGTCGAACTCGAGCGGTGTCCCGGCCGTGGGGGCCATCGCCCCACCGGACACCACGACCGTGTGGAGGCGCAGCTGATCGAATCGCCCGAGCGCGAGCTGACAGGGGTCGAGTCCGTTCTGCACGTGAGCACCGGTCGCCTCTCCGTAGACGGCACCGATGAGCGACCCGTATCCCTGGACGCTCGGCAGACGGGTGAAGACATTGGTGTCGGGCTTGCCGAGCGACACGAACTCATCCTCATGGGCCAGGTTCGGGTCGAGCAGGGCGAAGCGACCTGTCGTCCCGAGCATGGCCGAGGCATAGGCGGCCGAGGGCTTCGACGGCACCCTGCCGCCGACCAGGCCGGTCGAGGTGCTCACGAGGTAGACGGCCGCGTCGAGGGCGAACAGCAGGGCGAGCCCGCGAGCCACCCGACGTGGGCTCCATCGGCCCACCCGGCGGACGATCACGAGCAAGGCGAGCGACAGGACGATCGGCGCCACCAGCCACGGGAGCATGTAGCGACCGAGGTCGACCTGGTCAGGGGTCACACCCCAGAACCGATAAGACGGCACGGGGGCCACGATGGCGGCCAGCGCCACCGCAGAGGTCACGATCAGAGGAGATGCGGTCACCCACCCTCGCCACCCCCGCAACGAGGCCCCCTCGCGATCCGACGCAAGGAGTCGACCGGCGAACCAGGCCACCGCCAGGCCTGCGGCGAGGTCGACCACGATGAGGTTGCGGCTCTGGAGACGGGTGTGGTTCAGCAGCGGGATGGCATGGAGCACGTGGCCGAGTGGCGTGAACGACCCCCAGGCGGTGATCATCCCCACCAGGCCGAAGGTGGCGACCAGCCAGAGCCAGACCGGCTCCCCTCGTCGACGCCGCCCCACCAGCGCCCCGAGCACCGCCCCGAGCCCGGCCAGGCCGAGGATGCCGATGTAGCCGTTCAGCTCCGAGATGTTGTAGCTGACGAAGAAGTTCGGCTGCTCGAGCATGCCGACGCCTCCGAAGAAGTCCGGGATGGCCACGAGGATGCTGCGGTTCAGCGCCAGCGAGCCGGACCCGAAGAACCAGTACGTCAGGTTCGACCGCTGCGAGAGGTTGATGAAGTCCTGACCTGGGAGCAGCTGCGCGGCCGAGCACACCACACCCCACACCACGGACAGCCCCACCACCCCGACCACGACCAGACGTCGCCAGAGCCCGGAGCGGACGGCTGGGACGATGACGACATAGGGCACCACGACGAGTGCCACCACCTCGAGGTCGGCAATGGCCCGCGGCTCTCCCGTCAGGAACACCAGCGCCGAGACCACCGCCAGGCCGATGAGTGGCCATCCCGCCCCGAGGACCGCCATCGAGGTCCGATCGGGCGACCCCTCGCCGCGCAGCCGCTCCCCCACCATGAGGACCATCAGGACGAACCACGGCAGCCAGCCCTGGCCCTGGATCACGGCCAGGTGGACCAGCTGGCCGGTCATCATCCCGAGGTACGCGTAGGTCAGGGCCCCGAGGAGCGCCGCGCCTGGCGAGAGCTTGAGCCAGCGAGCGAGCGCATAGAGGCCGAGTCCTGCGGCCCAGTAGCAGGTCACGACGTTGAGGAACCACGCCAGCATGTCGCCGAGGAGCACGAAGACGAACGTCATCGGATAGAACGAGCCGGCGTTGAGTGCGCCGAGCAGCGGACTCCCGCCGAAGATCAGGCTGTTCCAGGAGGGCAGGTGCCCCGATCGCATGATCTGGCCGCTGAGCGAGCGGAGGGGGAAGTTCTGGATCAGGTTGTCCTGCGTGATGGGTGGGTGACCCAAGAGCGTCGGCACAGCGAACATCACCGTCGGCAGCAGCACGAGGACCGCGATGGCCAGGCGATCCACCCGCGACACCCCCGAGGTGGCGATCCGGACCCGAAGCGCCCTCACCGGCCGACCACCCGATCGAGGGCCGCCACAGCCGACGGCCGCACCGGTCCGACGAGCGTGGCGACCGTGGGGCCGAGCGCGATCCTCGATGCCATCGTGCGCACGTCATCAACGTCGAGCGACTCGAGCAGCGCGACCCGCTGCGAGGATTCGATCACGGCCTCGTGGATGAGCGCGTCAGCCCCGAGGCGACCGAGGCGAGTCAGCGGCTCGTCTGCGCTCAGCAGCAGATCGGTCCGCAGCGCCTCTGTGGAGCGCTCCACCTCCTCGTCGCTCACCGCCCCTCCGGCCGCCTCGTCGAAGGCCGCGGCCAGGAGCTCGATGACCTCGCCCATCGCGTCAGGAGCACTTGCGGCGTAGGCCGAGATGCTGCCCGCACCGGCATAGAGCGAGAGCTCCGTCCCGACCCCATAGGCCAGACCTCGCTCCTCACGCACCTGACGGAACAGGCGGCTCGAGACCCCACCTCCGAGCAGGTGCGATAGCACGCCCAACGCCGCCCTCTCCTTCGGCTCGAGCGGTCCCAAGGGGGTGCCGAGCACGACATGCGCCTGGCTCCCCGCCTGGTCGATGACCCGAGTCGATGGCGACGGGAGGTCGGGGGCGGTGCGCACGGCCTGGGTCGCAGGTCGCGCCACCACGAGGGTGTCGGTCAGCTCGACGATGACCTCGTGGTCGACGGCCCCGACGGCGAGCACCACCATGCGGGCGGTCCCGTAGGTCGCATCGTGGAACCGGCGCAGCGCATCTGCGTCGAGCCTTCGCAGCGTCTCCTCGGTGCCGAGCACGTCACGGCCCAGCTGGTGACCCGGGAAGCACAGCTCCTCGAATGCCGTTCCGGCGATGTCTGCCGGCTCGTCGTCGCGCGAGAGGATCTCATCGGAGACCACGGCCAGCTCCGAGGAGACCGCCGCCGGGTCGAGCGTGGGCGCCAGGATGACCGATGTCAGCAGTCGGTGGGCCTCGGCCGTCCGCTCCGGCAGGGTGCGGACGTAGGCCGTCATCACCTCCTTGTCCGTGTACGCGTTCGAGTCCCCGCCGAAGCGGTCCAGCAGATCGGCGATCGACCGCCCGTCATAGTGGGCGGACCCTCGGAACAAGAGATGCTCGAGCAGGTGGGAGGACCCCTGCTGGTCATCGAGCTCGAATCGTGAGCCTGCGGCGACCATGACGCCGAGCGCGACCGAGCGGGCGCCCGGGATCACCTCGGTGATCACCTGACACCCGCTCGAGCGTGTGGTTCTGCGGATCATCTCAAGACCCGATGGAGGACTCAGCGACGACGTCCCCGGTTCCTCGAGCGTCCGCCGCCGTCACCCGAGGGCGCCGGTGCACCAGGACCGAGGTCGCCGAGCTCGGCCTCGAGCTCTGCCTCGAAGCTGTCCTCGAAGGACGAGGAGGCCGTCGGGGCCGACGACTCGCCACGCGGAGCGCGGTCACGGTCACGGTCACGGTCACGAGAGGGTGCGGGGCTGTCCGAGCTGTCGCCCGAGTCATCCGGTGCACCAGCCAGCGACAGCGACACCTTGCCCTGAGGGTCGATGTCGTCCACGCGGACCTCGATGGCCTGACCGAGGTCGAGGACGTCCTCGACCTGACCGATGCGCTTGCCACCGGCGAGCGAGGACATCTTGGAGATGTGCAGCAGGCCGTCACGGCCGGGCAGGATGTTGACGAAGGCACCGAACTTGGTCACGTTGACGACCTTGCCCTGGTAGACCTCTCCGACCTCGGCGGTCGGGGGGTCGAGGATCAGGGCGATCCGACGACGGGCCTCCTCGACGGCGTGGCCGTCGACCGCACCGATCGTCACCGTGCCGACGACGCCGTCGTCGTCGACGGCGATGTCCGCGCCGGTCTCCTGCTGAAGGGTGTTGATGACCTTGCCCTTCGGGCCGATGACCTCGCCGATCTTGTCGATCGGGATCTCCATCGACACGATCTTCGGGGCGCTCATGGCGACGTGGTCGCGGGGCTCCGGGATGGTGTCGGTCATGACCTTGAGGATCTCGAGGCGAGCCTGCTTGGCCTGGTGCAGCGCCTTGGCCAGCACGTCGGAGGGCAGCCCGTCGATCTTCGTGTCGAGCTGCAGGGCGGTGACCGCGTCAAGCGAGCCGGCGACCTTGAAGTCCATGTCACCGAACGCGTCCTCGGCTCCGAGGATGTCGGTGAGGGTGACATAGGCGTCGCCCTCGTGGACGAGGCCCATGGCGATGCCGGCGATGGGGGCAGCGATCGGCACGCCAGCCGCCATCAGCGACAGGGACGAGCCACACACCGACGCCATCGACGTCGAGCCGTTCGACGACATGATGTCCGACACCAGGCGAAGGGTGTAGGGGAACTTCTCCTGCACCGGGACGACCGGGAGCAGGGCACGCTCGGCGAGCATTCCGTGCCCGATCTCACGACGCTTGGGGCCCCGCATGAAGCCCGTCTCGCCCGTCGAGTACGGAGGGAAGTTGTAGTGGTGCATGTAGCGCTTGGTCTCGTCCGGCGTGATCGTGTCGATCAGCTGGTTCATGCGAGGCATGCCGAGGGTGGTCACGTTGATGCACTGGGTCTCGCCACGCTGGAACATGGCTGAGCCGTGAGCGGTCGGGAACAGGTCGATCTCGGCGGTCAGCGGACGGATGTCGGTGACCGAGCGGCCGTCGATGCGGACGCCATCCTCGATGATGCGCTTGCGCACGAGCTTCTTGGTCAGCGAGCGGATCGCCGCCTTGATCTCACCCTCGCGCTCGGGGAAGCGCTCGCCGAGCTCGGCGATGATCTCGGCGCCTGCGGCGTCGAGGGCGGCGTTGCGCTCGGCCTTGGTGATCTGCACGTTGGCGGCGGTGAGCTTGGCCGTGCCGACCTCCTCGACCGCTGCGAACACGTCGTCGGCGTAGTCCGAGGCGACCGTGTACGGCATGGGCGTGATCGGCCCACGCTCGGCGACGAAGTCAGCCACGAGCTTGCGCTGCAGGAGGATGGCCTCGCGGATCCAGACCTTGGAGGCCTCGAGCCCGGCGGCGAGGACGTCCTCGTCGACCTTCGGTGCGCCGTCGGCGTACATGTCGAAGCTTCCCTCGGTCCCACCGGCCTCCACCATCATGATGGCGATGTCGGTGTTGTCATCGTCGCTCAGCGCCCGTCCGGCGACCACGAGCTCGAAGGTCGACTCGTCGCCCTCCTGGAAGGTCGGGTGCGGGATCCAGGTGCCATCGGTCGTGTAGGCCACGCGGACCGCACCGATGGGGCCGTCAAACGGGATGCCCGAGAGCATCAGGGCCGCCGAGGCAGCGTTGATGGCGATGATGTCGTGCGGGTTCTTCTGGTCGGCGCCGAAGACGGTGCCCACGACGTGGACCTCGTTGCGGAAGCCCTTGGGGAACGAGGGACGCAGCGGGCGGTCGATGAGCCGGCAGATCAGGATCGCCTGGTCGGAGGACTTGCCCTCACGACGGAAGAACGAGCCGGGGATCTTTCCGGCGGCGTAGGTCCGCTCCTCGATGTCGACGGTGAGCGGGAAGAAGTCCGCGCCGTCGCGCACGTGGCGGGCTGCTGTGGCCGTGGCGAGGACGATGGTGTCCCCGATGCGGGCGACGACTGCTCCGTCGGCAAGCTGCGCGAGCTTTCCGGCCTCGAAGCTGAGGGTGCGGTCTGTGCCGCTGATGGGTCCTTCGACCCGGATGGCGTCTGCCATGTGATGTTTCCTTTGTGTGAGGGACGTCCCCGCTCCGGTTCCCAGTGGTCGACCACCTTCGCTGCACTTGGTGGCAGGAGGTGACCGGCGACTGGCAGCCGACGGAGGGAACGTCCGTGTCATGACGGCCCGGGCCCGACGGGGCCAGGACCGTCGCCTTGCTAGCGGCGGATGCCGAGCTTGGCGATGATCGAGCGATAGCGCTCGACGTCGTTGTCGCGGACATAGTCCAGCAGGCGGCGACGACGGCCGATGAGCTTCATCAGACCCCGACGGGTGTGGTGATCGCCCTTGTGCACCTTGAGGTGCTCAGTGAGGTGGGAGATGCGGTCAGTCAGCAGCGCGATCTGGACCTCGGAAGAACCGGTGTCGGTGTCGTGCAGCCGGTTGTCGGCAATGATCTCCTGCTTCTCAGCCATGTCGTCGTCCTCTTCTGGATCGTGTACGGAGGGAACGGTCAGCGATCGATCTCGCTGGCCACAGCGCCCGCGCCCAAGAGTTGAGCCCGTGACGTGCACCCAACATGGTAGCAGGCGACGCCCTCAGAACCCGGATGGTGCGGTTCAGCGGGCGTCGTGGGAGGCGCAGCGCTGCGCCGAGGCCTCGATGTCGAGCCGCATCTGTGCGATCAGCTCCTCGACCGAGTCGAACCGCTCCTCGGCCCTCAGGTGCGCGAGGAACGACACCCGGGCCTGATGGCCGTAGAGGTCCCCATCGAATCCGATGACGTGCACCTCGACGAGGGGGTCGGCCGACTCGTAGAAGGTCGGGCGACGGCCGATCGAGATGGCGGCAGGCCAGCGACCCACCGCGTCGTCCTCGTAGAACCCGGCATAGATGCCGACCGCGGGCAGTGCCATGGCATCAGGCACATGGACGTTGGCGGTCGGGCAGCCGAGCTCCGGCCCTCCCCTGCCATCGCCGTGGAGGACCGGACCGCGCACCTGGTGGAGCCGGCCGAGCAGCTCGGACGCCTCCTCGACGGCACCCTCGGAGACCAGGCTCCGGATCCTCGTCGAAGAGATCGGGTTCCCATCCGCCTCGCCGAGCGTCACGCCCTCGACCCGGAAGCCCTGGCGCTCCCCCGCCGACCGCAGGAGGGCGACGTCGCCCTGGCGATCCCGACCGAAGCGGAAGTCCTCCCCCACGATGACCTTGGTGGCACCGAGCTGGCCGACGAGCACATCGGTCACGAAGTCCTCCGCCGACTCCCTCGCTCGGTCGGAGTCGAAGGGGATCACCGCCACCACGTCCACGCCGAGTCCCTCGAGCAGCTCGAGGCGCTGTGGGAGGTCGCAGAGCAGCAGCGGAGCGTGCTCAGGGCGGACGACCTCGGCCGGGTGCCGGTCGAAGGTGGCCACCACCGAGGTCAGGCCCTCATCGCGGGCCTCTCGGACCATGCGGCCGAGTGTGCGCTGATGGCCGAGGTGCACGCCGTCGTAGACGCCGATGGTGACGATGGAGCCGGCCGCGGGCAGGGCGCGATCTTCGGGGGCCAGCACGTGCATCACCACAGAAACCTAGACGGTCGTCACCGAGGCCAAGACCGGTGCTTCCGGGATCATCCTGCGGCGAGCACCACAGACGCGGCCAGGGCGCCGGCCTTCGGCTCGTAGATGGCCAGCAGCGCTCCCTCCGCGTCGAGGACGGCCACCGGGGTGGCGCCGTCGGCGAGGATGCTCGTCGCCTCGAGCGAGCGACCGGTGGCGACCCGGGCGGCTCCCTCGTCATCGACCACCAGCGACGGGAGGTGCCGCATGGCCGCGGCCGGGGTCAGCAGGGCCTCGCTGGTCGCGGCGGTCTCTCGGTCGGTGACCGCCATGATCTCGTCGAGCGTCCTGGCGTCCTCGAGGCTGAAGGCGCCCACCGCCGTGCGGCGGAGGCTGCCGAGGTGCGCACCACCACCGAGGCCGCGTCCCAAGTCGTCGACGAGGCTTCGGACATAGGTGCCAGACGAGCAGACCACTGAGAAGCCGAACACCATGGGATCCTCCGTTGGGGTGACCGTGAAGGACTCGATCGTGACCGGACGGGCGGCTCGCTCGATCTCGACCCCCTGGCGGGCCAATTCGTGGAGCCGCACCCCGTCGACCTTGAGCGCGGAGACCATCGGTGGGACCTGGAGGATCTCCCCTGTCAGCAGGGATGCCTGCGTCTTGATCGAGGCGTCGTCGACCTGTCCCATGTCGAAGGTTGCCGTCACCTCTCCGTCAGCGTCGAGCGTCGTCGTCGTCGAGCCGAGGACGAGCGTCCCGTCGTAGCGCTTCGTCGTATCCTGGAGGAATCGCATCAACCTCGTAGCGCGCCCCATCCCGACCAGCAGCACCCCGGTGGCCGAGGGGTCGAGGGTCCCGGCATGACCGGTGCGGCGCTGGCCGAACACCCCACGGAGCTTGGCCACCACGTCGTGGCTGGTCCAGCCGGGCTCCTTGTTCACCACCACAAGTCCGGTGGGCCCGGCCGAGGATCCCTTCCGCCCCATCAGCCTTCGCCGGCTGAGTCCGCCAGGCGCCGCAGCGCCTCATCGATCTTGGCGCCCTCGGTCACCCCGGGATCGACCTCGAAGTGCAGCTTCGGCGTCCGCTTCATGCGCGCCGATCGACCGACGAGCGCCTGGAGCGCCGGGCGTCGCTGCTCGAGCGCGTCGCGGGCGCCATCGGTGAGCGAGCTGAAGTAGACGGTGGCGTTGCGCAGGTCCGAGAGGGTGTTGACCTCGGTCACCGTCGCCATCCTCAACCGCTCGTCGGCATCCGCGAGACGCTCGATCTCCTCCGCCAGGACCTGGCGGAGGAGCTGGTTGATTCGTCGGGTCCTCGGGAAGTCCGCCGCTCCGCCATAGGCCCGATCACGGGGTCGTGGTGCCATCGAACTAGACCCTCGGGATCTCGCGCTCCTCGAAGGTCTCGATGATGTCGCCTTCCTTCAGGTCCTGGTAGTCCGTGAGGCCGATGCCGCACTCGAAGCCGGCCTGCACCTCGCGGGCGTCGTCCTTGAACCGCTTGAGGGAGTTCACCGCACCCTTCCAGATGATGGTGCCCTCTCGCAGGAAGCGGACCTTGGATCCTCGGGTGATCGTGCCCTCTCGGACCATGCAACCGGCGATGGCGCCGACGCGCGGGATGCGGAAGACCTCGCGCACCTCTGCCTCGCCCGTGACGACCTCTTCGTACTCCGGGGCGAGCATGCCGATCATGGCCGACTCGATGTCCTCGATGAGCTTGTAGATGATCTCGTAGGTGCGGACCTCGACGCCGTCGGCCGAGGCCATGTCTCGGCTCCGCTTGTCCGGACGGACGTTGAACCCGATGATCGTGGCATTCGACGCCGCTGCGAGCTGCACGTCGTTCTCGTTGATCCCACCGACCCCACGACGGATGAAGGCGAGCTTCACGTCGTCTCGCTCGAGCTTGCGCAGGCTCTCGGTGCAGGCCTCGAGCGAACCCTGGACGTCGGCCTTGAGGACCACGTTGAGCGTGGCGGTCTCGCCGCGCTGGATCTGCTCGAAGATGTCCTCGAGCCTGGCCCCGGCAGCGGACGCCACCGGGAGGTGCCCGGAGAGGCGCATGCGCTGAGCGCGCGTCTCGCCGAGCTTCGACGCGTGTGCGAGGTCGGAGGCCGTACGGACCTCGTCACCGGCCTGCGGCGGCTCAGAGAAGCCGAGCACCTGCACCGGGGTGGAGGGACCAGCGAACTTGACCTGCTTGCCGTGGTCGTCGATCAGGGCCTTCGCCTTGCCCCATGCCGCTCCGGCGACGATCGGGTCGCCGACCCGCAGGGTCCCGCGCTGGACGATGACCGTGGCCACCGGCCCGCGCCCGACCTCGAGGTTGGCCTCGAGGACCACGCCTCGGGCACGACCCTCGACCGGAGCTCGGAGCTCCTCGACCTCGGCGACGATGACGAGTTGCTCGAGCAGCTCGTCGATCCCCGTGCCCTTGAGGGCGGAGACCTCGACCACGATCGTGTCGCCACCCCACTTCTCGGCCACCAGCTGATGCTCGGAGAGCTGCTGGAGGACGCGATCGGGGTTGGCGTTCTCTCGGTCCATCTTGTTGACCGCGACGATGATCGGCACCTCGGCGGCCTTAGCGTGATCGATCGCCTCGATGGTCTGCGGCATGACGCCGTCGTCCGCGGCCACCACCAGGATCACGATGTCGGTCGCCTGCGCACCGCGGGCACGCATGGCGGTGAACGCCTCGTGGCCCGGGGTGTCGATGAAAGTGATCGGATGGCCGTTCCACTCGACCTGGTAGGCGCCGATGTGCTGGGTGATGCCACCGGCCTCGCCAGCGACGACGTTGGCCGAGCGGATCTTGTCGAGCAGGAGGGTCTTGCCGTGGTCGACGTGGCCCATGACCGTGACGACCGGCGGACGAGGCTCGGTCTCGACGTCCTCCTCCTCCTCTTCCTCCTCCTCGAAGAACTTGGCGAGGAGCTCCGCCTCCTTCTCCTCACCGGGGTCGACGAGGCGGATCTCCGCGCCGAGCTCGGCGGCGAAGAGCTCCATCATGTCGTCGGTGAGCGACTGCGTCGCCGTCACCATCTCGCCCTGGAGCAGCAGGAAGCGGATCACGTCCCCCGCGGAGCGGTTCAGCTTCGCGCCGAGGTCGCGGGCGGTCGAGCCACGCTCGACGATGATCTCCCCCTCGGGGACCGGTGCCGTCGACGGGACGTACTCGGTCATCTGGGTCGGCTCGAGCTCCTCGGTGTTGCGACGCCGACGACGAGACCGTCGCTGTGGCGGGCGCGGTCCACCACGACCGGGAGGACCGCCGCGGCCGGCGGGAGGACCACCCGGACCACCACCGAAGCCTCCGGGGCGCGGTCCACCAGGACCACCACCGAAGCCACCGGGACGGGGGCCGCCGGTGCCGGTGAAGCCACCGGGACGGGGGCCGCCGGGGCGCGGACCGCCGGGGCGAGCACCAGCGCCGGCCGGGCCGCCGGGGCGACGTGAGCCGGGCGGCGGCGGGATGGGCTTGCCCGAAGGGCTCATCGGAGCGCGACGGGGCGGGGGCGGGATGGGCTTGCCGGTGTCACTCAGCGGCGGCCTCGTGGGTGCCGGCCGCCGGCCGGGGTCGGCTGGGTTCGGAGCGGGTGCAGGGCGGGGCGCCGCGGCCGGTGCGGCCGTCGCGCCGTCGGACGGAGCGGCCGGGGTGGTCGGGGTCGATGCACTGGCGTCGGTCGGCGGGGCAGGCCTGGCGGGCGCGGGCTTCGGCGCCACGGGTCGAGCTGAGCTCACAAGGCGCTTCGGTGCGGCCTCCGTGGTCTCGGCGGGGCTGGTCGGGGCCTCGGCCACCGGCTCGACCGGTGCAGGCTCGTCCGCCTTGGTGGCCTTGGTCGCCTTGGTCGCCTTCGCTGGCTCCTCGGGCTGGACCTCTCGCCGAAGGCCCTCGGCATCGGCCTTGCGACGGACGCGGTCAGCCTGGGCGTCCTCAATCGACGACGAGTGGCTCTTGACCCCGATACCAAGGCCGACGGCCAGATCGACCGTCTCCTTGTTCGTCAGGCCCAGCTCACGTGCCAGCTCGTAGACGCGGATCTTCTTCGGCAAGGTTTCCTCTGTGTTCACTCACACCGCACGCCTCAACAGCGGCGGAACTTCCATTCTCACACATCCACACCGGGTTTCACGCCGAGCAGTGCTTCCAACCGCCCCACCAGGGCTTCTGGAGCCTGCTCGGGGGCGCAGCGCAGCGCCCTGGCCAGGGAGCCGGACCTCACCGCCCGACCAAGGCACGAGGCCTCAGGGCAGATCCACGCTCCCCTGCCGAGATGGCCCTCGCCCGGCACGATCGACCCTTCCGGGTCGGTGCGCAGGCGAAGCATCTCCGCAGCCGACCTGCGTCGCCGGCAGCCGACGCAGGTCCTCTCCGGCGCTACTGCTCTCCCTCGTCGCCCGCGGGCGCCGCCTCCTCGGCGGACGCCTCCTCAGCAACGATCGCATCGGCCTCGTCCGCGGCCGCCTTGGCAGCGACGGCTGCGGCGCCCTCAGTCTCGGCGGCCGTCGAGTAGTCGGCGGCCGTCAGCACGTCGCCACCCTCCGCCGGCTTCCAGACCTGGTTGCCCTCGTCATCGACGATCCACTCGCCCTCGGCCCACTCCTGGCCCTCGAGCCCGGCCTCCTCCTCCTCGAGCTGGGTCTCAGACTTGATGTCGATCCTCCAGCCGGTCAGACGGGCGGCGAGTCGGGCGTTCTGGCCCTCCTTGCCGATGGCAAGCGACAGCTGGTAGTCGTTCACGATCACCGTGGCTGTTCCCGTCGTGTCATCGAGGCGGACCTCACGGACCCTGGCCGGGGCGAGGGCGTTCTGGATAAGCTCGATCGGGTCGTCGGAGTACGGGATCACGTCGATGCGCTCGCCCTTGAGCTCGTTGGTGACCATGCGGACCCGGCTGCCCCGAGCTCCGACACAGGCCCCGACGGGATCGACGTGCGGGTCGTTCGACCACACAGCGATCTTGGTGCGGTGGCCTGGCTCACGGGCAGCTGCTCGGATCTCGACCACACCAGTCGAGATCTCGGGCACCTCGAGCTCGAAGAGTCGCTTGACGAGTCCGGGGTGGGTGCGGCTGACCACGATCTGCGGGCCCTTGGTCGTCTTGCGGACCTCGACGATGTACGCCTTCTGGCGCGTGCCGTGCTCGTAGCGCTCGTAGGGGACCTGCTCGGCCTGGGGCATCAGGGCCTCGACCTTCCCGAGGTCGAGGAGCGTGTAGCGGTTGTCCGTCTGCTGCACGATGCCGGTGACGATGTCGCCCTCGCGACCCGCGTACTCGTCGTACTTCATGTCCCGCTCGACCTCACGGATGCGCTGCATGATGACCTGCTTGGCCGTCTGCGCGGCGATGCGACCGAAGTCCTCAGGCGTGTCGTCCCACTCCCGGATGACGTTGCCCTCGAGGTCGAGCTCCTGGCCGTACACCTTGATCTCGCCGTTGTCGGGGTCGATCGTGACGACAGCCTCCTCGGCTGAGTCAGGCAGGCGCTTGTAGGCCGCCACGAGGGCGTTGGCCAGTGCGTCGAGGAGCGTATCGACGGAGATTCCCTTGTCGCGCGCGATCTGTCCCAGTGCGTCGAGGAACTCGAAGTTTGTGCTGCTCATGGCATCGTCACCTTCTCTGAGGGGGTCTTCTTGGGGGTCTTGGCACGCTTCGGCGATCCGCCACGGGACGGCGAGGGCTTGGCCCCGCCTCCCCAGGCGAAGACCGTCCGGGCCTTGTCGATCTGGTCGTAGTGCAGGGCGACCGAGCCGCCGCCGTCGTCCGGGGCCACGACGATCCCGTCGTTGGTGGCCTCCACGAGCTCGCCCTCGACGCGTCGGCCCGGCATGGTGTCGACATCGGTCGAGGTCTTGATCGAGACGATCTCCCCCAAGGCCGCCGTGAAGTGATCCGGCCGACGCAGCTTGCGCTCGACGCCCGGGCTCGACACCTCGAGCGTGTAGCGACCTTCGAAGGGCTCGTGGGCGTCGAGGTGCTCGGAGATGGCGCGGTTCGCCTCGGCGAGCTGGTCGAGAGAAACGCCGCCGTCCTTGTGGATCGTGACCCTGATCAGGGCCTTGGTGATCTCGACGTCGTGCAACGTGAGGCCCAGGTTCGACACGATCGGAGAGAGCTCCACGATGAGGGCATCGGGCGTCGTCCCCATCTCTCTCACCTCCTCAAGCAGCGAACTCCTACGGCACTGACATCCAGAGGACTCGGGGACCAAATAGAAGAAGCGCGGGCACCAGCCCACGCTCCAACCTAGGTACTCTCACCGACCGGACCGCCATCCATAGTAGCACTCGATCAGACGTCCGGGCCGGATTCCTCGCCCATGCGCTCGCGGATCCGCTCGATCTTGACCGACGCATGGTTGGCGTCCGCCCCCTTGGCGTCGAGCAGCGCCGCCCGATCGGCGGCTGCCTCGGCCTCAGCGGTGGCATCGGCGGCCGCCAGGCGCGCCTCGACGCCCTCCGCCACGAGCTTCTCCGCCTCATCGACCAGCGCAGCGACCATCTCAGCCTCAGGCACCACGCGGACGATCTTGCCCTGGATGAACAGGTGGCCCTTCTTGCGACCACCGGCGATGCCGAGATCAGCGTGCTTGGCCTCTCCGGGACCGTTGACGACGCAGCCCATGACCGCGACCTGGATCGGCAGGTTGCGGCTCTCGAGCGCCTCCTGGGCCTCGGCGGCGATTGCGATCACGTCCACCTCTGCCCGTCCGCAGCTCGGGCAGGCGATCAGGTCGAGGCCGGTCCGCTCCCGGAGGCCGAGTGCCTCGAGCAGCTGACGGCCGGCACGGGCCTCCTCCACCGGGTCTGCCGTGAGCGAGTAGCGGATCGTGTCGCCGATCCCCTCCGCGAGCAGCGTGGCGATCCCCGCCGTGCCCTTGAGCAGTCCGGCCGGCGGCGGCCCGGCCTCGGTCACGCCGAGGTGCAGCGGGTGGTCGAACCGCTCCGAGGCGAGCCGATAGGCAGCGATCATGAGCGGCACCGAGGAGGCCTTCACGGAGATCTTGACGTCCTCGAACCCCACCTCCTCGAAGTAGCGAAGCTCGAGCTCCGCCGACTCGATGAGCGCCTCTGGCGTGGCACCCCCGTGCTTGGACGAGATGTCAGGGTGGAGTGAGCCGGCGTTGACGCCGATGCGGATCGGCACGCCGCGGTCCTTGGCCTCCGCCGCGATCGACTTGATCTCCTCGGGCTTGCGGAGGTTCCCCGGGTTGAGGCGGAGGCCCTGCACGCCGGCCTCAAGCGCGGCGTATGCCATCTCCTGGTGGAAGTGGATGTCCGCCACGATCGGCACCGGCGAGCGAGGGATGATGTGTGCGAGGCCCTCTGCGGCCGCCTCCTCGTTGCAGGTGCAGCGCACGATGTCGGCTCCCGCCGCAGCCAGCTCGTAGATCTGCTCGAGGGTGCCCTCGACGTCGGCGGTCTTGGTGGTCGTCATCGACTGGACGGACACTGGGGCGTCGCCACCGATCTTGACCGACCCGATCTGGATCTGGCGGGTTGCTCGTCGGGGGCTCAGTAGCTCCTGGGGGGTCTGCATGCTTCCATTCTGCCGTGCCGGAGCGGTCGGTCTAGCGGAAGGGGTTCGCGGCCGGATGGGCGATGTCGAGGTACATCGACGTCGACACCAGCACGAGAAGGAACGCGAGGAAGGCGTAGACCACCGGCATCATCTTCGTGACGTCGGCCTGGTAGCGCGGACGACCCTTGCGCGTGCGGGCCCACTCGTAGCCGGCGATGACCACGTGACCTCCGTCGAGCGGGAGCATCGGCAGCATGTTGATCACCCCGATGAAGATGTTGAGCGAGATGAACACCTCGATCAGCGGCAGCAATCCAGCATGAGCTGCCTGGTCTGCGGTCCGGACGGCTCCGATGATCGACTCCGGCCGTGCGGTCGGCTGGGCTGACGAGCTCGACGACGAGGTGTCCGTCGGATGGGCCACCTGCTGGGCGTAGCTCGACAGGCCGGCCGGGGAGAACAGGTGGACGATCCCGGAGACAGCACCGAAGGTCGCCTGCTTGACGATCGATCCCGACTGGGCGATGGCCGAGATCGGACCGAGGCGAGAGGTCCCCGAGGTGAGGCTCACGCCGAGATACCCGCGGGCCGGGCCGTTCACCGGCGCCAGCGTGGCGCCGTCGACGGTGACCGTCCTGCCGTCGATGGGCGTCACCGTGAGCGTCTTGGACGCACCGGAGCGCTCGACCGTCACCTCGATCGGACGGCCAGCCGAGCGGTGCACCAGGCGGCTCATGTCGGTGTCCTTGGTCACCCGGTGACCGTCGACGGCCACGATGTGGTCACCCGGGTGGATGCCCGCTGCCTCCGCCGGGGTCGAGGCCGACCCCCCGAGGTGCAGGTAGTTCGACACCACCACGATGGACGGATCGGGCCGGCCGATGAGCAGCAGCGCCGAGAACGCCAGGACGAAGGCGATGAGGATGTGCATCGCCGACCCGGCGGAGGCCACGATGATGCGCTTGTAGAAGGCCTGGTTCCGATACGCGCGCGGCTCGTCGGAGGGGTGGACCTCCTCTGCGCTCGTCATGCCGATGATCCGGCAGTAGCCGCCGGCCGGGATGGCCTTGACGCCGTACTCGGTCTCTCCCTTGCGCACCGACCAGAGCCTCGGCCCGAAGCCGACGAAGAACTCGGTGACCTTCATGCCGGAGCGCTTGGCCGTGATGTAGTGCCCGAACTCGTGCAGGAGCACCATGGCGATGATGGCCAGGATGATCAGGAGCAGCGTCCCCCAGCCGAGGGCCACGAACAGGGCGCTGACCGCCGCGACCCCGGCCACGAGGCGGACGGCGGCCGCCCTCCCACTCATGGGAGAGGGAACGTGCTCGAACCCCTCATCGGTGGTCGCCGGCTCGGTCGCGTGCGTCGTCACGCGTCCATTCTCCCCTGCAGGATCGTCCGTGTGACGTCGCGGGCCTCACGGTCGGCCTCCAGCACCGCATCGACATCATCGAGCTCTCGCTGCACGAAGCGCTCCATGGCCTCAGCGACGACCTCGGCGATGCCGAACCACGACAGCCGCTCAGCCAGGAAGGCCTCCACCGCGATCTCGTTCGCCGCGCTCATCCAGGCCGGGGCCGCCCCCCCGACGCGCCCAGCCTCGTAGGCGAGGCCCAGGCAGGCGAAGCGCTCCATGTCAGGGGGCGAGAACTCAAGGGTCATCGGCCCAGAGAGGTCGAGCGGTCCGAAGGCCACGTCGAGGCGCTGGGGGTACCCAAGGGCATAGGAGATGGGCAGCCGCATGTCAGGGGCGGAGAGCTGGGCGAGCGTGCTGCCGTCGACCATCTCGACCATGGAGTGGACGATCGACTGCGGGTGGACCACGACGTCGATCTGGTCGATGGGCACCTCGAACAGCGCTTGGGCCTCGATGACCTCGAGGCCCTTGTTCATCAGGGTGGACGAGTCGATCGTGATCTTCGGACCCATAGACCAGGTCGGGTGGTCGAGCGCCTCGGCCACCGTGATCGATGCCAGCTGCTCCAGGGAGGCCTGCCGGAAGGGCCCGCCAGAGGCGGTCAGGATGAGGCGGCGGACCTCGCCTCGACCCGCCTCCGGGAGGCACTGGTGGATGGCGCAGTGCTCGGAGTCCACCGGCACGATCTGCGCTCCGGGCGTCTGGCGCACCCGAGCCACCACCGGGGCGGCGGCGATCAGCGACTCCTTGTTGGCCAAGGCCAGCCTGCGACCGGCGGCCAGGGCGGCGATCGTCACCGGCAGGCCGGCGAACCCCATCACCGCGTTCACCGCCACGTCTGCGCTCCGCGCGGCGACCGCGAGGCCTTCGGGTCCGACCAGGACCTCGACCGGACGATCGATCCGGGCGGCCAGGGCGTCTCGCTCGGGTTCGCTGGCTACGACCACGATCTCCGGGCGCCACCGCTCAACCTGGGCGACGAGCAGGTCCGAGCACCGCCCGGCGGCCAACGCCATGACCGAGAAGCGTCCCTCGTGATGCTCGATGACGTCGAGCGTCTGCGTGCCGATGGACCCCGTCGAACCGAGAACGCTGACGGTGGTGGTCATGGCCGCCTCAGCCGAGGTGGAATGCCCGGACCACGAAGTACGTGGCAGGCAGCACGAACAGCAGCCCGTCGACCCGGTCGAGCATTCCGCCATGACCGGGCAGCAGCCGGCCCATGTCCTTGAGCCCGAGGTTCCGCTTGATCATCGACTCCGCCAGGTCGCCGAGGGGCGCCACGATGGAGACCACGATGCCGAGCGTCAGGGCGCTTGGCAGCGTCCAGGGGTGGATCAGCTGGACCACGATCACCGACATCAGGATCGCGGCGGCGGATCCGCCCACGAGGCCCTCGACGGTCTTGGCCGGGCTGATGGTCGGAGCCAGAGGACGCTTGCCCATCGACGCACCCACGAACAGGGCGGCGATGTCGTAGGAGATCGTGGCGAGGATCGCGCCGAGCAGGAAGGCGAGGCCGTGGCGGTCCGGGAACAGGTTCGGGTTCAAGAGCAGCGCAGCGAACGACCCGAACACCCCGACCCAGACGAAGACGAGCATGGTCGAGGACAGGCCGGTGAGCATGTTCTTGCGGTCGTGGCCGGCCATGAACCACACGATGGTGAAGAGAAACAGCAACACCGCGATCAGCCCCAGCGCCTGGGTGCCTCGGTTGTAGGTCGCGATCATCAACGTGACGGTCGCCACCAGGCCCAGCAGCGTGGCGGGGTGCTGGTGGCCCCGGCGGAACGCCGCATAGGCCTCAGCTGCGGCCAGGGTCACGACCACGACGACGAGCAGCATGGCCAGGACGGTGCCGATGTCGAAGGTGACGAGGACCAGCAAGGCGATGATCACCCCGGTCGCGACCGCCACAGGGATGTTGCGGTCCGCGCTCGCACCCTGCTGAGCGACCGGGCGCTCGCGCCGAGCCGGGGCCGAGGTCTCTGAGGGTGTCTCGCCGTCCACGGACTCCGTGCCGTCGCTACCCTCGCCCGTCGCCGTCGTGCGTGCTCGCCCACGCGACCGCGTGCGATCTGCGGAACCGCTGCGACTGTGGGCTCCTCGCCGGCGAGCCGGTGGCTCGGCATCGGAGGCGACGACTGCGGGGATGGTGGCCGTGAGCGGATCGATGGGATCATCGTCGCCGGCGTCAGCAGCGTCAGCGGCTTCAGACGTCTCGGCGTCGAGGTCGAACTCCCAGGGCTGGCGCTCCTCGAGCACCTGCTCGCTGACCAGTGCGCCGGTGATCTCCTCGTCTACCGATGAGAGCAGGGAGGCATCGAAGGCCTCCTCCTCGGCGACCCAGTCGCTGTCGTCCTCGCGCCAGGTCGGCGACTGCACCGCCGCCCAGGGATCGGCGTCAGCCTGCGCGTCGGGACGGCTCAGGACCGCCGGCACCTGACCGGTTGCGTTCTCTGTCCAGTGCGGGAGCTCGGTCTCGGGCGCGGGCGGAGCGGGGTCCTCGGCGACGAGATCGCTGAAGAGGTCTTCAGAGGCAGGGGTGGCCCCGGTGATGCGCACCACGGGCGCTGAGGGCGCCTCCGCAGCGTCCTCAGGGTCGTCGAAGAGCGGCGGTCGGTCGTCAGACATCGAGGAGCTCTGCTTCCTTGTGCCCGAGCAGCTCGTCGATGGCATCCACACCGTCGTGGGTCACCTTCTCGAGCGCCTTCGCCGCCCGCTCGTGCTCGTCCGAGGAGAGCTCTCCGTCCTTCTCGAGCTGGTCGAGCTCGTGCCGCGTGGCGCGGCGGAGGTTCCTGACCTGGATCCGGCCGTCCTCGGCCTTCTGCCGCACGACCTTGACCATGTCGCGACGCCGCTCCTCGGTGAGAGGCGGGAACGCCAGCCGGATGACCTGGCCGTCGTTGGACGGGTTGATCCCGAGGTCCGACGAGGTGATCGCCTTCTCGATGGCCGCCATCGATCCCTTGTCGAACGGGACGACCTGCAGCAGGCGAGCCTCGGGGACGTTGAAGCTGGCCAGCGACTTGAGGGGCGTGGGCGTGCCGTAGTAGTCGACCATCAGCCCCTCGATGATCGCCGGGGTGGCGCGTCCGGTGCGCACCGTGCCGAAGTCTGCCTTCACATGCTCGAGGGCCTTGGCCATCTTCTCCTTGGCCTCGTCGAGCACCAGTGCTGCCATGTCGTCGTCCATCACGTGACCAGCGTACCGACGGAACCGCCCGAGAGCGCAGTCCGCAGGTTGTTGGGGGCCATGAGGTCGAACACGCGGATCGGGAGCTCGTTGTCCGAGCAGAAGGTGATGGCGGTCAGATCCATGGCCCGCAGGTCCTTCGTGACGACATCTCGGAAGGTCACCTGGTCGTAGCGCTGGGCGCCCGGGTCCTTCTTCGGGTCGGCGGAGTAGATCCCGTCGACGCCACCGTGGGTCCCCTTGAGCAGCATCGACGCCTCGATCTCCGCGGCACGCAGGGCGGCGGCCGTGTCCGTCGTGAAGTACGGGTTCCCCATCCCAGCGGCGAAGACCACCACGCGCTTCTTCTCGAGGTGACGCATGGCACGCCGCCGGATGTAGGGCTCGGCGACCTCGGTCATCCGGATCGCCGAGAGCACTCGGGTGGGCTGGTTGTGGGCCTCGAGGGCATCTTGGAGCGCAAGGGCGTTGATGACCGTGCCGAGCATCCCCATGGCGTCGGAGGTCGAGCGGTCCATGCCCGCCATCTCTCCGGTCGCCCCGCGCCAGATGTTCCCGCCGCCCACGACGATGGCGAGCTCGAGGTCGAGCTCCTCGCGCGTCTCGGCGATCTCACGGCACAGCCGATCAACCGTGGCGGCGTCGATCGTCTGGTCCGACGCCGTGGAAGCCAAGGCCTCCCCGGACATCTTGAGGACCAGCCTGTTCTCGACGCCCATGCCCGTCGCCTCAGTCGCCGATGATGACCTGGGCGAACGACACCAGGGTCGCGTCGCCGAGCAGGTCGGCGATCGACTTCTTCTCGTCCTTCACATAGGACTGCTCGAGGAGCACGCGCTCCTTGAACCAGCCGGTGAGGCGCCCTTCGATGATCTTGGGCATCGCGGCCTCGGGCTTGCCCTCGTTTCGGCTGATGTTCTCGATGGTGGCCTTCTCGGCCTCCACCTCGTCCGCGGGCACCTGCTCGCGGGTGGCGAACTCCGGACGTGAGAAGGCGACGTGCACGGCGATGTCGTGCGCCAGCTCCTCGGTGCCGCCCTGGAGCTGCACGATGACGGCGTTGACGCCGCGGTCGGCCTGGAGGTGCACGTAGGTGTCGATGACCTGACCCTCGCCGGCCGTGACGTACACGACCTCGCCCACGGAGATGTTCTCCTTGAGGGTGGTGCGCAGCTCGTCGATCTTGTCGGCGAAGGCGTCCACCGCGGACGGGCCCTCCGCGCAGACCTTGGCGGTCATCTCGTCGACGAGGCTCACGAACTCCGCCGACTTCGCCACGAAGTCGGTCTCGCAGCGGAGCTCGACGATGGCGGCGGCGCCGTTGTCACGGATGGCCGTGACGGCTCCCTGGCTCGCCTCGCGGTCGTTGCGCTTGGCAGCACTCGAGATGCCCTGCTCGCGCAGCCACACGGTGGCCTTGTCGATGTCCCCGTCGTTCTCGATGAGCGCCCGCTTCGCGTCGAGCATGCCGACGCCGGTCGACTTGCGGAGCGACTGGACGTCCTTTGCGCTGATGTCTGCCATGGTGATCAGGCCTCCGTGGGAGCAGGGGCGTCTGCAGCGGCAGGCGCCGGGGCGGGTGCTGCCTCGACCGGTGCCTCAGCGGCGGCCGGAGCGGCGGTGGGAGCAGGTGCGTCGGCTGCCGGTGCGGCGGCAGGCGCCGGAGCGGCCTGGGCCTTGGGGCGGTTGGCGGCGATGAAGCGGCCCTCGACCACGGCGTCGGCGATCACGCGGCACAGCAGCTCGCCCGAGCGGATGGCGTCGTCGTTGCCCGGGATCACATAGTCGATGAGGTCCGGGTCGCAGTTGGTGTCGACCACGGCGACGACCGGCAGCCCGAGCTTGTTCGCCTCGTTGACGGCGATGTGCTCCTTGTTGGTGTCCATCACGAAGATGGCGTCGGGGAGCTTGCCGAGGCCGGAGATGCCGCCGAGGTTGCGGTCGAGCTTGTCGAGCTCCCGGGTGTGGCGAAGGGCCTCACGCTTGGGCATGCCCTCGAAGTCGCCGGCGCGCTGCATGACGCGCAGCTCCTGGAGCCGCTTGACACGGCCCGACACGGTCTGGAAGTTGGTGAGCATGCCGCCGAGCCAGCGGTGGTTGACATACGGCATGCCGCAGGCGTCGGCGTAGCCCGAGATCGGGCCCTGCGCCTGCTTCTTGGTGCCCACGAACAAGATGGTCCCGCCACCGGCCACGAGGTCGCGCACATAGGTGTACGACGACTCGATGCCCGTCAGGGTCTTGTGGAGGTCGATCAGATAGATGCCGGAGCGCTCTCCGTAGATGAAGCGGCGCATCTTGGGGTTCCAGCGTCGGGTCTGGTGCCCGAGGTGGACGCCAGCGTCAAGCAGCTGGCGCATCGTGACCACAGCCATGGTCATCTCCTTCGTTTCTTAGCGGTTGTCAACCCGAGCTGCAGCGCTCTGACACAGCAGAGCGACCGTAAGGACGCAGCGGGGCGGTTCTCCTAGTTGGCGTCGCACCGGTTGGTGAGACCCCGCCACTCTAGCCCGACCAGACCGACCCCTCCACCGCTCCCGTCGACCTCGGGGGTCAGGCCCGAGGGTGGGTCTGGTCGTAGACCCGCTGGAGCCGATCCTTCGAGACGTGCGTGTAGATCTGCGTCGTGCCGAGGCTCGCGTGACCCAGCAGCTCCTGGACCACCCGGAGGTCCGCCCCACCGTCGAGCAGGTGGGTGGCGTAGGTGTGGCGGAGGGCGTGGGGGTGCGTGGGCTGCGTGGAGCGCCGGTCGAGGATCCGACGGACATCTCGGGGTCCGAGTCGCCCGCCGCGACGATTGAACACCAGCGCTCGGGATGGGGACGACTCGGTCATGAGTGCGCTTCGCGCCGAGTCGAGGTAGATCTCGATCCACTGGGTGCAGCGCTCGTGGATCGGGACCTGGCGCTCCTTGGAGCCCTTGCCCAGCACCGTCAGCGTGCCGGTCGCCAAGTCGATGTCGTCGAGGTCGAGACCGCACAGCTCCGAGACCCGGATCCCAGCGGCGTAGAGCATCTCGATGACCACCTGGTCCCTGATCTCGATCGGGTCGGATCGATCGACGGGACCGTCGAGCAGGTCGACGAGTTCAGCCTGTCCGACGAGGTCCGGCAGGCGCGACGCGGCAGACGGAGCACTCAGTCGGGCGGCTGGATCCTCGGCGATGACCGACCGCTCCGCCAGCCAGGAGAAGTACGCCCTGATCGATGCGGCCTTTCGAGCGATCGTCGCCTTGGTCAGGTCGCGATCTGCCAGCGAGGCCATCCACCCGCGCAGCTCGAGTCGAGTCACCCTGCCCGGGTCCGTGACACCTCGACCGGCGAGGTAGGTCGCCAGCTGCCTCACATCGGCGAGGTAGGCCCTGCGCGTCGACGGAGACCGGCCGTCGAGCCAGCGGCCGAACCCGTCGAGCTCGAATGGGTCGCTCGCCATGCACCGAGGCTAGGCCCGCCGGCGCCGCGAGAGATGCAGGGACGTGGCGTATCGTGACCTCAGAGGGTGCCGTCGCCACCACGGGTCGGGACCACGATGCGAAAGGCAGGCGTGCTGCGATGACGGACCGAATCCTCCTGGTGGAGGACGACGAGCGGATCCGATCGTCCATGCGGCTCTCCTTCGAGGGCGAGGGCTACGACGTCAGCGAGGCCGGGAGCGGGGAGGAGGCCCTCGACCGCTTCGCACACGGCGACATCGATCTCGTCCTCGTCGATCTGATGCTGCCTGGCATGGACGGCTTCGAGTGCTGCCGCGCCATCCGGCGCGGCTCGGCCGTCCCCATCATCATGGTGACCGCCCGCTCGGACACCCATGACGTGGTGGCCGGACTCGAGGCCGGTGCGGATGACTACGTCACCAAACCCTTCGTCCCCAAGGAGCTCGCCGCTCGGATGCGGGCCCTGTTGCGACGTGCCCGCACGGACGAGGAGTCAGCGGAGGCCTCGACCGCGATCGGCGATCTCGTGCTCCTCCCGGACGAGGGCGTGCTCCGCCGCGCTGACGGCTCCGAGGTGCACTGCACACGAACGGAGTTCCGACTGCTCTGCGAGCTTGCGGCCACGCCGAACAAGGTCGTGAGCCGCGAGCAGCTGCTCGAGCGGATCTGGGGCTACGGCTACTTCGGCGATGGCCGCCTCGTCGACGTCCACGTCAGGCGCTTGCGGACGAAGATCGAGCCCGACCCAGCGCTCCCCCGCCATCTCGTGACCGTCCGCGGTCTCGGCTTCAAGCTCGTCCCATGAGGAACCGGCCATGAGCGGCGCGGGCGAGCGCCCCGGCCGCCTCGGCCTGCGCTCCCGGCTCATCGCCACCTTCGCCCTCGGTGCGCTCAGCCTCTCGGTGCTCATGGGAGCGCTCGTCTACTTCACCGCCCGCCACACCCTCGTCGTCGAGCAGCAGGGTGCGGCCCTCCGCCAGGCCTATGCCAACGCCGCCCTCCTGCGCAATGCCCTCGCCGCCAGCATCCCGTCGATCGATGCCGAGGTCACGTCCCTCGACACCGGTCGGGCGACGGCCTCCCTGCTCAACGACGACGGCCGCTGGTTCTCCACGTCGCTGTCGATCTCCCGCTCGAGCCTCCCGACCTCGCTTCGCTCTGACGTGCGGTCCGGCCACGTGTCGACCGTGACCTCCTCGCAGGGTTCCTCGCCCCTGCTCATGGTCGGCGTGCCGATCCCCTCCGTCCGGTCGTCGTACTACTTCGTCGTCGACCTCTCGGACCTCGAGCACACCTTGCGGGTCCTCCTCGCCGCCCTGGCCGCCGCGGCCGCCGTGACCACCGTCCTCGGCGCCCTCGTCGGCCTGATCGCCAGCCGTCGGACGATGCGACCCCTCACCGAGGTCTCGACTGCAGCGGCCGCCATCGCCGTCGGCGACCTCACCACCCGCCTGCCCGTCGACCGGCGCGACCCAGACCTCGGAGCGCTCTCCACCTCGTTCAACGCCATGGTCGACCAGCTCGAGGAGCGCATCGAGCGCGACGCCAGGTTCACCTCCGACGTCAGCCACGAGCTCCGATCACCGCTCACGACGCTGGCCGCCTCGCTCGAGGTGCTCGAGTCAGCCAGAGCCGACCTGCCGCCACGGGCTGACCGGGCGGTGGACCTGATGGCCGGCGATCTCAGGCGGTTCCAGCGCATGGTGGCCGACCTGCTCGAGATCTCCCGCCTTGACGCAGGCTCTGGCGACCTGGCGCTCGACGAGGTGGTGGCCGGCGAGCTCGTCCGCCAGTGCGTCGCCGCGGCCAGCCGAGACCTCCCCGAGGCCGACCGGCCGACGGTGCGCATCTCACCCGAGGCCGAGCCCTGCCTGCTCCTCGTCGACAAGCGCCGCGTCGAGCGGATCATCACCAACCTCCTCGAGAATGCCCGGCTCTATGCCGGAGGGGCCACCGAGGTGTCAGCCGAGGTCCCCGCCGATGGGACCACCGTCGCCATCACGGTGGCCGACGCCGGTCCTGGCATCGCACCCGATGAGCGGACCAAGGTCTTCGACCGCTTCTACCGAGGGGTCACCTCAGGCCGACGGGGGGCGACCGACGGCTCCGGGTTGGGCCTCTCGCTGGTGGCTGAGCACGTCCGACGCCTCGACGGCGACGTACGCATCGTCGATGGTCCCGACGGCGTCGGCACCGCCTTCGTCGTCACCCTTCCGATCAGCGAGGAGGCCACACCATGACCCGCCCGATCCGCGCCGTCGGGCTGGTCGTGGCCGCCGTGCTGCTTGCGGCCTGCGGCGTCCCGACCTCCGACCGTGCCCGGTCGGTCCCCGACCACCAGGTGCCGTTCCACCTCCTGTCGCCCACCACGTCGTCGACCACCACCACCCAGCCGGCCGCCGCCTATGTCACCGAGCCCATCTTCCTCGCCCGGGACGCATCGATCGTCGAGGTCCACCGCGACGTGGTCGTCCCTGCCGGCCTGACCGACGTGCTCGATGCCCTCTTCGCCGGACCCACCGCGTCGGAGACCTCCCAGGGCATCACCACCGCGCTCCCCTCGAGCCTCAAGGTGCTCGACACCACCACCGAGGGTGCCCGCGTCACGCTCGACCTGAGCGACCGGTTCGGGCAGATCACCGGTGAGGCGGAGACCACCGCCGTGGCCCAGATCGTGCTCACCGCGACCAGTCAGCCCGGGGTCACCGAGGTGCTGTTCTCGATCGCCGGCCGGCCCATCAGCGTTCCGACGCCGAACGGGGTCACGACGGCACAGCCGGTGACGGCGGCCGACTACCGGCCGATGGTGCGCCCCTAGCCGGTGACGTCGCCACCGCTCGAGCGAGGGCTGACGAAGGCGGAGATGTCGATGCGGGGCGCGCTCGACCAGAGGTGCTCAAGGTCGTAGAACTCTCGCGTCTCCTCCAGGAAGACGTGGATGACGACATCGCCGTAGTCCATCAGGACCCAGGAGGGCTCACGATGGCCCTCGAGACGGATCGGCGAGCGCGAGGTGTCGACCTTGATCTGCGCCTCGATCTCCTCGACGATGGCCGACACCTGGCGCTCGTTGCGCCCCGAGACGATTACGAAGGCCTCGACGACCCCGAGCAGCTCGGCGAGGTCGAGGACGATGGGGTCGATGCCGAGCTTGTCGTCGGCGCCGCGCACCGCCGCCTCGACGAGGGCGAGGGTGTCGGGGGTCGGGTCGCTGATGATCTCCGCAGGAGCCTCGTCGCTCACCGGATCACGCCCAGGGCGGCCACGGCGGCGGCGAACGGCGCGATCAGCGCCAGCGACCCGATGATCATCCAGCGGGTCCGCTCCCGGTGGGCCGCCGCCTGAGCCGCCCGGCTCGAGCGCCGGCTCGGCGCGGCATGGTGCCCGAAGGGGGCGGCATGGGCCCCGTGGTGGCTTGAACGGCGCAGGCTCGAGCCGCGTCGCTGGTGAGAGGGGGTCTCGAGGGTCATCTGCCGCTCAAGCGTACAGACCCTGCTGGGAGATGTGCCGGATGATGTCCTCGGGCACCCGCCCCGCCAACGGCAGGCCGGCTCGGACGTCACGGCGGATGTCCGAGCTCGAGATGTCGAGGTCATCGCTCTCGATGGCCACGCTCCTCCAGCCAGCGGGGAGCCGAAGGGGGCTCCCGGGCCGCGACAGCACGGCCACGCGGACCAGGTGGCGAAGCTCGTCCGCCCGCTCCCAGGTGTCGAGCATCCCGGCCAGGTCCGCCCCCACCACGAGCCACGGCAGCATCACGCCGGATTGGGCCAGCTCCTCGACCGTGTCGATCGTGTAGCTCGGTCCACCACGGGCCACCTCGAGGTCGCACACCTCTATTCCCTGGTGCCCCTCGACGCCGAGCCGGGCCATGGCGAGCCGCTCCTCGGCCGGCGAGACCTGCCGGTCGGGGGACTTCTGCCACGGGTCGTTGGCCACCACGAGGAGCACAACCTCGAGGCCGAGCGACTGGCGCGCCCGCTCGGCTGCGGCCACATGGCCGAGGTGGAGCGGGTCGAATGTCCCCCCGAAGATGCCGACCGACCCGGGTGCGGTGGGCATGCTCACGCGCACCTGCGTCGTGCCGACAAGACGGTCGGCTGAGGTCGCCATGCCATGAGCGGAGCCTAGAACCTCGACCCGTGACCACCACCGTGCGGCGTCCCGTAGCATCGTCGCTGTGACTGTGACCCGTGACCGCGAGAGCTGGAGCCCCGGATCCTGGCGCGCCCACGAGGCCGCCCAGCAGCCGACGTGGCCTGACACGGCGGCGCTCTCGGACGTCGAGGCCCAGCTCCGGCTCCTGCCACCCCTGGTCTTCGCCGGCGAGGCGCGCAGCCTGTCCGCCGATCTCGCCGAGGTCGCCGCCGGCCGGGCGTTCCTGCTCCAGGCGGGCGACTGCGCCGAATCCTTCCACGACTCGGCCGCTGACCAGATCCGCGACAAGCTCAAGGTCATCCTCCAGATGGCCGTCGCCCTGACCTACGCCTCGGGCGTGCCAGTGGTCAAGGTCGGCCGCATCGCGGGGCAGTTCGCCAAGCCGAGGTCATCGAACACCGAGGAGCGCGACGGCGTCGTCCTCGACTCGTTCCGCGGCCACATCGTGAACTCCGAGACCTTCACCGAAGCCGACCGCGTTCCGGACCCCGGACGACTCCTCGAGGCCTACCACCAGTCGGTGGCCACCCTGAACCTGCTGCGGGCCTTCACCAAGGGCGGCTTCGCCGACCTCAGCCAGGTCCACTCGTGGAACCAGCAGTTCGTCGCCTCCTCACCCGAGGGCCAGCGCTACGAGGCCATCGCCGGGGAGATCGACCGGGCGCTGCACTTCATGGCGGCCTGCGGCATCGACCTCTCCCGTGAAGGTTCGCTCCACGAGGTCGACTTCTACACCAGCCACGAGGCCCTGATCCTCCCCTACGAGGAGGCGCTGACCCGAACCGACTCGACCTCTGGCGACGCGTATGACTGCTCGGCCCACATGCTCTGGATCGGCGATCGGACCCGTCAGCTCGACGGGGCCCACGTCGAGTTCCTCTCGGGCGTGCGCAACCCCATCGGCCTCAAGGTCGGGCCCTCAGCCGACGTGGACGACATCACGGCGCTGTGCGACAAGCTCGACCCGGGGCTCACCCCAGGGCGCCTCACGCTCATCACCCGCTACGGCGCCGACCGGGTCGCAGCCCACCTCCCCGACCTGATCGAAGCCGTCGGACGGTCCGGCCACCCCGTGGTGTGGGCCTGCGACCCCATGCACGGCAACACCTTCACCTCGGCCACCGGGCACAAGACCCGGCGCTTCGACGACATCGTGGCTGAGATCGCCTCGTTCTTCGCCGTCCACCGCTCGATGGGCACCTGGCCCGGCGGCGTGCACATCGAGCTGACCGGCGACGACGTGACCGAGTGCCTCGGCGGCTCGGAGTCGATCCTCGAGGGCGACCTCGCCGACAACTACACGACGATCTGCGACCCGAGGCTCAACGCTCGGCAGTCGCTCGACCTCGCCTTCCTCGTCGCCGAGCAGCTCCGAGCCTGAGCGATCAGCCGGGACCGAAGGTCCCGACGGCCACGATCGGCACAGCGCCAGTTCCGAACACCGACGTGCCCGCTCCCCCGACGGCCACGCAGGTCCGCGGTGCCGATCCCGCGCAGGAGACCCCTGAGAACGTCGCCCCGACCATGGGGCTCGGCACCGAGATCTCCGGCGTCGGCGTGAGGTTCCTGTACGCGTCAGACCCGAGAAGGGCCCCAGTCACCAGCTGGCCGGAGACGATGCTGATGTCGGATCCGACCACGACGCACGACTGGGCACCGGCGCACGACAGGCCCGTGAACTGCACGAACGAGCCGGTGGAGGGACCGCCGATGTCGTTGTGCGTGGTCCACCGGCCTCCATCGAGGTAGGCGGTGAAGGACCGTTGCTGTCCCAGTATGAACCCACCGTCCTCTTGGCCGATCGCCTTGCAGGCCCCCGGAGCCCAGCACGACACCAGTGTCAGACCCGCTGACCCGATCCCAACTGGTTGCGACAGCACGTCGAGGGCCCAGCTCGAGCCGTCGCCGATGGCCGCCCAGGGGTGCCCCGACGTCCCGCCGACCACGGCGCACCACGTCACCGTCGGGCACGACAGCGACTCCGGGCTGTCGAAGAGGCTGAGCTGCCTCGTCCCCTGAGGCAGCGGGAAGGTCGTGGCGCCGAAGCCACTCCCGTCGAAGCGGACCGTGGCCACCTCCGTCGGGCTCCCGGTCCAGTTCCCGACCGCGGACACCACGGTGCACTGGTCGACCTCGGGGCAGGCGATCAGCGGAGAGCCGGTCCCGTTGCCCGCCCACTCTCGCGAGCGTGGGATCGCCCGAGCTGACCAGGTGCCCCCGGCATCGATCAGCAGGTAGGAGCGAGTCACACCCCGCGCCGGCACGGGCCCCGTCGTGGGGATATAGCCAGAGGAAGCTCCTGCTCCCTGCGAGAGGAATGCGGTTGCCGTGGCCGCACACCAGGTCGGCGAGGGGCACGAAACGTGCGACAGCGTGAACATGCCAGGGATGCCATTGATCTTCGGCAGTGGCGTCGGCGTCCAGGATGATCCGTCGTAGATGTCCAATGCCGCTGAGTTCGTTCCCAGGATGTTGGTCGACCGCGCCACCGCCACGCAGGATGTCGGGGAGGCGCACGAGACATCAGACAGGGTCGTCTCGATTGGTCCGTCGGGGTTCGAGGCCGTCCTCATCCGCCACTCACCTCCGTGAGGACTCGCCACGGCCACCTTCTGGGTGTCCCCAGTCGAACCGACGGCGGTGCAGTCCTTGGTGGTGACGACGCACGAGACGCCGAGCAGGGACTGGGTGGACGAGTGTGTCCGATCGTCCAGGTTCGGGGAGCGCCAACTCCCGCGGCGGAGCACCTCGACGGATGCCGATGGCAACCCGCCCGAGGATCCGACGGCCGCGCAGGATCCGACGGAGGTGCACGACACGGACGAGAGCGACGGCCACTCGCTCGCCCACTGAGCGTGGAGGTTGACCGGGAGCGCGGCCATCGTCCAGCTCGCGGCCGCTCTGGTCGCCACCAGAGGCCGCGTGACCCCCTTGCGCACTGAGAAGCCGACGGCGGTGCAGTCCTCGTCCGTGGGACAGCTGACGCCGAGGAGCCCTCCGGCCGTCGTCGATCCTCCAAGAGCGAGCGTGCGAATGTCCCATGTTCCGGTCTGCAGGGTCGCCACCACCGGCTGCTGTACCGATGGCAACACGCCTTGGACCCCGACTGCCGTGCACGCCACATCCGACGCGCACGCCACTGACGAGAGGTGGGCAAGCGGTGGGCCGGTGGTCTCTACTTGGCCCCAACCCGACCCATCGAACCGATAGACCATCGCCTGATCGACCCCGAACCCATCGCGGCTCCAGCCGACAGCCGTGCAGAAGGTCGGCGACGGGCACGACACGCCGGCCAGCGCAGAAGCCTGAGAGAGGCCCGTGTAGCCGATCACCGCCTGGACGTCCCACCCAGCACCACTCCAGGTCGCCGCGACTGCTCGCGAGATCGAGGCGTTGTCGATCGCCGCCCCAACCGCCGCGCACCAGTCCACCGAGGGGCACGATACCGAGGACAAGGTCAGCGCCTGATGTCCGAAGCTCACGTCGACGGGCTGGGGCGTCCAGGTCGAGCCCAACCGGTGGCTGGCGAACGGCTGCGCTGCGCCGGTGGCATCGGACACGCTGCCAACGGCAATGCAGTCCTTGGGGGCGCCACACGACACGGCCGTGAGATGGGCTGTCGGCTGACCTGGGAGATCCCACCCGGGCAGCGTGACCTGGGGTCCCGGGTCGGTCGCTCCGGCCGGCGCATCGACGGCGCCGAGGGTGCCGAGGGTGCCGATCACCAAGACGACCGAGGCGAGGAGTGCTCGCCGCGTGCTGGTCGAACCTCGCATCATGCCCCCAGTCCTTGACGTTGCCGCAGTAGAGCACATGCACGACATCGAGTGGTGCCCGTCATGGTCAGGTGCTCGCGTCGTTGTAGCGCTTGAGCCTCCAGCCGAACGTCGAGTACTCCCACTCGGTCAGCGAGGCGTGCTCGGTCTGGAGTCGCAGGCGGCGATGCGGACCACCCTCCGGCGAGCCGGCAAGCAGACGAAGCATCGAGGCCTCGATGACCCCGGCATGGGTGGCCGCCACCACCAGCTGACCCTGGTGGTCGCCGGCGATGCGCTCCATGGTGCGCCCCACCCGGTCGACGAAGCTGTTCCAGGACTCGCCGCCAGGGGCGAAGGGGTCGCCGGGGCTGACGTCGAAGTCTCGAGGCTCGTACCGGTCGACGTATTCCTCCCACAGCAGGCCATCGGCCTCGCCGGGGTGCAGCTCACAGAGATCGCAGTCCACGATGATCTCGGACTGATCGAAGCCCACCGATGGTGCGAGGATCTCAGCCGTCTCCCTGGCCCGGCCCAGTCGAGAGGCCATCAGCACCGCGGTCGAGGCGAGCTCTCCGGTGCTGGCAAGGCGAGCGGCCATGGCCGACACCTGGGCCCGTCCCTCTTCGGTGAGGCCCGTGCAGGCCTCGTGACCACCGATGCGCCCCGAGACGTTGACCTCGCCCTGGCCGTGGCGGACGAGCACGATCCGCGTGGCTCCCTCTGGCGTCTCCATCGTCGTCCGGAGCCCCTCGGGAGGGGCGAGACGGGTCACGCCAGCTCGCCGACGAACTTCTCGAGCTGGCGGAGCGTGCGGACCTCGACCACCGAGTCGCAGTGCACCCCGTACTCCCCCACGATCGAGTCGCCCGAGCCCCAGTACGACGAGGGCTCGGGGTTGAGCCAGTAGACGTGGCGGGCTCTGGCCTGCAGATCGGCGATCACCCAGGCGTTGGACGCGTGGTAGTTGTTCCGGGCGTCGCCCAGGATCAGGACACTGGTGCGCGAGTTGATCTCCTCGGCCCAGCGCTCGTGGAAGCGCTCGAAGGCATGGCCATAGTCAGAGTGTCCGTCCACCCAGACCACGTCGGCCTCGGTGTTGATGCGCTGGATGGCGTCGGCCGGATCGTCGGCCACCTCGAACAGGCGGGTCACCTCGTCGATGTTGTCCACGAAGACGAAGGAGCGCACCTTGGAGAACTGCGAGCTGATGGCGTACACGAGGTGGAGCGTGAAGCGGGCGAACGAGGCCACCGACCCGGAGATGTCGGCGATGACGACGATCTCGGGCTTCGACGGGTTCGGGTGCTTGTAGCGGGGGTCGATGGGCACGCCACCGGTCGACAGCGACCGGCGAACGGTCTGGCGGAAGTCGAGCGGGCCCTTGCGGCCGTGGCGGCGCTTGCGGGTGAGTCGGACCGCCAGCTTGCGGCTCAGCGGACCCAAGGCTCGCTGGAGCGAGAGCATCTCGTCGCGCGAGGCGTGCATGACGTCGACGTCCTCGGGCAGGGGCTTGCGCACCGACCGCGCCAGCGCCTCTGCCCCTCGGTCCTCGACGAGGCGGCGACGGATCTCCGCCTCGACCGCCCGCTTCATGCCCTCGACACGGGCGCCGAGCTCGTCTCGGGCGAGGCGCTCCTCGAGTCCCGACATCCCGGCCTCGCCCTTGGCCTGGCGCTGCTCCTCGAGCACCCGCTCGAGCACCGCGTCGAGGTCCAGGTTCCGGAGCGTCCGGTAGAGGTAGTAGGTCCCACCCACCGGTCGGCCGGGCTCCATGCCGGCGTAGCGGCTGACGGCCTGCTGGGCCACGGCCGAGCGCATCTGGGCATCGTTGCTTCGGATGGCCGCCTCGAGCATCTGCGCGAGCTCTTCGGCGGACATCGTCGAGCCGCCGCCCTGCCCCATCGACTTGCCAGCACCCTTGAGGCCCTTGGCCCCCTGGCCCTGCGCCTCGTCGTCAGCATCGTCGGAGTCGTCCTCCGACTCGTCGTCAGCATCGGACTGCGTCGGGTCGCGGCGGTCGGCGAAGTAGATCTCGAAGACCGAGTCGAAGGCGGCGCGATGGTCCTCGGACTTGACCAAGGTGGCGCGCAGCGCCGACTTGAACACGCTGCGCTGGGCGAGGTCGATTTCGGAGACGGCGTGGGCCGCGTCGACGTGCTCTGTCAGCGAGATGGGCAGGCCGGCCCGGCGGAGCTCGACGATGAAGTCGTTCAGGACGTCGAGCACGTTGCCCCCTACGACCTCGTCGAGGGCTTGGTCCCGAGCAGCTCGTGACGGGCCCGCTCGATGTCGCTCTGGTACTTGAGCAGGATGTGGAGCGTCTCGGCGGCGTCGTTCTCGTCGATCTCCTCCTTGCCGAGGACGACGAGGGTACGCGCCCAGTCGATGGTCTCGGAGACCGAGGGGTGCTTGCGCAGCTCCATCGACCGGATGGTCCGGACGATCTGGGCGATCTGGAGGGCCAGCTCGCCCGAGATCCCCGGCACTCGGCGCTCGACGATCTTGCGCTCCCGCTCGACGTCCGGGTAGCCCACGTGCAGGAACAGGCAGCGTCGCTTGAGCGCCTCGGAGAGCTCCCGGGTGTTGTTGGAGGTCAGGAACACCATGGGGATCTGCTCGGCCGTCACCGTGCCGAGCTCGGGGATCGACACCTGGTACTCCGAGAGGATCTCGAGCATGAGCGCCTCGGTCTCGAGCTCGACCCGGTCGACCTCGTCGATCAGCAGCACGACGGGGTCCTTGGCCCGGATGGCCTCGAGCAGCGGGCGGGTGAGCAGGAAGTCCTCGTCGAAGATGTCCTCCTCGAGCTCGCTCCAGTCGCGATCCTCGGCGCTGCCCTGGCCGGCCTGGATGCGCAGGAGCTGCTTGCGGTAGTTCCACTCGTAGAGGGCCTTCGACTCATCGAGGCCCTCGTAGCACTGCAGTCGGATCAATCGGGCCCCGGTGAGCTCGGCGACGGACTTCGCCAACTGGGTCTTGCCCGTCCCGGCCGGGCCCTCGACCAGGATCGGCTTCTGGAGCCGATCCGCCAGGAATACGGTCGCCGCGATGGCGTCGTCGGAGAGGTAGTCGACCTCGTTGAGTCTGTCGTTGACCTCGTCAGGGCTGGCGAAGCGCGGGGTGGTGGTGTCGTTCACGTGCGTGTCTGTCCTTCTCCTCGGATGACCCAGCGGGTGCTGGTCAGGGCCTCGAGGCCCATGGGGCCCCGAGCATGGATCTTCTGCGTCGAGATTCCGACCTCGGCCCCGAGGCCGAGCTCGCTCCCATCGACGAAGCGCGTTGATGCGTTGAGCAGGACCGCCGCAGCCTCGACCTCGTCGAGGAAGCGCTCGGCGGCGGTCACGTCAGAGGTCACGATCGCCTCAGAGTGCCCGGAGCTGTGCCGGTTCACATGATCGATCGCTGCATCGAGGTCCTCGACGACTCGGACCGTGGCGACGAGGTCGAGGAACTCGGTGCCGAAGTCCTCCGGGGATGCCGCCTCCATGTCCGGGCTGATCGTGCAGGCCGCCTCGTCACCGAGGAGTCGGACCTCTGGCATCTCAACGGCGAGCCGACCGAGCACCTCGTGGGCGACCTGCGCATGGAGCACGAGGGACTCCATGGCATTGCAGACGCCTGGTCGCTGGGTCTTGGCGTTCACGATGATCCGAACAGCCATGTCGAGATCGGCGTGCCGATCGACGTAGACGTGGCAGTTCCCGTCGCCGTCGAGCACATAGGGCACGGTCGCGTGCTCGCGCATCGAGGCGATCAGCGACGGTCCACCTCTCGGGATCAGGCAGTCGATGATGCCCTCGAGACGCATGAATGCCGCAGCGGTCTCATGGCTGGTGTCCTCGACCAGCGTGATCGCCGCCTCCGGGAGGCCGACCTCTCCGAGGCCGGCCCGCAGGGCGGCTGTGATCGCCATGTTCGACCGGATCGATGAGGACGATCCACGGAGGAAGGCGGCGTTCCCGGAAGCCAGGCACAGGCCTGCGGCATCAGAGGTCACGTTGGGTCGGTTCTCGTAGATCACGCCGATCACCCCAAGGGGACGACGCACCTGGGTGACCTTGAGCCCGTTGGGACGCACGCTGCCAGCCACCGTCGCTCCCACGGGGTCCGGGAGCGAGGCGACCGTCTCGAGTCCGAGCGCCATCGCCTCGAGCCGCCCGGCGTCGAGCCGCAGGCGGTCGAGCGCCGTCGCCGTCAGGCCAGCCTCCTCGGCGCTGCGCAGATCAGCCTCGTTGGCCGTCAGGATCGTCGAGCGCTCAGAGCGAAGAGTCTCGGCCGCTGCTCGCAGCGCGGTCTGTCGGGTGACCCCCGACGAGCGCGACACCTCGCGTGACGCCTCCTTGACCTCGGCGCCGAGCGTCTCGATTTGTGAGGCCGTCATGGGGCCAGAGCGTACCAACGCACCACACGCGCCCCCTCCGCGACGGGCGAAGCCTCGCCGTCGAGCACGAGAGGCACCAGGTGGCGGCGGGTTGGCACGGTGCTCAGCCGAGCAGGACGAGATCGTCTCGGTGCACCACGACGAGACTCCCGACTCCCGCCTCGAGCTCCTCAGCCGAGCATCGCGCCAGGCCCTTGCCGACGAGGCTGCCATCGGAGCCGTGGATCTCGACGGCGTCCCCCTCGAGGAACGCTCCGGTGACCTCCGAGACACCTGCGGCCAGCAGCGAGCCGCCGCGATCCACCAGCGCCGCCTGGGCGCCGGCGTCGACTCGCAGGTGCGCGGCAGGAGCAACGGCGAAGGCGATCCACAGGCGACGCGCGCTCAGATCGTGCTGCCGGGCCACAAACGTCGTTCCGACGGTCCGAGGGTTGGCATCGATGAGCGTCAGGACCCCCTCGAGGCGTGCGTCGGCGATGACCGCCTCAACGCCGGAGAAGCTGGCGATCCGGGCTGCGGCCAGCTTCGACGCCATGCCTCCCGAGCCGACCCCGGTCGTGCCACCGGCGACCGCTTCGAGGCTTGCGTCGACCTCGGTGACGATCTCGATCAGCGAGGCCTCCTGGTCAAGACGGGGATCCGCCGTGAGCAGGCCGGGAGCGTCGGTCAGCATGACGAGACGGTCGGCGCCCACCAGATGGCTGACGAGCGCGGCCAGTCGGTCGTTGTCACCGAAGCGGATCTCATCGTCTGCCACTGCGTCGTTCTCGTTGACGACCGGGACCACGCCGAGTGACAGCAGGGTGCTGAACGTCTGCCGGGCATGGAGGTACTGACGGCGATCCGTGAAGTCGTGGGGGGCCAGCAGGACCTGGCCGACGGTGCGACCCTGAGCCTCGAACGCGCTGGCCCAGGTCGACATCAGACGGTGCTGCCCGACGGCGGAGACGGCCTGGAGCACGGCGACGTCGGTCGGTCGGTCCTCCCCTCCCCCGATGGTCGCCCAGCCGGCAGCCACGGCGCCGGAGCTGACGACCACGGCCTCCCAACCGTCGGCGCGCAGCGACTCGAGCTCGCCGGCCAGCGCCATGAGCAGATCGGTGTTGGGGAGGCCGTCTGGCCCGGTGACCGATGAGGAGCCGACCTTGACGACGATCCGTCGGCTCACTTGGCCGCTCGCTTCGTGTGCGGGCGGCGCGGCAGGTCCTCGGGCGACAGTCCGGCGACGGTCTGGTCCATCCACCAGTCGAACTCCACGTCGCCGACGATCACCTTGGCACCCTCGGTGATCCCTGCCTGGCGCAGCATGCGGGCGACGCCGAGCTTCTCGAGCCGACGAACCGCCTCATCGAGAGCCCCGTCATCGGTCAGGTTCGAGAAGCGCACGGCGCGCTCCGCCGCCCGGCCCAGCACCTCGAAGGCACCATCGTCGTGGCGCACCACCGAGACCATGCGCTCCGCCGGCCGATGGATCTTGATCGCGCTCGATGGCGCCTCCTCGAGGCGGCGTGCGTCGGCGACCAGGGTCGCCAAGCGTCCGACCATCTCGTCGAGGCCGCGGCGCGTCACCGAGGAGACCACCAGATCGCAGTCGCCGTCGGCCACCTCTACGTCGGGAACGAGGTCCGAGCGGGACGCCAGACGAAGACGGGGCCGATCGACCAGATCGGGCTGATAGTCCTCGAGCTCCCGCAGCAGGACCGACTCCTGCTCGGCCAGGGTGCGCCCTTCGGGCTCGGCGAGGTCGAGGAGCAGGACGAGGACCCGCGCTCGCTCGATGTGCTTGAGGAACTGGTGCCCAAGGCCCTTACCCTCGGCTGCCCCCTCGATCAGACCCGGGATGTCGGCCATCACGAACTCGGTCATGTCGTACTCCCCGCCCACACGGACGACCCCGAGGTTCGGGATCAGCGTGGTGAAGGGATAGTCCGCAATCTTCGGCTTCGCCGCCGAGACGCTCGAGATCAACGTCGACTTCCCGACGTTGGGGAACCCGACGAGCGCCACGTCGGCCACGAGCTTGAGCTCGAGGTTGAACCAGGTCTCCTGGCCCACCTCGCCCTGCTCGGCGAAGGCCGGTGCCCGGCGACGGTTCGAGAGGAATCGGGCATTGCCCATGCCGCCTCGGCCGCCTTCGGCAGCCAGCCATCGATCCCCCTCGGTCGTCAGGTCGCAGAGCACCTCGCCGTCGAGCGACTCGACCACCGTCCCGACCGGGACGGGAACCACCGTGTCGGATCCTCGGGCGCCGTGACGCTTCTTGCCCTTCCCGTGGGTGCCGTTCTCGGCCTTGCGGAACGGGTGGTCACGGAATCCCAGCAGCGAGGCCTGGTTCCGATCGGCCACCAGCCAGACGTCGCCGCCATTCCCGCCATCTCCTCCGTCGGGACCTCCGCGGTCGACGTGGGCCTCTCGCCGCATCGACACCGCTCCGGCTCCGCCGTCACCGGCCTTGGCGTGGAGCTGTGCCTGATCAACGAACTCCGCCATCCCCCGATCCTAGGTGGCTCCTTGGCGTGATCAGGATCTCTCGACGTCGATCCACAGCGACTGCGCCGCCTCAGGGCTCAGGCTCAGCTCGGTCGCGGGCGCCGCCAGCAGGACCCCTCCCGCGCCGTCGACCTCGGTCACCGTGGCCGAGGAGCCGGGGGTGAAGCCGGCTGCGTCCATGGCGACGAGGATCTCGCGATCGTGCTCGACGAGCTCTCCGATCCTTCGGAGCACGATGCGGTCCCCGGCCTGCACATCAGCCAGGGTGGCGCTCGGGCGCTCAGGTCGGTTGGCGCTGCCGGGGATCGGGTTCCCGTGCGGACAGGTCCCAGGATCGCCGAGCAGCGCCACGAGCTTCTCCTCGACGTCGGCCGAGATCACGTGCTCCCATCGCCCAGCCTCGTCGTGGACCTTGTGCCACTCGAGCCCGATCACGTCGACGAGCAGGCGCTCGGCGAGACGATGACGCCGTGTGACCGTGGTGGCCACCTCCTGGCCCGAGTCGGTGAGCGTGATCACCCGTCCGTCCCGGGCGATGTAGCCATCATCCTCGAGTCGGTCGAGCATCTCCTTGACCGCGGGGGCGGATCGACCCATCCGCTCGGCCACCCGGGCTCCGATGACCTCGGTGCCCTCGTCGCTCAGCGTCGAGATGGTCTCGAGATACTCCTCGAGCGGTGTGTGGTACCCGGTCTCCACGGGGTCGACCTTACCGGGAGCCACCCCGGGTGGTCTCAGTCGATCAGGTCGAGGACCGCCTGGCGGAAGAGCGCCGTGTGGAGGTCCACGTCGGCGACCGTCGTGCTCGGGCACATCAGCGCCATGTTGTGGAACGGGGTGATCAGCACCCCGCGGTTGGCGAGGAACAGGTGCAGGTACTCATCGAGCTCCCCATCGTGCGCTGCCGCCGCCTCGCCGCCGTTCCTCGGTGCCGGCGAGCAGAACCGGTACTCAGACCGGCACCCCAGCTGCACCACGCTCCATGGCACCTCGGTCTCGGAGAGGACGTCCTCGACACCCTCGGTGAAGCGGGTGGCGAGGTCGATCATGCGCACGAAGGCGTCGGGGGTGAGCACCTCGTCGAGCGTGGCTCGCATGGCTGCGAGGCTGAGCGCGTTCCCCGCCAGCGTCCCCCCGACTCCTCCCACGTCGACGATGTCAGCCCCCTCGCCCACCGCGGCCTCGATCCGAGGCCAGAGCCCAGCGCTCAAGCCGTAGGCACCGCAGGCGATGCCCCCACCGAGCGCCTTGCCCACCGTCACGATGTCGGGCTCGAGGCCCCACGCCCTCGTCGCACCACCCCAGCCCGTGCTGATCGTGTGGGTCTCGTCGATCATCAGAAGGGTGCCCGCCTGTCGGGTGAGACGTCGGAGCTCGTCGAGGAACCCCGGCTCAGGCAGGACGATGCCGATGTTGGTCATGGCCGGCTCACAGAGCACCACAGCCACGTCATCGTGCGAGAGGGCCTCGGCGAGGCCGTCGACGTCGTTGAACTCGACCACCCTGGTGGTCTCGGTGGGATCGACGGCCGGCGCCACGTTGCCGGGCCTCGACCTCGGCTGCCCGTCCTCACCCACCACCACGAAGGTCTCGTCGACGCTGCCGTGGTAGCTGTAGGAGAATACGAGCACCTTGGGTCGGCCGGTGACCAGGCGGGCCAGGCGGAGCGCCCAGCGGTTGGCGTCGGTCGCGGAGAGCGAGAACGACCAGCGGTCCATCCCGAAGCGCTGCGCAAGGTGCGTGGCAACCCACTCGGCATCCTCTGTCGGGAGCATCGTGGTGATCCCGCCGAGCTCTCCCGCTCGGCGGATCAGCGCCTCGACGGTCGGCTGCGGGGAGTGCCCCGCCATCGCCCCGGTGTCCCCGAGGGCGAAGTCCACGCGCTCGTGGCCATCGACGTCGACGATGCGGTTGTCCCACGCTCGGTCGAGCGCCAGCGGGAACCCGCCCGACCAGTGGTTCATCCAGGTCATCGGCACCTGTCCGAAGAGGTGCCGACCGGCCTCGTACGCGGCCCGAGATCCCGGGTTCTCCGCCTCGTAGGTCTCCCGCTCACGCTCGAGCAGCGATCCGAGCTTCGTCCTGTCGATCTCCACCATCTCAGGCTCTCCTCCATCGGCTGGCACCGGTCTGTGCCCTCGCGACACTAGCGATGGCCCGGAGCGGGGCGGCCTGCGAGACTCGGGCCATGACGCAGCACGACGACCCGATCCGCCCAGCCCTCGGCTGGTTCCTCCTCCTCGATGGTGGCCTGTTGGCGCTCCTTGTCGTCGCACTCGTCCCCCCATTCGCCGCCAGGGTGCGGCGGATGGTGCCCCTGCCGTCTGACAGGGTGCTGCGAGCGGTGCTCCTCGCCGCCATCGTCACCCACCTCGGCGAGGGCTTGGCCGCCGCGATCATGGCTGGCCGGCGAGGCCGTGATGTCCGCGGCTGGGCGATCCAGACGACCATCGTCGGCTTCCCCTCGCTGCGGCTGCTGGCGGATGCGCCCGCCCTCTAGGCGGGAAAATCGCGAGGTATCCACGTTTTTGCCCGCCAGCCGGGTAAGGATCTTGATCAGTGGCCCAGAACGGGCCCGGACACAAGGAGAGTCACCCCGTGAACAAGACTGAACTGATCGAGGCAGTGGCAGCCAAGGCGGAGGTGCCGAAGAGCACCGCAGCCGAGGTGATCGGTGCGCTCGAGGACGTCGTCGTCGCCGCCGTGAAGAAGGGCGACAAGGTCGCCATCACCGGTTTCGTGTCGTTCGAGCGCGTCAACCGTGCCGCCCGCACCGCCCGCAACCCGCAGACCGGCGCCGAGATCAAGGTTGCCGCCAAGAAGGCCCCGAAGGTCTCCGCTGGCGCCTCCTTCAAGAAGGCCGTCTCCGGCTGAGCCTGCCAGAGCCGGCACTCGCCGGCTCATGTGTGCGAAGAACCCCCGAGGCTCCGGCCTCGGGGGTTCTTGCATGTGGGGCCCGGCACCCAGCTGCCCCCACGTTCGTAGTCGCACCGCCCCGCAGAACGACAGAAGCCCTCGGGACCGGAGTCCCGAGGGCTTCTGCGACGTCTGGATCCCCCCAGATCCGGGGGGCCTGCTCAGTCGGCGAGGATGTCGACGAGCCGCCGACCCTTGCGGCTGCCGAACTTCACGGTGCCGTCGCTCAAGGCGAAGAGGGTGTCGTCCTTGCCGATGCCGACGTTGCGGCCGGGGTGGAAGTGGGTTCCCCGCTGGCGGACGATGATCGAGCCACCGGTCACAAAGGTCCCATCGAAGACCTTCACGCCGAGGCGCTGTGCGTTTGAATCACGGCCGTTCCTAGTGGAACCGCCACCCTTGGTCTTGGACATCTCTGCTCCTCAGCTGCTACTTGGCGGAGATCTTGGTGATCTCGACGGTCGAGTACCGCTGGCGGTGTCCCCACTTGCGACGGTTGTTCGACTTGTTCTTGTAGGTCATGGCGTTGATCTTCGGGCCCTTCTCCTCCGCCACCACCTGGGCGGTCACGGAGACCCCGGCAAGCTGGTCGGGCGAGGACAGGACCGTGTCACCGTCCACAAACAGGACGGGAACGAGGGAGATCTCAGATCCCACCTCTTCGGTACGGAGGTCGATGCGGACGCGCTGGCCCTGCTCGACCTTCTCTTGGGCGGCTCCGGTGCGGATGACGGCATACATGACTCTGAGATCCTAACTGATGGTTGGGGGGTTGGTGAAATCGACTCAGGGAAGGGTCGGATCAAAGGTGATCCCTCGGCCCTCGCAGTGGCTGCACGGGCTTGAGACGGACTCGATGAGGCCCTCGGAGATGCGCTTCCTCGTCATCTCGACCAGACCCAGCTCGGAGATGTCGAAGACCTGGGTCCTCGTCTTGTCCCTCGAGAGCGCCTGGCGGAGCTGCGCTGCCACGGCCTCGCGATGGCCCTTGGACTCCATGTCGATGAAGTCGATCACGATGATCCCACCGATGTCGCGGAGCCGGAGCTGATGGGCGACCTCCTCGGCGGCCTCGAGGTTGTTCTTGAAGACCGTCTCCTCGAGGTTCGTCTTTCCCACGTTCTTGCCCGTGTTGACGTCGATGACGGTGAGGGCCTCGGTGCGCTCGATGATCAACGAGCCACCCGAGGGGAGCCAGACCTTGCGGTCGAGCGCCTTGTGGAGCTGCTCGTGGACGAAGTAGCGCTCGAAGAGCGGGAGGTTCTCGGTCTTCGGGTTGTACAGCTCGACCCGCTCGACCATCTCAGGGCTGACCTGACCGACATAGCTGCGGACCTGGTTGTAGAGGTTCTCGTCATCGATGAGCACGCCCCGGTAGTCGCCGTTGAGCTCTTCGCGCAGCATCCGGACGGCGAGGTCCAGCTCTCGGAACAGCAGTCCGGGCCGACCGGACTTGGCCGCCTCGGCCTCGATCGACTTCCAACGCTCTGCGAGCTCGGCGACATCGCGCTTGAGGTCCTCGGCCGATGCCCCCTCTGCCGCCGTCCTCACGATGAGCCCATGGCCCTCAGGGCGAACCTCGTCGAGGATCTTGCGCAGGCGCTTGCGCTCGTTGTCGCCGAGCCGCTTCGAGATGCCGATCGTCGAGGAGTTCGGCACCAGGACGGCGAAGCGCCCAGGGAGCGAGACCTCCTGGGTCAGGCGGGCTCCCTTGGCGCCGATCGGGTTCTTGGTGACCTGGCAGACGATCAGCTGGCCTGCCTTGAGCACATCCTCGATCCGGGCGGCCTGTGCGATGCCACCCTCGACGTCATCGGCGTCGAAGTGGACGTCACCGCGGTAGAGCACGGCGTTCTTGGGGATGCCGATGTCGACGAAGGCGGCCTCCATGCCCGGGAGCACGTTCTGGACGCGCCCGAGGTAGAGGTTCCCGTCGATCTGGGTCGTCTCGTCGGTCTCGCGGACGACATAGTGCTCGACGAGCGATCGACCCTCGAGCATGGCGATGTGGGTGGTCGTCCCCTCGACGTGCACGCACATCAGGTAGCGACCGACGGTGCGACCCTTGCGCTCGCGTCCGCCTCGACGTCGACGGCGCTTCGAACCGCCACCCTCCTTCGGAGCGGTCTCGCCATCAGCCTTCGCCGCCGGTGGGGCCGACGGGGTGGCCACGACCGGCTTGGGAGCGCGGCTCGAGTCGCGAGGCGGACCTTGGGGCTTGTTCTTCGCCGGCTGGGTCTCGGATCCCGGGGCGGCTGGTCGGGTGTCCCCGACCTTCGGTGGAGCGGGAGACTGAGCAGCCTTGGGGGCTGGTGCAGTATCGCCGACCTTCGGTGCAGGCGCAGTGTCTCCGACCTTGGGTGCTGGTGCGGGTGCGCTGTCACCCACCTTGGGAGCAGGTGCAGGCGCAGTGTCTCCGACCTTGGGTGCGGGTGCGCTGTCGCCCACCTTGGGAGCCCGAGCGGGCGCCTCAGTCCCGCTGGCAGCCTCGCCGGTGGCAGATCCGGTGTCCTCGTGCTCGCTCATTTGAGCAGGCCCTCCTCGTTCTCATCGGCCGCTCTCCGCAGCCATCGGTGCAGCAGCGCCGAGAAGCCGACCATCGTGGGTCAGCGGCTCCAAGCGCATGCCGTCGCTATCAATCCATTGCGCCCGCCTGTTGGCTCTGACGAGCCTCAGGTTCGGGGAAATACCTCGCAGGAGCTCAGCGGGGCGAACCCCCCTGGGCTTGGTGGCCAGCTCTGCGTTGAGCCGGAACGTCCCGGGGCTCGAACCGCCCCCTTCGACATCAAGGCTCTGGATGCTCGGGCGTAGGTCGTCAGTGACACGACGCCCCTTGCGCTCCCGCTCGATGGGGACCGAGTCGGCGTCGAGCAGGGTCGCGACCCGCTCAACCAGCTCTGTCTCCGTCATCCCGGTGACCTCCACGATCCAAGAACATGATGTTACCTGCTCTTGGAGGCTGGTCCGATCCTCCCCGATCGGAGCTGCCGTGACCACGGTCAGGCCGTCAGGGAGCAGAGCGTCAAGCAGACTCCCAACCGCGAGCGCGTCGTCGGCCGTCGCCTCCGGGCTGACGACCGGGCCAATCGATCGCTCTCCGGGGATGGCGAAGCGCAGATCGGTGTACTCGGCCCCCGACTCGCAACCGGTGGGGAGGGCGAGCGAGAAGGCGAGCAGCGGTCGCGGATTGAACCCCTCGGAGTAGGCGATCGGCAATCGCGCCCGACGGAGCGCCCGCTCCCAGGCCCGGGCATTGTCCCGTTGGGAGGTGTACCGGATCCGACCGGTCTTCGTGTACCGCACCCGAAGGCGCTCAGGCAGCCGCTGCACGGTCATGCAGGTCGGGTGCTGAGCGCGACCGGTGTCGGGCTCAGATCGAGACCCTGACCCGTGCCCTGACTACCGCCCGCCGGCGGCTGGTTCGAGGCGACCACGTGCTCGATCCCGAAGGTCGTGCAGGCGCCACAGTCGTAGCAGGGGGTCCACCGGCAATCCTCGATGCCCACCTCGGCGATGGCATCCTGGTACTCGCCCCAGAGGAAGTCAGGGTGGAGGCCGGCGGAGAGGTGGTCCCAGGGCAGCACCTCACCCTCATCACGGGTCCGGGTGGTGAGTGCGTCGAGATCGAGGCCCGCCTCGTCGAGCGCCGTGGTGAAGCGCTCGAGGTCGAAGTGCTCAGACCACTCCTGGAAGACGCCACCTTGCCTCCAGACCGACTCGATGACAGCTCCCATCCGTCGGTCGCCTCGAGACAGGATGCCCTCAGCCACCGTGGCGGCGGGCTCATGCCAGCGGATCTGGAGCCCACGGGTCAGTCGAGCCTCCTGGCGCAGCATCGCCACCTTGCGCTCGAGCTCCTCCTTCGAGTCCTGGCCGTGCCACTGGAAGGGGGTCTGCGCCTTGGGAACGAATCCCCCGACCGACGCGGTGACGGTCACGTTCTGGTGGTAGCGCTTTCCGATCTCCACGCATCGAGCACCGAGGCGGGCGATGCCGAGGACGTCGGCGTCCTCCTCCGTGGGCAGGCCGATCAGGAAGTAGAGCTTGACGCGACGCCAGCCTTGGCTGAAGGCGGCGTCCACCGCAGCGAAGAGGTCATCGTCCGTGATCAGCTTGTTGATCACCCGCCGCATCCGCCACGTCCCGCCCTCTGGTGCGAAGGTCAGGCCGGTTCTGCGCACCGAACCGATCGACGCGGCCGTCGAGACGGTGAAGGCATCCACACGAAGCGACGGGAGGCTGACCGAGACACGTCCATCGTTGCGAGGATCGCTGACGATCCCCGAGACGATCTCCTCGATTCCAGAGAAGTCGGCAGTCGACAGCGAGGTCAGCGCCACCTCGTCATAGCCCGTGCGCTCAAGACCGTTGGCCACCATGTCGGCGACCTGCGCCGCAGGCCGCTCCCGGACCGGACGGGTGATCATGCCGGCCTGGCAGAACCGGCAGCCTCTCGTGCAACCCCGGAAGACCTCGACGTTCAGTCGATCGTGGACCACCTCGGTCAGCGGCACCAGCTGGCTCTTGGGATAGGGCCATTCGCCGAGGTCCGCCACGGTGCGCTTCTCGACGACCGCAGGCGCGGCAGGATCGAGGATCTCGAGGCCGACCTGACGGATGCCCTCGAACACGGGTGCGTAGAGGCTCGGGACGTACACCCCATCGACCCGGGCCAATGCCCGATGCAGGTCTCGCCGGGTGCGCTGGTCCTCCGGGATGGCGAGCCAATCCCCCACGGCGTCGGTGATCTCGGTCACCACCTCCTCGCCATCGCCGAGGACGACGGCATCGACGAAGTCGGCCATGGGCTCGGGGTTGTACGTGCAGTGGCCGCCGACGAGGACGATGGTGTCCGACGCCCCACGATCGGCGGTGCGGATCGGGATCCCACCGAGGTCGAGCATGTTGAGCACGTTTGTGAACGTCAGCTCGGCCGAGAGGTTGAAGGCGATGAGGTCGAAGTCCCTGGCGGCCACGTGGTTCTCCACGCTGAAGAGGGGGATCCCCTCGGCCCGCATGGCGGTCTCCATGTCCGTCCACGGCGCATAGGTCCGCTCGGCGAGTGCGCGGGGGTTCTCGTTGAGGATCTCGTAGAGGATCTGCAGGCCCTGGTTCGGCAGGCCGATCTCGTAGGTGTCCGGATAGGCGAGCAGCCAGGACACCACGCCGGGGTCGTGCGAGGGGTATTGGGCCCCCATCTCGCCGCCCACGTATCGCGCTGGCTTCTCGACGGCGAACAGCAGCGGCTCGATCTTGGTGAAGAGGGAGTTCATCGTGGCCCGAGTCTACGGGCGTCGGCCCACGCCCGGCTCAGGGGCCAGGCGTGCCGGCGGGCGGGTTGGTCGTCGGCGGTGTGTTGGATGGAGGGTTGGTGGCTGTCGGCCACTGCACCGGACCGACGGGGTTGGCGGCGAGGTAGTTGAAGACCTTGGCCACCACGGGAGCGGCTGCCGCCGCGCCGTAGCCACCCTGGTTGATCACGCAGACCACGACGTAGCTCGGATCACTCCCCGGCCCGAAGCCGACGAACCATGAGTTCGGCTCGAGCCCGGGTGCGTTCGAGGCGGTGCCGGTCTTGCCGCCGACCGGGAAGGTGGCCATGTCGAAGTGGCCGAACTGCCGGAAGGTCTCGAAGGCTGTGCCGTTCTGGTCCTGGACCACGCCCATCAGGCCCTGCATGATCGGGTCCTTGGTCGCTGGGGTCAGCGGGATCTTGCCCGTGATCCTCGGCTCGTTCTTCGAGATCAGCCGCCCACCGGGCGAGACCACCCCGGCCGCCACCTGCGGCGCATAGCGGGTACCCCCGTTGACGAAGGTGGAGTAGGCAACCGCCATCTCGAGCGGTGTCGTCACCGTGGACCCCTGTCCGAAGGCCATCTCGATGTTGTCGCCGACGTACCAGGTCGTGTTGGGGAACGCGGTCGGGCTCTGGGCGTGGAGCTGCTCGCGCACCGACTTCGAGTCGACGCGGCCGAGCGCCGCACCCGGGAGGTCGACGCCAGAGGGCATGCCGATCCCGTACTGCGCCGCCATCTTCTGGATCGGCTCGGTCCCGTACTTCGACGGCTGGACGGCGAACAGGTAGCCGATGTTGTAGAAGTAGTAGTCCGACGATGCCGCCAGCGCCATCGGGAGGTTCACCATCCCGAGCCCTCCGGCCTCATCGTCGTGGAACGTGCAGCCGGCACCGTGCACCTGGCATCCCGGGGTCACGAACTTCCCCGTGTCGTTCACGTACTGGTTCGCCGCCATCAGCCCGGACTGGAGCTGTGCGGTGGCCGTGATCATCTTGAAGGTCGAGCCCGGGGTGTACAGCCCGTTGGTGGCGTAGTTGTTGAGCGCTCCCGAGGCCAGCACCGAGTCGAGGTCCGCCTGCGAGATCCCTCTCACCCACGAGGTCAGGTCGAACGTCGGATAGCTCGCCATGGCCAGGATGGCCCCGGAGTGGGGGTCGAGGACGACGGCAGCACCGTCGGGTGCCGGCGGGATCTTGCCCGAGCGCTTGTCCACCGTCTGGCGGTCCTCGAGCACCTGGGCCTCGAGGTCGCGCTGGACCTCCTGCTGGAGTCCGAGGTCGACGTTGAGCACCAGGGTGTCACCAGCGGTGGGTCGGGTCGCGGCGACCACTCCCTTGACGTCGCCCTTGTAGTCGACCTGGATCGACTCGGAGCCGTCCTTCCCCCTCAGCACCGACTGGTAGAAGTTCTCCACGCCGGTCTTGCCGAAGATCGAGGCCTGGCTGTAGCCGTCCTTCTTGTGGGCCTTGAGCTCCGATGCCGAGATGGCGCCCGTGTAGCCGAGGATGTGGGCCGCGAGCGACCCTCCCTGCGGATAGTCCCGGCTCGACGACTGCTCGACGCTCACGCCGGGGTAGTCGCCTGGGTGCTCCTGGAGGAACTGGATCGTCTCGATCGGAGCCGACGCCATGACCGGAGCCGGCTGGTAGGGGTCGAACTTGGGATCACGCAGGATGGCCTTGACTTGAGCCGGGGTCTTGCCCACGAGCGCCGCGACCTGTCCGATCACCTCTGGGTGCTGTTGCGCGACCTCACGGGACAGCACGATGTTCTGGGCCACCTCGTTGCCGACGAGGATCGTTCCCGATCGGGCCGTGATGAGCCCTCGAGGCGCCGGAAGCGGCACCACCCGGAGCTTGTTGGCGGTCTCGGCCCGCTTGAAGCTGCTGGCATTGACCACCTGGAGGCTGAACAGTCGGAGCACCATGGCCGAGAAGAGCATCAGGGCGACGATGCCGATGATGACGAGTCGGAGGTCAGGGCGGGTGGGGATCTCGTCGGGCGACGGCACGATGTCCGCCATCGACACACCACGCCGCTCACGGATCCTCGGCTGGCTCCGCCGACGTCCGAGCCTGGTCGAGTAGCGACTCACCACGCGGCCCGTCGGCGGCGCGGACGGCGCTCTCCACCCTCGGCCCCGAGGGCCCAGCGGACTGACCACAGCATCGGCATCATCAACGATGCTGCCACCACCACCTCGAGAAGTGTCAGCACCAGGTAGTCGATGGAGGCGAACCCGTCAGAACCCATGAGCCATCCGAGGACCCCGTAGAGCAGGACTCCCATCAGGCCGGCGGCAGCACCCAAGCCCGGACCCACCCAGAACACCTGCCCGGACCCCACCACGACGCCGCGCTGCTCGAGCAGGCCGGCCAGGTAGCCGATGATGGTGCCGACGAGGGCCGAGAGCCCGAAGGGTGTCGGCAGGAGGCAGTCGATCCAGAGCCCTGCGGCGAATCCGGACACCGCTCCGACCCCTGGACCGGCGACCAGACCGGCCGCGGCAGGGACGAGCCAGATGATCTCAGGGTGCACGTGGCTGATGGTGATGCTGTCGAGGAGACCCGCCTGCAGCGAGATGGTCACCAGCATGACGAGAGCCATCCGCAGGCCGACGCGGCCGCTCACCGCGCCGGGACCCAGATGACGATGTCGACGAAGGCCAGGTGGTCAAGGTCGGCGGCCGGCGTGAGATCGATCGCCATCTGGATCGAGTTCACGGGCGTCGACGCCGAGCGCACCGTCCCCACCGGGATCCCCGCTGGATACTCCGCACCGTTCAGACCGTTGGTGTACACGGTCTGGCCGACGCGGATCTTGCTGTGCGGTGCGACGAAGTCGACGCTCAGCGGGCGACCGGATGCGGCACCGTTGACCACGCCGTAGGTGCTCGTGCGACCGAAGACCCCACCCACGTGGGAGGCACCGTCGGTGACCAGGCGGACGGTCGAGGAGTGTCCCTTGGTGTCGATGACCTGGCCGACGAGGCCGCCGCCGCCGACGACCGGCATGCCGACGGCCACGCCGTCGGTGGTGCCCTTGTTGACCGTCATCGTGGCGGCAAAGTTCGAGACATCGATCGACGTGGTGGCGGCGGTGACGGTCTTGAGCGATCCGAGGAACGGCACATCCTGCAGCGCCGTGAGCTCCTTGAGCTGCTGGACCTGGAAGGCCGTCGACGTGCGCTGCTGCTCGAGTCGGCCGATGGTCGCCCGCAGTCGCCCGTTCTCGGAGGAGACCGCGCCGTAGTTGATCGCTCCGGCGAAGAGGTTGCCGATGGGACGGGTCACCGCGTCGACCACGCTGACGACCGGCGAGACCACCGCAGAGCCGACGGACTTCACCGCACCCACGATGCCGCTCGACGCCTGCCCGCTGAAGGCGATCAGGATGATCGAGATCAGCGTCAGCGCGACGAAGGTGGTGATCGAACGACGTGTGCGACGGGTCGCCACAGGACCAGCCCCTCGCTGCTCAGCGCGAAGAGGAGGAGATCAGCACCCGCTTGAGGGCCTCGAACTCCTCGAGGCACTGACCGCTGCCGATGGCCACGCAGTTCAGCGGGTCGCGTGCGACCACGATCGGCATGCCGGTCTCGCTCTGGATGCGGGCATCGAGTCCGTGAAGCAGAGCGCCACCACCGGTCAGCACGATCCCCTGCTCCATGATGTCGGACGAGAGCTCGGGCGGCGTCCGGTCGAGGGTGACCTTGACCGCGTCGATGATGGCCGTGACGGGCTCCTCGATCGCCTCTCTGATCTGCTCGGTGGAGATCACCACGGTCTTGGGGAGGCCCGAGACCAGGTCGCGTCCGCGGATCTCGGCCCGCAGCTCCTCCTGGAGCGGGAAGGCCGAGCCCAGGGCGATCTTGAGTTCCTCAGCCGTCCGCTCGCCGAGGGCGAGGCTGAACTCCTTGCGGACATAGCTCACGATCGCCTCGTCGAGCTCGTCGCCGGCGAGCTTGATGGACTGGCTCGTCACGATGCCGCCGAGGGAGATGACCGCGACCTCGGTGGTGCCGCCGCCGATGTCGACGACCATGTTCCCGGTCGGCTCGTGGACTGGCAGACCGGCGCCGATGGCAGCCGCCATGGGCTCTTCGATGATGTAGGCCTTGCGGGCACCGGCGTACTCCGCCGCCTCCATGACCGCCCGCTGCTCGACGCCCGTGATGCCCGAAGGGACGCAGATGACCATGCGGGGCTTGGCGAAGCGACGCTGGTGCACGCGGTGGATGAAGTACCGGAGCATCTTCTCGCAGATCTCGAAGTCGGCGATGACGCCGTCCTTGAGCGGTCGGATGGCCTGGATGTTGCTCGGCGTGCGACCGATCATCCGCTTGGCCTCGGAGCCGACGGCCAGCGGACGGCCGTCCTTGACGTCGACGGCGACGACCGACGGCTCGTTCAGGATGATGCCGCGGCCGCGCACATAGACGAGCGTGTTGGCCGTTCCGAGGTCGACGGCCATGTCCCGTCCGAGGAGGAAGAGATGGTTGTCAGGCATGAATGAAAAGCGTCCTCTCGAGGGCGCTCCGACGCCGACGGCATCGGGTCAGAGGTCCTCGTTCTCCCCCCAAGGCTACGAGACAGCGCTGCGCCGCACAAGGCGCAGGCCGCGCCGTCAGGCCAGGCCGGGGAACCAGAGGGCGATCTCGCGCTCTGCCGACTCCGGGGAGTCTGACCCGTGGATGAGGTTCTCCCCCATCTCGAGGGCCAGATCGCCGCGGATCGTTCCGGGCGCGGCCTCCTTGGGGTTGGTCGCCCCCATGAGGGTGCGGACCACCTTGTAGGTGTCGGCAGGACCCTCGATCACCATGACCATGGCCGGCGAACGGGTGATGAAGTCCACCAGCTCACCGAAGAACGGCTTGTCGGCGTGCTCCCCGTAGTGGGTCTCGGCCACCTCCCGGGGGATCGCCCGCAGCTCCGCTGCTGCGATCGAGAGACCCTTTCGCTCGAGGCGAGCGATGATCTCTCCGGTGAGACGGCGCTCGACGCCGTCAGGCTTCACGATGACAAGGGTCCTATCCACGAGGCACGACCCTAGCAGCGGTGCAGGCCACCACCGACCAGGTTCAGCCGTCGCGCCCGAGGCTCCGGAGCAGCTCCGCCCTCGCCTCGCCGACGACGTAGAGCGAGCCGGTGACGAGCAGCAGGCCGCCGTCGGAGACCAGCTCGAGTCCGACTCGGACCCCCTCGACGATCGAGCCAGCGACCTCTGCGGTGACGCCGAGGCCGGCGGCCGCCCCCATCACGGTCTCCGCCGCCATCGCCCGCGGGGTCACAGGCGCGACGCACACCACGTGATCGATCCCGACCGCGACGAGCGGTCTGAGGATGGCGGCGGGATCACGGCCCTCGAGCATGCCGAGCACGGCCACCCGGCGACCCTCGACGCTGAACCCCTCCTGGAGCGCCGTCGCGAGCGCCTCGGCCCCAGATGGGTTGTGGGCCCCATCGACGACGACGAGCGGCTGGCTGCCGAGCACCTCGAGGCGACCGGGGACGGCCACCGATCCGAGAGCCGCCTCGACCACCTCTTGCGCCGGAGCCCAGCCGAGGAACGCCGCCACCGCTCCGAGGGCGACGGCGGCGTTCTGGCCCTGATGGCTGCCGTGCAGCGGGATCAGCACGTCGTCGCAGGACCCACCCGGCACGGTGAGGTCGACCAGCCGGCCACCGACCGCCAGGCGGTCGGACGTGCATGCCATCTCCGTGCCATAGCGCCAGAGGCCCGCCGCACCGACGGCGTCGCACCGGCGATCGACCACCTCGGCCACGTCGTCGGCGACCGGACCGAGCACCACGGTCGCCCCCGGGGCGATGATGCCAGCCTTGTCCGCGGCGATCTCGACCTCGGTGTCGCCCAGGACCTGGGTGTGGTCGAGACCGATGCTGGTGAGCACCGCCACGGCGGCGTCGATGACGTTTGTCGAGTCCCAGGTCCCACCCAGGCCGACCTCGACCACGGCCACGTCCACCGCCACGTCGGCGAAGTGCAGGAACGCCGCCACGGTCAGCAGCTCGAACCGGGTCAGAGGCTCAGAGAGCATCGGCTCGATCATGCGAAGCCGCTCGAGCAGGTCGAGGAGCGAGTCGTCATCGATGGGCGCAGCGTTCCACGCGATCCGCTCGTTGACGTGGTGGAGGTTGGGGCTGGTGTAGCTGCCCACCGACAGCCCGCTCTCGACGAGCAGGGCGGTCACCATGGCGGTCGTGGACCCCTTTCCGTTGGTGCCGGTCACATGGATCGACCGGTACGCCGTCTGTGGGTCACCGAGAAGGGCGAGAGCCTCGCGCATCCCGTCGAGCGAGGGCAGCGAGCGTCGTGTCGGGGCGACCCGTTCGTAGTCGATGTGGCCGTCGAGCCAGCTCAGGCCGGACTCGAGCGAGGCGAAGGCCACCGAGGAGGAGAGGATCAGGAGGCGGCGCGCCGGGTGCGCGTCGCCTTCTTCTTCTCGATGGGCACCAGCGTCGGACTGACGCGGTCCAGGACCACCGAGGCGTCGATCACGCACTTCGACACGTCGGTGCGGCTCGGCAGGTCGTACATCACGTCGAGGAGGACCTCCTCGAGGATGGCACGGAGGCCCCGGGCTCCCGTGCCGCGCAGCAGTGCCTGGTCGGCAACCGCCTCGAGCGCGTCGAGGGTGATCTCGAGCTCGACCCCGTCGAGCTCGAAGACTCGCTGGTATTGGCGCACCAGCGAGTTGCGGGGCTCGACGAGGATCTGCACGAGCATCTCGAGCGTCAGCGGGCTCACGGCAGTGACGACCGGCAGGCGGCCGATGAACTCTGGGATCATCCCGTACTTGATGAGGTCCTCGGGCAGGACGTTGCGCAGCACCTCGGGGTCGGCAGACTCCGTGGCCCCAATCTCGGCGCGGAAGCCGATCGACTTGCGCCCGATGCGCTGCGAGATGACCTTGTCGAGACCAGCGAAGGCCCCACCGCAGATGAACAGCACGTTGGTGGTGTTGATCTGGATGAACTCCTGCTGAGGGTGCTTGCGCCCGCCCTGCGGCGGGACCGAGGCCACGGTGCCCTCCATGATCTTGAGCAGCGCCTGCTGGACGCCCTCGCCCGAGACGTCGCGGGTGATCGACGGGTTCTCGCTCTTGCGGGCCACCTTGTCGATCTCGTCGATGTAGATGATGCCGGTCTCGGCGCGCTTGACGTCCCAGTCGGCGGCCTGGATGAGCTTGAGCAGGATGTTCTCGACGTCCTCGCCCACGTACCCGGCCTCGGTCAGCGCGGTGGCGTCGGCGATGGCGAACGGCACGTTGAGCATCCGGGCCAGCGTCTGGGCGAGCAGGGTCTTGCCGCAGCCCGTGGGGCCGAGCAGGAGGATGTTGGACTTGGCGAGCTCCACGGCGTCGTCGCCGGTGACGGGAGTGGCGTGGATGCGCTTGTAGTGGTTGTAGACAGCGACCGAGAGGCTCTTCTTGGCCGACTCCTGGCCGATGATGTACTCATCGAGGAACTCGGAGATCTCTCGGGGCTTGGGGAGGTCCTCGAGGCTGACATCAGCTCCGTCGGAGAACTCCTCGGCGATGATGTCGTTGCACAGGTCGATGCACTCGTCGCAGATGTAGACGCTGGGTCCCGCGATCAGCTTCTTGACCTGCTTCTGCGACTTGCTGCAGAAGCTGCACTTGACGAGGTCTGTCCCCTCGCCGAACTTCGCCACGTGTCCCCTCCTCGGCCGTCGGTCCTAGGACCCGATGCTCAACCCTAGGCCGCGCTGTCGCGGGCGGTGATGACCTCGTCGATCACGCCATAGTCGGCGGCCTCTGCTGCCGTCATGATGAAGTCACGGTCGGTGTCAGCCGAGACCCGCTCCGGGTCCTGACCGGTGTCGGTGGCGATCATCCCGTTGAGCAGGTCGCGCATGCGGAGGATCTCCTTGGCCTGCAGCTCGATGTCGGAGGCCTGCCCACCGACACCTCCCCAAGGCTGGTGGAGCAGGATCCGGGCGTTGGGAAGGGCGAAGCGCTTGCCCTTGGCGCCGGCGGCGAGCAGCACGGCCGCAGCGGAAGCCGCCTGGCCGAAGCAGAAGGTGGACACGTCGGGCCGGATGAACTTCATCGTGTCGTAGATGGCCAGCAGGGCCGTGATGTCGCCACCCGGCGAGTTGATGTAGAGGTGGACGTCCTTGTCCGGGTCCTCCGACTCGAGGAAGAGCATCTGCGCGCAGATCAGGTTGGCCACGGTGTCGTCGACCGGCGTCCCGAGGAAGATGATCCGCTCACGCAGCAGGCGCGAGTAGAGGTCAAAGCTGCGCTCACCCCTGGTCGTCGACTCGACGACGCTCGGCACCAGGTAGCTCGACGCCCGAAGGTCGCTCTCGGCTCGGTTCATCACTCGGCCTCCTCTTCCTCTGCTGCCTCTGCGGCCTCGATGGCCGCCTCATCGGCGACGTTGGTCGTCAGGAGGCTGCGGTCGATCGCCTTGCCCTCCTCGTCGACGACGTTGATGTTCTCCACCAGCCAGTTCGCCGCCGCCGACTTGCCCAGCGCGTGCTTGACCTCGATGGTGCGACCGGCACGGTCGAGCTGCTCGCGGATGGACGACGGGGTCTGCCCGTACTGCTCGGCCATGCGACCAATCTCCTCGGCGAGCTGCTCCTCGGTGACCTCCATGCCCTCGGCGAGCACCACGGCCCGGAGGCCAAGGTCCACCTTGACGGCCCGGAACGCCTCGGCCCGCAGCGCCCCGATGAGGTCATCACCGGTCTGTCCCGTGGCCTGGAGGAACTGCTCGATCGAGAGCTTCTGCGCCTCGAGGCGGTGGCCGAGGTCGTGGATGCGCTCCTGGACCTCGGCGTCGACCATGACCTCGGGGACCTCTTCGTCCTCGATCAGCTCGATGAGGGCGGACAGGGCTGCCTCGCGCAGCGCCATCTGGCCCTGGACGATGCGGACTCGGCTCATGCGGTCGGCGAGGTCGGCGCGCAGCTCGGCGACGGTCGAGAACTCGGAGGCCTCTGCTGCCCACTCGTCGGTGACCTCGGGGAGCACCTTCTCCTTCACGTCCTTGATCGACACGGCGAAGGTGACCGGCGTCCCGCCCTCAGGCGTCCCCGTGACCGTCAGGTCCTGGCCGCTGCGAGCGCCGGGCAGGGCCTCGTCGAGCTCCGGCAGGATCGTCCCGCTGCCGACCTGGTAGAGGTAGTCGTCGGCCTGGGCGACGGTCTCACCCTCCTCGTCGGTGCCCGTCAGGTCGAGCGTCACGAAGTCGCCCGACAAGATGGCCCGGTCGGCCTCGACGAGCTCGCCGTCGTTGTCGCGCATCCGGTCGATCTGCGCGTCGAGGTCGGCATCGGAGACCTCAAGGGCGGGGATGGTTGCGGTCAGGCCGTTGTAGCCAGCCACCGACACCTCGGGACGCACCTCGACGATGGCCTCGAAGGTGACCGGCCCGGACTCCTCGCCATCCGTGATGTCGATCTCGGGCTGCGAGATCGGGTCGATCTCCGTCGAGATCACCGCCTCGGCGTAGAAGTCCGGCAGCGACTCGCGCAACGCCTCGGCACGGAGCGCGCCGGCCCCGCCCATGCGCGCCTCGAGCACCTTGCGAGGGACCTTGCCGGGACGGAAGCCCGGGATCCTCACCTGGTGCCCGAGCGTCTTGACGACGCTCGTCAGGGCGGTCTCGATGTCGGCCTCGTCGACGACGATCGACAGCTTGACCTTGTTGTTCTCGACGGTTTCAGAGGTTGCTCGCATAAGGATCCTTTACCTTATCGGGGCTCGATGGCCCTGCTGACCGAGTCAGACCATGACGGCCAGCGCCGCCAGGGCGGCCTCGCCGAGCGCCAGGTCTCCTGTGAGCTCGGTGCCCGGTGCCGCCAGAGCCTCCGCGAGGTCGATGCGTCCGGCGAACCGTCGAAGATAGGTCTCCTGGGTCAGCGTCACGGTGGCAGTGGCGTCCGCACCATCGACGGGCGTGGCCCTCCTGTCGACGACCTCGATGCGACGGCGCCCACCGAGCGGGCCCGTCACCTCGAAGGCCACCGAGGCGCCCTCCGGCGCCCTCGCCCCCTTGCCCACGACCACGCCGAGTGCGGTGTCCGCTCGGACGAGGGCGACCTCCTCGCCGAAGCCGTCCCGCCCGCCGGGACGACCCAGGGCGACCCGGACGTCCTGCTCGTGGATCCACGAGTCCATCACCCGGATCACCATGAACATCCGCAACGGCACCTGCCCGATCGGGCTCCACCCCACCACGTCGAGCTGCTCGGTCGACAGGCCGCGCAGCTCAGCGATGCGCTCCTGCGCGACCTGCGCGAACTCGGACCTGACCTCATCGCCGGTGGCCGATCGACGCGCCACGATCCAGACCTCGTTCATCTCGCCGATCGGGTTCTTGAGGTGCGACGTCTCGACCACCTCGACCTCCGGGGCCGGGTGGCCCTGGAGCGTGCGCTCGATGCCGATCAGGTGGACCAGCTGGTCGGCCACGCTCCATCCCGGGCACTGGGTCTCCCGGCGCCACTGCGCCTCGTCGAGGCCGGCGGTGGCGTCGAGGATCGACTGCCACACCTCCTCAAGCCCATCGATGATCTGCGCGTCGCTCCATGTGGTCATGACTCGGAGGCTATGCGAGCGGGCTCACCGACGCGCTCCGTGATGCCGGTAGCCTCTGGGCCGACCCGGTGGTCCACCCTGACCGCCCACGACCCTCGAGGAGGCACCCTTGGCGACCTATACCGGCTACTGCGTCAAGTGCCGCGAGAAGCGGGACTTCGAGGGCGACAGGGTCGACCTCGCCAACGGGCGCTTCGCCGCCCAGGGCGCCTGCCCGGTCTGTGGCACCGCCATGGTCAGGATGCTCGGCACCGATCGC